>SVSR01000003.1 GCA_015064205.1 Oscillospiraceae bacterium
TATTCCCGTATGGCTTCTATGTATGAGAATGAACAAAGGGAGCTTATCGAAACAATATCCAAAAGTGAACAGGAATTGGAAAAGGCAGAGCAACAGAATATTGATATGCGACTTCTGTTAAAAACTTTGAGAGAGCTAACCGATTTTCGAGAGCTTACCCCAACAATAGTTAATTCTCTGATACAAAGAATAGAGGTTCACAACAACGACAAATATGACGGTCATTGTCATGTGAAGGTTGATATTTATTTTACCGCTGTTGGAATGATTGATATTCCTGATGAAAAAGAAATATTGGATATAATAAATAAAATCCAAGAAAATCCACAGATGTATAAAGTCGGATAACAAGGAAAATGGAGTAGTTCCTTGATTTTGGAACTACTCCATAAAAAACTTCCTTATGTGGCTGTCACTAAGCCGTAACTTCTTTTTAATATATGAATGGTATCATCTTATATCTAACACGTTTTTTATATTCCGTATATCCTTCAAGCTCTATTTCCAAAACCCCTTCTTCGTTTTTTATCCTCAAGGCTATTATAAACGGGTATGCACAAAAAATCAAAAGCGAAAGCGCTGATCCGAGTATAATCGGCATTGAAATAAACAGAAAGATCGTTGCCGTATACATCGGGTGACGGACTATGCCGTATAATCCCGTGTCAATAACCTTTTGGCCGTTTTGAACTTCTATCGTACGTGATAGATACGTGTTTTCAACAAGCACTTCTGCATATAAAAGATATGCTATAATGAAAACAGCAACTCCCGCATACGTTATCCACGTGTCAAGGCGCGTTATCGAAAAGCGGAAATCAAGCCCTGCAGCTACAAAGCCGAGAACAAACATTACCGCACTGTATTTTATAACGTTCTGCTGCTGTTTTTCTTTTTCATCGGCCTTCAGTCTTGATGAGAGTAAAGCAGGATTTTTTATCATCATTACTATTCCCGCAATAAACATCGGAACAAACAATACTCCCATAAGAATCCATGCACTTGTATAGTAAAACGTGCCTGCAGGAACAAACAAGAGTGACCCGACAAGAATAACTCCGCAAACAAATTTTATTAAAGCCTGAAAAAATAATTTCAGTGTCATTTCAACCTCTTTGAAAACACCCCCATTTTTAAATGGGGGGGATTTTACCTTATATGTCCGTTCCCGTGGATTTTATACTTGATACTCGTAAGGGCTTCGAGTGCAAACGGTCCGCGAGCATGGAGTTTTTGAGTCGATATGCCTATCTCTGCACCAAACCCAAACTCTTCTCCGTCTGTAAATCTCGTTGACGCGTTATGATATACAGCCGCAGAATTGATTTTATTTAAAAACTCCTCAGCCGCAGATGCATCTTCTGTAATTATCGCCTCGCTATGCCCTGTACTGTATGCGTTTATATGCTCAATTGCCTCTTTTATACCGTCGACTACGTATATACTCATAATATAGTCGTTATACTCGCGCGTAAGGTCGTCTTCGCCTGCAGGTGTCGTGCTAATGATCTTACATGCATGCTCGTCTCCGCGAAGCTCTACGTTATGCTTTCCCAGCGCCTGTGCCGCTAAAGGTAAAAACTTCTCTGCAACACTTGCATGCACGATAAGCTTTTCTGCCGCGTTGCAAACGGACGGACGGCTTACCTTAGCGTTTACAAGTATATTAAGCGCCTTATCAAAATCAGCATCCTTATCAACATATATGTGACAGTTACCCGCACCCGTTTCAATAACGGGAACGCTCGCATTTTCAACAACGGCGCTTATCAGTCCCTTTCCTCCGCGCGGAATAAGCACGTCAATATATCCGTTAAGCCTCATCAGTGTATTCGAGCCTTCTCTTGACGTGTCGTGAACAAGGCTGACAAGCTCTTTATCAAGCCCTGCATCCTCAAGTGCCGCGCGAAGCACATCTTCGAGCGCGAGGTTAGTGTTATACGCTTCCTTGCCGCCGCGAAGGATCGCCGCATTACCGCTTTTTATGCAAATAGCGGCAACGTCAACTGTTACATTAGGACGCGCTTCATATATAACACCAACGTTTCCGAGCGGAACGCTGACGCGCTCTATAACGAGTCCGTTAGGACGAGTCCAGCTTTCGCTTTTGTTAAGCGGATCATCAATAGCTTTAAGCTTGCGCACAGACGCGGCAAGCTTTTCTATACGCTCCTCGTTTAGCATGAGTCTGTCGCACATCGCTCTTGAAATGCCGTTTTTCTCTGCTTCATCAATATCACGCCTATTCGCTTCTATTATACAGTCTGCTCTCTCAACTATCGCTTCTGCAATAGCTTCAAGCGCATTATTCCTCATCTCGTCACTTGCAAGTGCAAGCTTTGCCTGCGCCGCTTTAGCCTTTGCGCAAAGATCCGTGAGATATTCTCTGATATTTTCCATAAGAATCTTCCTTATTTGCTTTGTGCATCAAAGTATGTACCGTCAAGTTCTGCGTTAAACAGTATATCGTAAAGCACCTTAGGTTCTTTACCGTTTGTTATAAGCATCGGTATACCCATATCTGTAACTATTCTTGCGGCTTCAAGCTTTGCCTGCATTCCGCCCGTTCCGCGCGCTGTACCAGCCGGTCCTGCATACGATACAATTCTATCGTCTATCTTATCAACAAAACGTATGAGAGCGGCGTCTTCAAAATCTCTCGGATTTTTAGTGTAAAGTCCGTTTATATCAGAAAGATTTATAAGAAGGTCGGCACCGCACAAAAGTGCAACGTATGCAGAAAGAATGTCGTTTCCGCCAAATGCAATACCCTCGTATGAAACGGTGTCGTTTTCATTTACGATCGGTATACAGTGAAGTTTAAAGAGTGCGCCAAACGTGTTTTCTGCATTGTGACGTTGTTCTTCGTTATCCCATACGTTACGGTTAAGAAGCACCTGAGCAACAGTACAGCCGAATTCTGCAAAAAATTTTCCGTACATATTCATAAGCTCGCACTGACCCACAGCTGCTACTGCCTGCTTGCCCTCGCGGGTATCAGGACGCTGTTTCAACCCAAGTTTGGATACACCCGCACTTTGCGCTCCCGAGCTAACGAGCACTATTTCGCGCCCGCTGTTTACAAGGTCGCTTACAACCTGAGCAAGAGTTTCAAGCCTTCTTAAATTAAGAAAGCCGTTATCATACGTAAGAGTTGACGTTCCTACCTTTATTATAATCCTCTTTGCCTCTTTAAGCTTCTGTATTTCCATAACCTTTTTGTAGCCTTTCAAATATCTTTCTTAACATTTTAACACTATTATAAAAAAATGTCAATAAAAACAATTAAAACAAAAAGAAAAGTCACGGCAATAGCCGTGACTTGTTTCTTTTCAAAATCTTACGCAAGTACGTTCAATTTCTTTGCAAAGCTACTCTTCTTTCTTGCAGCTGTATTCTTATGGATGATATTCTTTGCAACAGCCTTGTCAATCTTCTTGACTGCATCCTTATACGTTTCTGCTGCGAGAGCCTTATCTCCTGCTTCTATTGCTGCGTCGTACTTCTTTAAAGCAGTCTTGAGCGATGTCTTAAACATCTTGTTCTGCATTGTTTTAGTTGCTGTAACGAGTACACGCTTCTTAGCTGACTTAATGTTCGGCAAACCGTTCACCTCCCTCATACCTTATGTGCTATCTGATTCCCATAGGGTACACTTTTCCTATGAAATGCCATTACATTCATATATAATATCACAAACAATTTGAAATTTCAAGTGTTTTTTAGCATTTTTTTATTTTTTTTGCACTATGCATCACTTTTACAGCTTTTTTATATATATTTTAGAAAAATCATTTAAAAATTCCAAAATATCTCTTGACAAGTCACTTTAACTGTGCTAAAATATTATACTGCATTATAATCGCTAAATATGTTTATTTTTCGGGACACATATAAAACAAAAGTTAACGAAAATAAACCGGCGACGGTGTTTATTTCCTTATTTATATAATAGCACAAAAGCTGTCGCTTGTAAATATGAAAGCAAAAATTTGTTGAAACGGAGTGATTTTATTTATGGTCAAGCCCCACGAGCAAAAACTCGGCAGAAATACCCGTATGAGTTTCTCCAAAATTGGCGAGACTCTTGAAATGCCGAATCTTATCGAGGTGCAAAAAGAATCTTATAGATGGTTCCTCGAAGAGGGTTTGACGGAGGTTCTTCACGATGTATCTCCTATCGTTGACTATTCGGGTAATCTTGTAATCGAATTTATTGACTACACTATTGATGAAACGCCCAAATATCCGGTAGAGGAATGTAAAGAGCGCGACGCTAACTACGCCGCTCCTCTTCGTGTAACCGTTCGTCTTACCAACAAGGTCACCGGTGAAGTTAAGGAATCTCCTATCTACATGGGCGACTTCCCTCTCATGACCGACAACGGAACATTTATCATCAACGGTGCTGAGCGCGTTATCGTTTCACAGATCGTTCGTTCTCCCGGTATATACTACGGAACCGAAAACGATCCTAAAACGCAGAAGCCCGTTTATACAGCAACAGTCATTCCGTACAGAGGCGCATGGCTCGAATATGAGACAGACGCCAATAACGTTTTCTACGTAAGAATAGACAAGAACAGAAAAATTCCGATAACTGTCCTCATCCGTGCTCTCGGTGTTGAAAGCGACGCTGATATTATCGAGATGTTCGGAGGCGACCCCAAGATCCGAGCTACTTTTGAAAAGGATACTATTCCTGCAGAAGCTGAGCGTGTAAACGGCTCACTCGGTGAAGAAGCGCTCAAGGAAATTTATAAGAAGCTGCGCCCCGGAGAACCTCCGAACGTTGAAAGCGCGCAGACTCTTATAAACAACATGTTTTTTGATCCCAAAAAGTACGACCTTTATCCTGTCGGACGTTATAAGTTTGATAAAAAGCTTGCAATAAGCCACAGATGTGAGGGTCAGACTCTCTCTCGCGACGTATTCAGCCAGACAACAGGCGAACTTCTCTATTCTGCAGGCGAATATATCACTCACGATATGGCGCAGAATATCGAAATGAACGCTGTAAACGAAGTTTACGTAAAGCTTCCCGACGGTGAAAATGCAGAAGAGATCAAGATCTTCTCAAACCTTACCGTATATCCCGAATCCATTCTCGGATTTGATCTCAAGGACTGCGGCATTGCAGAAAAGGTAAGAGTCAGCGTTCTTAACGACATTATAGAAGCATGCGAAGGCGATGTTGATGCTATAAAGGCTATGGCTCGCGAAAAGGCAGCTGAGCTTGCTCCCAAGCATATCACAAGAGACGATATCTTCTCGTCTATCAACTATCTCATTTGCTTATCACACGGTATTGACGTATGCGATGATATTGACCATCTCGGAAACCGCCGTCTGCGTTCCGTCGGAGAACTTCTCCAAAACCACGTACGTATCGGTTTTGCACGTATGGACAAGAACATTAAGGAGCGCATGAACATCAACGACGCTGATTCGCTCACTCCTCAGGCACTTATAAATATCAGACCGGTAGTAACCGCTATACGCGAATTCTTTGGTTCTAACCCACTTTCACAGTTTATGGATCAGAACAACCCTCTTGCCGAGCTTACTCACAAGAGACGTCTTTCTGCTCTCGGTCCGGGCGGTCTTTCACGTGACCGTGCATCTTTCGAAGTGCGTGACGTTCACTATACTCACTACGGAAGAATGTGCCCTATCGAGACTCCTGAAGGACCTAACATCGGCCTTATCTCGTATCTCTCGACATACGCAAGAATTTCACAGTACGGCTTTATTGAAGCCCCCTACCGTAAAATAGATAAAGAAACCGGCACAGTTACAAACGAAATCGTTTATATGACTGCCGATATAGAAGACAACTATACTGTTGCTCAGGCAAACGAGCCTCTTACAGAAGACAACAAATTTGCAAACCGCCGCGTATCCGCAAGATGCCGCGGTGAGATCCTCGAGGTTGATGCGGATGTTCCCGATTATATGGACGTATCTCCTAAGATGGTTGTATCTGTTGCAACGGCTATGATTCCCTTCCTTGAAAACGATGACAACTCCCGTGCGCTTATGGGTTCAAACATGCAGAAGCAGGCAGTGCCGCTTATGGTTAACGAATCTCCTATCGTTGCAACGGGTATGGAATACAAGGCGTGCGTAGACAGCGGCGTTGTTGTAACCGCAAAGAACGCCGGTATTGTTGAAAAGGTTTGTGCTGATGAAATCATCATCCGTACAGATTCAGGCAAGAAGGACACTTATCGTCTTATCAAATTCAAGAGATCAAACCAGGGTACCTGCCTTAACCAACGTCCCATTGTAAACGTTGGCGAAAGAATTGAAGCAGGCGAGGTTATTGCAGACGGTCCCGCAACGTCAAACGGCGAAATCTCGCTTGGTAAGAATGCTCTTATCGGATTTATGACCTGGGAAGGTTATAACTACGAGGACGCCGTTCTTCTCAATGAAAGACTTGTAAGAGATGACGTTTATACGTCTATCCATATTGAAGAATATACGCAAGAAGCAAGAGATACAAAGCTCGGGCCGGAAGAAATCACCCGTGAAATACAGAACGTTGGTGAGGACGCACTTAAAGACCTCACTCCCGAAGGTATTATCAGAAAGGGTACAGAGGTAAGAGCAGGCGATATTCTCGTTGGTAAGGTTTCTCCTAAGGGTGAAACCGAGCTTACTCCAGAAGAAAGACTTCTTCGTGCTATTTTCGGTGAAAAGACGCGCGAAGTACGCGACAATTCGCTCAGACTTCCTCACGGCGAATCAGGTATCGTAGTTGACGTAAAGGTATTTTCACGCGAAAACGGCGACGAACTTGCTCCCGGAGTCAGCAAAGTTGTTCGTGTTTACGTTGCGCAGAAGCGTAAGATCTCCGTTGGTGACAAAATGGCAGGACGTCACGGTAACAAGGGTGTCGTTTCGCGCATCCTTCCTCCTGAAGACATGCCCTTCCTCGCTGACGGTACGCCTCTTGACATCGTACTCAACCCGATGGGCGTTCCTTCACGTATGAACATCGGTCAGGTGCTTGAAGTTCACCTCGGTATCGCGGCAAGAGAGCTTGGCTGGAAGATAATGACTCCCGTATTCGACGGCGCAAATGAGCGCGACATTATCGAATGCATGAGAATGGCGGGATACTACCGCGATATTCTCCCCGGCGAAAACGTTGACGGTAAGGCACTCTTTATAGAAGGCTTTGATCCTGAAACAGGCAAAAAGACTCTTGAGCGTCTTGATCCCTCTGTGACCAAAGACACAGCAGAATATAAATCCCACCTTGCAGACGGAAGTCTTAAGGTAATAGACGGTAAGAAGATACTTTACGATGGCAGAACAGGTGAACCTTTTGACAACCCTGTTACAGTCGGTATCATGTATTACCTCAAGCTTCATCACCTCGTTGACGACAAGATCCACGCACGTTCTACGGGTCCTTACTCTCTCGTTACACAACAGCCTCTCGGCGGTAAAGCGCAGTTTGGCGGACAGCGTTTCGGAGAAATGGAAGTATGGGCTCTTGAAGCATACGGCGCTGCATACACTCTTCAGGAGATACTTACTGTTAAGAGTGACGACGTTACAGGCCGTGTAAAGACATACGAAGCTATTGTAAAGGGTCAGAACATTCCTACCCCGGGTGTTCCCGAATCCTTCAAGGTTCTCGTCAAGGAGCTTCAGTCGCTTGCACTTGATATCCGTGTTCTCGATCACGCGGGTAACGAAATTGAGCTTTCAACAATAGGCGAAGACGATTCAAACGATATTCCTTCCATGATCAACGTTGCCGACATCGGCGAAACGATCAAGGATGAGGAAGACTTTGAAGTAGCAGGATATGTTACAAAGGATTCAGACGGCGAGGACGAAATAAGCGAGCTCATGGGCAGCTTTGAGGATGACTCGTTTGAAGAAGATTTCAACGACAGTTATGATGAAAACTAATCGGTGAAGGAGCGTAATCATTTAATGGAACGTAATGTTTTTGATTCTATAAAAATCGGCATAGCTTCTCCCGAAATGATCAGAGAATGGTCTTTTGGAGAGGTTACCAAGCCTGAAACCATAAATTACAGAACGCTCAAAGCAGAACGCGGAGGTCTTTTCTGCGAAGAAATTTTCGGTCCGACAAAGGACTGGGAATGCCAGTGCGGAAAATATAAGCGCGTTCGTCACAAAGGCATTGTTTGTGAAAAATGCCATGTCGAAGTAACCTCTAAAAAGGTTCGCCGCGAGCGTATGGGACGTATTGAGCTTGCAGCTCCCGTTTCCCATATCTGGTATCTCAGAAGCTCCTCATCTAGAATGGGTCTCCTTCTTGATATTCCCCCGAAGCTTCTTGAAAAGGTACTTTATTTTGCAAACTATATCGTAATTGATCCCGGTGAGACAGATCTCGCTCAGAACGCTATACTCAATGAGCGTGAATATCTCAACAACTATGAAAAATACGGAAATACTTTTAAGGTAGGCATGGGTGCAGAAGCTATTCGTGAGCTTCTTGAAAAGCTCGACATTAACGCCCTTGTTGACGACCTCAAGGAAAAGGTATCAAGCGCAACAGGGCAGAATAAGAGCCGTCTTATCAAGCGCCTTGAAGCGGCCGAAGCCTTTAAGGTATCGGGAAACAAGCCTGAATGGATGATACTCACCGTGCTTCCCGTTCTTCCTCCCGAAATCCGTCCTATGGTACAGCTCGACGGCGGACGTTTTGCGTCAAGCGACCTTAACGATCTTTACAGAAGAGTTATCAACCGTAACAACCGTCTGAAGAAACTTATTGAGCTCAGAGCACCTGAAATAATCGTACGTAATGAAAAGCGTATGCTTCAGGAAGCAGTTGATGCTCTTATTGATAACGGTAAGCACGGCAAGCCTGTAACAGGCCCCTCCAACAGAGCGCTCAAGAGCCTTTCGGAAATGCTTCGCGGTAAGCAGGGACGCTTCCGTCAGAACCTTCTCGGTAAGCGTGTTGACTATTCGGGCCGTTCGGTTATCGTCGTTGGTCCGAGCCTAAAGATCTATCAGTGCGGTCTTCCTAAGGAAATGGCGCTTGAGCTTTTCAAGCCGTTCGTTATGAAGAGACTCGTTGAAACTCAGAAGGCTACTAATATAAAGGATGCAAAGAGAAAGGTTGACAAGGTTAATCCCGAGGTTTGGGACGCGCTTGAAAACGTTATCAAGGAACATCCCGTACTTCTCAACCGTGCTCCTACACTTCACAGACTTTCTATTCAGGCATTCGAGCCCGTACTTGTTGAAGGACGTGCAATCAAGCTCCATCCTCTCGTATGTACTGCGTTCAACGCTGACTTCGACGGCGACCAGATGCCAATACACGTACCGCTTTCGGCAGAAGCGCAGGCAGAAGCACGCTTCCTCATGCTTTCGGCTAATAACCTCTTAAAGCCTGCTGACGGACGTTCTGTAACGGTTCCTTCGCAGGACATGATCCTTGGTTCTTATTACCTCACTATTGACCGTGCAGGCGAAAAGGGCGAGGGACACGTATACAGGAACTTTGACGAAGCTATGATGGCTTACGAAAACGGTCTTCTCGGCATTCACGCTCCTATCAAGGTTCGTGTAAGCCGTGAAATAGACGGCGTGGTTCACTCCGGTCTTATAGATGCAACACTCGGACGTCTCATTTTCAACCGCAATATTCCTCAGGACCTCGGTTTTGTTGACAGAAGCGATCCTGAGCATATGCTTGATCTCGAAATATCCTTCCCCACCGTTAAAAAGAAACTAAGCCAGATCATCGACCGCTGCATCAAGGTTCACGGGAATGCTGTGACCTCGCAGGTTCTTGATGAGATCAAGGCTATGGGCTTTAAGTATTCAACACGCGGCTCTATTTCAATATCCGTTTACGATATGATGATACCTCCGAAGAAGTACGAATATGTTGCAGAAGCAGAAAAGACAGTTGAAAAGATCAACCGTGATTTTGCACGCGGACGTCTTACAGAAGAAGAACGTTACGATAACGTTGTTGCTCGCTGGGAAGCTGCAACAAAGGATATTATCTCCGCTCTTCAGGAAAACTTCGACACCTACAATCCTATCAAGATGATGGTTGACTCGGGTGCCCGCGGTAACGTAACACAGATGCGTCAGCTTGCCGGTATGCGCGGACTTATGTTTGCAACCAACGGTAAGACAATTGAAATCCCGATCAAATCAAACTTCCGTGAAGGTCTTAACATACTTGAATACTTCATGGCGGCACGCGGCGCACGTAAGTCCCTTTCTGACACGGCGCTTAGAACGGCCGACTCCGGATACCTCACAAGACGTCTTGTTGACGTTTCTCAAGACGTTATTATCCGTCACGAAGACTGCGGTTCAACAGGCGGTATCTGGGTAAGCGATATCAAGGATAACAACAATGCTGTTATTGAATCTCTCAAGGACAGAATCGTTGGAAGATACGTTATAGGAGACGTTAAGGATGACTCCGGCAAGGTGATAGTTGCCGACAACACCATGATTTCCGACAAGCAGGCAGACGATATTGTCAAAGCAGGCATAGAAAAGGTTCTTATAAGAACAATACTTCAGTGTAAGTGCGAACACGGTGTTTGTGCTCATTGCTACGGATCTGACCTTGCCTCGGGAAAAACTGTCAGCATCGGTGAAACAGTTGGTATCATCGCCGCTCAGTCTATCGGTGAACCCGGTACACAGCTTACGATGCGTACGTTCCACACCGGCGGTGTTGCGGGAAGCGACATCACACAGGGTCTTCCGAGAGTTGAAGAGCTCTTCGAAGGACGTAAGCCTAAGAAGGTATCCACTCCTGCCGAGGTTGCAGGTACAGTAAGTATCGGCGAAGTCAAGAACAACAACCGTATGGTTACTGTTGCAAACGAGCTTACGGGCGAGAGTGTTGTTCACTCCATTCCTGTCGGCACACACCTTACTGTTGTTGAAGGACAGTACGTTGACCGCGGCGAAGCGCTCACTGAAGGTAATCTCAGCCCTGCTGATATCACAAGACTTCAGGGGCTTGATGCTGTATACGATTATATCATCAGAGAAGTTCAGCGCGTATACCGTTCACAGTCTGTTGAAATCAATGATAAGCATATTGAAGTAATTGCCCGTCAGATGACAAGAAAGGTAAGAATTGATGAATCGGGTGATACCGATCTCCTCTTCGGCTCACTTGTTAACAGAACAGAATTTGAAGCTGCAAATGCTGAAATTGATGCCCGTATTGCAAACGGAGAGATCACTCTCCGCCATGCAGAAAGCACCCCCGTGCTTCTCGGTATCACGAAAGCGGCTATCAGTACAGATTCCTTCCTCTCTGCGGCATCCTTCCAGGAAACCACGAAGGTTCTTACAGAAGCTGCTATCAAGGGTAAGATCGACCACTTGCTCGGACTCAAGGAAAATGTTATCATCGGTAAGCTTATTCCTGCCGGAACAGGCATGGAACGCTACCGTTCGGTTGAAGTTGAAACAAACAGCGACGACCTTGTTAACAGCCTTGAAAATGCAATTCTTGCATCGAGTGTTGGCGCAAACGTGTAAATCAACTATCAAAATTTAAGCGGTGTTGAGATTGACTCAACACCGCTTCTATGTAACAAAAAGGAGATAACAAATAATGAAAACAAAATTTTTAACTGCTCTTCTTATTTCTTTGGTTTGCATTACTATGCTAACTTCGTGTGGACACACTCACACCTGGATCGACGCTGACTGCACTAATCCCCTGACATGCTCAGAATGCAAAGAAACAGAGGGAGAGGCTCTCGGACACAGTTTTACAGAGGCAACCTGCCTTGCACCTGAAACATGCAATTTATGCGGTATAACCCAAGGCGAGGCTCTCGAGCATCAGCTTTCAGATGCTACATATCACTCCCCTGCAATATGCAGCGTATGCTCTACTCAGATTGGAGATGCGCTTACTCCCGATTTTGAAGCTTACGGTATAAAGGCAGACTTAAAGGTTGGATCAACATATGACTACAGAACTCTTAACGGCAACGGCAGTCAGACTACTGTTGGCAAGACAACTGTAAGTTCATATGACATTATCGATTCTGATGATATACGACAGGCGCGTGAAGGTTACAAATGGCACGTTGTCACCTTTGACACACTTTTTTCAGATCCTGTTGCCACACAGACAGGAGCCAATATTGACTACTGTTATTCAAACTACTATGATATAAAGGGCTTTGCTGACAGTGCAGACCACTCCGACGAAGTTCTCTCAGCTTTTACTGTAAACTATAACGGCAAAGAGGAAAAGGTATACCTTGGCCAAGCAGGAAGCTTTGAAGATAACGGAAACGGTACTTTCACGTTTACATTCACAATAAGCGTACACGCTCCGGTTGGTTACGACGGTGTTGTTGTTGGTCTTAACAACAGCGCGATTGACGCAAGAAGAAGCGGCAAATATCTTAATGAAGTATACAGTGAAGGCGACTTTCTTCTCTTTAGACTTAATGGTGAAAAATAATTTTATATCACATACAAAAAGCGATGTCATAAAGACATCGCTTTTTGTAATTAAAATCAGTCTAAGAACTCTGCTATTCTCTTAAGTATTGTTGCTGCCTGAGCTCTCGTTGCATTTGCTTTAGGCTGGAATTCTGTTCCAACGCCTGTTATGATTCCGGCATTGTTTACTTTGTAAACATATTCCTTTGCCCAACTGTCTATATTTGATGCATCGCTGTATTTAACCGCATCAGAATCTAATTTCTTGCCCTTGTATTCAAGATAACGCGATACGATAACTGCGATTTCCTGACGGTTCACAGTACGGTCAGGCTCAAACTTATTATCGCCCGTACCGCCTACAATATTGTTGCGTCTTGCCCATTCAATGTAGGGAGCATAATACATGTTCTTATCAACGTCGGCAAACATACAGTTATATCCTGCAACGTCTATCTGATCAAGTCTGCCAAGCACTGTTACAAGCATTCCTCTTGAGATCTGAGAATCAGGATCAAATTTCGTTTCGCTGACACCGTTGAATATTCCTCTTGCGGCAACAAAATTGATAGCATCCTTGCCCCAATGGTTCTCAACGTCCTCAAATCCCACCTCTTCAATAGTTACAAGATAAGGTGTTATCTTACTTGTATTAAAGGTTATAACACCGTTTTCATACGTTGCAACGCTTCCAACGCTTGCAAGCTTCTTTCCGTTATACGAGTATACTACAGCATGCTTACCGAGTATATCATTTGCCGCCTTATAAGGAAGTGAAACAGTCACGTTACCGTCATCAAACTTTACAGTTGATGAAATATCGTAGTACTCGTATTCGGTTGAGATGATATCTTCAAGTTCATCACCGGGTATTTCCTTGCCGAAAATAAACTGTACCGAATCATCCACTATAGCCATTTCAGCTATTGCGGCAGAGTCAAACTTCATATTTGCTTTAGCGGTTTCAAACGCGAAGCTTTCAACCGATCTCATAAGGTATGCATAACCTTCCGGCAAGCTTACAATGAGATTGTCTGCATCGTCGCCGGAATATACTATTTTAACTGCTATCTCTCTTCCGGAGTACTTTGACTTAGCCACATCAAGCGCAACCTTAAGCACATCTTCATCAAGGCTCACAAGTCTTCCCTGACCGTATGAAACAGATGAAGCTGTAATAACTATCTGCGCCTTACCGCCTACAAGACTTAATTTGTAGTCGCCGTCTTTATCATCTTCATCTTCATCGGGCTCAGTTGCCGTTGCGGAAGTTGTTACCGTTACAACACCACTATCAAACTCGAAATCACCGCCGAGAGATTCAAGGTCGTAATTTAGGATGTCTCCGTCTTCACTTTTAATACCTATCGTATATTTACCGGCAGGAGTCTTCTTATCTGTTGAAAAAGTTACGGTAGCTATCGTTCCGTCTTTTTCTATATCCTCTTTAGCAAGCGGATTTGTCCAATAAAGAGTGTATGGGGAATTATCGTAAACATTGCTGAAGTATTTGTCACCAAGAATTCCGCCGTCAACAACCTTTTCAACGGTGAAATAATCATCATCAAAATCGAGCATTGTACGAAGCGCGATAAGACCGGGATTGTTATCAAGTGTGATCTTTACATCAAACGTTTCACCGCGGACAACGCTTGCGTTTGATACCTGTAAAACAGGATCAGTTGCATCATCGTCATCTTCATCATCATTTGATGAACTGCTTGAACCTCCCGTTACGGTTATTTTACCGTTTATTATCTCAAATTCGTCTCCGATTTCGTCAAGATCTGTATTCACAACGTCGCTGTTATCAAGCACAAGCTTGATATTATATGTACCGTTAGGAGTATTTGAAGCAACGTTGAAAACGATTTCTGCTATCTCTCCGTCTTCAGTTATATTCTCTTTTGCAAGAGCATTATACCAATAAAGTGTATACGGAGAATCATCATAACGGTTGGAATGCATACTGCTTCCGAGTATTTCTCCGTCGGTTACAGATTTAACCGAAAAATATTTGTCGTTATACTCAACACCAAGCTTCATTGCAATAAAGCCGGGGTTATTGTCAAGATCAATAGTGATTTTTGCAGTAGAACCTGCCTTTGCCGTTACATTGCTTACGGTAAGTTCACCGATTGCAGCGCTTGTACTGATCGTAAAGGTAAAAAGCGATATCAGCATACTGAAGATCAGAACAAAGCTTAAGAAAGAGTTTCTTTTCATCATAGCGTTTCCTTTCTTTTATAAGAAGGAGTCGTCATAATCGATCCGACTTTCACTTCCGTTTAGGTACATAGCATACCTTAAATATATTATATCATATATTTATCAAAAAGCAAGAGATGATTGTAAATTTTATCTGCAATTTACACTATTGTTAAAATGCGTATTGAAATTGTTATAAAACTGTTATATAATATATAATGAATTATTTTTGGGAAAGGTGTTCATTTATGGAAACCACTGTAATCACATTGGTAGCGAAAGTTCTTGAAACAGATGAAAGCTCTGTCGGTTCTTCTACGCTGATACTGGAAGAGCTTGGAGCCACTTCACTTGACGTTATAGAGATCATAACGGATATCGAGGACACCATGAATATATCCATACCGGACGAAGACATTCCCTCTTTCAAAAGTGTTGGGGATATTGTAAATTATATTGAAAACAGACTCGCACAAGGGGAAATAATATAATACGAAGCAGTTGCAACTTATCATATGGAAAGGAAACAAAAATGAATCTTCCAAGAAGAAAAATCGCCGACGGAATACACGCAAATTATTTGAACGGCAGCAAATTCAAAGTCCACTCCATTACTGTAGGAATAGAAATACCGCTTGATTTAAAAAGCGTTACAACAGCAAACCTTTTATCAAGGGTATTAAACAGAGGATGCAAAAAGTATCCTGATATAAAATCTCTCTCAGTAAAGCTTGACGATATGTATGCGGCAGGCCTTTCTATTGGGGTAACACGCTCGGGTGAATCCGAATATCTCTGTCTGTTTACCGATTTCCTTTCGGGCACTTATACTCAGGGCTGCGATATTATAAAAGAAACGGTAGAAATTATCAAAGAAATTTTACTTTTACCCAAAATTGAAAACGGTGCATTTGACCACGCATATGTAGCCGGAGAAAAGAAAAATCTCGCTGATGATATTGCTTCGCTTATAAACAACAAGGCCAAATACGCCAAAAACCGCTGCATTGAAGAATTATGCAAAGGAGAGCCTTATGCTATCTCCACGCTCGGTGACAAGGAAATCCTGTCTGCATTAGACGGAAGTGAGCTCTATCGCTTTTTCTCTTCTGCACTAAAGCATTCACGTATGGAAATACTCTACACCGGAGAGGACGGTTCTTTCGATAAAGTATGCAGTGAACTAACAGATATATTTTCATGTCTTGAACGCGAATACGAAGAATCATGCTTTGACTGCATTGTCAGAAATGATGTAAAAGCCGTGCACGAAGTTTATGAAGATATGGAAGTAATCCAGGGTAAGCTTTCACTGGGCATGGTAACCGGCGTCACAAACAAGTCACCCGACATCGGAGCTCTAATTGTTGCAAACGAAATTTTCGGCGGTTCTCCAAACTCAAAGCTATTTATGAATGTTCGAGAAAAGATGAGCCTTTGTTATTATTGCTCAAGTACGCTTGACGCAGTTAAAGGCATTATGCTTGTTAACGCAGGAATTGAAAAGGATAATTACAAAATAGCCAAAAATGCAATACTTGAGCAACTTGAAGAAGTCAAGGCAGGCAAATTCACAGACGAAGAATTCTCAAATGCCGTAAGCTCACTTATAAATGGATACAAATCGGTTGCAGACAGCGTAAGCTCTCTTGAAACGTGGTATATGCCGAGGATTTTCATAGGCGAGAACGACACGCCCGAGTCACGCATCAAGCAAATACGTTCAGTTACACGCAAAGACGTTATAAATGCTGCAAATAAAATAAATCCTCAAGTTATATACTTCCTTCGTCCAAGCGAAAAGGAGGAATGTTAAATGATAAAAGACAAAAAGATCGTAAGAAGCGATTTTCTTAATGAAGAATATACCGTATTCAAGCACGAAAGCGGGCTTGACGTTTATGTTTTCAAAAAAGCTCTCTCAACGTCATACGCGCTTTTTGCAACTAAGTACGGCTCGCTTGATAATAAGTTCAAAACTGACCCGAGTGCTGATTTCACATGCGTTCCCGACGGTATAGCTCACTTTTTGGAGCATAAAATGTTCGAAAACGAAAACGGCGAGGATACATTTGTCAGATACGCAAAAACGGGAGCAAGCGCAAACGCATATACGTCAAACTCTATAACGGCGTATCTCTTCTCCTGCACCGACAATTTTTATGAGTCGCTTGAAATACTGCTTGACTTCGTAACAAAGCCATATTTTACAAAAGAAACAGTTGAAAAAGAGCAAGGAATTATAGCCCAGGAAATAAGAATGTATGACGATAACCCCGGAACAAGGCTTTACTATGAGCTTTTGGGCGCTCTTTACAAAAACCACAACGTAAAAATAAATGTTGCCGGCACGGTTGACTCTATAAGAAAGATAACACCTGAATATCTTTATATGTGCTACAACACTTTCTACAATCTCAACAACATGGCGCTTTGTGTTTGCGGAGAGGTTGATGAAGAGAGTGTTTGCCAAGTTTGCGATAGAATACTGAAAAAATCGTCCGATCTGAATATTATAAGAGAATACCCGGCAGAAGACGCAGAGGTTAATAAGAAAACCGCCAGCGCATCGCTGAAAGTGTCACAGCCCATATTCGCGGTTGGTATAAAGGATACAGATATAAGCGCAGAACCTTACAAACGCCTAAAGAAAAAAGCGTGTGCTGATATCGTTGGTAAAATGCTTTTCGGAAAAACGTCACCGTTTTTCAACGAGCTTTACGAAAAGGGACTTATAGCCGGGGACTTGCATGCAGACTACGAGCATAACGAAAGCTTCTCGTTTTTCTCGTTTGACTCAAAAAGCAATGATCCCGACAAGGTCTTTGAAATGTTTTGTAATTATATGGAAACATTTAAAAAGAATCCGCCCGACAGGAGCGAATTTGAACGTGCAAAGCGCGTGAAACTTGCTTCATTTATCGGCATTTTCGATTCAACCGAGGATATTGCAAACGAGTTTTTATCGTTCGTATTTGATGGAACTACCATATTTGAATATGCAGACGCTATAAATGAACTCACGTACGAAGACGCTCTTGAATTTATAAACTGTGTATTTAAAGAAGAATATTGTTCTATGGCAAAAATACTTCCCCTTAATGAAAAAGAAAGGATAAGAAAATGATAAATTATATTTCATTCCCGGGATTTGGTATCGGTGAAATGACTATAAACAAGATTGCTTTATCTGTAGGCGATATTCAGATACGTTGGTACGGAATTATCGTAACCCTAGCTATAATCTGCGGGTTTGCATTTGCTTGCCTGCGTGCGCGCAAGGTTGGTATCAGCTTTGACTCAATGCTCGACTATGCAGTATATACTATATTCTTCGCAATCCTTGGCGCAAGACTTTATTACGTCGCCTTTTCAGGCGATACATATAACTCTTTTATTGACGTTATCGCTATATGGCGTGGCGGACTTGCAATTTACGGGGGACTTATAGGCGGTCTTTTCACTATTATCGTTGTATCAGCCATCAAGAAAATAAAGCTTGCAAAGATCCTTGACGTTGTTGCACCTTGCGTTATGCTGGGGCAGGCAATAGGGCGTTGGGCTAACTTCTTTAATGCAGAGGCATATGGATATGATCCAAACAAAATAGCATTGTATGAAAGCAATGTTTTCAGAATGGATATCCGTGCAGAAGGCTCTGATTTCGTTATGCACACTCTTCCTACTTTCCTTTTTGAATCAGTATGGAACATTGTCGGCATGCTTCTGCTCATCTTTGTTATTGAGCGCTTTAAAAAGTACAACGGTCAAAGTGTGCTGTTTTACGTAACATGGTACGGTTTTGGTAGAACGTGGATAGAAATGCTTCGTTCTGATAGCCTTTATATTTCGGATATAAGAGTATCAAGCTTGCTTGGATTCTTATGCTTCATTGCAGGCGTAATATTTATGATAATATTTGGGCTGAAAGCAAAACGTGAAAAACTTGATTCGGTAGAATACCAAAGCATTTATTCAAACGATACAAAATAAAAGAAAGGCAAAAACATGGCACAGATAATAAACGGAAAAGAAATATCGGCAAAGGTGCGCAGAGATATCGCGCTCAAAGTTGAAGAACTCAAAAAAAGGGGCATCACTCCCGGGCTTGCGGTTGTTATAGTCGGAGAAGACCCCGCTTCAAAGGTGTACGTGCGCAACAAGCACCGCGCATGCGAAGAGACGGGAATCTACTCCGAGGTATGCGAGCTTCCTGAAAGCACCACCGAAGAAGAACTTCTCGCTCTCATTGATAAGTTAAACGCAGACGATAAGATACACGGCATACTCGTACAGCTTCCGCTTCCCTCTCATCTTGATGACAAGGCGGTGATCGAGCGCATCGACCCGAGAAAAGACGTTGACGCGTTCAGTGCAGTAAACGTAGGAAAGATCATGCTCGGCGAGTACGATTTTCTCCCCTGCACACCCGCAGGAGTTATGGAACTCTTAAACGAAAGCGGCATTGACCCGTCAGGCAAAGAGTGCGTTATAGTCGGCAGAAGCAATATCGTGGGTAAACCTCAGGCAATGCTCATGCTTCACGCTAATGCAACGGTAACGATATGCCACTCGAGAACACGCGAGCTTGCAGAAGTAACGCGCCGCGCCGACATAATCGTAGCGGCACTCGGCAAGGCAAAATTTATCACGGGCGATATGATAAAAGAGGGTGCCGTAGTCATTGACGTTGGAATAAACAGGCTTCCCGACGGAAAGCTTTGCGGTGACGTTGACTTTGAAAGCGCTGAGCCCAAAGCATCATACATTACACCTGTACCCGGCGGCGTAGGACCTATGACGATAACCATGCTTCTCCAAAATACGCTGAAAGCGGCAGAACTGAAGCTAAAATAAAAAGCAAAATAAGAGGCTGTAAATTACAGCTTCTTTTTTATCTGTTATTCCAAAACTGAGACAAAAATACCATTTTTGAGACTATCGTATCAATTATGGGAATCTTTTACAAATAATATTGACAAGGAAAGTTTTCATATTTATACTAAAGCTGTCAAACCGGTAAGACATAAAATTGACAAACTGCTTAGTTTGTGATAAAATTAAGAAAGGAAAAATATGGCAAATAGATGTAGACGATGCAATCGAATACTCACCAATCCCGAAGCTATTTACGGCTGGAGATGTGCCGAAAAACTCGGAATCGCTGAGCAGGTCGCTTCGTTAGACTATGATTTTTTTACGAGATTTACCGATGGTATACTTGAAGCTGATAAGCTTTTCAAAAACTCTAATATAACATTAACGGATGAGCAAATGAACGCAATCTATGCTGCAAGTGCAGAAGCCAAGATTTTTGAGGGCCTTGATGATAAGCGTGCAGAGTTTAATAAGCGTTTAATACTTTTCATTGTAAACGAATGGGTTAATATATATAAAACAAAAGAAAAGTTGGCAAATCTGCCTAAAGCTATCAATGAATATGTTTCAATGATAAAAGAAGACGGTTTCTTGGATGCAACAAGTCAAGTTCTTGCTAAAGTCGGTAAGCTTGATGACGTTACAAATACTTTGCTCAAATCATATAACGCACTTAATCCGAAGGAAGCAGCAATACTTGATGAAAAGGGAAAACTAATTGAAAACTCAGCAAATAAAGAAGGGGTTAAAAATTACAAGTACAACAAATCAATTGATATGAGCGAATATACAGCAAAATCAAAAAAAGGATATATAAACTCGCAAGATATGGGACCCGTGTCAAAACTCAAATTTGGTCCGCATACTATGAGTGAAAATGGTTGTGAAGTAATTGCAACGTATAATACTCTTATAACGCTTGATGCCAAAGAAGATATTTGTGATGTTGCCGCATACTATGAAGCTGATGGCCAAATGCTTAACGGAGTATGGGGTACTAATCCATATGCCGCCGAACGATACTTCAAGAAAAAAGGATATGAGGTAACCAAAATAGAGGGGGATGATATATTAAGCGGAAATATTCCCGATGCAGATGCATACCTTTATTCTTATTGGAATACTGATAATGTAACGGATGCATTACATACTGTTTCTGTGCGAAAAACAGGAAGAGATACTTGGGTGTTATATAATTATCGCAGTGAAAAAGATAGACAATATAATGCGGATAGTATACAAGAGTGCATAAAAAATAATCCTGATCAGCCACTACTTTTATTAGCAATAAAACACAAATCAAAATAATATTACAAAAGGAGTCATGTCACCATGAAAATTCGTCGAATAGTATGCTTGTTAGTTTTAATATGCATATCATTTTCGCTTTCGGCTTGTATATCCGATGCTGATATTCGTCCTCAGTTTGATCCAAACTATGTTTGGGTTTGCGAAGAACCCTTCTCATACTTTATATACGGTGATGTAAACCGTGATGCGCCCGGTATACTTGTTTATGCGGAAAATGAATACTATTATTTTATGGTTGATGGTACAGGGTCATCAATAGACTTTGCATTACCCTCCGCATTTTCAGCAGACGGTT
Source organism: Oscillospiraceae bacterium (assembly GCA_015064205.1). GTDB lineage: Bacteria > Bacillota > Clostridia > Oscillospirales > CAG-272 > UBA4717. The sequence goes on from SVSR01000003.1 coordinate 21,149, forward strand.
ATACCCCCAAAGGCAACCTACTGTTGTATGGTATTGCAGATTATGAAGAAGGGTACTTCGTATACACGATCGAAGAAGATTATTTAAACATCTTTGGCGGTGAGGTTAAAACTATGACATTTGTGAGAATGTCAAAGGAAGAATTCGAAGAAAAATACGGAAGCGTTATCGAATTTGAAACCGCAGAGCAACAAACAATTTGGTGAAAACTTTTCACAGAATTGTATGTACTTATAATATTTCAATAAAAACCTATTGACAAACATAAAAATAAATGGTATAATAATTTGCCGCTTGAAAAAGGTTGTAAATCCCTAACGGGTACCTTAACAGCGAGACATAATGAAAGTGAGGTGCTTTTCGTGTACGCAATTATCGTAACAGGCGGAAAGCAGTACAAGGTTGCCGAGGGCGACGAGCTTTTCATTGAAAAGCTTGAAGCAGCTGAAGGCGACACCGTTACCTTTGACAAAGTGCTTGCAGTATCCGCAAACGACGCTCTTACAGTTGGCGCTCCCTACGTTGACGCTGCTTCTGTAAAGGCAACAGTTGTTAAGAACGGTAAGGCTAAGAAGATCCACATTCTTAAGTACAAGCCCAAGAAGGACTCGAAAAAGAAGATCGGTCACAGACAGCCTTACACTAAGGTCCGCATCGAAGCTATCGCGCTCTGAGGCGGAGAAAGAAGCAGTCTTAAATGACAAAGATTACTTTCTTTACATCAGAAGGAGTCTTTTACGGCTTTGAGGAAAAGGGCCATACAATGTACGCAGACGAAGGTAACGACGTTCTCTGCGCGGCTCTCTCATCGATGACGATGCTGATAATAAACACGATCGAGGTTGGCTTCGGTACAAGAGCGGATTACACTATTGACGAAGACAGCACTACCGTAAGGCTAATAGCACGCTCAGCTCTTCCCGTTTTCGAGGAAGACGAATGTGTGCGCTTCGCCGTTAGCGGACTCATCGCATCGTATTATCACCAGCTTCAGGAGCTAGTTGAAGAATATTACGACTATCTTGACGTTAATGTTATCGAAAAAGAAGTATAAGACAAACAAAGCAAACACAAATAATCGAAAGGTATTGGAGGTGCAGCAAAGCATGATCAGATTAAGCTTACAGTTTTTTGCTCACAAAAAAGGTGTCGGTTCAACAAAGAACGGCCGTGACAGCGAATCTAAGCGCCTTGGCGTAAAGCGCGCTGACGGTCAGCACGTGCTTGCCGGCAACATCATCGTAAGACAGAGAGGCACAAGCGTACATCCCGGTAACAATGTTGGTATCGGTAAGGATGATACACTCTTTGCTCTTATCGAAGGCACTGTAAAGTTTGAGCATATCGCAGGCGGCAGAAAAGCTGTCAGCGTTTACGCAGACTAATAAAACAGTTTTTAGGATCCGGTGCAACCTATAAGGGTTGCACCGTTTTTCCATATTACCGCAAAATGTAAGTCCCTATATGAAGCTGTATAGGCTTCATATAGGGACTTTTTTACATATTAACATAATATTACAAAATTAAAGTTCATTGACATCCTCGAAAAAGAATTATAATTATGTTATACTATAAATGTTACATTAAACGTAACAAAAACGAGGTGTTATACATGAAAGCAATTACGGAAAACTTAATAACTGAGTACAAAGCTTTTTTAATTGAAGAGGAGAAGTCGCAGGCCACACTTGAAAAATATATACGCGACATTACCGCTTTTGCAAAGTACTTAAACGGTTGCGAGGTTACAAAAACGGCTGTTGTTTCCTACAAACAGTATTTATGTGAAAGCTATAAAAGCGCCAGCGTTAACTCGATAATTTCATCACTAAACAGTTTTTTTACCTATTTTGAGTGGTACGACTGCAGAGTCAAAACACTGAAAGTCCAACGGCAGATGTTTGCCAAAGAAGAAAGCGAGCTTACAAAAGCAGAATATGAAAAACTTCTTGATACAGCAAAGCTTAAAAAGAATGAACGTCTGTATCTTCTCATGCAGACTATATGCTCAACGGGGATCAGAGTCAGCGAGCACAAGCATATAACCGCTGAGGCAGTAAGGCGCGGATCGGCAGAGATAAGTTTAAAGGGCAAGCGCAGAATTATATTTTTACCAAAGCAGTTATGCAAAATGCTTACAAGATATATACGTGAGCAGAATATAAAAAGCGGCCCCGTTTTTGTTTCAAAAAACGGAAAACCGCTTGACAGATCAAATATATGGGCTGACATGAAAAAGCTGTGCGATCTAGCCGGTGTTTCGCGCAAGAAAGTATTCCCTCACAATCTGCGCCATTTGTTTGCAAGAACATATTACTCTCTGCAAAAAGATATCGTAAGGCTTGCCGACATACTCGGGCACTCCAGTGTTAATACAACGAGGATATACACTATAGAAAGCGGAGAGGTTCACCGCCGCCAGATCGAGAGGCTCGGACTTTTAAAATCTTAGGCAAAAAAATAACCACATAATCCGTATTATGTGGTGCAAAATATAACAAGTGCTTAAGAGGTAAGACTAAGTTTACCATAAAAGGGAAGGTTTGTCAATGGGTTTGAGTAATTTTAACACATTTTGTCATAATGTAATAAAAATGAGCATGACAAACCAGACCAATGCAACAAATCGCTTTTTTGCCTTGGTCTTTTCGCCGTTATTAAAAAATATAATCATGTCGTTTCATATTGTTTTTGCTCTTATCAGATGTTTCTGTTAACGTCTAAGACCACATAATACGGATTATGTGTTGCAAATTTAGTCACATAATACGGATTATGTGTTGCAAATTTAGTCACATAATACGGATTATGCGGTAGCCATATAATTAAATTATATTTTTATATAGCAGGTCTCAGGAAAAAACTGAACCTGCTTTTTGTTATGCTGTAATATTATTTATCATAAAACATAATGATAGAAAATAGTATTTAATTAATGGTATTTATTGGTCTTATACCATAATTTATATACTCTGCCTACACAGAGATTGACCGCAACAACGCAGAACGCAACTGCACGAACACAACGGGGAGGATTTTACTATTAAGATGCAGAGCGAAAAAGCGTTAAAAACAACTCAGATTTCAGAAAGGACTCAAAAATGAACTTAAAAAGATTTTTAGCTATTGTACTTTGCATAGCAATGGTACTTAGCACAATGAGTATTTCTTCATTTGCAATTGACGATATCGATAATACTATTAGTGAATCAGATGATATCACCGAAATTGCGAACGAACAGGAAACTAGCGAAGAAACAAGCGAGGATTCTAGCGAAGACTCCAGTAAAGAATCCAGTGAAGATTCCGATGAAGATTCCGATGAAGATTCCGATGAAGATTCCGATGAAGAATTTAATTTAGAAAGAAACGAAATATCGTTACTTTCTGATGAAGATGTAGTTGCAACTGTTAACGGCGTTAAATACACAGATATTCAGAAAGCGATCGTTGCAGCGGCTCCTGCAGGAACAGTTGAAGTTACAAGCGATGTAGTTGTTGATGAATGGCAAATGTTTTGGCAGGGGGACAAAACATTCGAAGATATAATCTATATCGATATGGATGGTCTTACCATCAATGGTAATAATCATACTTTAACCGTGAATAACATTGTATCTGCCTCTAATGGCAATCAGTTATTTAAAGAAGCGGCAGAATTAAACGTAAAAGACTTAGAAATCAATGTTGTGAATGGTGCAGGCGGCATCGGTTTTGAATCAGGTTCAATCGAAAATGTAACCTTTAACGGTGGAACTTATGGTATTTATCCCGGTGCCGGTGAGATACTCGTTGAGGGCTGTACTTTTGCGACAAACGGAACTGCTATCTATTTCGAGACTGCGAGAGATAACCTCGTTGTTACAAATAATACTTTTGAAGTTGCTGGGAAAGATTCATATGCAATCATCCTTCGTGGCAATGCTGACTTTACCAACAACGATGTTGTTTCCGGTAAGGTCAACTTAGCAAATGATGCTTCCGGTAATATTTCCGGTAATGATTTTAATGATGTAAGACTCAAAGTTTACAACAATGCAACTGCTACTATAGAAAACAACGAGATCAATGTGCTCGTGTTTAATGATGACAGTGAAGTAAAATCAACATTCATTGACAATACTCTTAGCGAAGATGCCAAAGACGCACTTAAAGATGCAGGTGTTATCAATGAAGTTATTGCAACAATCGGAACAAACACATATTCTTCACTTGAGGAAGCTATCAAAGCGGCACAGGCCGGTGATACTGTAATAATCAAGGAAGGTACATATGCTGTTCCTGCAATGAAGGCAGGCATTACAGTTGCAGGTGAAGGAAATGTCCTCCTTGAGGGCACGCTCTCTGGAACTCTTCAAGACCTTACCCTGAAGAATCTTCACATCAAGGGCGCTAATGCTCAGAGATGGGCATACGCTAAAGGCAATTGCGTATTTGAAAATGTAACATTCGAAGCTACAAGCGTTTACGCGCTTCACTTTGACGGTATAACAGCAGGCACAACCCTTCTTTACAAGGATTGTACAATTATCGGTTGGGCTGCAATGGGCGGTTCTCCTGCAAGCTGTGTATTTGACGGCTGTACAATTAAGGACAATGGTACATACGGCGTAATCCGTACCTATTTTGATGCAGAAATCAAGAATTGTACCTTTGATGTTGACGGAGCTGACACAGAAGACAGCTACCAGGATGGTATCCACGCTGTTGATGCAACTGTAGAGGTTAATAACTGTACCAATGCTAACGGAGATATGAAGGATATCCTTAATATATCCGGAGAAGCTGAAATATTCGTTGATGACGAACTTGTTCTTTCTACTCCCAAGACATATGAGGTTGCAACAAAGGCTGAACTTGATTCAGCGATTTCTTCTGCAAGAGATGGTGATACAATCCTTCTTACGGCAGATATAGACTATACAGGCACAGCTTCACTTGAAATCAACAAAGCAATAACTTTTGACCTTGGCGAAAATACACTTACAACAAACGGTACATATGGCGGACTTAGACTTAAGGGCAATTGTTCTCTCAAGAACGGTACTCTCGCACATAAGGGTACAGTAACCGCTATTAAGGCTTGGAACGTTGAGACAATTGAAGACGTTGTAATTGACGTTGCATTTAAGGCAGAAGGTAAAACAATCGGCGGTATTGTTATTCAGGAAGGTACCGATGTTAGAATTGGCACTATTGAAAATGTAACAATCAAAGGCGAAGGTCTTACAAACGGTATCGAAACATACAACTGCGGTAATGCCACGGAAAATGTTATCGGTTCTATGGAAAATGTTACGATTGAAGCAACGGGTATAGGTATGTTTATTTCCGCTCCTTGCGGCACAGCAACAGGTTGCAGCATAAGCGGCGGTACAACAGGCATCGAGCTTTGGATCAAGGGCACATACAGTGCGACGCTTGAACTTGTAGATTGTGATGTTGACGGCGGCGAACAGGCGCTTGATATTCATGATGAATATAACAGTAATCCGGGCATTGTTAACGATGGTTTGCTTGAACTTATCGCTGATGATGATTCAACATTTACAAGCGATAACGGCACACCCCTTAAATACACAGTCGTAAGAGCTGAAAATGTTGAAATTAGCGAAAATATTTTAAAGTTTAAACCTCTTGACGGTTCCGGCACAGAAGAAGATCCTTATTTAATCAATGATATTAATGACCTCGTAAAATTCAGAGATGATGTTAATGCAGGTAACACCTATGATGGCAAATATGTTCTTCTAACAGATGACATCGATCTTGAAGATCACGAAGAAATGAATGTCAACCATCAGGGAAATAATGTTGCCTCGCCTTCTTTCAGACCTATTGGCGATTATGCTTCAAGCTCTTCATTCAAGGGAACGTTTGACGGCGGCGACAATACTATATCCGGCCTTTACATAAGCGGTTGGGACATCAATTACCATTGGGATAATTACGGTCAGGCAGGTCTTTTTGGTACAGTTGAAAATGCAACGATCAAGAACTTAACTGCAGAAGGCTTTGAAATTCAAGTTGAGGGCGGTGACGTTGCTGCTATTGCAGGTCATGCTAAAGGCAATTGTACATTTGAAAACATTACTGTTACAGACAGTAAGATCGCAACCTATAACAACGGTTGTGCAGGTATTGTTGCATGGACAGAAGACGGCGACTATACCTTCAAAAAAATCAACATTACTGATTCGGTAGTTCTTGCCGGCCTTTGGGGTTCATTCGACTCCTCTATCGGCGGTGTTGTTTCACAGGCTGAACCCGGCGCTGCCTATAACTTCGAAAATGTAAATATTGCTTGCCGTCTGGATGTTTATAACGACTGCACAGCTTCCTACGACTACTATAATTACCGTATGTGCGGTATGATCATCGGCCGTCTGCAAGAAACTATAACCATTGACGGAAAAGCATATCCGGATATGTCCAAGTATGACATTACTTGTAAAGATGTTACTGTCACTATGGGCGAGTGGGCAAACTATCACTACTGCGAGCCTACCCCCGGATATAATAATGGACGTGGCATGCGTGTCGAGCCCGGCTATGCATATGACGGACTGCCTACGGATTATGACCACAGCCAATGCACAACCAATCATATGACGGTTATACCATTCACTTCACTCTTCGGCGGTAAGCAGTTAGCGGTAAAGGGTAATACTAAAGAAGACCTTGCAAAGCTCGGTTTCTTTGACGGCGAAAAGAATAAAGAAGAAGATATAGTAGTAATTGACTATTCACTCCCTGCAAGATCAGTGGCTGAAGTTGAAGGCGAATACTTTGACGAGCTTCAGAAAGCAATCGATGCAGTAAATGGTAACGGCACAGTTAATGTTATAAATAACACATCAGGTGATATAACTGTATCCGCGCCCGAAGCTGTACTTTTGGCAGACGGTGAAACTGAAGGCGTTGTTATCGAGTTTAACGACTTTATTCATAACGGTACTATAACAGTTGCAGAAAATGCAGTTGCAAGCATCAAGAATGGTACTATCATCAACGAAGAAGGCTCAAACAGCGCAATTGAAAGCGTAGGAACAACAACTATCGAGAACGTAGACATAGAATCTGCTCGTCACGGCGTTCGTGTTGAGGGTGGTCTTACAACGATTAACGGCGGAAGCTATTCAATTATAGGCTCCGGCAAGACACAACACGCTGTTAATGTTTCAGACGGTGGTGAGGTTGTCATATACGATGGTAAATTTACAGGTCCTAAAGGAACTACTGCTGACAGCGGTTCGGCAATTTGTGTTCAGGCAGGCTCTACAGTTACAATCTATGGCGGTAAGTTTATAAATGGTAAGAATTCGACCTTAGCAGTTAAAGAAAATGCAAATCTTAAAATTTACGGCGGTACGTTTGATCAGGATCCGTCTGATTCTGTTGCAGAAGGTACACGTGCAATAGAAGATAAGGGTAACGGCTATTGGGTAGTTCTCCCTGCAGGCGTTCACAGTATCGAGCTTGCAGTTGACAATGCTGAAAAAACATATTTCTTTGAAGATACTATCACTCTCGACGTTATCGTAAAAGGCGGTGCGTATGCTGTATCCGACTGGACTCTTACTTATGATGCTAATAAGCTTGAATACAGCGGTACAGTTCAGCTTACAAATGATTCTATTTCTCCCGTTGTTGATACAACTTCCGGCAAAATAACCGAAGAAAACTACAGCAACAGAATTGCAAACGATATCTTCGCTGACGGCTCAATGGTTACTTACACATTCAAGGTTAAAGAGCCTGTGGCAGATACTACTGCTCTCTTTGATATTACCGAAGCTACTGTTGATACAGTATTGACAAGTGCTTACGGCAAAACTAACGTTAATACTCCTGATCTTACAGTAGACATTAAGCTCAGAGAGATCGGCAACGTAACTAAGGCTGATAACGGTACAGAATTTACAGCAGAGCCTTACGTATTCACTTATGATGAAGCTGACCACATAATCACAGTTGATGCTTCCGAAATCACCGGTGAAACAATCGCCTACAAGTTAGACAGCACACCTGTTAGCGAAGTCAAGATCTCTGCTGACGGAGATTACGTTGTAAATTACACAATCACAAAGGCAGGCTATGCAGAAGAAAGCGGCACTATCAACATCACGATAGAAAAGGCTGAATTTACAAACGTTATCGTTAAGGATGGCAACGATACTATAAACGTCGCTCCTTACAGCTTCGCATTCGATAACGCAGACCACGTTATCACAGTTGACGCTGAGGGCGTTGACGGTGAAAGCATCGTATACACTCTCAACGGTGAAACGGTTAGTGAAATAAGCCTCAAGGCTGTCGGAACTTATGAAATCGGATACACGGTTACAAAGGACAGCTACGAAACCTACGCAGGCACACTCAGAGTTGTTATCACAAATCCCGAATTCATTATTGAACCAAGCGTTTACACACTTAACGACCACACTCTCGTAATACTTTACGCTGAGGCTGACGGCATGTATCCTAAGCTTGGAAAAGACTCAATGTTTGATATCACAGCAGCCGGATATAAGTACCAGGGAACTACTCCCTACGCTAAGGTATACGGTATAGTTCTTCCTAAAGCAGAAGCAGAGGACGAGGATGCGCTCAGAGCAGCAATCACGTTCTCTACAAAGAAGCCGTTCGCAATCGATCCTTACAATAATGACGTAAACTTTGACTCCTCTGTAAACTCAAGAGATATCGTTATTGCGGTTAACGTTTACAACGATTATGAAGGTATACACAACGATGAAGATATGAGCAGCAGAGTTCTCAAATCTGACGTAAACGGCGATAAGAAGGTTGATATTGCCGACGTTACAGCTATCGAAGCTGAAATATACGGCTGATAATAACCAGTGAATATGAAGGGGATACTTACCCTAACAGTCAAATATCCCCTTCCCTATTTTAAAATACGAGAGGAATTTTTACATGAAAAAAGTATTATCGGTATTCCTCGCGCTTGCTATGCTGTTTTCCATGCCTTATCCGGTGTTTGCAGCATCATCTTCGGACACACAGCTTGAACACCGTCTGACATGTAATGGTGAAACGCTTTACAAGGCAGAGCCGGGAGAAGTTATAACCGTAACTCTTTCTCTTGAAAACAAAACGGCAGACAAAGGATTTACTATCAAAAACTTTCAGGCAGAGATATACTACGACACAGACTTTTTCGAGTATGTTGGTGATATAACCATCGACTCTGAAAGTGCAAATTCCAACTGGAACACTCAGGAAACTATTCACCACAGCGAAAGACGCGTTTGTCTTAATATAATTACAGACAGAAACGCTATGCTCGAGTGCGAAAGCTCGCACAAGATTGCTGCCTTTAAGCTTAAGGTGAAGGATGGCGCCGCTATCGGTTCTCAGGGTACAGTAAAATGCCGTATGGACGACGTTTACGCCTTCGGTCCCGATTATAAGGAATACGGTGAAAGCTCTGTTGTTCTTACTGTAATTGTGGAACAACAGCAGGAAGAAACCGAAAGCTATACAATAACGTATATGAATGACGGCAAAGTTTTTGAAACAGCAACCGCAACTCCAAATACGGTTATGGCAAAGGCTCCTGTGAAAAGCGACAAGAGATTTCTTGGCTGGGAAGATGAAAGCGGCAAGCTCTGGCAGCCTGACGAAGTATATACGGCGACCAAAGAAAGCGTGTTTACTGCAAAATGGGGCGAGCTTCTTCCACCTTCGTCATACACACTTACATTTGTCACCAACGGCGGCAGCACAATAGCTCCCGTTACAAAAACAGACGGCACAGTGTTAAACCTCGCTAACTACACTACCGTACGCACGGGATATACATTTGACGGCTGGTATGACAGCTCAGATCTTGATAACAAGCTTACAAACATCACTCTGACATCAGATACTACGGTTTATGCCGGATGGGTAAAGAACGTTGTTGATGACGATAATGACAAACCAAGCTCTGGCGGAGCGTCAACAGGCTCTACACGATACACCATTACGTTTGAAACAAACGGCGGTTCTGATATCAACGCTGTAAAAAAGGTTAAGAATACAATCGTTGATCTTTCAAAATACATTCCCGAAAAGGAAGGATTTATTTTTGAAGGCTGGTATACAGATAAGGCTCTGACAAATAAGGTTGACAAGATCCAGATAAAATCAAACGTCAAGCTTTATGCCAAATGGAGTGAGGGCGAAACGGAAGTAATAATCAAGCCTAATTACAAACCTGATATTCTTACAGACGAGCATTACGCTTACATTCAGGGACGTAATGACAGTATGATACATCCCACGGCAAATCTTACGAGAGCCGAGGCGGCTACGATATTCTTCCGCCTGCTAAACGACGATATACGCCGCGGCGAAATGACGAGCGTAAATGCTTTTACAGACGTAAACAAGGGCGACTGGTACAATACGGCAGTTTCTACTCTTGCAAGTCTTGAGATATTAAAGGGCAGATCAACTGACGCATTTGCTCCGAACGATCCGATAACAAGAGCCGAATTCACGACGATCGTCGCAAGACTTTCAGAGGCGGAATATAACGGCAAAAACCTCTTTAATGATATAGACGGACACTGGGCTGAAAACTATATCAATATAGCGGCGTCAATCGGTTGGGTAAACGGCCACGACGGTCTTTTCAGACCTGACGACAATATTATCCGTGCTGAGGTTATGACTCTTGTTAACCGTGTGCTCAACCGTGTTCCCGAAACCGTTGATGATCTTCTTGATAATATGACCAAGTGGGCAGACAACAGCGACGTTAGTGCATGGTATTACATAGCGGTACAGGAAGCAACCAACAGCCACGAATATAAAATGAAGGACGGCAGGGATTTTGAAAAGTGGACAAAACTCGTCAAAAATCCCGACTGGTCGGAATTTGAAAACTGAGATACATATTCCGGCATATATGTTTCATAACTTACCGACAATAAATATATAAAGCCGGATTTGTATATAATCCTTGCCCGGGTTCTCATCCTCGCTAAATGATCCCGGGTAGGGATACTTATTAAACAATTTATATTTTGCATATTTTAAGGTATGATTCACTTGCAAAAAAACAAATTATGTTCAAGATGCAAAACGGGCAAAGCAATGTATGAGCTTGATAAAAGTTCTCCCTTCTGCCCCTATCTTGAATTACACAACGGAAAAACATGCAGTATGTTTGTTGAACTGGAAAAAGAAAAATCTTTACTTAAAAAGCTTTTAAAAAAATAACAGTACATGAACTCATTCTTGCATAAAAAACAGGAGGACTAAATGTCCTCCTGTTTTGCTTTGCGCTTAAGAAACAAGGTAATAAGCATACATATCAAAAATACAGATAATGCCCCCGATATATCAAGCAGAATATCGCTGAATTGCATGCTTCTTCCGTCAAAAAATAGCTGCATGGTCTCATCGATCAGGGATACTGCTATAAAAGATATTACAGATATAACAAACATCATTAAATAATTTTTAATTTTAAACAAATAAAACGTAATATAAACAAGAAAACCAAGTACAGCAAACTCGATAACGTGCGCCGATTTCCGTATAAACGAGACAGACAGGTCCACATTCTTATCGGTCACTCTTTCCGAAACCCGTGTTACTGCTTGTAATACTTTATTGCTCTGAACAGTTGACTGTTCTGCATCTTTTGCAGAAAAACTCCATATAACAAAGCACCAAAATACGGTTATGATCAAAAAAATATATGCGATAATTCGAGAGCTTCTCATATTTATCACCTCTTTTTATATTTTATACAACAAATATATTACATATCTGTGAACACTTATCTGCACATATTTCTTAATATGATAATATTACTGTATAAATGGTAAAAAATTCAAATATGTATTGCAATTTTACTGATAATATTGTATAATAGGAAGTAATAATAATTAGAAAGGCAGTGTGATAATAATTATGGGCGATACCCCTGCCCCGTGTGCAAACCGATGTCTGCCAAGAAGATGCGTGCAATTAGTTGTGCGAATTATCAAAAGTGCATCGGCAAAAAAAGAGCACAGTGTGGTCGACAGTGCTTCATTTGAGCCGCCGTAGCTAATGCTATACGTTATTCTTTTTAACTTATAACATTTAACTTTTATTTTACGGAGGATCATATATAATATGGACGGCGACAGTAGTATATTGTCGATAATAATTTTAATTATACTTATAATTTTTTCGGCATTTTTCTCAGCAACAGAAACAGCGTTTTTATCTTTCAATAAAGTAAAGATGAAAACAGCCGCACAGGACGGCAATAAAAAAGCGCAGAAAATACTTGACCTTTTTGAAAAGTACGATAAGCTGATATCAACCGTGCTTATCGGCAACAATATAGTTAACATAGCAGCTTCATCTATCGCAACCGTACTGTTCGTTCAGACTCTTGAAATTAAAAACGGAGCAACCTGGGCAACAGTTGTGATGACAGTTGTAGTGCTTATCTGCGGTGAAATTACTCCTAAGCGCATAGCAAAGGAAATTCCCGATAAGATAACGATGCTGACATACCCCTTTATTAAGTTTTTAACAGTAGTCTTCACCCCCCTCTCGTTTCTTCTCAACCTTTGGCAGAAGCTTGTTACAAAGCTATTCAAGTTTAAGGAAGAATCTGGCATGACAGAAGACGAGCTTATAACAATAGTTGACGAGGCTCAACAAGAAGGCGGTATAGATGAAGATGAAGGTGAGCTTATCCGCTCTGCGATTGAATTCAATGACGTTGAAGTGCGCGATATAATAACCCCCCGTGTTGACGTATCAGCAGTACCTGCAGATGCAACGATAGACGAGGTAGCCACGGTATTCTACGAAACAGGATATTCGCGTTTACCTGTATACAACAGCACTATTGACGATATAATAGGTATTCTTCACGAAAAGGACTTCTATTATATACGTCATAAGGGTATAAAAGACTTCCATTCTGCTATAGGTAAAGCAGTTTATGTATCTGAACATGTTCAGATATCCGATCTGCTAAAAAAATTCCAGCTTGAAAAAGCTCATATGGCGATCGTTCTTGACGATTTCGGCGGAACGCTCGGTATATGCACTCTTGAAGATATCCTCGAAGAACTTGTTGGCGACATTTGGGATGAACACGACGAGATTGTTGAGCAATTCAAGAAGTGCGAAGACGGTAGCGTTACAGTCGACGCTTCAACAAGAGCTCTTGATATGTTTGAATACTTTGATATAAAGCCTCTTGATGAGAATGACCTTCCCCAGACTGTCAACGGATGGGTGCTTAAAGAATTCGGGCATCTTCCCGAGCCGGGTGAGAGCTTTGATTACAAAAACATGCACGTTGAAGTACTGAAATCGGACGAAAAGATTGTTGAAGAGGTTCGCATCACCGTTGAAAACGAAGACGATGATAGTGATGATAACAAAAAATCGGCTGATGAAAAAAGTTCTGACTGATAATATAAATAAAGATGACTGCGGTTTGCAGTCATCTTTTTTATATCTAAAAGTAAAAATAATTTACATTTTGATCTATATTTTGGTAAAAAGCCTTGATAATTGAACATGTGTGTGATAAAATATATAGTAAATATAATAATGTATCAAAGGAGCTTTATATGAGTAAATCATTTGGTCCTATTTTCAGAAAATCTGTCGGCGGATATAATAAAAGCGACGTTAATACATACATAGAAGATATCAGTATCCGTCACAAGAGCCGTGAGGAAGAACTTGAATCAATAATATCAAAGCTTGAAAAGAAACTTGAAGAAACAGAAGGGCTTTTGAAGGAAGCGCAAAGCCGTGATTTTTCAGAAGAAGCTGAAGTTTATACCAAACAAATAGAAGAGCTTGAAACCAAAGTTGTGGACGGTACTAATATAATAGCCGCAAAAAATGAGTATATTGAAAAGCTTGAAGCAGAGAATAGCGTAAAAGATACGAAGATCTTTGATATGGAAAGCCGTCTGAAAGAACTTGAAGAAAATTCAGCGTCAGCAAACGAACTTCTTGAAAAAGCAAAACAGTATGATCTTCTCAGCAGAAGACTCGGCGATCTTATGCTTAAAGCAGGCGATACTGCAGAAAAAATAGTCTCGGATGCAAATCAAAAGGCTTTTGTCCTTATCTCAGAGGCTGAAAGCAAGCGTGCTCACTGCCTTGAAGTTTTAAAAAATTACACAGAAAAATACTGTGATAAGTTAAGCGAGGTAACCGTTGCCACCGCACAGGAACGCCTCGATAGGATTAACAGCGAAATGGCACAGTTTGAGGCTTCTCTTTCACGCTCCGTAATGGACGCTCGCCGTCAGAGCGGCTCTATGAAAGAATATATCGATACTCTTCGTAAAAATCTCGACACAAGCCTTGATAATATCCTGAGTGAAACTCAAAATGAAAATCCGGGTAAAAATGACGAATCAGTAATTGCTATGGACAAAATACTTGATAATTCAGTAAACGATATTCTTTCGCAGATCAGGCAGGAACTTGACGGCGGCAGATCCGTTTAATGCTTATCAGAATTTATAAACGGCAAAGATATAATCAAAAAAAGAAAAAGCACAGTTATTTTAAAATTTATGGCTGTGAATATGTTAAAATCTTCTCTGATTTGCGCTATTAACTCAAACGGCACAAATTTGCACGAAGGACAGGACAGGGGTTAAATGATCAAATATAACGGTTCACAAAATACCGCAACCGAAATAACAGATAAATTGGAAGGCATTGGCAAACGGATAAAGCTTATACGCAAACGTCGGAAAATGACGCAAAGTGAGCTTGCCGGCAAAGAGATAACGCGAAACATGTTAAGTCGGATCGAAAACGGATATGCGCTTCCTTCTCTTCCTACTCTCATCCATATTTCAGACAAGCTTGGTGTTCCGGTGTCGGCATTACTTGACGACTGTTTTCTCGACGATCATAACAGATCTAAAGCCATAAGAAACGCCCGTGAATATATGAAACAAGGCAGATATGATGCCGCTCTGAAAATCATCACCAATCCCGACATAATAAGCGATGATGAAACTGCGCTTATTATCACAGAATGTAAGTTAGCTCTGTCAAGAGAAAACATTGGTATGCGAAAGTATTTTGATGCATACGAAAATCTTAAAGCGGCAGAAAATAAATCTCACGATACAATATATTCGTCAGCAGGCAGTGCATATATTGCCAGCTTATACAAAGCTCTTGCAAAAGCTATGTTGCCAGTCTCTGACAATAACATTTCCTGCTCCCCGCCCGAATTTGATAATTATATTGATCTTTATATTTATCTCAGGCTTATAGATCTGTTTGACAAAGGCAATATTGTAAAAGCCGTAAATCTCGCAAGTCTTTGTGAGATCAGCGACAGATTACTGTCAGCACATATTGCCGCTAAGCTTGACATGGCTAACGGAAGATACAGAGAAGCTGAAGCTAAGTTAAAACAGATAACAGAATCCGAAAAAAACTCCCCCACAGCGCTTGGCGGACTTATGCTCTACCGTATATATTGGGAACTCGAGCAGTGTGCAAAAGGTGAAAACGATTACGTTCTTGCCTATACGTACAGAGAAGAAAAATTAAAGCTTTATTCTCTAATGTCGGGAATAAAGCTTTGATAGATACTTAGAAAGGTATAATTTATGAATATAAGAATAGGTCACGGATATGATCTTCACAAGCTTGTGAAAAAACGTGCTCTGATCATAGGCGGTGTGAATATACCGTATGAGCTTGGACTTTTGGGTCACTCTGACGCGGACGTACTTTACCATGCGGTTATGGATGCTATACTCGGTGCACTTGCACTTGGCGATATAGGAAAGCATTTCCCCGATAATGACTCTGCTTTTAAGGATATCGACAGTGCCTTTCTCTGCAAACAGGTATGTAATTTGATGCATGAAAAAAGCATGCGGATCGGAAACATTGACGTTACCATTATAGCACAGTGCCCAAAACTCTCGCCGTATATAGCGAACATGCGCGAAAACCTTGCCCATGTATTTGACTGTAACACGGATCAGATCAACGTGAAAGCAACCACCGAAGAAGGGCTCGGTGCCACGGGCGAAGGTCTCGCGATTTCGGCGCACGCCGTTGTGCTTTTATACGGCGCCGATTAAAATACATCTATGTGAAGCGTATCTGCAACGGCTTATGCATATAATATCCTTCGTTTTGAACTTAATTGCCGCAGCATTATACGCGCGCTTTCACATTATTATTGTATGAACATTTGATTTGCTTGGCACGGACAATACTATTAACCAAAAAGAGAAAATTTATGAAATGTTCGTTTTTAATTCTGCTTTTGGCAAAATGCAAATCCATTTATCAAACATTTCTTTAATAATTAAAATAAATTTATATTACAAAAGGAGTTATTATTTATGATAAAAGTATCACCTTCAATTCTAGCTAGCGATTTTTCAAAGCTTGGTGATGAAATCGTATCAATAGTAAAAGGCGGTGCGGAATATATACACATAGACGTTATGGACGGTATGTTCGTTCCAAATATGTCTATAGGTCCTTGCATCATAAGTTCGGTAAGAAAGGTTACAGACGCTGTTTTTGATACGCATCTCATGATTACCGACCCTATAAGATACGTTGAAGATTTTGCGAAAGCAGGCGCAGACATAATCACGTTTCATTTTGAAAGCTGTACAAATCACAGCGAGGTTATAGACCGCATACATTCTTTTGGCAAAAAGGCAGGTATATCAATTAAACCCGCAACTCCCGCATTTGTTCTTGAGCCTTTGCTTGAAAAGATAGACTTAATTCTTATAATGACAGTAGAACCCGGATTCGGAGGACAGTCATTTATTCCCGAAACACTTGAGAGCGTCAAAATCGTTCGTGAAATGATAAAGCGTCTCGGTCTTGATTCGAAGGTGGATATTGAAGTTGACGGCGGTATTACCCCTCAGACTGCAATACTTGCAAAAAAAGCAGGAGCAAATGTTCTCGTTGCAGGAAGTGCTATATTCAAGGCCGAGGACAGAAAAGCCGCAATCGAAGCAATAAAAAATAATGAGTAAAAATAAATATAAATTTTTCAGGCAAATATAATTAACAAATTATTAACATATGTACCTACCACGTTTGATATAATGATATTATGTTATATATTAACAAGTTGAAAGAGGGTTTAACTTATGAAAGCAAAAACACTCGCATTTTTATCCATTGTATTACTTTTAGTTATGGCATTTTCAGTTGCAATAAGCGCTGATGAAGCTGCAAAACAGGATCTGTACGATGCAGCGTATGAAGCATGCCCTGCAAATTACAGAAAGTATTATATGGGAACTGTAGAAAACATGCTTAAGCAGATAAGCGTCTCCCGTCAGCAGGCAGATGCTGTAATCGCACTTATAGATGAAGGCGTTTTATATTTAAACAGCGTTGGCGACCACGGCCCTTCCCTCAGTGATTACGGTGTTCAAGGTGTACAAAAAGGTGTTTCCTTATTTGAACAGGCCTGCCAGATTTTGAATATAGGATATACATACACAACGCTCCCGGATAGCGTTGCAGACCATCACGGAGACCAGGTGATCACATTTACATATAACGGTAAATATATTGCAGCTATAGACGGAGACGATCTTTCTTCTCCCTCGTCAGGCGGCTCAAGCGGCGGTGTAACTTACTATTCTGTCAGCTTTGAAACAAACGGCGGCAGCGAGATTTTAAAACAGCGTGTTAAAAGAAACTCTACCTTAAATGCTGTTGATGACCCCGAAAAAGAAGGCTTCAAGTTTGCCGGTTGGTATATTGACGAAAACTTCAAAACTCCGTTCGATTTTTCAACAAAAATAAAGGAAAATATGATCCTATACGCTAAGTGGATCGAAGCAACAGACCCTGTTGAACCTGAAGTATGGGTAAATCCGTATGCAGACGTATCCGAAGCAGACTGGTATTATAACGATCTCAAAATTCTCACAGAGCTTGGTTATATAAACGGTATATCCGCTAATGAGTTTGGCGGCAATCTCCCGCTTACAAGAGGAATGTTCGTTACCATTCTCCACCGTATAGACGGCGGTGTGGCTGCAAGCGACTGTAACTTCGAAGACGTGATCGACGGCGCATGGTATGAAGCTGGTGTAAACTGGGCTAGCGAAAACGGAATAGTTACCGGATTCAATGATAAAGAATTCAAACCTGATATTTCGATAACACGTGAACAGATGGCAGCAGTTCTCTTCCGCTATGCAAGATACAAGGGCATGGATGCAGTAACGCTCCAGGAAAGCTTACACTTTATTGACTCTGATCA
Source organism: Oscillospiraceae bacterium (assembly GCA_015064205.1). Taxonomy (GTDB): domain Bacteria; phylum Bacillota; class Clostridia; order Oscillospirales; family CAG-272; genus UBA4717. The sequence goes on from SVSR01000003.1 coordinate 39,435, forward strand.
GATTTCTGAATATGCAGTACCCGCTATGAACTGGGCTACAAGCGTAAGAATCATCAGAGGACACGGGGACGGAACTGTTACTCCTCTTTCTTACGCAACACGAGCACATGTAACTGCAGTATTCGTAAGACTCCTTGAATTTATGGGAGCTATAAGATAATTTCAATGTATTACCTGCCCGTTTCGGGCAGGTAATATTACTTATAAACACAATATAATCTAAAATTTACCAACAAAACACTGAGGTAGTTATGAATAAAATATTCAAGGCACTTCTAATGTTACTTCCTGCAATACTTATTATATCGTTAGTTTTTGTTTTAACGCATAAAGTGTTTACAGATTTCACAAGCAATAATGTTTTTGCTTCCGTATTGCTGTCAAGTGATTCGCATGCAAACAATACGTCCGGAGAAAACCAAGAACAAAAAGAGTTTAGTTATGAAATCCCTGCAAGTATAGAATACAGTAATCAAACTATAACCACAATAGACTTTGCATCACAGTGGGCAATACTGAACGTTAAAAACTGGAGCGAACGAGATATTCCCGTTTATTTCGGAGATACTTATGATATACTCACTAAAGGTGCCGGCTCATGGATCGGTTCAAGTTTTTGCGGTCAAGGCAAAAACTGCATTATTTCAGCTAACGTTATGACTCACTTTTACGAGCTTGAAGATTGTAACGTCGGCAATCTTGTAACGGTAAACACACTCTACGGGGCGTATGAATATGAAGTCTGTGACAAATATGTATTCAGTGAAGACGATATTGATATGCTCTACGAAGAAAATAATGGAGATACGCTCATTTTACATACAAGTTATCCGCGTTCCCTCGGTATATATGACACAAGCGAACGTATCGCGGTTATCTGCACATTGAAACGCGGTACAATATATAAAAATACTTTTGATAAGTAATATATCAACAGGAAGGAGATGAGGTAACCGTGAAAAGAAAAGTTTATTCTCTTATAACAGCTCTTGGTGCGATATTACTTTGCATACTTTTCTGCATCACCCTTGCTTTGTTTATACCCTATTTTACAGTTTATTCTGCTGATAATTTCATAGACGGTGTATGCAGAAATATAAATGAAGATAAATTAGAAGAAGAGATTAAAGCACTATTAAGTACAAATATAGAAACCTATGCTCATGACGCAAATATAGTTACTGCGGTATTAGATAAACACGAACTCAAACAAACTGCATCAGATTACTTTAAAAAGTACTACAATGCTTTTATCAATGGTGAAGATACCCTTCCCAAAATAAAATATCGGAACAATAATTTCTATTATGCGATAAAGGAAAACGCTCATTTAAGCCAGCGTCCCGAGTATTTTGAAATAGACGAAAATTCTCTTTTACTTGCTACTAAATGTAACAATCTTGTAGAAAATTATATAAACTCACTGTCAATTGATTCAGCTTATTCCCTGCTTACTTCTTACAGAAGTTCATACTTTAAACTAACAGAAATAGGCGCGTATTTTCAACCTCTTGCAGCATCATCTGCTTTTGTTTTCATAATACTTCTTGTTTTTATAATAATACAGAAAAGACGTAAAGCATTATACATACTCACGCTTGCTCTATTTTCGATATCAGCACTCTTTGCAGTACCGTTTATCTACATTGGCGAGGCTGATCTTCCCTCAAAGCTCAACATAAGCGCAGGCGCATCATACTCATATATTGATGCAGTATACCGCTTCATATTTACCGACACTTCATACGTATATATTGCACTCAGCGCTATACTTCTTATATGTTTCATAGCATCAATAATATGGAATATTAAAGCTAAAACTAAATAATAAAAAGGGCTCTTTTCTAGAGCCCTTTTTATTCAAAGAATGTTTCAATTTGTTTTATTGACATTCTTATCAAAATATGGCATAATTATTTATACAAGTGTTCAACCAGACACTAAAGTATAGTTATTCCACTCACTATTCAAAGTAACGAGGTACATTGTGAATAAAATCAAAATCGTAGTAGACTCTTCTTCCGATCTCACAGAACTTTCAAATGCAGACTTTGCCTCTGCGCCTTTAAAAATCGTAACGTCAGAAAAGGAATACGTTGACGATAAAAACCTGAATGTTGAACAAATGGTTGAAACTCTGTATACCTATAAGGGTAAGTCATCAACATCTTGTCCTAATGTAAACGATTGGCTTGATGCCTTCGGCGATGCCGAAGAAGTTTTCTGCATAACCATAACGAGCAGTCTTTCAGGAGGCTATAATTCAGCATGCGTTGCAAAAAAGGTATACAGAGAAAAATATCCAGAGCGCCGCGTAAATATAATTGATTCGCTTTCAACAGGCCCTGAGATCGTTCTCATGGCAGAAAAAATACGCGACATGATACTTGTCGGCAAAGATTTTGACCAGATTTCAAGCACAATAAAAAGCTATAAAACCGAGCTTCTTTTCGCGCTTAAATCCATGAAGAATCTTGCAAACAACGGCCGAATAAGCAAACTTAAAGCCGCTGCTGCAGGCATTCTCGGCATACGTGCTATAGGCAAAGCAAGCGAACAAGGAACACTTGAAATGCTTTCAAAGTGCCGCGGTGAGGCAAAGACTATAAAGGCGCTTGTTAAATACATGATAGAAAACGGATACAAGGGTGGCAAGGCAAGAATTGACCACTGCCTTAACAGTGAAGCGGCGGCAAAACTTGCCGATAGAATAAAGAGCCGTTTCCCCAATGCAATAATATCGATAGCCGAAACACGCGGACTGTGCAGTTTTTATGCTGAAAAGGGCGGCCTGTTGCTTGGATATGAAGTTTGATATGATATAAATAAAAAGTACGAGGAAAATTTTCTTCGTACTTTTATTTATTTAGTTTTTACCGTTCTTCTCTGAAATAGGGAAGTCCGAGGCTTGCCGGAGGCTGGTGCTCAGGTTTCTTTCTTGCACTTGTAAATACAAGTACTATTATCGTAACAATATAAGGAAGCATCTTTATAAGCTCTTTATTGCTGCTTGAAAGGTTCGGAATATAGGTACATATAATGTACAGACCTCCGAATATAAACGAGCTGAAAATAGCCGAATTCGGCTTCCAGAGAGCAAATATTACTATGGCAATAGCAAGCCAGCCACGGTCGCCGAAGCCGTCGTTTGTCCACGCACCAGACGTATAGTCCATAACAAAGTAAAGTCCTCCAAGACCTGCGATAGAACCGCCTATACACGTTGCAAGATATTTATAAAGCGTTACATTAATACCTGCCGCATCAGCCGTTGCAGGATTTTCGCCTACTGCTCTGAGGTTAAGGCCAACACGTGTTCTGCTTAATATCCATGCAACTACAATCGCAATTATAACTGCTAGGTAAGCTAAGAAACCAAATGAGAGAAACGTTTTTCCGAAAAGTCCTAAATCTGATGCAAACGGAAGAGTTGTCTTATAAAAATTACCTGTTTTTAAAAGTGAGATCGAACCGCTTTCGCCGAAAAAGCTCAAAAGCGAGCCGCCGTAAAAGTTGCCAACGCCAACGCCAAAGGTTGTAAGAGCAAGACCGGTAACATTCTGATTTGCACGAAGCGTTATAGTTAAAAAGCTGTATATCAGAGCCATAAGTCCCGATCCGATCAGCGTTGAAAGCAGGGGAATAAGGATGCAAAGCCATGCAACAGGTGTATCTGTTGAGCGCTCGTACAAATATCCGCCGATTATGCCTGATATTCCTCCGACGTACATTATACCCGGAATGCCGAGGTTTAAATTACCGCTTTTTTCGGTAAGGATCTCACCGGTTGCGCCATACAGGAGCGGAATCCCCTGAATTATAGCAGCAGATATAAATGATGCTATTGTATTTATCATCTCTTCCCCTCCTTAATTATTCTTATGTGAACGACGGAAATTGATCTTGTAGTTTACAAAAAACTCACATCCGATTATAAAGAACAGGATAATACCCGTAAGTATGTCCGATATGCTTTCATTAAGGCGCAGGCTTGTTGCTATCTGTCCTGAACCTCTCTGCAAAAATACAATGAGAAAGGATGTTAACATCATGACGATCGGATTGAACTTTGCAAGCCATGATACCATTATCGCCGTAAAGCCCATGCCGCCTGCCGTATTTTTGGTTATCGTGTGGTCCGTCCCTGCAACAAGCAAAAGTCCTGCTACGCCGCAGAGAGCGCCCGAGATAGCCATTGTGCGAAGTATTACTTTCTTTACGTTGATACCGATATATCTTGCAGTATTTTCGCTTTCTCCGACAACCGAGATCTCATAGCCCTGCTTACTGTACTTTAAGTAGATATACATAAGTACAGTAATTACAGCAACGATTATAACGTTAAGCAGATACTTCTGACCGAATATTCCAGGAAGCCAACCGTTTTTTGAGGTGCGGTTGATAACACCCATTACGCTTGAACCGTTAGGCACCCACACCATTATAGTAAATGATACAAGCTGAGTTGCCACGTAGTTCATCATAAGCGTAAACAACGTTTCATTGGTATTCCACTTAGCTTTAAAGTAAGCCGGAATTATTGCCCATATAAGACCTGCAATCACGCTTGCTGCGAACATTATCAATATAAGAAGCGTGGACGGAAGTCTGTCTCCAACGTAAAACATACAAGCCGCTGATGCAAGTCCGCCCATAAGAACCTGACCTTCAGCTCCTATATTCCAGAAGCGCATTTTAAAGGCAGGAGTTACTGCAAGCGATATACACAAAAGCATTGCCGTGCTCTGAACAGTATTCCAGATCTTTCTCGTTGTACCAAACGTACCCTCAAACATTGCCGCGTATACCTTGAAAGGATTATATCCCGTTAAGGCGTAAACAACTCCGGCGCACACAATAAGTGCAAATACTATGGAAATCGCACGGACAAGCCACGCCTTCCACCAAACCATTGAATCACGCTTTGTTATGTGCATAAGGGATTCTTTATATTTTTTCTTGTTTTCAGTCATTAAGATCCCCTCCGCCCGTTTTGGTCATTAAAAGACCGATTTCTTCTTTTGTTGTATTTCTTCCGTCAACAACACCCGTAACGCGTCCTCCGCCTATTACCATAATACGGTCGCAAAGCTCTATAAGAACGTCAAGGTCTTCACCAACGAATATAACTGCAACGCCCTTTTTCTTTTGCTCGTTAAGCAGATTATATATCGCGTAAGACGAGTTGATATCAAGTCCCCTTACGGGATAAGCCGCCATAAGAACTGTGGGAGATGCTGAGATCTCGCGTCCGACAAGTACCTTTTGTACATTACCTCCGGACAGTCTGCGCACAGGAGTTGACGTACTTGGTGTTACCACCTCAAGGCTGCGTACTATTTCGTCAGCTAGGTCGCGCGGACCGCTTCTTTCAACAAAGAAGGACTTTCCGCGCCTGTAACTGCGAAGCATCATATTATCAACGATATCCATATTACCGACAAGACCCATTCCAAGTCTGTCTTCAGGAACAAACGAAAGCCTTACTCCAAGCTCTCTTATCTGAAGCGGCGTCTTGTCGCGCAGATTATCGCACTTTCCGGTTTTGGGGTTATTATATATTATTTCTCCCTCTTCAAGATGCTGAAGTCCTGCTATCGCCTCAAGAAGCTCACGCTGGCCGCTTCCTGCTATACCCGCTATACCGAGTATCTCTCCGCTGCGCGCCGTAAAGGTTACGTTATCAAGAACCTTCACTCCCTCACGGTTTACGCAGTCAACCCCCTTCACTACGAGCCTGTCCTGTGGGTTTTCGGGTTCTGCTCGCTCGATATTAAGGTCGATCTTTTTACCAACCATCATTTCCGTAAGCTCTGATTCCGTAGTCTCAGCTGTGTTTACAGTACCTACGTACTCGCCCTTTCTGAGCACCGATACTCTGTCGGATAGCGCCAAGACCTCATGAAGCTTATGAGTAATTATAATTATAGCCTTGCCTGCGTCACGCATCTTGCGAAGAACTGCAAAAAGCTTTCTCGTTTCCTGCGGTGTGAGCACTGCGGTAGGTTCGTCAAGAATAAGAATATCAGCTCCTCTGTAAAGAACCTTTATTATCTCAACAGTCTGCTTTTCTGAAACCGACATTTCGTATATTTTCTTGTCGGGATCTATATCAAATCCGTACTTTTCGCTGATCTCCTTAACTCTCAAAGAGACTTGCTTTATATCATATCTGCCCTCTTCGCTGAGTCCGAGAATTACGTTCTGCGCCGCAGTAAACAGATCAACAAGCTTAAAATGCTGGTGGATCATGCCTATCTTATAGTCAAATGCCTCGTGCGGAGAGCGTATCAACACTTCTTCGCCATCTATGAATATCTGACCCTCATCGGGATAATAAATACCCGAGATCATATTCATAAGGGTTGTTTTTCCGCTTCCGTTTTCTCCGAGAAGCGACAGTATTTCACCCTTATTTACGCTAAGCGATACGTTGTGATTCGCCACAACGCTGCCGAAGCGTTTGGTTATATTTTTGAGTTCTATCGCAACACTCACTTAAATATACCTCCGTTTAATTTTGAAAACAAAGCAGAAAAATTTTTTCTGCCCTCTTTTGAAAACTAATCAATAAAAGACTTGAGGCGGAGCGCCTGACGGCACTCCGCCTTAAATCTATTTCGTTATTACTTTACTGTGATACCGTCAATAAACTTGATATCGAAGTAAGGAGCGCTTCTGAGTGCAGATTCATTGAATGCGCCGTCAGCGATTACGTTTGTTTCAGGAACAAAGTCGCCTTCGTCGATAACGTCTGCCTTGTATTCAGTAAGAGCTTCACCGTTTACAGTAAACCTGGATGTATCAAATACCTTGATAGAACCGTCTCTGAGGCCTGCTTCAACTTCTGCAAGCTTTTCAGCTGTGCCTTCTGCTGCAACTTCTGCGTTGAGTTCTGTAAGGATTACAGAGCCTGTTTCAAGAGAACCGCACCAGTCTGTTTCGAAGCTTTCGCCATTCATTGTTGCATTGATCATCATTCTGAAGTAGGGAGCCCAGTCGATCTTGGAAGAGATAAGAGCTGTTGTGGGAGCGATCGAAATTGTGCTTATGTTGTAAGCTACGTTCGGAACGCCTCTTTCTTCACATGCCTTAGGAGCGCCTTCAGAGTCTGCGTGCTGGCTTATAAGTACGCAATCTGCATCCATAAGCTTGATAGCTGCTTCCTTTTCAAGAGCGATATCAAACCATGAGTTTGTGAAGATAACTTCCATTGTTGCTGTTTCGCATACGCTTCTTGCACCAAGGAAGAAGGATGTAAGGCCGGAAACAACTTCTGCGTAGTCAAACGCACCAACGTAACCGATCTTAGCCTGTTCAGGTGTAATATCGCCGTTTGCGATCATTTCGTTGAGCTTCATGCCGGCTGCAACACCTACAAGGTATCTGCCTTCGTAGATAGAAGCAAATGCATTGTGGTAGTTAGCAAGGCCTTCCGTCTTGGACTTTGTACCTGTTGCGTGAGCAAACTGTACGTTCGGGAATTCCTGTGCAGCCTGAATCATGTATGTTTCATGGCCGAAGGAGTCTGCAAATACGACGTCGCAGCCTGCGTCTACAAGTTCAGCCGCTGCTTCGTAGCATGCATTTGATTCATCAACGCCAACCTTGAAGAGAACCTGTTCGTCTGTAAGACCGAGTTCAGCCTGAACTGCCTTAGCAGCATCCATAAAGTTCTTGTCATAAGTGGAGTTTTCGTCGTGAAGGAATATGAAACCAACCTTGAACTCAGGGTCGATTACATCTTCTGCTATAGTATCGCTTTCTGTTTCTATTTCGCTGTCAACAGCAGTATCGCATGCTGTAAAAGCAACGCTTGCAGCAAATACCATAACAAGTGCGAGAAGAATAGAGATAATCTTTTTCATTTTGTTTCTCCTTGCCTTTTGGCTATTTTTTCGTGTCTGAACGACAATATAATTTTACAATATTAACAGATAAATTACAATACATATTATTAACAAAAAAGGTACACCAACTTTTTGGCATTTTGAACAAATAACCAACTTTTTTAACAAAAATACACGTTTTTCAATTCATCTAAGCTATTTTTAGCTTTATTGTACAATTTTGATGCTCTGTTTTCGCAAGTTTTAAACAAATAATAGTGTTTTTTTGCACCGATCATTTTAAAAAAATGTAAAATATATGTAACCAAAATATAACTTTCGAATAAAGACTTAAGTCTTGTCAAATAGTATTTTTGTAAAAAGATACATTTTGCACCGCGAAAGGAACGATTATATGATGAAAAAGGCACACACACGCTATACTCTTTTAATAACTATGTTATTAATGCTCGCTCTGACGATTCAAGCATCCGCTCTTTCGGTCTCACCCGCTCTTGACATTATTGCAAACGAATACGGACTTACAAAAGTAAGCCTTGTCAGCCGCGACGTTTATTTTGAATCTTCGGACTTCAGCGAAGTAACCGGACTTAATAAAATAGACTATATAACCATCAAGGCTCTGCCCGACCGGAATGCAGGAACGCTTATGATCGGCAATATTGCAATTGGTGAAAACCAAAAAATAAGCAGTAAAAACCTCTCTAATCTCAGGTTTGTTCCCGTAAGTTCATCAGAGATAGCAACTTCTTTTACTTTCAGCACAAATAATAATGCCGCAACTTACACCTGTTCGGTATATTTACTCGAACGCGAAAATGCAGCGCCGAGTATCCAAAGCGGTGCGAATAGTTCACTTTACACCTTTGAAAGCATGCCCGTTTTCGGAAAGCTCAAAGCATACGATCCCGAAAACGATCCGCTCACATTTAAAATAATAAGCGCACCGTTACACGGAAATCTTGAGCTTACAGACAAAACGGCCGGCAGCTTTTCATATACTCCCGAAAACGGATATTCGGGAATTGACTTTTTTGAATATGCGGCCTATGATAAATACTCAAACGTATCGGAAACAGCACGCGTAAGCCTTAATATTCTTGAGCCTCAGACAAATATTGTTTTCAGCGACCTTGAAGGCCATTGGGCGCACTATGCGGCTATACGCACCGTTGCTTGCGGAGCTATGAGCTTCGAATCTGAAAACGGTGTATATAACTTCATGCCCGATATGCCCGTATCGCGTGCTGAATTCTGTGCGTCGCTTATGAAAAACGCAGGATACACCGGATTTAGTGCGGTAAGCTCTACCGGATATGCAGACGACGAGGATATTCCCGAAGAATATAAAGGATATATTGCAGCTGCAAGCGTGCTTGGCGTTACAAGCGGAATAGAATCCGACGGCAAGCTTCTTTTCTGCCCTAATAATCAGATCACACGCGCTGAAGCCGCTGTAATGATCGAGCGCCTTTACGGTTTCTCAAGCGATATTGAAGTTTCATCAAACGCCTCTGTTGCAGTTTTTGCCGACGCTTCAAGCGTACCTGCATGGGCACACGAAAGCATCGGGGTTCTGTCAAATCTCGGAATACTGAGCGGCGACTCTTACGGCAACATTTCACCGTATGCAGGCCTTACACGCGCGCAGACTGCCGTTATGCTCTCCAACATCAGCGACAACGCAAGATAAAATAAAAAGGAGTATCGCATGATACTCCTTTTTATTTTAAAACATCTTGTTTATTTCTGTTATAGTTTCTCTTGTAAGAATGTCTCCGCCTGCATGGCCTATCTTTCCGCTTGATACGTAAGCACTGTAATGGCCTGCCTTCTCCGCCTTTTCGGTGGGAAGATATCCGTCCTTACCGCAGCAAAGCTGAACAATGAAAGTCTGCTTTGCATAGCTTCTTGCCTTTATTCTGTTGCCGTAGTCAAGGAATAATTCAAAGGGGTTTGTTGCTATTGCAATATCTCCAAAACGGATTATATGCGTTTCTACTGTATGTATTTCCTTGTTCTGCTGTTCACGGTATCTTGAGATCGTGCCTGCATATACGTGCATGCGCGCAGTATCTTCAAAGTTGAATACTTCCTTATGCTTGTTCTGTGCAATATAGTACTCAAGCTCACGGACAGCGTTGTTGTAATCAGCCATAGTAACCTTTCTGAAAGGAAGGTCAAGGTCTATTATCTTGTGTTCAAATACTGCCTCGTCCTTATACTCGCTTATCTCCTCATACACCGATATAATCTCATTTGCAATTCTTTTGCCCACTCTGTTGCATCCCGAAATATCATACATAGACGGATCTGCCTTATGCTCTATAACATTAGGGCGCTTAACATTAGGATCGTCGATCGGAGTCTCAGGCTCTACCCAACGGATAAGGTCACGGGGGCACTGGTCGCCTGCCGCTCCGCAAAGGCTGAGAAGATAAATATCGTTTCCAAGCTTTTCACGAAGTATCGCCTTTGTTCTGCCCCAGTAGTCGCCCGATATAAAGCTTCTCTGCTCAAGGATCTGTGCAGGGCAAGCGATATTGGCTACAACACCTGTAAGCTTCTTATCCTTATCAAAAGTGTAAAGGAGCTCAACACCGGAGTCATTTCCGCCTTCAAGCGCAACGAAGTTTGCAGTGTTGGTGTCGCCCCACATCTGAGCGCTTCCGTCATCATAGCTTACACGGCGGCACATACCTACTGCCGCTCTTCCGAACTCGTTTGCAACAAGCGCTTCTTTACGGTTTTTCCATGCGTTGTATGCCGCAAGCGCGATCTTGTCTGTGATAAGTTCCCCCCCCTCTTCGGGAGTAAGAACATCGTCGTCTGGCACTACCGCTTCACCGTATTTTTTACCTTCGGGAAGAAATTCCTCAAGTATCGAAACGACACCGGCAAAAGAACGCGCGCTTGTTTCATCCTTCTTCTTTGCCGTCATTTTTATAGACGTGTGAGAGTGTGTTGCGCCAACCATTATTTTTCTCGGGTCAACCTCGTCTGTTAAACGAGCAAATTTCTCTCTTGCAATTTCAAGAAGCTCCTCGTCAAGCGCTTCTACGTCTGCCGACATAAGTATCATCTGATCGCCGTCAGATTCAACTGCCATTGCAGTTACAGTAATATCAGACTCAACATAGTCGGATATTCTTTCAAAAAACTGACCCTCAAGGCTTACCTTTTTTTCAGGCACAAGGCTTTCTTCATCCCAGCCTATAAGTATCTTTCCCATTTTTATTTCTCCTGAAAATGTTTTTTTCTTTTAATTTGTATATTATACTATCATTTTACAGAAAAGTCAATACTCATCATCACACAAAAAAGTCTCCCTTTATCGATCAGAGAAAGAGAGACTTTTTTATATCTGTACAAAGTTTATAATAACGGAACTATTAAAAATCAGAACATTTCGTTGATTTCTTTAATAGCTTCTCTTGTGAGAAGATCGCCGCCCTCGTGGCCTATCTTTCCGCTTGAAATATATGCGCTGTAATGGCCTGCCTTTTCTGCCTTTTCAGTAGGAAGATAGCCGTCTGCACCGCAGCAAAGCTGTACGATGAATGTCTGCTTTGCATAGCTTCTTGCCTTGATTCTGTTACCGTAATCAAGGAACAGTTCAAAGGGGTTTGTTGCTATAGCAATATCGCCGAGACGGATTATATGTGTTTCTATTGTATGTATTTCCTTATTCTGCTGTTCACGGTATCTTGAGATCGTGCCTGCATATACGTGCATACGCGCAGTATCTTCAAAGTTGAATACTTCCTTATCCTTGTTCTGCGCAACGTAGTATTCAAGCTCACGGACTGCATTATTATATTCAGCCATTGTTGCCTTTCTGAAAGGAAGGTCAAGAGCTATGACCTTATGCTTGAACTCAGCCTCGCTCTTATACTCGCTTATTTCTTCATAAACGGAGATAATTTCGTTTGCAATTCTCTTGCCCACTCTGTTGCATCCCGAAATATCGTACATAGACGGGTCTGCTTTTCTTTCGATGAGATTCGGGCGCTTTACGTTCGGGTCGTCAATGGGAGTTTCGGGGTCTACCCAGCGAACAAGGTCTCTCGGGCACTGGTCGCCTGCGGCTCCGCAGAGGCCGAGAAGATAAACGTCATCTCCGAATTTTTCTCTGAGTATTGCCTTTGTTCTGCCCCAGAAGTCTGCAGAAATAAAGCTTCTCTGCTCAAGGATCTGCGCAGGGCAAGCGATATTGGCTACAACACCTGTAAGCTTCTTATCCTTATCAAACGTGTAAAGAAGCTCGATACCCGAGTCGTTTCCGCCTTCAAGCGCAACGAAGTTTGCCGTGTTGGTGTCGCCCCACATCTGAGCGCTTCCGTCATCATAGCTTACACGGCGGCACATACCTACTGCCGCTCTTCCGAACTCGTTTGCAACAAGTGATTCTTTACGGTTTTTCCATGCGTTGTATGCCGCAAGCGCGATCTTGTCGGTTGCAAGCTCAAGGCCCTCTTCGAGTGACATAACACTGTCATCAGGGGTAACCTTAGCCGTATACTGTTTGCCTTCGGGCAAAAATTCATTAAGAATACCGATAGCGCTTATAAAACCGATCCCCGCATTTGTTTTCGGTTCTGACGCTCCAAAAGACGTGTGAGTATGAGTAGCGTTAACGATGATCTTTTCAGGATCAACTTCATTTGTCAGACGTGCAAACTTTTCTCTTGCATATTCAAGCTTTGCATGGCTGAAGCTTCCAAGGTCGGCAGATACCATGATCATCTGCTCTCCGTCTGCTTCAACAGCCATAGCCGTAACCGTAATATCCGATTCAACGTATTCGGATATTCTTTCAAAAAACTGGCCTGCAAGGCTTACCTTCTTTTCAGGTATCATGCTCTCTTCAGCCCAGCCTATAAGTATCTTTCCCATTTTTATTTCTCCTTAAAAGGTAATTTAAATTACAACACCATTATAAATACAACATAAAACAAAATCAAGCGTATTCTATCGAAAAATTTTTCGAATTTATTTTGTAAACTGTTGAATTTGGCATTTTTGTATTGTATAATTGAGCCAAAGGGGGATGAGTGATATGACAATGTCTAAGCTGGCTTCGCTTGCTCACGTTTCGGTATCAACGGTATCAAAGGCTTTTTCGATGAGCCCTGAAGTAAACGCCGAAACCCGGGAAATGATATTTGATATAGCAAAAAAGTACGGTTGCTTCAAAAAATACTATACCGAAAAATATCCGAAATTCGTTATCGCTGTAATCTGCCCCGAATTCAGAAGCCGTTATTATTCCGCCTGCCTGTCTCTTTTACAGAAAAAGCTTGCAATATACAACTGTGACGTTTGCGTTGCCGCAACCGAATTTTCGATCCAAAATAAAGAATCTCTCTTAAACTATTACGAAAAATTCACAGACGTTGACGGCCTTATTATGATAGACTTTTGGTATGAAAGCAAAGAAGATTTTACGCTTCCCGTTGTTGCGATATCCTCAAGTGTAATTAACAAAAGCTGCGTGCAAATTAGGCGCGATATCAGTACGCCTGTACGCAAGGCTATAGAATATCTTATCAGCAAAAACGTAACTGACATCGGATATATAGGCGAAACCCATACATACGGTGCATACCGGGCATTTGAAGAAGTCGTTCTCGAAAAACTCGGTAAAATTGATCCTGACTATATAAAAATTGTCAACAAGCGTTTTGAAGAAGGCGGATATCTCGCTATGCAAAGCATGTTTGATTCAAAGCACGTTCCGAGAGCCATTCTCTGCGCATACGACAACATGGCCATCGGCGCTATGAAATGCATACGTGAAAACGGACTAAGCATACCTGATGACATAGCCATTATGGGTGCAAACGATATCCCCGAAGCTGAATTTTTTAATCCGCCGCTTTCCTCTATCGATCCTCATACTGACGAAATATGTACGGCGGCTGTTGAAGCGATGATAGGTAAGCTTTCAGGCAAAGAAGTAAAAAGTGAAATTGAGATCGTGCAAACGCTTCGTCTCAGAAAATCAATGGAAATAAAGTAAAAAAAGACCGCTTTGAAGTGAACCCCATTTAGTTCGCTTTTGCGGTCTTTTTGTATTGTGTTGAAAACTTATCACGAAGTATTTATTCCACTTTAGACTCTTCTTCCTTGCTCTCCATTTTTATTTCCCAATGAATAAGCAGAGCAAGCAGTGCGCGGATTGCAATAACTATTGCCAGAATAGCCAGCTCTTTCAGATCGCGGATTATAACCGTATTGATGATCTCAGCGCCCATTTTGAATTCAAGAGCAAAAGCAAGCGTTCTTCCGAGAGTGATAACAATGTTGGAAGGCTTTTTGTTTTTCGGTCTTATGATCGTAAGCACAAGCGCTTTAAGCGATCCAACGATTATTATTGTAATACCTATAAGTTCAAGTAAATAAACTGTCAGTTCTGCAAACAAGTGCAAAAAGTCTTTAAAATTGACAATAAGCTCAGCGAATGTAAGCATATTTACAGCATCTCACTTTCTTATGTAGATTCGTTTATTATTGTATCATAAAATTTATTATTTTTCAACCCTTGCAATAAAATGATTTTAATCTTCAAGCACAGTTAATTTCCGAACTTACTCCAACAAAAAAAGACCGCTTTAGCGATCTCTTTTTGGCTGGAGTAGTTGGATTCGAACCAACGAGATGCCAGAGTCAAAGTCTGGTGCCTTACCGCTTGGCTATACCCCATAATTAAAACAGCGCTTTTGCGCTGAGGCTATTTTACCATATTGTTCCCCTCTTTGTCAATACAAAATCGCACAAATTAGTGCGGCAAAAAATTTTTAGCGCACATATTTGTGCGTTTTCCAACACTTCTTCAAAAAACCATGTATAATAGACATGATGAGCTCATTCGAATCAAAAAACTTAAGGAGTACAAAATGAACTTCGATACCGAAATACATATTATGTGTGAAAATATAAAAAGACTAAGAATAATTTCACATTTATCCAAAAAAGAAATGGCAAACAAACTAAAAATATCTGTCAAAGCTCTAACATTCATTGAAAACGGTATCTTGCCGGAGAGACTAAGCTGTACTATTCTTTTTAACATCTATCGTAATTTTGGTATACATCCTAAAGACATATTATCTAAAATAATAAGTCTGGATGGATATATCAAATAATATTAACTGCAACTCTTGTTGTAATAAATTTTAAAATGAGGTGATTTTATATGAAGTAAAAATATAAAGTATAATAAATCAAAAAGTGTTTCCCCTCGATTTGCTGCCACACAAGTACAAAGAAGCCACCCAAATAATGGGTGGCTTCTGCCGTTTATTGTGTAACAATTTTTTCTTATGCTCGTTCCTTATCCATAAGCTTTCTGCCCATGAGTACACCCATGGCTGACGCCATCATAAGTCCTCTCGTCCAACCCGACGAGTCGCCGAGGCAATGAAGTCCTTCAACGCTCGTGTTAAGGTCTGTGTCCGTTTTTACTCTGTTACTGTAGAATTTGAGTTCAGGTGAATAAAGAAGCGTTTCTTCCGAAGCAAAGCCCGGCACTACGTTGTCTACCGCCTGAATAAAGTTTATTATATTCATCATAGCGCGGTACGGCATCGCCGCAGTTATATCTCCTGCAACTGCATCGGGGATCGTCGGCTTAACGTTTGAAAATGCAAGCTCCTTCTGCCATGTGCGCTTACCGTCGAGTATATCTCCATAACGCTGTACGAGTATATGTCCCGTTCCGAGCATATTGGTAAGCTCGCCAACCTTACGTGCGTATTCGATAGGCTGATCGAACGGCTCGCTGAAGTTATGAGACACGAGTATCGCAAGGTTAGTGTTCGGGCTCTTGAGCTCCTTATACGAGTGACCGTTTACTACGGCAAGTCCGTTATCGTAATTCTCCTGTGCAACAAATCCGCCGGGATTCTGACAAAACGTTCTTACCTTATTCTTGAAAGGCTTTGGCCATCCGATAAGCTTTGATTCATACAAAACCTCGTTTACCTTTTCCATTACCTCGTTGCGCACCTCTACGCGCACGCCGATATCGACCGTACCCGGCTGATGCTCTACTCCGTGCTCTGTGCAAAGCTTTTCAAGCCATTCTGCTCCGCGTCTGCCCGTGGCAACAATAGTTGTATCTGCCTCTATATCGTACGTGTTGTTTTTCTCTGTAATGCTGACGCCGTAGCATTTACCGTTTTTGATGTTGAGCGTATTGCACTCGCAACCGAACTTTATCTCAACTCCGTTGTCTATAAGGTATCTTTCAAGCTTATAGTATATTTCCTGTGCCTTTTCCGTACCGAGATGGCGTATCGGGCAGTCTACAAGCTTAAGGCCTGCCTGAATAGCGCGCTTGCGTATTTCCTTTACTTCTTCCGCATTACTGATACCCTCTATTTTAGAGTCCGCACCAAATTCAAGATAGATCTTATCGGTATAATCTATAAGCTCAACAACAACGTCCTCGCCGACAAGCTTGGGAAGGTCTCCGCCAACCTCGGGAGAAAGCGAAAGCTTACCGTCCGAAAATGCGCCCGCGCCCGAAAAGCCTGTGGTTATATGGCAGTACGGCTTGCAGTTAACGCATCTCTGCGTTTCCTTTTTTGGGCATCGGCGCTTTTCAATCGGCGCGCCCTTTTCAACGATGATTATATTCTTTTTTGTGCCTTGTCTTATCATTTCAATTGCCGTAAAAATACCGGCAGGACCAGCGCCGATTATAACAACGTCGGTTTTCATTTTTTATATCCTCCATGAGTATAGCTTTTGGTATACTTTAACACAAGAAAACCCTGCGCACGTATCTGCGGCAGGTTCCCTTTTATAATTATAAACTTAACTGCCCGATTTGTCAATAGCGCACTATTTCACTTTCTCCGTTTTTGTTACATTTATTGATAAAAATATCTCCTACCTATTGACAAAGGGGTATGTATTTATTATAATGTAATCATTAGGGGTCAGACGGCTCCGATTTTATTATTTTAGCACGATTTTTGCATCTGTGCCAACATTCTCAAGGAAAGCAAAGTTTCTTTGGGATATATCATCGTTTAAAATTAAATAGATGTACACTTACGGCAGTTCTTAACAAGAACCGTGACGTTTTGTCTGTGAGATCGCATGCTGCAGTCTGCGCCTTTTGCGGATTTGTAACAAACTCTTTGCGGGGGCTGTGATCAGCCGTAGGTGGGGTTCGCGCAGAGCTGTATACGGCTGTACGCGGCTCTAGCCGCAAAGGGGGATGCAAAAAATGGATAAGAATATCATTGATCTTAAGAATATCACTGTCGCATTCGACGGTGAAACCGTACTTGATGATCTTTCTCTTTCTATACGTGACGGGGAATTTGTAACTTTACTCGGCTCGTCGGGATGCGGAAAGACCACAACTCTCAGAATTATCGCCGGTTTCATCGAACCTGATGCGGGCAGTGTTTTTTTTGACGGATTACTTGTTAACGGTATTCCGCCGTATAAAAGACCCGTTAATACGATATTCCAGAAATACGCGCTCTTTCCGAATCTTAACGTTTATGATAATATCGCTTTCGGACTCAGAGTAAGCAAAACGCCAGAAAAGGAGATACGAGAGAGAGTAAGCGAGATGCTTGCGCTTGTCGGTCTCAAAGGCTTTGAGAAAAAGAACATAGCATATCTTTCGGGCGGTCAGCAGCAGCGTGTTGCAATAGCGCGCGCCGTTATAAACAGACCTAAGGTTCTGCTTCTGGACGAGCCGCTTGCGGCGCTTGACGCAAAGCTCAGAAAAGACATGCAAAACGAACTTAAAAAGATACAGAGAGAACTCGGTATCACCTTTATTTTCGTAACGCACGATCAGGAAGAGGCCCTCTCTATGTCTGACACCGTCGTTGTTATGAACGAGGGTAAGATACAGCAGGTGGGAACGCCTATCGACATATATAACGAGCCGCAGAATGCATTCGTTGCAGACTTTATCGGCGAATCGAACATAGTTGACGGCGTTATGCTTGAAGACTTCAAGGTAAAGCTTGGCGGAAGAATATTTGAATGTTTAGACCGCGGCTTTGATAAAAACGAGCCTGTTGACGTTGTAATTCGTCCTGAGGACGTGGACATAGTACCGCTTGAAAACGGCATGATCGCCGGAACTATCACGTCGGTTACGTTCAGGGGCGTGCATTTTGAATTTATTATAGACGTATGCGGCTTCAAGTGGATGATACAGACCACCGACTATCACGAGGTTGGCGAGAACGTTGGACTTTACATTGAGCCTGACGCAATTCATATAATGAAAAAATCCAAGTATTCGGGTATGTTTGGCGACTACAGCTCGTTCAGCGACGAAATGGACAATATAAGCAACCCCGACTTTGAGGAGGGACAGTCTGCTGATAAGGAGGTAGACCCCTCTTGAAAAGAAAAGGCACGACTGCGCTTTTAAACACTCCCTACGCCGTATGGTCAACTATATTTATAGTTGTACCGCTTTTCATAGTAATGTACTATGCATTTACGGATAATAACGGAGCGTTTACGCTTGAAAACATAAAGAATCTGGGTAATTATACCGATATATTCACAATATCGATATTATACTCGCTTATCGCAACGCTTATCACGATAATCATAGCTTATCCGTTTGCGTATGCTATGACAAAAAAGAGTGTATCATCTCAGAAAATGCAGATGATGCTCATAATGCTTCCCATGTGGATGAATCTGCTTATACGTACGTATTCATGGCTCAACATTTTAGAGAGAAACGGACTTATCAATAATTTCCTCGGTCTTTTCGGGTTAGAGCCGCTTAAGATGATAGGCACTCCGGGAGCGGTTATTCTCGGTATGGTATACAACTACCTGCCCTATATGATACTCCCGATATATACAGTGCTTTCAAAAATAGATCCCACGCTTCTTGAAGCTGCTGAGGACCTTGGCTGCTCGTCTTTTCAGAAGATGATACGCCTTATAATACCTATGAGTATGCCGGGCGTTGTTTCGGGCATCGCTATGGTATTCGTCCCCTCTGTTTCCACCTTCTATATTTCGCAGAAGCTCGGCGACGGCAAGGTAATGCTTATCGGAGACGTTATTGAACGCCAGATACAGATGAATCACTATGATGTTGGAGCGTCAATATCCCTCGTGCTTATGGTTATGATACTTATAAGCATGGCGATAATGAACCGCTTCTCAGATGCCGACGGAGGTGTTGTGGTATGAAAAAGAAATCCTCCCCTCTGTATAACGTGATACTTGCGCTTGTATATATTTTTATGTACGCGCCCCTGCTCGTTATGGTATTTTTCTCATTCAACGAGTCAAAAAGCACGTCTGTATTCACAGGCTTTTCATTCAAATGGTATGTTGAGCTTTTTTCAAACAGCGATATTATGGAAGCGCTTCGCAACACGCTTGTGCTTGCCGTGCTCTCCTCTCTTATCGCAACGGTTATCGGCACTATCGCCGCTTACGGTATATACCGCACGAGAAACAACTTTGTTTCAAGCTCGTTTATGACTGTAACGAACATACCGATGATGAACCCCGACATTGTAACGGGTGTTTCGCTTATGCTTTTGTTCGTATTCGTCGGCAGGCTTATCGGCGCAAATACCTCGCTTAACTTTTTTACCCTGCTTATAGCGCACATAACGTTTAACATACCGTACGTTATTCTCAACGTACTGCCAAAGCTTCGTCAGACCGACGTGCGTCTGTATGAAGCCGCGCTCGATCTTGGCTGCACTCCGAGGCAGGCATTTTTCAATGTTATGATGCCGGCAATAAACCCCGGTATAGTTTCAGGACTTCTGATGTCCTTTACATTGTCTCTTGACGATTTCGTTATAAGCTACTACACAAGCTCAGGATTCCAGACGCTCCCGATCAAGATATTCTCAATGACAAAAAGAATCGTAAAGCCTGATATGTATGCGCTCTCAAGCATAATTTTCGTTACTATATTACTGCTTCTTATAACAATTAACATTCTTCAGATGAAAGGCGAGGCAAAGCCCGCAAAAAAGTAATCGCAAAAACAGAAAGGAAATAATAAATGAAAAATACTCTCAGATCTATATCTCTTATACTCGTTCTTATAATGACTGTACTTTCGGCATGCTCATGTTCAGATACAAGCGAGCCGTCATTCACACCTGTCGGCGAGTACTCACGCGAGCTTGAAGGAACTGTTCTCAACGTATTCAACTGGGGAGAATATATCTCAGACGGAAGCGAAGGTTCGCTTGACGTTAACCGCGAGTTTGAAAAGCTTACCGGTATCAAGGTAAACTATGAAAACTATGATGCAAACGAATCAATGTATACAAAGCTTAAGAGCGGCGCTGTTTCGTATGATATCATAATTCCCTCAGACTACATGATAGAGCGCCTTGCAAATGAAAACATGCTTAGGGAAATAGATTTTTCGAAGATCACAAACTATCATCTTATCGACGATAAGTATAAGGGCCTCTATTTTGATCCCGAAGAAAAGTATACCGTTCCTTATAACGTAGGTATGGTAGGTCTTATATACAATACGGAAATGGTTGAAGAAACGCCTGACAGCTGGAGCATCATGTGGGATGATAAATACAAGGACAACATCCTTATGTTCAACAACCCGCGCGACAGCTTTGCTATCGCACAGATGCTTCTCGGCATTGACCTCAATACTACCGACAAGGCTGATTGGGACGCTGCCGCAGATAAGCTTATAGAGCAGAACTCCGTTATTCAGGGCCGTGTAATGGACCAGATATTCAACAAGATGGAATCGGGTAATGCCGCTATCGGCGCGTATTACGCAGGCGACTTTTTAACTATGCGCGACAACAACGAAGCTCTCGCTTTCGTATATCCCAAGGAAGGCGTTAATATATTCGTTGATTCTATTTGTATCCCCTCAAGCGCACAGAACTATGAAGCGGCGCTCATGTATATCAACTTCCTTCTTGAGCCTGAAATTGCACTTGCAAACGCTGAATATCTCTGCTACGCTTCTCCCAATACATCGGTTATTGAAAACGAGAACTACTCTCTTAAGGATGAAAAGATTCTTTATCCCGATGAAGAGAACATGCCCATCTGTCAGTACTTCCACGATCTTCCCGAAGATATCCGCTCTTATTATGAATCTCTTTGGGAAACTATTGTAATGTCATAACTAAAAACATCGGCGAGGACATTGTCCTCGCCGCGCGAAATTATAGCTTTTTTGATATGCTCTCATCGCATACGCTCACCCTTCTTATCACAGTATCCTCTTCAACGTATGTAAATTCAGCATCGCATTCGCCCACTACCGGCTTATAGCCGAAAAAAAGATACTGCGCTCTGGTTGGCTTTCCGATAAGACGGCTGATATTTTCCGGAGCTTTGAGAAGGTTTCCTTTAACAAGTCTGTAATACATTACCACCTCTCCCGACTGCGTCATCGGGATAAAAAAGGCGATATCCGAGATACCGCCGCAAGCACCGCTTTTTTAGCTTGCACTATTATTATACTATTCAAAATAACCGCAATAGGTCGTAAATAATCGAAAGGCAGATTTTTTCATGGAGAAAAAAGAACTTATAAAAACAGCTAAAGACGCCACGAAATCGGCATATTCGCCATATTCGCATTTCCGCGTTGGCGCGGCGCTTCTTTGCAAAGACGGTACTGTATATACCGGATGTAATATTGAAAACTCTTCATTTGACGTAACCTGCTGTGCTGAGCGTGTTGCCTTATTCAAGGCCGTGAGTGACGGCAAAAGGTGCTTTACGGATATTGCGATCGTCGGCTCATCATCAGATGATTTTAATAAGCCGTGCTCACCGTGCGGGGTATGCAGGCAGGCGTTTAGTGAGTTTTGTGATGCGGACTTCAAGATTCATCTCTCCAACGGCGGTGAGATAATAACATACACACTAAACGATATTCTTCCCCACAGCTTCAAACTTAATTAAAAAGGAAACCAATTATGATATACAAATATAGATTAAAGTTTGTTCTGATTTCGCTTTTGCTTATAATATTATTCAGTCTGTGCTCTTGCTCGGTAGGATCCATGCTTGGATTTAACGGTAATTCGGCATTAAAAATCATATCAGACGGCAAAAGCGAATACCGCATAGTATGCACGTATGACGCCGATTCCGATATAATAGATTCAGCTCTATCGATTATAAATACGGCAAGAGCCAAAAGCGGCGCGGAAATAGAACTTGTTATCGACAGTAACGCGCCGTATGATAAGTCTGACAAAGAGATCATCATCGGCAATACAAACCGCGGTCTTCCCGAAGGACTTGAAGCAACAAGCCCTATGGAATATATTATTTATGCAAGTGATGATGATATTTATATTGTCGGAGGCTCTGAGTCTGCAACTATAATGGCACTCGAGTATTTCGAAGAAAATATTATTTCCGAAGAAACTATTATAGAAAAAGATTATAAATACAGCTACTGTGCACCTTATACTGCTTGGAATATCAATTCTACACCCGTTAAAAACTTTAAGCTAAACGATTTTGACGGTGTTGATACAACTGCAGTATCACAGGCTCTTATATCAAAAACCGGGCTTGATACGTCAGATAATAACGATTATACTAACATATATTTTGAGCTTGATTATTCGCTTGAGACTAATACCGTACGTTTCGCAGAATACGATAATTCTATCCTTATAAGTGCTTCTTCCGAAATTGCCCTTACCAAAATAGATGACGTTATACTTGATGGCTTTGGAAAATATGCTTCTATAAACTTAGACCACGGTTCATATGTAGATTTCACCTACCCTATCGTAAGCTTGAATGAAATATCTGATTACAGCGAATGTTATTTTGAATGTCAGACAAATAAATCTCCCCTTGAATACGCTGTCGGCGAAGAAATGATATTTACTATTTCGCTGAAATACGACGGCGAGACCATAAGCGCTCCGAATTTCTCGTATAAAATTGAATTTGACGGATCCAAAGAAAGTATAACTGAAAACGTATCGGGCGAAAAAGGTACTTTTGTAATAAAAACTTCTCTCGATACACCTGGATTTGTAAAAATATACGCCAACGTAACAAGCGATCTTGGCATTGAATACAGAGATATATCACCTTTTGAGGGAGGGGCGGCCGCTAACATCCGCAGTATTACCCAAGCCGTCAAAGAGCCTGAGGATTTTGATGAATTCTGGCAGGCAGAGCTTGATAAGCTTTATGAAACAGAGCCTGTTATGAGTGTTAAAAACGACCTGTCCGAAGATTATCCGGGATATACCGTTCTTGATATACGTATTGACTGCCCGGGCGGCCCTGTTTCTGCATATTTGTCAATACCAAACAATGCAAAAGAAGGCACGCTCCCAATACTCGTAGGCTATACCGGATACGGTGTTGTATCGCCGCAGCCTGCAGTAAGAAGCGATCGTATAGTGCTCAGCGTTAACGCACACAGTCTTGATAACGGAAGAGAAAGCAGCTACTATAAGGAGGTAGCATCAACAGTTCTCTATTCATACGGCTTTAACACCTATGAAAACTCAGACCGCGACACGGTATATTTCAAGAACATGATTCTTCGTGACCTTCAGGCTATAAGATATCTTAAAACGCTCAAAGAGTGGGACGGTAAACAGGTGATACTTAACGGCGGCAGCCAGGGCGCGTATCAAGCGCTTGCAGTTGCAGGTCTTGATCCTGATGTAACCTACGTATATGCCGCATATCCTTGGTTGTGTGATATCGGTAATTTTGCCGCGAGCCGAATAGGAGGCTGGCATCCCGATTATACAGATGCTCTGACGTACTATGACGCTATAAACTTTGCGAAGCGCATAAGATGCCGGACAAGAATCGTTGCCGGTCTTGGCGATTACGTATCTCCGCCCTCGTCTGTTGCGGCATTGGTAAACTCAATGAGCGCTCCCGTGTCACTTGAATTTATCCAGGGTATGACCCACACGTATACTCCCCCATATGAACAAATGTATAAGATAGAAAAATAGAGCAGATCCGCGGCATAAGCCGCGGATCTGCTTTTTATCAGAATAATACTTACCTTTGCAATTTATTGCAAATTTTTTGCTTTGTTTTTTGTTTAATTTGCCTATGTCATTTTTTTGTATTTTATGGTATAATTTATGTAGCAAACAAGGATACGGTATGGCATATGTTCAATTTAAAGCAAAAAGTTCTTTACGGCTCCCAGGGAGTTTGTGAAATACAGGAAATAACAAAGAAAAATTTTGGCGGTGATGAGCGCGATTATTATGTGCTCGTTCCTGTATACCGCAATTTTTCCACCGTTTACGTGCCCGTTGATTCTCCCGTAATTTGCGAAAAAATGCGGCTGATACCCGATAAAGATCATATGATGGAGCTTCTTAAAGCTACCGACTGTGATTTTGACTCGTGGGAAGAGAACAAATACGCAAGGCACGATAAGTTTATTAAAATACTTGAAAAAGGAACTGACTCTGATATATTTGCTTTAGCCCGTATGCTTCATAAAAAAAATGAAGAGCTCATGACGGTAGGTAAACGCCTTTATATTAACGATGAAAAAGTTCTTTTGGATGCTCAAAGGCTTATTGAAGAAGAATTTGCATGTGTGTTCGATATACCTATTGAAAGCGCAAGAGAATTTATAAATAAAAATGAATATAAAGTATATAAAAAATAAAACAGGTCTTTCGACCTGTTTTATTTTTTATCATCTGCTTGAAACAGCTTTTCTGGCACTTACAGCGTCTTCAAGCAGATCGCTGTTCTTCATACGGAGATTGTCGGCTATCATAGCAATAAATTCACTGTTTGTGGGCTTGCCGCGCTGACGGCTTATAGTATATCCGAAGTATGACGTGAGTGTATCAACGTCTCCTCTGTCCCATGCAACTTCAATAGCATGGCGGATAGCTCTCTCAACTCTTGAAGGTGTTGTTCCGTGAATACGCGCAACTGTGGGATATAATGACTTTGTAACGTAGTTTATCATATCAGGATCATTGATCGTACGTGTTATCGCAGTTCTTAAAAACTGATAGCCTTTTATATGCGCCGGAATACCAAGTCCGTGCATAACAGACGTAACGCTTCTCTCAATAATTGCGTCGCGCCCAAAGAGCCTTGCATTTGCTGCCTTAAAACGCTGATGCTCAAGCTGACTTGTAATTATTCTTTTTACGAAATTATAATCGATCGGTTTCTTCAAAGTATATACCGATCTGCCGCCCATATCGTATACTGAATCGTCGAGGACCATCTCTGAGGTAAGTATCACCTCGCTCGAATACGCACGTCTTGTATCTTCCTCTGCGTTTTCAGAAAAACTAATAATACTGTCGTAATCCATAAGCTCTCTGTCTGATATGATTATATTATAAAAGTTTCTTTCAAGTGTGCGCTTAAGCGATTCACAACTTGATGCAGTTTCTATATTAACATAGCCCTCGTCTGCAAGCTTTGTGGATAATTCATTTAAAAATTCTGTGTTTCTGTCTGCAATAAGTATTCTCTCTGTGATTGTCATAATAAACCCACCTTTTTAATTTTCGTTAATTTGTCAGTTTGCTCCGACTTACGATATAATTTTACCATAAATTGGAAATTATTTCAATTGTCAAAATTACCAATTTTTGTCAATTATTTTAGTGTAGTCTTATAATTCATCACAGAATTGTGTCGAAAAAAGGAACAGGCGCCTTTGAAAGGCGCCTGTTTTGTTATATTTTGTAATAATCCGATGCCGACTTAAAGAGCTTGATATCATAGTCTCCGTCAACGTTTTTGTATGTACCCATACTTATACGTTCGCTGTGTCCCATCTTACCGATTACTCTGCCGTCAGGTGATGTGATACCCTCAATAGCATAGTCGCTCGAGTTGGGGTTATATGATATATCAAACGTGGGATTACCGTTTATATCTGCATACTGAGTTGCGATCTGTCCGTTTGCCGCAAGCTTTTCTATAAGCTCTGCGGGTGCTATGAATCTTCCCTCTCCGTGAGAGATCGGTACGTTGTATATCTCACCAGGCTTTGTGTTCATAAGCCACGGTGATTTGTTTGAAAGCACACGTGTACGAACGATTCTCGACTGGTGACGTCCGATTACATTATAAGTAAGTGTCGGGTCGTTTTCACCGATGTCGCATATTTCACCGTACGGAACAAGTCCCAGCTTGATAAGTGCCTGGAAGCCGTTACAGATACCGCACATAAGTCCGTCACGGTTTTTAAGCAGGTTGTTTACTGAATCTGCAAGCTTAGGATTGCGGAAGAAAGCAGTTATAAACTTGCCCGAGCCGTCAGGCTCGTCACCGCCCGAAAATCCTCCGGGGATAAAGATTATCTGAGATTTTTCGATTCTCTTGAGTGCTTCTTCAACAGACTCTGCTATGTCAGCACCCGTTATATTTCTTATAACGAATATATCCGCTTCAAGTCCTGCACGCTCTGCCGCTCTTGCACTATCGTATTCGCAGTTTGTACCCGGGAATACGGGAATGAGTACACGGGGCTTTGCCACGCCTACCTTTGCATGTGTAAGCGCTTTTGCATCTCTGTGAGTTTCGGGTAAGATCAATTTCTTTTCTTCTACCTTTATATTGCAGGAGAAAACGCTCTCAAGCTTGTTTTCGTAAATTTCAAGAAGCTCGTGCGAGCATACCTTTTCCTCTCCAAGTACAAACGGGCACTTCTTTGTTGTCTTACCGAGGTATATCTCTCCGTCAACAGGAGTATCGTCGCACATTTCAAGCACGAACGCGCCGTAATTGTATCCAAAGAGTGTTTCAAGTTTGGTCTCTTCATTAAACTCAAATCCAAGGCCGTTACCGAAGCTCATCTTCATAACTGCTTCTGCAACACCACCGTAAGTGGGTGTGTAAGCAGCGCTTACTCTGCCTGCGCGCATAAGAGCGTTCACCTTATCGTAAAGGGCAAGTTCAGACTCGCATACGGGAAGTCCATCCTTATCGTATTCGGGAACAAGAAGGATAACTCTGCTGTCTGCCTTCTTGAATTCGGGCGAGATCACGTCTGCAAGCTTACCTGTTGTTACAGCAAAAGAAACGAGTGTTGGTGGAATGTCGATATTTTCAAAAGTACCGCTCATTGAGTCCTTACCGCCTATCGAAGCAGACGAGTAATCAAGCTGTGCGGCAAAAGCACCGAGGAGCGCCGCCATGGGCTTCCCCCAACGCTTAGGATCGCGCATCGGCTTTTCAAAATATTCCTGGAAAGTAAGGAACACTTCATTTTTGTCCGCACCCGTAGCGATAAGCTTGGATATTGATTCAACAACAGCAAGATATGCGCCGTGGTAGGGGCTCTTTTCTGTAATATAGGGGTTATATCCCCACGACATGAACGAAACTGTGTCTGTTTCTCCGCGCTCAAGCGGAATCTTATGTACCATTGCCTGAATAGGTGTATGCTGTAGCGAACCGCCAAACGGCATAAGCACGCTTCCTGCACCGATAGTTGAGTCAAAGCGCTCTGAAAGTCCGCGCTTTGAACATACGTTCAAGTCTTCGGCAAGTGCGCGCATACCCTTTTCAAAGCTTTCGGGTATTTCCTTTTCAAATGCACTCGGGGTGTCAAGTGTTATATCAATATGCTTTTCAGCACCGTTAGAATTGAGAAATTCTCTTGAAATATCAACGATCTTCTTGCCATTGTGCTTCATAACGAGTCTCGGCTCTGCCGTTACTCTTGCAACGGGAGTAGCTTCAAGGTTTTCGCTCTTTGCTATCTCTATAAAGCGTTCTGCGTCCTTCGCTTCAACAACAATCGCCATTCTCTCCTGGCTTTCTGATATTGCAAGCTCTGTGCCGTCAAGACCGTCATATTTTTTAGGAACTGCGTTAAGGTCGATCTCCAAACCGTCTGCAAGCTCGCCGACTGCTACAGACACACCGCCTGCGCCAAAGTCATTACAACGCTTGATAAGTCTTGCCGCCTCAGGGTTTCTGAAAAGTCTCTGTAATTTTCTTTCTTCGGGAGCATTACCCTTCTGAACCTCTGCACCGCAGGTCTCAAGAGAAGCCTTTGTATGCGACTTTGACGAGCCTGTTGCACCGCCGCAACCGTCACGGCCCGTTCTGCCGCCGAGAAGTATTACTATATCACCGTCGCCGGGTACTTCACGGCGAACGTTCTTAGCCGGAGCCGCACCGAGTACAGCACCAATTTCCATACGCTTTGCCGCGTAGCCGTCGTGATATAATTCATCAACCATACCCGTAGCAAGACCGATCTGGTTTCCGTATGACGAATATCCTGCCGCCGCAGTTGTAACTATCTTACGCTGAGGAAGCTTGCCGGGGATAGTTTCAGCAACAGGGCGTGTCGGGTCAGCCGCACCCGTTACTCTCATTGCCGCATATACGTATGAACGTCCCGAGAGGGGATCGCGTATAGCACCACCGATACAGGTTGCAGCACCTCCGAAGGGCTCGATCTCTGTTGGGTGGTTATGTGTTTCATTTTTAAAGAGAAGCAGATAATCAACGTCTTCTCCGTCGATATTTGCCTTTATCTTAACTGTACAAGCGTTTATCTCGTCAGACTCATCAAGAGCATCGAGCTTGCCCTCACTCTTTAGGTAGCGTGCACCGAGTGTTGCTATATCCATAAGATTAACGGGCTTTGTTTTGCCAAGCTTTTTGCGTGTTTCCACATATCTGTTGTACGCAGCTTCAAGTTTTTCATCCTCAAATTTAACGTTGTCAACAGTAGTTAAAAACGTTGTGTGACGACAGTGGTCCGACCAATACGTATCTATCATACGTATTTCTGTTATAGTGGGGTTGCGCTTTTCTTTTCTGAAATAGTCGCGGCAGAATCTGAGGTCGTCCGCGTCCATCGCAAGTCCCATATCGCTTGCCATTTTTGCAAGATCAGTATCTTCAAGGTCTATAAATCCCTCAATAGTTTTAACGTCCTCGGGGATCTCCGTTTCCATTTTAAGTGTTTCGGGAAGCTCAAAGGAAGCAAAACGGCTTTCAACGGGGTTGATTACGTATTTCTGTATTTCTTCGAGTTCCTTTTCGCTTATGTCACCATACAGTGCATATACTTTTGCCGTACGTACAAGCGGCTTTTCGCCCATAGATATGATCTGTATACACTGTGCCGCGGAATCAGCTCTCATATCAAACTGACCCGGAAGACTCTCAACGGCAAATACCGCACATGCGCCCTCGAAGTCGGCACTGTCGTATATATCGTCTATCTGAGGCTCTGAAAATACCTTTGCTTTTGCCGCTTCAAAAAGGGCTGCATCGATATTTTCTACGTCGTATCTGTTAACAACTCGAAGATCATCGAGGCCTTCGATTCTGAGCACCGTGTTTATGTCGGATTTAAGAGAGCGTGCTTCATTTGCAAACTCGCGTTTCTTTTCGACAAATATTCTGTATACCATAATTTATTCCTTTCCAAAAGCTCAGGCTTTAAGAGCTCTCGCGCCTATATCGTGACGGAAATACTTATTTTCAAAGCTTATTTTTTCAGCTTCTCTGTATGAAGCATCAACTGCATCTTTAAGAGTGTCACCAATACAGGATACAGCAAGCACTCTTCCGCCAGCGGTATAAAGCTTTTCACCCTCACGCTTTGCTCCTGCAATATAAACAGAAGCATTTGTATCACATTCACCGCTTATTTCAAAGCCGGTGTCATATTTACCCGGATATCCGTTTGATGCAAGCACGAGTGTACAGGAATGCTTATCTGCAAACTTAACTTCTGTTTCAGATAACTTTCCTGCGCTTACCGCACGCATTACGGTAAATAAGTCAGACTCTAAAAGCGGAAGCACCGCCTGAGTTTCGGGATCTCCGAAACGACAGTTGTACTCTATTACCTTTGGGCCGTTTGCAGTAAGCATAAGTCCGAAATAAAGGCATCCCTTGAAGGTTCTTCCCTCAGCCTTCATAGCGTTTACAGTCGGCATGAATATTTTATCCATACACTCTGCTGCAATATCTGCAGTGTAATAAGGGTTGGGAGCTATCGCTCCCATACCGCCCGTATTGAGTCCTGTATCGTTGTCGCCTGCTCTCTTGTGGTCCATGGACGACACCATGGGAACAAGAGTGTTTCCGTCAGTAAAAGCAAGAACCGACACTTCAGGACCCTCCAAAAATTCTTCGATTACCACGCGGCTGCCGCTTTCGCCGAAAAGCTTATCGGCCATCATAGAGCGCACCGCTTCTATCGCTTCATCGCGAGTTTGTGCTATTATAACGCCCTTGCCAAGTGCAAGTCCGTCTGCCTTTACAACAACGGGAGCAGGGATTGTGTTAAGATATGCGATCGCAGAATCCATATCGTCAAAAGTTTCGTATGCGGCTGTGGGAATAGAGTATTTTTTCATAAGGTTTTTGGAGAAAACCTTACTTCCCTCAATGATCGCCGCCGCCTTTGTGGGGCCGAAGCATTCGATTCCAACAGCATTTAGTGCATCAACCGCGCCGAGTACAAGCGGATCGTCGGGAGCAACTACTGCATAGTCAATGCCCGTATTTTTTGCAAATTCAACAATGCCGTCTATATCCTTTGCACCGATATTCACACATTCAGCATCGCGGGATATACCGCCGTTACCCGGCAGTGCGTAAAGCTTTTCTATCTCAGGCGACTTTTTCAGCGCCTTTATAATTGCATGCTCGCGGCCTCCGCCGCCAACTACCATTACTTTCATGTTTCTTCTCCGGATTCTTTGTTATTAAAGCTCACCGATATCAGTGGTGGAAGAGTCTCATGCCGGTAAACGCCATAGCAATACCATACTTGTTGCAGCAATCAATAACTATGTCGTCGCGGATAGAGCCACCGGGCTCTGCTATATATGAAACGCCACTTCTGCGTGCGCGCTCAATGTTATCATCAAACGGGAAGAACGCGTCTGAACCTACGGACACACCTGTAATTGTTGCAAGGTATTCTTTCTGCTCTGCTCTCGTGAAGGGTTCGGGACGTACTGTAAAGTACTTCTGCCAATTACCCTCGTCAAGAACGTCTCCGCAGTCCTCGGATATATACACGTCGATAACGTTATCGCGGTCAGGTCTGCCAAGCTCAGGCTTGAAAGGAAGTCCGAGCACCTTGTCGTGCTGTCTGAGATGCCATATATCAGCCTTTGTACCTGCAAGTCTTGTGCAGTAAATTCTCGACTGCTGACCTGCACCAACGCCGATAGCCTGTCCGCCAACAGCATAACATACAGAGTTTGACTGAGTATACTTAAGTGTGATAAGCGCGATTATAAGGTCGATTTTTGCTTCTTCGGGAATTTCCTTGTTTTCGGTAACAATGTTAGTAAGAAGCTCACGGTCAATCTTGAAGTTGTTTCTTCCCTGCTCGAACGTGATACCGAACACCTGCTTGATTTCCTTTTCCTCGGGAATATAGTCAGGGTCGATCTTTACTATGTTATAATTTCCTTTTCTCTTGGATTTGAGTATTTCAAGCGCTTCATCGGTATATCCGGGAGCGATAACTCCGTCTGAAACCTCACGCTTGATTATTGTTGCTGTTGTTACATCGCAAACGTCGGAGAGTGCTATCCAGTCACCAAATGACGACTGACGGTCCGTACCTCTTGCGCGAGCGTATGCGCAGGCAAGGGGAGAATCGTCAAGACCTTCGATATCGTCAACAAAGCAAGCCTTTTTAAGCTTTTCGTCAAGCTTTTTACCTACTGCCGCAGACGTGGGGCTTACATGCTTGAATGACGTTGCGCAGGGCATACCTGTTGCCGCCTTTAATTCCTTAACGAGCTGCCAGGAGTTGAAAGCATCTAGGAAGTTTATGTATCCGGGGCGGCCCGAAAGTATTTCTATCGGGAGCTCTGCACCGTTTGACATATAGATTTTAGAAGGCTTCTGATTGGGGTTACAACCGTATTTAAGTTCAAATTCTCTCATTGCTTTGCTCCTTATTTTACAAATTTATTTATAAGTCTTGATTCATACGTTCCGTCTGCGATTCTGATATATCTTACATAAAGTGAAATCTTGTTATCAGCATTAAGGCTGTTCCAGATATCATTCGTGAAAGAATCAATGTCGTTGTCTGTTGCAACTCTTTCAGGCTCACCCTCAAAGCTCGGAAGGGGACTGCCGTCCTTCATATATGTGTGAATGAAATTTCCGATACCTGCGAGAGAGGGGTATGAATATGTATATCTCATACAGTCGCTGCCATCACGGTCAGCAGACTTGAGTATGCTCATTTTGTACGTATATTTGCCGCCGTCAACCTTAAGCGCGGCGCTGATACGGGGTGTGAAGTTGGGAGCGTCAGGCTCAAAAAGGCGTGTTTCGAGCGCTTCTTCAAAAGTTTTACCCTCTTTCATATAGTCATAAATAGTATCGGTCTGATCACCGTTTGTAACTATAGTAGTATCTCCCCACACCTTTACAGGAGAATAAATAATAAGAGAAGGGTCTTCAACCTTTGATTCGTCAAAGGGCGCTGTAATAATTTCGCCGCCTGCCTTTTCTTCAAATACACGGTTACGGCTGTTATCGCTTCTACCCATGATGAAGTATGCAAACACAGCGTTCTCACCATCAGGTGTTGTGCCGACAACGATTCCGCGTCCGGGGTACGTGCATGAATTTAAAAGGTCGTTCAATTTCAAAGTATCAAGTGCGCTCATAATCTATCTTCCTTTCTTACTTAACAAGTTCGTTTTTCTTTTTGGAAACAATATCGCGGCAGACCTTTTCGCATGCTACGGGAAGTATCTTCCATTCTGCCTGACGCATTACGCGGCGCTGAAGCATTTCGGGCGTATCGTGCGCGCCTACTGCTACCGCTTTCTGCATGATAATTCTGCCTCCGTCGGGCACTTCATTTACAAAATGCACCGTTGCTCCCGTTACCTTCACACCGTAAGCAAGCGCCGCTTCGTGAACCTTAAGGCCGTAAAAGCCCTTACCGCAGAAAGACGGTATGAGAGACGGGTGCACGTTGATTATCCTTTCGGGATAACGTGACGTGAATTTTTCTGTCAGGATACACATAAATCCTGCAAGTACGATAAGATCGATCTCATATTCGTCAAGAAGCTTTATGATCTGATCTTCTATATCCATCTCAGTACCGCGCTTAACGATAGCCGTGTCGATCGAGTTTTCTCTTGCCCTGGTGAGAGCATAAGCTTCGCTGTTATTTGAAATAACGAGCTCTATTTTACCGTGCTTGATAATATTATTGTTTTGGGCATCAATAAGTGCCTGCAGATTCGTTCCGCCTCCGGATACGAGAACTGCTATTTTTGCTGTGGTCATCATATTCTCCTGTAATTATGTCCAAGTATCAATTCAGTCTTTAATTTCGCCGGCAAGCTTTTTAACAATCGGTATAAAGCAACCGCCAAGCGTATTGCCTACTACCGCAAGTCCTAAAAATCCCCAAACTTCGGGATAAAACATTCTTGCCGTGAAAAAGTAATACATATCTGCTATCGAGTGCTCATATCCCGAAAGAATGAACACGGGAACGCAGAAAATTATGCCTGCGATACTGTTTTTTCTTGCAAATACCGTTACGGCAACGTACATAAGTATTCCGCACATAAAAGCGGATGCAAGTATCTGACAAATACCCTTTTCGAGTTTGCCCTCACACATAATGCGTGCAGTTTCAAAAAGCGCATCAGATGTGGATACGTTGCATATGTAGGATGCCAAAAGTGTTCCAAGCATATTACCTATAATGCATGTGAACAAAAGCGGTATATCCTGCTTTTTATTCTCGCTGTATACTATCGCTCCGATCTTACCTGTAAACAGATGAAGTCCGAGCATACATATGGTAAGAAGTGCAACCGCAAAGAATACCGCGCCTTCTACACCGCCAAGCTTCAGATTAACAGTACCGCCTATTCCTATCATCACGCCGCCCGCAAAGCTGAGTGCAAGCGACTGACGTGCGCGGCTTAGCAAAGCTCCACCTTGTTATCGGCGTCTTCAATTATTTCTCCGATAACACGAGCGTCATTCTCGCCGTTTGCCGTAAGTATTCCAAGCGCTGTGTCAACATCATTGGCATCAACAACAAACGCCATACCAACACCCATGTTGAAGGTATTGTACATATCTCTTTCGGGAATATTTCCCGTCTTCTGCAAAAGCTCGAATATAGCAAGCTTGGGAATCTTGTCTTTGTATATCTTAGCGCAGAGTCCGTCGGGGATTGCACGCGGAATATTTTCATAGAAGCCGCCGCCCGTTACGTGAGAAACGCTCTTTACACATATCTTTTCAAAAAGAGCAAGCATGGGCTTTACGTATATCTTTGTGGGCGCTAAAAGTGCTTCGCCGAGCGACTTGCCCCCAAGCTCTGCTCTGGGTGTTTTAAGGTCGCAGTTTTCAACGTCAAATACACGTCTTACAAGCGAAAATCCGTTGGAATGAACGCCGCTTGAAGGAATTCCGATAACAACGTCACCGGCCTTCATCTTGCTCTTATCAAGAACTGCGGGTCTGTCTACTATACCAACAGAAAATCCTGCAAGGTCGTATTCATCCTCGGGATAGAAGCCGGGCATTTCTGCCGTTTCTCCGCCGATAAGTGCGGCACCTGCCATAACGCATCCGTCTGCAACACCTTTAACAATGTCCGCAACTCTTTCGGGCACGTTCTTTCCAAGCGCAATATAGTCAAGGAAGAACAGGGGCTTTGCGCCTGAGCAGATTATATCGTTTACGCACATAGCAACGCAGTCGATTCCGACTGTATCATGCTTATCCATAAGAAACGCGATTTTAAGCTTAGTACCAACACCGTCAGTGCCGCCTACAAGCACAGGGGATGTATATCCCTTGAGATCAAGGGCGAATAATCCTCCGAAATCACCGATTCCCGAAATAGCTCCCTCGGTAACCGTTTTGGCGATGTGTGCCTTCATCAGTTCAACTGCTTTGTAGCCGGCCGTTATATCAACGCCTGCCGCCTTGTAGCTTTCGCTGTAGCTCTTTGACATTTTTATATTCCTTTCGTAATAAAAATTTATATATTTGTTTTATTCTTTTCCGTCCCAACAATACGTACAAAGTTTACACTTGTCTATGCCGATAGCTTCGATTATTCCTTCAAGCGACTGGAATTCAAGAGAATCAAAGTGAAGCGTTTCTGCAATTTTAGCACGAAGTTTCTTTCCTCTTTCGCTCGAAGCATCAATATACTCATCAATATGATTAAGTCCCTCTTCTCCTTCAAGCTCTGCTATTGTGCGTCTTGCAATAAGCTCAAGCTCTGAAGTTGCACGCGAGAAGTTAAGATATTTACAGCTGTACATTATAGGGGGACATGCCGAGCGCATATGCACAGACTTTGCTCCGTTTTCATAAAGGAAATCTACCGTTTCCTTAAGCTGTGTTCCGCGTACAATCGAGTCATCAACGAAAAGCAGATTCTTATCCTTGATAAGCTCCTTTACGGGTATCTGCTTCATTTTTGCTATTCTGTTACGCTCAGCCTGAGTTGGCGGAGTGAAGCTTCTCGGCCATGTGGGCGTATACTTTATAAACGGGCGCGCAAACGGCTTTCCGCTTTCATTTGCATATCCTATCGCGTGAGGTGTTCCCGAGTCCGGCACACCGCAAGCATAGTCAATATCCTGCGCAAGGCCTTTTTGTTTATCATTCTCAGCAAGTATCTTGCCGTTTTTATATCTCATAAGCTCGACGTTTACACCCTCGTATATCGAGTTTGAATATCCGTAATACGTCCATAAGAACGAGCATATCTTCATTTTCTCACCCGGCGCTACAAGCTGTGTAACACTCTCAGGCGTAAGCTCAACGACCTCGCCCGGTCCAAGCTCTCTTTCAATCTCATAGCCAAGCTTTTCAAAGGCAAACGACTCAAACGAAACGCTGTGTCCCTCGTCGTTCTTGCCGATTATAACGGGGAGTCTGCCAAGCTTGTCTCTTGCTGCGATCAGAACTCCGTCGTTCTTTAAGATAAGCACCGACAGAGAGCCGTCAATTACCTCCTGGGCAAATTTTATTCCCTCTTTAAAATCGCTCTTGTGATTTATAAGCGATGCAACGAGCTCGACCGTGTTTACCTTACCGCCCGTCATTACACCGAAATGGCCCCCGTTTGTCAGAAGGTATTTTTCAATAAGCTCGTCGGAATTGTTAACACGTCCGACTATTGAAATAGCATACGTTCCAATGTTTGAACGTATAAGAAGCGGCTGAGGGTCGCTGTCACTTATGCATCCGATAGCCGAACTGCCCTTCATTTCAATGAACACCTTGTCAAACTTAGTCCTGAAAGGTGAATTTTCAATATTGTGTATATCGCGCTGAAGACCTATCTCAGTATCATATGCCGCCATACCCGCACGTCTTGTGCCAAGGTGCGAATGGTAGTCTGTTCCAAAGAATACGTCTGAGATTGCATCACGCTTGCTTGCTACGCCAAAAAAACCTCCCATAAGTCCTCCGCTTTATTTTAACCGTTGAATCTTGCGCTGATAGCTGCGTCCTTTTCTCTTATCTTGTCTGCTGCAGCCTTTCGTGCCGCGTCAAGCTTATCTGCAAGCTCTTTGTCTGCAGTTGCAAGTATCTGTATTGCCAGAAGCGCCGCGTTAACAGCGCCGTCAATAGCAACTGTTGCAACAGGTATGCCCGAAGGCATCTGTACAGTAGCAAGAAGAGCGTCAACACCGTCAAGGTTTGTTGCTCTTACAGGAAGGCCGATAACAGGCAGTGTTGTATTTGCCGCCATAGCGCCTGCTAAATGTGCCGCCTTACCTGCCGCCGCTATAATTACGCCAATATTGTTTCCTTTTGCGCCGCGTGCAAACTCTGCTGCTTCAACAGGAGTTCTGTGCGCGCTGAGCACACGGACCTCAAAGGGTACGTCATACTCCTTTAGGGTATCAATAGCCTTTTCCACAATACCAAGATCGCTGTCGCTACCCATAACGATTCCGACTTTTTTCATAATTTCCTCCGTTTAGCCTTGCCGGCACAAAATAAAAAAGGACATACGTACCCCATAAAACGGAATACGGCTGCCCAGACGGTCGGCTTATATTCTTCCCGACTCCCTTGCGTTAACTCGCTCATCCGTCAGTCATCGAGAAACCACTATTATTTTACACCATTTTATCCCTTTTTGTCAATAGCTGTCGGTGTATAATTTTAAACGAATTATTTATTATATTTATATTTTAATAGTATACATTGACACATAAAGAAAGCCGATTGACAAAACGGGCGATTCATACTATAATGTAAACGAAATAAACACTCTGCGGGAGAACAAAAAATCATGAAAATAATGATAGCGTCAGATATACATGGCTCTGCAAAATATGCGGGCATACTCACAGATAGATTCAATGAATCAGGTGCTGACAAGCTTTTGCTTCTTGGCGACATACTCTACCACGGCCCGAGAAACGACCTGCCCGAAGAATATGCTCCCAAAAAGGTCATTGAGCTTTTAAATCCTCTAAAGGATAAAATACTTGCGGTGCGTGGAAACTGCGACACCGAAGTTGATCAGATGGTGCTTGATTTTCCGATTCTTGCGGACTATGCCGTTATCACCACGTCAGAGCGCACGATATATGCAACTCACGGGCACAAATACGGTCCTGACAATCCACCCCCGCTTTGTAATGGCGACATACTTCTCGGCGGTCACACACACGTTACAAAGGCTCAAGAATACGATAAATTCATATACATAAATCCCGGCTCTGTTTCGATACCGAAAGAAGGCACAAAGAGGGGCTATATCATACTTGAAAACGGCATTTTCAGATTCTATGATATAGAGGGAAATTATTTGATGAAATACTAAGCAGAAAAGGCACCCTGATTGGTGCCTTTCTTTATTTCTTAACCATGTCGCGTTGTGCCATTACGAGAGAATAATATATACCCTCTTTTTGCATAAGCTCGTCATGCGTTCCCATCTCTGCAATAGTACCGCGGTCTATTACTATAAGTCTGGTCGCGTTTCGAAGGGTTGAAAGCCTGTGAGCTATTGCAAACGTTGTGCGGTTTTTAACGAGATTTGAAAGCGCATCCTGTACTCTGCGCTCGGTTTCGGTATCAAGCGACGCCGTTGCCTCATCAAGTATCAGAATCTTCGGGTCTCTGAGAAGCGCTCTCGCTATTGCTACCCTTTGACGCTCACCGCCGGACAGTGTATATCCCCTCTCGCCAACCTTGGTATTGTACGCTTCGGGAAGCTTCATAATAAACGAATGTGCACCTGCCGCCTTTGATGCAGCTATTACCTCCTTGTAGCTCGCATCGGGCTTGGCATATGCAATATTATCATATACCGAACCGGTAAAAAGGAATGTCTCCTGAAGCACCGCTCCTATCTGACTTTTGTATGAATGCTGGGTCATTGCTCTTATGTCAACACCGTCAACCTTGATGTAACCCGAGCTTGGATCATACATTCTCATAATAAGATTTATAAGTGTGGATTTGCCTGCTCCCGAACGTCCGACAATTCCTATCATTTCTCCGGGTTTTACAGTCAAATTTATTCCCCTTAATACCTCTTTGGTTTCATCATACCCAAAGCAGAGATTTGATATCTCCACCTCGCCCTTTATATCGTTAAACTTTGCATCGGGCGTGTCCTTCATATCCTCATCTTCATCAACAAGTTCAAAAAGCTTGCCGATGTGCCCGACAAAGCTTACTATAAGTTTAGGCAAAAATGCAAAATGAATAAGCGGTGAATATATTATTGAAATATACGAAGAAAACATCGCCATTTCTCCGAGCGTCATCATACCCTGAAGGATTCTGTTACCTGCGAAATAGAGTATGAAAAATTCACCGAGTCCTGCAATAAAGTTCAGAGGGTGAATTACAAGAGGCCATATAGTCTCATTTTTTATCATAACATCTCTGTATTGCTTTGCGGCATTATCGTATCTTTCAAACTCACTTTTTTCAGTACCGTATGATTTTACCACACGTATACCGGAATATATATCGTGAAGTATGCTGCTGCTTTGCGCGCCCTTTTCTCTTTGCTTTATCCAAATTGCTCCCGTAGGCTCCTTTATAGCATAGAAAAGAAATACAATAACAGGTATTGTTGCAAGTACTACAAGTGCAAGCTTTACGTCATAAATGAAAAGGAAAACGCCGGCAGCAACAAGCTTGAAGGTATGCTCCATGTAATTCGGAATATGCTCTGTTAGTGTCCACTGTATTTCAGTAACCTCGTTATTTATTCTTCTGAACAGATCCCCCGAATCATACTTCCCGCTTTTAGAAACAGAGAGGGCTTGTACCTTATCAAAAGTAAGCGTTGCAAGTTTGGTCTGTATGCCGAGCCCTGCGCTGCTACTGAAATAACGTCTTAGTACCGACAATAAATTAAGTATTATCTGTACAACTATCATTGAAAGTATCACGAGAGCAAATCCCGCATAAGACACACTTTCCGCTTCATTTTTTATATAGTCGTCAACAAGTATTTTGTTTACATACGGAATCAGAAGAGATACAAGAGATATAACTATAAGCGCAAGTGCCGTTGCAATTATGTAAAAACGGAATTCTTTTGATATATTAAGAGTGCGTAAAACAAGCTTCATTGAACTTGAGCATTTGGGGCACCTCTCTTCTCCGATATTAAGAATCCTGCCGCAGTTTTGGCACTTTCTCTCTTTGGTGTGCTTTTTCTCAGATTCTTTCTCGTTTTCATCAGTGTTATCCGATTTAAACATCTCGTTGCATCTGCGTGCAATTTTTGTATAAAGCTTTGAGTCACGCATATCAGAACGGCAAAGTATTATCATCTCGTCGTCATGTCTGCACTCTAAAAACACGCACCCGCTTTCGTTTACAGCACGAATATCTGACACACGTTCACTTTCTATAAAGCGTGTGCCGCCGTCCTTGCTTGCTATAAATATTCCCTCTTTGCAAAATCCGATTACCCCGTCTTTGGGCAAAGAAAACGGACATATTTCAAAAAAGTCATACTTATCTGCTTCACTACAAATCGAACTGAGCTTTTTGGCAAGGATCTTTTTATCCTGCCTCTCTTCTCTTATCTTGCGATACTTTTTTTCCATAAAGGTTTATCCTTTTTATATGTACATTTCAAGCTTTTTGCGGCTTTTCTTATCAAGCGCCTCTACTGAATCAATGTAGTATCTGTTTCCGTCAACATCGATCATAACTATCCTGTCTTCGCCTATACGTATAATACTTCTGTATATATCACGAAGCGGAATGTCTATATCTCCACAGTCGCACTGTACTGCGAAATATGCATACCCGAGTTTTTCCTTAACAGATTTTATCTTGAGAATATGCGCCGAGTAATATACCCTTTCAAGTTCTTCTCTTATAAGGACAATCTCATACTCGGGATATACCGTAATATCTTCTATAAGGCCTATTTCATTTAAATCCTCATCAAGAACCGAAATATAGTTTTCGCTTGAAGTAAAGGGAAAAGCACGTCTGAGCTTGACTCTGTCATAGTGACTTTTGCGATCAATATCAAGTGCACTTTCCTTCAAAAGAGATGTATCGCACGTTATATCAAGCCCAAGAAAATCCGAGCATTTTACAAAATGAGTAAACTCAGGCGTCAGATAAACTACCGTATTGTTAGTTTTTATATCCATCACATTATCTCCTTTAAATACTCGCGCCGGCAGATCTTCTGCGTTGCCGTGGACCTGCGCCCGGCATTTTTTCATGCTTATTTTCTTCGTCACCGTCATCGCTTATTATATTGCGAAGGGCCTCAAGCTGAAGTGTATAAAGCTTGTGATATATCCCTTCTTTTTCAAGAAGTTGTGTATGAGTACCCTCTTCATAAAGCTTGCCGTTTTCTATTACAATAAGGCTGTCAGCGCTTTTGAGTGTTGACAGCCTGTGCGCTATCATAATGGTCGTACAGCTGCCTGAGAGCCTTTCTATCGCATTTTCTATTTTCTTCTCCGTTGCCGTATCCATAGCAGCAGTAGCTTCGTCAAGTATAAGTATTTTCGGCTTTTTGAGCAGGGCACGGGCAATAGATATTCTCTGTCTTTCGCCGCCTGAAAGGTCCTTGTGTCCGTAACCTATGCGCGTTTCATATGCATCGGGAAGCCGCATGATGAAATCATGCGCACCCGCCTGTATTGCAGCCTCCACTACCTCTTCATGGGTTGCATTTTTCATGGAATAGGCAATATTTTCAAATATAGTACCCGAGAACAGATACGTCTCCTGCGAAACTATCGCAACGCTGTCGCGAAGCTGTTTGAAGGACATATCACGCACGTTTACACCGTCAATAAGTACCTCTCCGCCCGTTACATCATACAACCGTGTCAGCAGGTTCACTATCGTTGACTTTCCGGCGCCGGTACGGCCTACAATACCCAAAGTTTTTCCGGCTTCAACCCTGAAAGAAATACTGTCAATAGTCTTTTTTGCCTTTGTATAGGAGAATGATACGTTTTTAAACTCTATTTCTCCCTTAATATTTTCGATATGTACCGGATTTTGTGATTCAACCACATCGGGTATAGCGTCTGATATTTCAAAAAGACGTGATGCTGCATTAAAGCACTCACTCATTCTGTTTACCGAATTTATTATATAGTTTAGCGGATTATACACAAGTCCCATATAAGAAACGAAGGTAAGAAGGTCTCCATATGACATTTCGCCTCTGATTACGGTTATACCGCCTATTGCCCATACCGCAACGGTACCAAGATAAAGAACAAAGCTTATAGCAGGAAATACAATGGCCGCATACATGTCACGGTCACGCTTTGACTTCATTTTCCCATAGCTTAGCTTCTTGAATTCTTCACTTTCTTCTTTTTCTTTTGCAAATACCTTTACAATTCTGAGCCCCGAAAGAACGTCTGTAAGCTTACCGTTTAACGCCCTTGACTTTATAAAAAATACTCTCCAGAAACGTCTGTTCCTTTTGAATGCCCTCGTTACCATAAGAACATACAGAGGAACGATTATAACGGTTATAAGCGCAAGCAGGGGGTTCATCATCAGCATTACTACGGTTATGGCAAATATCTTTACAAAAGCCACAACAAGATTCGGTACCATTTCGCTGAAAAAGCTGTACAGGGTATTCGAATCAGACTCTATCTGAGTCATAAGTCCGCCGGTACGGCGTGAATTGAAAAATGAAAGCGAAAGCCTGTTTATTGCCTCAAATATCATATTTTTCAGATCGTACACGATATTTGCAGATATTTTTGCAGTTACAATATCATTTAAAATTGTAACTGCAAAACTAACAAGCCTCATCGCAATAAGAAGCGATATTACGAGTGTTACCATACCGTAAAACTCGCCGCCCTCTGTCAGTACTTTATCAATATAAAACGAGTTGCCGAGATACGGTGTAATTACACCAACTGCACTTATAAGTCCCATAAGCGCAAGTATTGTCAGCATCTCTTTCATGTATCTTTTTAAAAAAGGTATAAGCCTTTTTACAACACCGGATTTATCAGCGCAGTACGGGCATATCTTATTTGCATCTGGAAAACGTCTGCCGCAGCCGGGGCAAAGCGCCTCTTTGTCCGCCTCGTCAACACCGTTAAACTCTCCGATTTGAATAAGTCTTAAATATCCCGCAAAAAGAGAAAGCGGTTCTTTAAAAGTATTTGAAGATTCACATATAAGCGCATTACTTTCATTCTTAAGACGTATGCTCAGACGTACGCCCGATATGATCTCCTCGATATCGAAGCTTTCAATATCACAAAGCTTATAAGAAGAAAATCCCGTTTCTGTGAAAACACTTCGCATACTGTTATCAACAGCGCTTACACCCTCAAGAACATTCAGGGTTTGTTCATCGGCAAGAAGATAAATATTGCCGGATGCAGGCATATTACCCCTGCACGACAAACCGATGAGCATTTCACTAACGGGAATACCTTTATTATTTTCTATGTAACCGAGCACCTCGCCCGGTATGTTTACAAGCATATCCATATTTTTTTACCAGATTCTTTCTTTATGGCAAACCGCCTCTGTTTGTAAACCGCACTATTACTTTAATATATTAACATGAGTATACTCCTATATTGTTAATAAAATGTGAACTTTCGCTTGTTTTCTTGAAAGATAGCAAAAAATGTGTTAGAATGTCTACATATGTTTATTAAATGCACTGACGGAGACAGCTATCAGGCAATCAGTACATATCAGAGATGAGAATCATAGGCTGAAAGTTCTCATGTACCGCTCTGAGCGCATTTCACTTCCGAGCATGCAGGGTCAACGCTTATGCTAAGCCTTGTGCGGCAGACCACCGTTATCAGGTCAGAAAGAGTCCGCTTAGGCGGAAATTAAGGTGGTACCGCGGAGGTCATTCGGCCGTCGTCCTTTTGGGGACGGCGGATTTTTTATTTTACCACATAAAAACTATACACTCCAAGGAAAGGATATGGAGCAATATGAAAACAAAACTCGAAGAAATCAAGCTCGCGGCAAAAGCGGCGCTTGATGCAGAAGACTGCGACACCGAACAGGTGAGGATCCAGTATCTCGGTAAAAAGGGAGAGCTTACAGCGCTTCTTCGCTCGATGGGATCACTTTCACCCGAAGAGCGCCCGATAATAGGTCAGCTTGCAAATGAAGTTCGTACCTACATTGAAGAAGCGATCGCTCAGAAAAAGAGCGAGGAGGGAGCAAAGGCTCTTGAAAAGAAGCTTATTGAAGAAAGAATAGACGTAACTCTTCCCTCAAAGAAGCCGTCTGTTGGAACGCGCCATCCTCTTGCAATAACACAGCGCAAGCTTGAAAACATATTCCAGACTATGGGATTTGACATCGTTCACGGCCCCGAAGTTGAATATGACTACTACAACTTCAAAGCGCTTAACATCCCTGAAAATCACCCTGCACGTGATACGCAGGATACCTTTTACATCACAGATAATATTCTGCTCCGTTCGCAAACCTCACCCGTTCAGGCGCGCGTTATGGAAAAGCAGAAGCCCCCGATAAGAATCATCTCTCCCGGACGCGTTTACCGTTCGGATGCTGTGGATGCAACTCATTCTCCCATGTTCCACCAGCTTGAGGGCCTTGTTATCGATAAGAATATCACCATGAGCGACCTCAAGGGTACTCTTGACACATTTGCAAAAACCATGTTTGGCGAAGAAACAAACGTACGTTTCCGTCCTCATCACTTCCCGTTTACAGAGCCGTCAGCAGAGGTTGACGTTTCCTGCTTCGTATGTAAGGGCAAGGGTTGCCGTCTTTGCAAGGGAGAGGGTTGGATAGAGATCCTCGGAGCAGGTATGGTACACCCCAACGTGCTCAGAATCTGTGGAATTGACCCTGAAGAATACTCAGGCTTTGCTTTCGGCATGGGTATTGAACGTATCGTTATGATCAAGTACGGCATTGACGATATGCGTTACCTTTACGAAAACGACGTAAGATTCTTAAAGCAGTTCTCTTAATTTGGAATGAACATGGAGGATAGATATGAAATTATCGCTTAAATGGGCGTCTGATTACGTTGATCTTTCAAAGATGCCCTCACTTAAAGATTATTCAGACAAGCTGACTTATATCGGTCAGAAGGTTGAAGGATATGAAACTCTTGGCGCTGATATAGAAAACGTCAAGGTAGGTAAAATAGTAAGCATTGAAAAGCATCCCGATTCGGACCACATGGTCATCTGCCAGCTCGACTGCGGCGAAGACTCACTTCGTCAGATAGTAACG
This sequence comes from Oscillospiraceae bacterium, assembly GCA_015064205.1. Classification (GTDB taxonomy): domain Bacteria; phylum Bacillota; class Clostridia; order Oscillospirales; family CAG-272; genus UBA4717. The sequence goes on from SVSR01000003.1 coordinate 84,014, forward strand.
GGCGCACAGAATGTTTTTGAAGGAGCACTCGTTCCCGCGGCAATTCCCCCTGCAAAGCTTCCGGGAGGCGTTACCATAAAGGACGGTAAGCTTCGCGGCGTTGAATCGCACGGTATGCTCTGCTCTATTGCTGAGCTTGGACTCACAACTCACGACGTACCTTATGCAGTTGAAGACGGCATACTCATAATTGAAGAAAACTGCAAGCCGGGTGATGATATTCACGACGTTTATATGCTCACAGACGATGTTGTTGAATTTGAAATAACCTCAAACCGTCCTGACTGCCTTTCGGTTATCGGTCTTGCACGTGAGTCTGCAGTATGCTACGGTACAAAGCTTATTGAGCGCACACCTAAGGTAAACTTCACCAAGGGTGACAAGAATATAAACGACTATATTTCGGTTGAAATAAGCAACAAGGAAAAATGCCCAAGATATACCGCGCGTGTTGTAAGAAACGTAAAAATTGCTCCCTCTCCGCTCTGGATGAGAATGAGACTTCGCGCGGCAGGCGTTCGTCCTATAAACAATATCGTTGATATCACAAACTACGTTATGCTTGAATACGGTCATCCTATGCATGCGTTTGATTACAGTTGCCTTGAGGGTAGCCATATCAACGTAAGAGATGCCGCAGACGGCGAAAAGTTCATCTCGCTTGATAACGGCGAGCATATCCTTGACAAGAACACTCTCGTTATCGCAGATAAAAAGAAGGCCGTTGCACTTGCAGGTATCATGGGCGGACTTAACAGTGAGATCAAGGATGACACCAAAACGGTAGTATTCGAAAGCGCATGCTTTGAGGGCAGTACGGTAAGAATTTCCGCAAAAGCTCAGGGTATGCGTACAGAAAGCTCGGCAAGATTCGAAAAGGGACTTGACGCAGAAAACACGCTTCCTGCAATCGACCGTGCGTGCGAGCTCGTTGAGCTTCTCGGTGCAGGCGAGGTCGTTGAGGGTACAATAGACGTGTATCCCGGCAAGAAAGAGCCTGTAAGAATACCGCTTGAGGTTAAAAAGATAAATGAATTCTTAGGCCTTAACGTTGACGAGGCTTATATGAAAAATGCACTTGAAACCATTGGCTTCAAGGTTGAAAACGGTATCGTTACATCTCCGAGCTTCAGAATAGATATTGAGTGCATGAACGACCTTGCCGAAGAAGTGCTTCGTATTTACGGATATGACACTATTGAAGCAACAAAGTTCAAAGCCGAGGTAACACCCGGCAAGATAAGCGACGACTATGCTTTCGAGCTTCTCTGCCACGATACGCTCATTTCCGCAGGACTTTATGAGAGCGTTACGTTCTCGTTTATCAGCCCGAAGAATTACGATAAAATAGCACTTCCGTCCGATTCTGTGCTTCGCAATTCGGTTGTTATAACAAATCCGCTCGGCGAAGACACAAGCGTTATGAGAACAACTGCTGTTCCCTCAATGCTTGAAGTTCTTGCACGTAACTGCAACTACCACGATGCAGGCGTTTCTATGTACGAAATGGCAACCATATACTTGCCCGATGATAACAAAGAAAATCTCCCCTGCGAGCCCCGTCAGATAGTTATAGGAAAGCTCAAGGACGGCAATTTCTACGATCTCAAGGGCGTTGTTGATATTCTTCTTGAAAAAGCAGGTGTTGCTGCCGAATACATTGCTAATACAAATAATCCCACTTATCACCCCGGAAGATGTGCAGACCTTGTTGCCGCAGACGGCAGAGTGATAGGTACGCTCGGTGAGATACACCCGAAAGTACTTGAAAACTTCGGCATAAGCGCTCCTGCATATGTAGCAGACATTTCGTTTGATACTCTCTTTGAGCTTTCAAACACAGAGCGCAGCTTCAAGGCTCTGCCCAAGTATCCTGCCGCAGTAAGAGACCTTGCATTCGTATGTGACGATGCACTTGAAGTCGGAGCTATTGAAAAGGTTATAAAGATGGCAGACCGCAAGACGATCGAAAGCGTTGAGCTCTTTGACGTATACAAGGGACATCAGCTTGGAGACGATAAGAAGAGCGTTGCGTTCAAGGTATCGATGAGAAGTGCAGACCACACACTCACAGTTGAAGAAGCTGATAAGATACTGAAAAAGATACTGACTCTGCTCGAAAGAGAGCTTGGAATCACTCTTCGCAAATAATTTCAATTAAACTACGGGTGTACACTAAAACGTGTACACCCCTTTTTCATCACGGTAAATTTGATAAATAACCATCATTTTGCTCGGATAGTATTTTTAATACAAAAGCACTTTTTTAACATTGATCTTTATAGTGCCCCAGCTACTTGTGTAAACCATTTTTTGCCGTTTTTAGCAAGGTTTGTTACCTATGCAAAACGAGTTATAATTAATTATAGAGAAAAAACGACATATTAAAACAACAAGTTTACATACTTACGCTGTCAACAAGGGGGCATACGATTATGGACAAAACATACTTAATAAAATACAAAAAACCTTGGACTTAACATATCTTATTTCAGAAAAAGCCGTGGTTATACTCAGATAGAGCTTGCAGAGATCCTCGGAATAGACAGGAGCCACATGAGTGCAATCGAGCTTGCAAACGTTGGAGTTTCCCTCGATGTCATCTTTAAGCTTTGCGAAGCACTGAGCGTGTCTGAAAAACAACTTTTCGACTTCAGATTGTCTTAAATAAAAAAATCTCCCGTAAATGTATACGGGAGATTTCTTTTATTTTCTTGAGCATTTCTCAGCATCAATTGCAAGCGTGAACATCAAAACATCAATGGCATTCTCCGGATTTGCTACGTCTATAACGTATGTATCGGTAAAATTGAAAAGCTCTTTGCTTACGGTTGCAACAACATAACCCTGAGCATCCTTTATTGTATAGTCCCATTCAAATATGTCGCCAGATACCTGCCATCCGTTAAAATCTATGTTATAGCTTGGTGAAAAAAGCGAAAACTGTTTGGAAACATAACCTACAAGCATATCATTTTTGTATATACCGAATTTGGGAAGAAATGTAAATACCTCTCTTTTAACTGTTCCTATGTGTTCTCCCATTTTATTCAGAACGTGCAGGGTATGAGTAAAAGCAAGCTTGCCTTCAACCGTAAAAACCGTATCGCCCGATTCATCATATATATCATAGCTGTCAAGCCATGAAAAAAATCTCTGTTTAAATAAAAGCTTCATCTGTTATTCCTCCGTCTTTAAAATTTTATTCCTTTTTGCCACGTCTGCACAAAGTATAGTATATACAACCGAGACAAGCGGAATAAAGAGTATCATACCGATAATACCGAAAAGCTCTCCGCCGACGTATACGGCAAGAAGCGTCCAGAGCGCCGGAAGGCCTACCGAACGTCCAACTATTTTAGGATATATAAGATTGCCTTCTACCTGCTGAACAACAAGAAAAGCAATTACAAATATCATAGCACTCTTTACATCTATCAGTACAATAAGAAACGCTCCGACTGCACATGAAATAAGCGCCCCGAAATATGGAATAAGCGCAAATACGGCCGTCAGCGCGGATATAACTCCCGCATAAGGCAGTCTGAGTATAAGCATTGTTATAAACAGAAGTATTCCGAGAATCAACGCCTCTAAGAACTGAACCGAGAAAAATCTCTTGAACGTGGTATTGAGCGTTGAGAAAAAATAAACGATCTTATCGCCCACTCTTTTACTTGTATATGCATAAATCAGACTTTTAAGCTGGTTTGTAAGCTTTTTCTTTCCCGAAAGAATATATATGCATGCAACAAGCGATATTACCGCCATAAATACACCGCCCGTTATCGCGCCTGCGGCACCTATAACCGTTGTAAATATCTGTCCGATTCCGGGAACGACCTTCTGAGTTAAAAAGCTGAGATCAAATTTTTCAAGCACACTCTGAAGACTTCCAAGTTCTACACCGAGCTTTGTTGCTATGTCGGTTATTGCTCCCCAGTTTTTTTCAATCGATGTCTTTATTATCGGCAAAGTTGAAGCAAACTGCGGCACAATAAGTATGATAACAAGCGATATAAACGCTATTACAACTATGAATGACAGTATAAGGCTCAAAGTACTGACAACAGAATCCTTAGGTACTCGCTTTTTTAAAAGGGCTCTTATCCCCCTTTCAATGGCACACATTATAACGTTAATGACTGCCGCCGCAAGTCCGCCGTAAACAAGGGGAGAGATTATTCTAATCCCGTTTTTAAATACCGATGCAACAACATTAAAGTTTACAAGTCCAACGTACAGAACTACTGCAATGCAAACTATTGAAAGTATCTGCTTAAAACTAAGTCTTTTTTCCATTTTATATCGCCTTTCTTTCGTACATACTATTTCCCGACCATATATCTTTCATAATAAAACAAATACTGCTGTGCTATTCCTGCATATTTTCCAAGTTTTATTATATCAAGTCCACCCGGATAATACTTATCAAGTATACGCTTCACCCAAACGTCTATCGGGAAAGCGTCATATTTATCAAGAGAAAACAAGAGAGCACATGCCGCTACCTTTGGTCCGACACCCTTTATTTTGCAAAGCTCGATTTCGGCTTGCTTGGTGTCAAGTCCACTAAGTGCCCCAAGATCAATTTCACCCGAAGCTATCTTAGTTGCGGCATCGTATATGTATTTGGCACGAAAGCCGGTGCCAAGCCTGAAAAGTCCTTCAATGCCTGCATCGATCAGCGCCTGTGAAGCAGGAAAGCTGTAATATGTACGACCTGAAAACTCTATTGGCTTTCCGTATTTTTCGCACATAGCCGAAATGATTTTACGTATACGTGGAATATTGTTATTCTGCGATATAATAAACGAGCATAAGCACTCCCACTTTTCCTGCCTTAAAAGTCTTATTCCTCCCCCGCATTCAGCCGCTTTTTCAAAAACTCCGCTATCCGACTGAAGATTAAAATTATGTATCAGTTCTGCTTTAATATCACTGTAATCAGTATCAAGAGCAAGATAGCGTTTCCAAATATTTTCATAGTCGTTTATATCAGAATTTATTATAATAAGTGTGTCTGAATTCTGCTTAAACTCAACATATCTCCCAAAAGCAACACCGTATACATGATACGGATCATCGCTTTTCGGAGTAAATCTGAAACACTGACCGCAATCAAATATCTGAGAAACGTCAAAATCTGAAAGTCCGCATATCTGAACGCCTGGTACACCCGACACGGTTATTTCACTTATTTGATTTTTTTCATACGTATGGCTACTCATACTAAAACCTCAAAATAAACGAATTGTATTGCAAATAAAATATATTTGTTATATAATAAATAAAATAGCAACAAGGAAAAGGAAATAACTATGGAACAGATCTATACCATACCCGTTAACGAGGCGTTTGACAAATCTATCGAAAACCCCGAATGCGGATGCCCGTTTTGTACTCTTTATAAAAAACTGCAAAGCGAGTATCTCGAGCTTATTCTCGGCGCATCGATGATGGAGCCAGACGTAAGAATAAAAACAAACAAGCTCGGTTTCTGCAATGATCACTACAATATGATGTTTGTTCGCAAAAATCGCCTCGGACTTGCCCTTATGCTTGAAAGCCACATGGACGAGCTAAGAAATGATATTGATAAGAAGTTTTTAAACCTTTTCCCGGGAGAAAACGCAAGGCGCCGTATAACCGAGCTTGATAAAAGCTGTTATATCTGCGATAAAATAGACTTTTCACTATCCAAGATGTTTGAAACCGCCCTGCTTTTATATGAAAGAGACGGTGATTTCAAAAAGAAATTCTGTGCCGAACCTTATTTCTGTATTCCTCATTTCAATAAGCTTATCACCCTTGCAAAAGCAAAAATGCCAAAGAAGCTTTATAATGACTTTTACGAAGATGCGTCCCGTGTTACCTTTAACTATTTTGACTCTCTTAGATCAGACATTAAACACTTTATAAAAAAGTTTGATTACAGATATGAGGACGAGCCGTGGGGAAACTCAAAGGACAGCGTAGAGCGTGCTATAAAGTTTCTTGGTTCTGACAGTACAGACGACGTAAAATAGTCCTTTTTATTGTATTTTATCATTAAATTCCTCAAGTGTCAACATAATTATATTATCGAAAACGGGTATCGTGATATAAAAATACGGAAACTGCGGAAAAAGGCGGTTGATCAAAGCATTTATTTCCGTATATTGCCCGATTTGGAGTTTATTTAAGGGTGACAAAGCATCGTGTGTTCGCTTATAATAATAGTGTATTCATTTTATCGAACGGACGGTGATATTTTGGAGCTTATTATGATCAACTCCGAGAAAATAAAAATTATGCTTACACGCGAGGACATGACCAAATATAATATACATATGTATTCTCTCGGGCACACCGGAAGCGCGATAAAGGAGGCGTTCGGCGAGGTCCTTAGCGATATAAAAACACGCACAGGCTTTGATACCCTCTCATCTAAAACTATCCTTCAGGTATATCCGTCAAGAGACGGCGGGTGCGAAGTATACATAACAAGATTAAAAAATGACCTGAAACTCAAAAACGGAGAAAAGCATGAGTGTGCAGGTCAAAGCACAAATATAACCGTAAAACGCTGGCTTGAAAAGGTAATATTTTCTTTTGAAAAGCTTACCGATACGATCGACGCCTGCCGTTTGCTCTATTTATCGGGATACGATAAGTCAAGCAGCTTATATTTATGTGATGATACATACTATCTTTTTCTTGAAACCGAAATAAAGCCAAAGGGCAGATATGATGAGTTAACCTCTCTTTGCGATTTTGGCAAAAGGCTTGAATGCAAAATAACACAGGCGTTTATTTGCGAACACGGTGAGTTGATCGTACCGGATAGGGCCGTCGAGGCTCTTGCATTATAATTATAAAAATGGAAATAATAAAGGACGTTATCATGCTTTCTCAAATACTTCAAAAATGCAAAGCCTGCAGTGCCTGCAAACTTTGCGAAACTAAAACTAATACTGTTTTCGGATGCGGAAACGAGAACGCCGACTTAATGTTCGTTGGCGAAGCACCCGGCGAGAAAGAGGATGAATCGGGTATACCTTTCGTGGGTCCTGCCGGAAAGCTTTTTGATAAGTATCTCGAATACGTAGAGATAGACCGCAATGAAGTTTATATAGCAAACATATTAAAGTGCAGGCCGCCAAAAAACCGCGACCCGCTTCCCGAAGAAGAGGACGCTTGCATCTCTTATTTGCGCGAGCAGGTACGCGCTATCAGACCCAAAATAATAGTATGTCTTGGCAGAGTTGCAGCAAAGAGGCTTATAAAACCTGATTTCAGAATTACAGCCGAGCACGGCAAATGGTTTGATAAGCAAAATTTTAAGATGTGCGCTGTTTATCACCCGTCGGCACTGCTTCGTGACTCAGCCAAAAAGGCGGATATGTTAAAAGACATGAAAATGATAAAAGAAGTATATGACAGCATAAGAAAAGAGGCTTTGGAAAAGTAAAATGTCACAGATATTATTAAAAATGATGATAACGATGTTCCTTTTATGCGCCGCAGGATACATTGCACGCAAGATGGGAATAATCGACAGTGCGTTTTCAAAAAAGCTTTCAACGCTGATTATAAAAATAGGTCAGCCGTTTCTTATAATTGCCGCAATAATCGGTATCGAATACTCTAAAGAAAAGCTCATTTCCGGATTTATAGTTATAGGAATAGGTACAGTCTGCCATGGCATTATGGCGCTTATTGCAGTTATATATTCAAGTCATATAAAGGATATAAACAAAGCAAAAATTACTAAGTTTTCGCTTGTCTTTGCAAACTGCGGATTTTTAGGCCTGCCCGTTGTCGGTGCGCTTCTCGGCGAAGAGGGACTTTTCTATGGCGCGTTCTATCAGATACCCTTCCAGCTTTTCGTATGGAGCTACGGAATGATAGTTTTTGCCCGCGGCAGAGATGACATAAAGATAAGCCCGAAAAGTCTTATTCTCAACTACGGTATGATACCCTGCTTTATAGGTATTGCACTTTATATACTCAAGCCCTATTTTATACTTCCCGATTTCATTACAAGCGCATTTAACTATCTCGGCTCGCTATGTACTCCCATATCTCAGCTGATAATCGGCGGCCTCATCGCGCTTCATCCGCTCAAGGTACTTTTCAGCGGTGCGGGCAAATATGCCGCAAGTACTGTCAAGCTTGTAGTTTTTCCTCTCATGTTTGCGCTTATATGCAAGCTTTTAGGTGTTGGCGACACGATGACACTGTTTATTGTAACAATGAGCGCTCTCCCTTGTGCAACAAACTCTGTGATGTTTGGCGAGATATACGACATAGCTCCCGAATATGCGGCGCACCTCGTTGGTGTTACATCAATTCTATCGGTAGCTACTGTACCTTTTGTTGTGTGGGTAGCCGAAAAGATAATATCGCTTTAAAAAGAGGTCTTCATACGAAGACCTCTTTTTTATTTATCCTCACAGCTGCACTTGCCTTGGCTGCACGTGGAACTGTGCGGGCAGCCTATGCATTTTTTACCGCTTTTCTTAGCTTTAATTATATAGCCAGTTGCACCGCCTATTATAAGGCCGATCACGGCTATTGCAATTATATCTGTCAAAGTCATAATTATTCTCCGTAATTATGCGTTCACTTTAGTTTTCTTTGCAGTCTTTTGGGTACGCGCATATTCTTCTTTAAGTTCTCTGTTTCTTTTTGAAATAAGCATAGCTATAATTCCTGTAAATGCTATAACAACGCTCCAACCGAGAATAGGCATCCACATCTCGCCAAGGCTTTCGCCCGTAATAATCGAGCCAAAGAAATATACGAGGAATCCAACAGAATAGCCAACTGCAAACTGAAGCGCGATACCCGACCAGAACCATTTTCTGCTGTTCATCTCGGCATTCATAGCACCGATAGCCGCAAAACAAGGCGGAGAGAAAAGATTGAACATAAGGTATGCAAGAGCCGCAGCCTTTGTGATAGCAAGAATAGACGCCGCTTCGGCGCCTGCCCCCTCGGCAAGAGAAAGTTCTTCTGAATTTATGAGATTTTCAAGACCAACGAAGCATACCGCAAGTGTACCAACAACGTTTTCCTTCGCGATAAAGCCCGTGATAGCCGCCGCCGCAAGCTGCCATGCTACAACGCCGACGATCGGAGCAAATACGTATGCAAAAGGAGTTGCTATCGTTGCAAGGATGGATTCGCTTGCATTTTCAACAGGCTGTAAGTTCCAGCCGAAAGTCTGCATAAGCTGAACTGCAAAGTTACAAACAAGAATTATCGTACCTGCTTTAACTATGTAAGCCCAACCGCGCTGACACATAGAAAGAAATGCTTTCCACAAGCTTGGAAACTTGTATTCGGGAAGCTCAATGATAAAGAAAGATTTTCTTTTTTTATAGCCTGTGATATTGTTTATAAGGAGCGCGCAGAGGAATATTATAATAATTCCCACAAAATACATGAGCGTTCCAACCCACGAAGCATCCTCGAAAAATGCGCCTGCGAAAAGTGCTATAACGGGAAGCTTAGCGCCGCAAGGCATAAAAGGTGCAAGCATAGCAGTTGCTCTGCGCTCGCGCTCGTTGCGTATTGTACGGCATGCCATAACGCCGGGGATAGCGCAACCCGTACCTATAACAAACGGTATGACAGATTTGCCGGAAAGGCCTACCTTCTTGAAAATAGGGTCAAGTACGACCGTTGCACGCGCCATGTATCCGCAGTCCTCAAGAAGAGCGATAAGGAAATACATTACCATAACGAGCGGCAAGAAGCCTACAACCGCGCCAACACCGCCGATAATACCGTCAACAACAATTGATCTGATAAGCGGATTTGCATCAACCATAAGTCTGCCGACCCATTCTCCAAACATTTCAATGAACGTAACGAGCCCCGGAATAACCGTTCCGTTTTCGAATTCATATCCCTCAGCTATCCACACACCAAGCCATGCCTGCGATATCTGAAAAACAAGAAACATAACTACCGCGAATATCGGAATACCAAGCCACTTATTAGTAATAAGAGCGTCTATCTTATCCTGGAAGTTCCTGTTTTTCGTAAAAACTTTTCTCTTTTCAACGTCTGCTACTATTCTATTTACAAAAGCAAAACGCTTTCTGTCGGCCTGTTCTACGGCCTTTTTGTCTGTAAGATCAATATTTTTCTGAACGTACGCAGGCTTCTGCTTTTTGCCTGCGTGAGACACTACCGCCTCAATGAGCTCACCGAGACCTGCGCCCGTTGTGGACGTCGTTTCAACAACGGGGCATCCTAATTTTGCCGAAAGCCCTGCCACATCTATTTTATTATCCTTTTTTCTGTTTGAATCGCTCTTGTTAAGAGCAACAACAACGGGTATGCCAAGCTCTAAAAGCTGAGTTGTAAAAAAAAGGCTGCGGCTTAAATTGGTGGAATCAACAATATTGATTATTGCATCAAGTTTTTCGTTTTTTATGTATGTGCTTGTAACGCTTTCCTCAGACGTAAACGGCGACATCGAGTAAGCACCCGGAAGGTCGACCGCAACGATATGCGTGCCCTCATAAAAGCTTTTTTTAATAGGATGCTCTTTCTTTTCAACCGTAACGCCTGCCCAGTTTCCCATTTTTTCATTCCGGCCCGTCAGAGCGTTATACATCGTCGTTTTGCCACTGTTCGGATTTCCGGCAAGTGCGATTCTCATTGTAATTCCTCCTGAAATTGATAAAAATATTTATTTTACAGATCAACTGTTAAAATACATGTCAATTAGTTAGCCTATGCTAACCTTATAGTGAAAGTAATCGGCAGATTACCTATTCGTAATTTGCAGTTATACTATAATAGCTTCTGCAAGTTCATTATCGATATTATATCTGCCGTCTTTAATCGAAACAACACATCCGCCCTTTAAATGGGAGATTACCGTTATCGGCTCGCCGCTATAGCACCCGAGAGAAAACAAGAATGCGTCGAGTTCTTCATCATCGGTTTCAATAGACTTGATTATATATTCCTTGCCCTCTTGCGCCTGTTTCAGATTCATTTATCCCGCCTGCCTTCACAACTGTCAATAAACCAATTAGCCTCGGCTAACCGTCATGTCTAAAAAACAATTAGCCTATGCTAACCTGTAATATTTTAACATACTAAGTGATACTTGTCAAGATGATTTTTTGAAATTATTTTAAGTTTTTACAGTTGATGTTCAAAAGCTTTCCGTTTATATGTTTGATCCCCCTGCATATTATTTATAATTTGTCGGCAAGGCCAACACAAGAATGAATACAAACAAAATCCGTCCTCATAAGAGGACGGATTTTGTTTGGTGGGAGCGGGTGGATTCGGACCACCGAAGTCAGTGACAACAGATTTACAGTCTGCCCCCTTTGGCCGCTCGGGAACGCTCCCTGGAGCTGGTGATCGGAGTCGAACCAACAACCTGCTGATTACAAATCAGCTGCTCTGCCATTGAGCCACACCAGCAACTTATTTTATTGTGTCACCTCTTGGCGACTTTCATATTATATCAAAACAATCCTTGTTTGTCAATACCTTTTTTAAAATTTTTTCTACAAAAATAAACTATTCTGCCCTACTGATATAATACCCTGTTCTTATAATTAAATACAAGGGCATTTTTGCTTTTTATATGTTTAGTTTTTTAAACAAAAACGGGCATAATCCCAGGCACACAAAAACAAGAGCAATATATCTGATTGCATCAAAAGCAAGTGACAGCTGTAAAACCGTAAAAACGTTAAGTGCCTTAAAGCCTTCTTTAACCGCAAGCGCAAGTGCAACTCCTATAACAACGCGCAAAGTTTTCTTCCAGATGGCAACCGTATAATCGAGTGAGGCAAATCTTTCTTCAAAGCTTACCGCCAAAATAAGTCCTGCGAGCATACCGTAAAGCTTATATAGATCTGCATACAGCGGATCGGGCTTTATCATGAAAAATACCACAAACGGGGTTAACAGCAAAAGCACGTACGTAAATAATTTGCTCTTATCCTCTGTTTTGTCATAGATACTATTGCCGATAAAAGCAAAGGCAACACCCAGAATCATTCCAACAATAACATCGCTCGGGTAATGTGCACCCAAAAACACCCTTGATAGCGCAACAAGTAAAATCAGAATACCTGTTATTACACTTACCCACGTCTTTTTAAGCTTTATTGCAACCGCAGTACTCCACGTAGCAAAATTCTGAGTGTGACCGCTTGGAAACGAGTATCCCGTTGCGGTGTCGGGTCTGACGCACGTAATCTCACCCGAAGCAAAAGGGCGCGGGATTTTAGCAATATTCTTTATAATACCGTTAAAGGAAAGTGAAACGACGGTTATAAAAAATAATCTTTGAGCAATCCTCTTATCAAAAGCAAACCAAAGTATTGCAACAAGAAGTATCATCAGCACTTCTTCGCCAAGCATCGTTACATACTCAAAAAAACTGTTTATAAAATCGTTTCTCAAAAGTTCTGTCTTTTTAAGTATTTCAAGTTCAAATGCAAACATTATTATTCCCCGTTTATTTATTAAGTCTATAACAGTTTAACATATATTATAAGTAAATTCAAGTGGATTTTTCGTCAAACATTTTTGCAACATTTTAAAGTAATATTGATTTCTCATCATGCTTGTAGTATAATTCTATAAAAGGGGGGTGAGAGGTATGACTTCGAATATGATAAAGCTTATAGCTTGCATTTCAATGTTTATTGACCACGCAGGTCTTCAGCTGTTTGATAATAATATAATCATGCGCTCTGTTGGCCGGCTTGCAATGCCCCTGTTCGCTTTCTTTATCGGCGAGGGTTGCAGACACACGTCAAACAGACTTAAATACTTTTTAAGAGTGTTTGTCCTCGGCGTTATTTGCCAGATTGCATACACGGCAAACGAAATAGCCTCAGGAAGCTTCAGCTCGGTTTATCTCAATATCTTATTTACCTTTTCGATCTCAATACTCATCTGCTTTGCATATCTGAATTTTGAAGAATCAAAGTCAAAATCTAAGGGCGCCGCAATTTTTCTTTTCACCATAATATCAGGGCTTCTTTTTGACTTTTTCTGCATAAGCTCAGAAAGGCTTGTCGGTGTGTCCTTTTCATTTGATTACGGTATCGTTGGCGCGCTTCTGCCATTTGCCGCAGTCATGTTTAAAGACAGGTCAAAAAAGCTCATAACGTTTACTTTTGCTGTTATAATGTTTACAATAAACGAATGCATCAGCTCACCGTATTCGGTATTCGCCCTGTTGTCCCTGCCGATAATATACGCATACAACGGCAAGCGAGGGCATAGCCGCTTCAAGTACGGATTTTATATATTCTATCCCCTGCACCTTGCGCTGATCTATCTTATAAGCCTTATAATATAAAAGTTCCCCGAAGAAATGCTTTCTTCGGGGATTATTTTTTATTTGTTTCGTGCATCGCCTTTGATACTTACCATGTATACACCGACAAGTATCAGAAGCGAGCCGATAACCTGCCTGATACCGCCAAATGGCTCGTGAAGAACAAGTATTCCTGCAAATATTGATACCACGGTAGTCCAGCATGAGAAAATCGAGCTTTGTCGAACGGCTATGTAGGTTGTTGCATAATTTAAAAGCATAAATGCGATAACCGACGAAAACAGCGAAAGGAAGATCATCGGGATAATAAATTTCGCTTCGGGCAAAAGCTCTGCCAGAACAAACGGGAGATTTCCCTTTGTTTCAACAAATGCGCAAACCGTGAATACAACAGACGCAAGCGCGAACATAACGTATGTGCGCTCGAAAGCCGAAAAGTCCTTTGATGTAATACGGCTTAGTACGTTGAACATGGCACCTGCGGCAACGGCGATTATAAGTAATATCACACCGGCAGGTGTAACTGGAGAGCTATCCGCACCGCCAACAGAAATAACTACGACTCCAAGAACGGCACAAACGCCCCATAATAACTGCGAAAGAGTAAATTTTTCGCGGATAAACAAAGCGGCAAAAAAGATTGCGAAAATAGGCACCATAGCAATAAGTGTTCCTGAAAACGACGAATTGGTAAAACTGATACCGTAGCTTTCGCAAATAAAATACACGATCGGCTGAGCAATGCCGAGCAAAATAACCTTAAATAGAGGCTTGCCCTTAAAGTTTAATTTGAACACGCCGAAAAGCGCCAGCAGATTCATAATAATAAAAGCAAGTACAAATCTGGTTGAAAGAAGAACGAATACAGATGCCCTGTCAAGTATCAGCCTTGTGGCAAGGAAGCTGAATCCGAAAATCGTGTTGCCGCAAAATGCGGCAAGCAAAGCTTTATTGGTATTTGACATAGTAAATCCTTGTAAATTTTAATGATAGGATAATTATAAATGAGAAAGATAAATTTGTCAATGAGGGGACTTAAAAAGCAGTGTAAAAAATTCAAAATTTTTGAAAAAAGGTATTGACTAATCAAAAAGGATGTGATATACTAACATAGTCGACGTCTGGGTGTGGCGCAGTTGGTAGCGCGCTACCTTGGGGTGGTAGAGGCCGCAAGTTCAAGTCTTGTCACTCAGACCAAAACGAGGGTTCATAACGAACCCTCGTTTTTCTTTTATTTCCTCGCAAATCCTCGTGAAATCTCGCGTTTTCGTAATATAATCAATGGGCTTGTTCTTCCCTGCTTTGAGGGTTGAACAAGCCCATTTTTCGCACTTGACCACTTGCGGAGGAATATAGCCCCAAAACAGGCAAGTTTATGCGCCTGGTATCCACATAAACTTGCCTGCTCTGTATTTACTTGTAGCTGACTTTGAGATCAACCTTGGACACGCATCCACACTTAGTGCATTTAGCCTGTCCTTTGGTTAGTATCTTGATCGTGGTTTTGCCGCATTTCGGGCAATCTCCGTCAATTATGTCGCCTACATGAGAATCGAGTACCTTTTCCGGATTTTTCTTCAAATCCTTCTCAATGTCCTTCTTGATCTCACGTAGCAACTTGTCCGTATCGAAGCCTTTGATTTTCACACCTGCCATAATCAACCAGCCTCTCTCGGCAGATCCAGTAAATTATCGTGAGTGTAACCGTTGGGCGAGGATCGAACATACTTCTCGCCATTTACACTGACCGCATCAATAACTACCGGATACGGATATCTGTCCACTTTTATGCTGCCGGGATTTTCCTTGACATAATCGTGGATAACTGCCTTCTTGAAGTAGCCAGGATTATCACACCCCGTTATATAGAGTTGGTCTATTTCAACCAAGTTCGAGGAGTAGTAGCATCCCTGCTTCATCTTAATTTTGGTAACATACATCATCTATCATACCTCGTGTTCTATTTATTTGAAAACAAACACAAAGAAAATTGACAACGTCGCATTTTTAAGATTTAGTACTTGATTTTTGAAATCAAGTATGGTATAATGATCCTGTCTGTGGAAACATGGCTCAAGAAAATCTCAAATTGATGCTATGTAGACAATCATACAGCGTTTTGGATACCAGCCAAAACGCTGTTTCTTTTTGCCTGTAATCATCATCTCAAAGAGTCGAAAACCACTCGCAAAAAGCGCCTCCTCAATCGACAATAGTATTATATCATACGTTCGCTCGCTTGTCAATATATTTCCAATATTTTTATTCAATTTATTGAATTTTAATATTTTTGTGAAATTACTTGACAATGGATAAAATATATGATATAATAGACTATCCTATTTAGGAGGTTTGTTTCATGCCAAAAATTGTTGTTACTGATAAACTTGCAGATACTTTTAAAATGCTGCGCATGCAGAACGGAATAAAATCTAAGGATCTTGCGGAACATTTGGGTAAAACTCCTGGGTATGTTTCAAAATTAGAAAAACAAGAAGTCAAAAATATCGAATTAGAAACAGTTGAATCCATCTTCTCTTTTTTATTAGGCGAGGACTATAAGAAAACCGAGATATGGGAACAAATCTACGCTTCTTTACAGATTAAATATTCTAAAGCGGAAATTGACGAAGAAATTTGGTTTTCAAACTTTGATACCGTTTACAGATACATTCCAATCCCTGAAACAATTATCGACTACTTTAATGAAAAAATCGTGTCGTTAAATATTACACGAGAATATCTTTTGCAAAGAATTAATGCGAACGAAGCCTTATCGGAAGATGAGATTAAGGATGAAAACATAAAACCTAACGTTTGGTATACTGCATTTGACGATGGAAGAGCATCTATAAAAATGTGCATACCTGAAAACACATTATCGAACATCTTGGATAAAAAAATGCTCTCTTCTCCATATGTGTTTATTTTTTGCATTCTCTACTACATATTAAAAATTGAAAAGTATGGTTCCGTCATAAAAATTGAAAGCACCCAAATTAGACAGCTTAATCAAGAAGTAAAAACCATATTAAATTCGCACAAATTTTATTCTATTGCCGAAAGAGAAAATATTGTGAATCAAGCTCAATCAAAAGAAGAGATACATAATTTGCTCAGTTCTTTTGATAATGACAATTCAAAATTAATCGGAGATATTCTCGGCGAATTAAAATTTGCGAGTGATATGGATATCCGTATAACCAATGACAGATTAACTGGATTTCTCAAAAATCTAAGCACAGATGTATGGTTCACACTTAGGCTTATAAGTCTTGAGTATTATTCACTCGAGTCGGTTGACATATCCCAAAGAAAAGAGTTTTTAAAGGAAGTTGACGAACTTATAAAGAAATATACCGACACACAAAAAAATATCAAGAATACTGAAACATATTAAATTCCAAAGGCGACGGATTTCTCCGTCGCCCTTTTCTTTGCTTACTGCGTATCAAATTCTGACTTTACTTGATTTCAAACTCCGCTTTCATTTCCTTAATCAGCACCTCAAGCTTGACCTCGCACTCTTCCTCGCTATCGGCGTAGATATTCCTTGCGATGCGCTTTCCGTTGACCGTTGGCGTATATCTCCCTTCCCACACGTTCTTGCTGACCTGGTGGACTGAACCCGTTCCACGCTTGCGATACTTGGGCTGGTAAGGCTTAAATTCCACCGTTTTAGGCTTGTCCGTGCCGTTCGTGGGTTCTTGCCCATCATCATTTCCATCGCCACAGGAGGCGTCAGAAGCGGTCACATCCGCGCCGAGAACTGTTCCGATAGCTTCGTCAATCTTCTTGGCTGCATCGCGTTTCATCTGCTCGGAGCTATGCGCATAGACGTTCAAAGTTGTTTCCACGCTTTCGTGTCCTATGGTGCTCGCTAAGGTCTTGACGTCCATGCCGTAGTGGAATGCGTTGGACGCGAAGGTATGGCGCATGGCGTGAAACGGTACGTGCTCGCACTCGGCTCGTTTGAGGATCCTGGCGAGCGCTTTTCTACATGCTGATGGATCCCTCGGCACGTCCTCTTTCTTCACAGGCGATGGGAACAGCCATATCAAATCCACCGCTTTCCTATACTCCGCAAGCATTTCGAGAACCGGCGGAGAGAGGATGATGCTTCGTTCCGAGGCCTTGGTCTTGGGCGGCTCGATCTTTAATTCGCCCTTCACATATCGTACCTGCCTTGTGACCGAAAGTGTGCCGTTCTCAAGGTCGATATCCTTCCATTGCAGACCGACCACTTCACCACGGCGCAAGCCTGTGGCAAGGTCGAGCATAAACATCTCGTAGAATCCTTCGATCTGAGCTTGGTACAGGAGCTTTTGCATCGCTTCGGGTGTAAGTATCTTGACCTCAGGCGATTTCTTGGGCGGCAATTTACATCCGATAGCGGGATTCTGACGGATAAGCTTTTCGGTTACAGCCTTTTCAAGTGCTGCTCTGCAGTGCGCGTGGATGCTTCTGATAACCGAGTTGGCAAGTCCGGGGCCGTAGATATCCCGCCTTACAAGTCTACCGTTGGATTTGAGCTGGGCGTAGAATTTTTCGAGCGTTCCTGCGTTGAGCTGATTCAGAGGAATATGTCCAAGCTTGGGAATGATCTGCTTGTAGATGAGTTGCTCGTAGGTGGCTTGGGTAGATTCCTTCAACGTGTTCTTGCAGTAGGTCTGATACCAGAAGTCCATCCATTCGCCAAAGGGCATGGTCGGAGAGCATTTTCTGGTCACCGCGCCGAGCTCAGCTTTGAGCTTTTCGAGTTTTTCAAGGCATTTGGCCTTTGATACGGCAGTCACATTTTTGGTCTTGGGCATGCCTTTTTCATCGTAGCTGACTACGACGCGAGCTTCCCAACGACCGTCCTTACGCTTGGTTATTGTTCTTTCGCCTGCTTTTCTGCGTTTTGCCATGGCTTCAACTCCTTTCCGAGGATGTCCGTGATATAGTTCGTAACGATATTCGCCGCGTTCTTCTGCATATCGCTCGTTACGTGCGCGTAGTGGTCCAGCGTGAAGCTCGCCTTACTGTGCCCAACGATCTCAGACAATGTCTTGGGGGCAATACCAGAATTTGCGGCATGGGAAGTGAACGTATGACGCAGGTCGTGCAATCGAATATCGGGAAGGTCACCCTTTTTGAGGATTGCTTTGAGCTGGCGATAGGCTTTGCTTGGATCGAGCGGTAACTCCGGCTTTAGGAGATTCGGGAATATCCATTCGCTGAACGATTTTTTTCCGCTCTGCAAGGAGCCGCCACAAACTATCGGGCAAGTAAATAGTTCGTTTGCCATCCTCTGTCTTGGTCTCGCCAATAACGAGCTCCTTATTCACGAAATCCACCGAGCGAACCACGCGAAGCGTTCGCTTGTCCTCATCGAAGTCTTCCCAACGCACGCCGCATATCTCACCTGCACGCATGCCTGTGAGTATCTCTGTGTAGAAGAAATCGTGCCACGCCTCATCATTTTCGATCAGCTTCATGAAGGTTTCAAGCTGTTCCTTAGTCAGCACCTGCTTCTCCTTGCGCTGGATCTTTGGTGGAGATGTTCCCTCGGCAGGGTTTTTCGGGATGAGTCCTTCTCGCACCGCGCTCTCAAGGGCTTCACGCAATATCACGTGGATGCCTCGCACCGTAGCAGGAGCAAGACCGTTTCCCTTTCCGTTATCCTTCATGCGACCCGATTCCAACAGGCGATTGTAGAACCTTTGCAGATCTGATGTCTTCAGCTGCGTGAGCTTTTTTGATCCGAGATGTGGGAGGATATGATTGCGGATATCGGTGCTATATCCCGTGTACGTGCTCGGACGCAGGAGCGGTTTCTTGTATTCTTC
>SVSR01000027.1 GCA_015064205.1 Oscillospiraceae bacterium
TTCTAAGTTCGAACTGCTCGCGGCTGTCCTTATACTTGTGAACCGCACGGAGTATCGTAATGATCTCCTTTTCTGTAGGAAGCGGAACAGGACCGGATACTTCAGCGCCGTTATTCTTTGCTGCGTCAACGATCTTCTTCGCTGCCTGGTCGATAAGGGAGTGATCATAGCTCTTGAGACGTACTCTGATTTTTTCCTTAGCTGCCATTGTTTTTTCCTCCTTTAAAATTTCAACTGCCGGCTGTGCCTATAATATAAATGAAAGGTCCAGTAGCCGGCCGATTTTTAAACGAGGGCTTCAATTCCGTAACACCGTCCCGGGTGTTTCTTTTGGTTTCTCTTAAAAAGAGGCTTTGGAGTGGACAGCCCCTGAAACCACGAAACCCTTTAGGTATACGGCAATTCGCCCGGTTAAAATATCGGACATACTCCACGAAAATTTCCCGTCTTAAGCGCACTTTCACGTACTTTTTGACGGCCACCTTTCGCTTCAACGCACATCAAGCCTTATGATTATATCATATAGTTCACCGATTTTCAAGAACTTTTTCAAAAAAAATCAAAAAAATTACAAAAAAGTTTGACGAATTTTCGTTCGTTTTTTTGTGCAAATTGCCATATAATTTTTACTTTGTTTTTTTTATTTGATTTGTTAGCAATTTTTTCATATTTAAGAGTTAAAATAATATCATAGTTGATCCACATCAACAATAAAATACACCCGTATCAGCCTTTATATAATAAAAAGGAAGGAAAAATCCGCAAATGTGCAAAAAATCAGACAAGATCTACCCTATATTTATAATCATAGTCGCTTTGTTATTTTCCATTCTACGCGTTATAATAGCACTCTTCTATACAGAAGAGCCGTTCGGCGTATATTCATTAAGCAGTACAATACCCCAAATTTTTGATTATCTGGTAATCACCGTTATTATATTTTCCGCTTTATTCCCATGTATTCTCAAAAAGTCATTTATATACAGAAATATACCAAAGAATAATTCATTATCAAAATTTACCGGAATTACTTTAGGTTTTATTTTCTTGATTTTTTCATTAATTATGATTTTTTCAGCACTTACACAAACTAAGCTGTCAACCGCTGAAACATTGCTTGCCGTATCCGGAATTTTTTCTTCGGTTTACTATTTATCAAAATATTTGTCTAAATCCGAAAATACCGGAGCAAAAGCCTTGCTTTCAATGACACCTATCATATTCGCCGTAATTGCGCTTGTAGAAATTTACTTCGACATGGATATTTTGATAACAAGTCCGAACCGCGCCTACCACCAAACGGCATTACTGGCATTTTCGCTCTTTCTACTTGCTGAAACACGACTTGAGTTAGGATTTAAAAATACACTTTCCTATGCTCCGGCGGCCGCAGCAAGTACAATTCTGCTCGCCGTTTCATCAATTCCTAATCTCGTCTGTTACAAGATACTAAGTACCGGTCATACCGACAGACCTTTAATATACGCAATTGAACTCGTCGGCGCATTTTATTGTGCCGCCAGAATTATAAATTTTTGTGTAGCAAAAGAAAAATAAAGCTATAAAAAAGCACCGCGTTTCATTATTGAAATTGAAACGCGGTGCTTTTTTTATTTATCAAGTTCGCTTGTACAATGCGCACACTTTGTTGCTTCAAGCGGTACTTCGCTTAAGCAATAAGGACATTTCTTCGTCGTTGGTGCAGCAGGTGCAGATTCTTCTTTTTTCTTTGTCATATCAGACACCGTATTAATTCCCTTAACAAGAAGGAAAATAACGAAAGCCATGATAAGAAAATCAAGCACAGCAGTAATGAACGCGCCGTAATTAAAGGTTGTTACACCATACTGCTTGGCAAGATCAAGAGTAGTTATCGCATCAACCGTAACTCCCTCAGGAAGTCCTGCTTCAGGCAATCTGAGAATAGCAAAACGGTCATTAAAGTTAACACCGCCGGTTACAAGACCGACAAGCGGCATGATAAGATCGTTAACGAGGCTTGTTACGATCTTCTGAAACGCGCCACCGATTATAACGCCGACAGCAAGGTCGATCACGTTACCTCTCATAATGAATTTTTTAAATTCCTTGAACATTATGATTTCCTCCGTTATTTAATATAATGTCGGTATTTCTCCGATCTTTTAACATTATATACTATATTTGTTAAAAAGTCAATCATAGGAAACACATTTATATTTACTTTACGTCTATTTTTTCTCAATTGACAAAAACACCGCATACGTTTATAATTATATCTGAACAGTAAGTTGAAAACATCAGACTCAGAGGTTAAAAATGCTTGAAAGTATAAACTCTCCAAAAGATCTCAAAGGTCTTGACTACGAAAGTCTTGCACTACTATCCGGCGAGATCAGAGAAGAAATAATCAATACGGTATCGCAAAACGGCGGGCATCTTGCCTCTAATCTCGGTATGGTTGAAGCAACTATCGCCCTGCACCGCGTTTTTGACACTCCAAAAGATAAAATAATCTTTGACGTTTCTCACCAATGCTATGCCCACAAGCTTCTGACAGGAAGAAAAAGCGAGTTTGCAACTCTCAGAAAATTTAACGGTCTGTCCGGCTTTACAAACCCCTCAGAAAGCGAATATGACACAGTATATTCAGGCCATTCGGGAACTTCAATTTCAACCGCTCTCGGAATTGCATGTGCATCGAATATAAAGGGCGATGACGCCTGGGCTGTTGCCGTTATAGGCGACGGCTCATTTACAAACGGTATGGCATACGAGGCGCTCAATAACTGCGGAAACGGCAATCTCAATCTTATCATACTTTTAAATGACAATGAAATGTCAATATCAAAAAATGTCGGCGGTATGCACCACAGTCTTTCCACAATAAGAACCAGTACAAAGTATTTTGCATTCAAGCGCCGAATCCGTAAGATATGCTCGAAAATACCGTTTGTAGGCAATTCGCTTGTAGTATTCGCAAGAAGCATACGCGATCTGATAAAACGCATAACAACTAATTATAATATATTTGAAAGTCTCGGATGTGATTACATCGGTCCCGTTGACGGAAACAACATTAAAAAGCTCGAGGATGCTCTCAAAGAAGCTAAAACCAAAAACCGCTGTACGGTAGTACATATAGTAACAAAAAAAGGCAAGGGATATCCGCTTGCCGAAGAAAAACCGGAAATTTATCACTCAACATCTGCTTTTGACAAGGACGAAGGAGTATTACCCGTCGTAAAAAACGACTTCTCCTCAGAATTCGGCAAATACATGTGCAAACTTGCGCAAGAGGACAAGCGCATTTGTGCGATAACGGCTGCAATGGCAGACGGCACGGGACTGCGGGAGTTTTCCAGCACCTATTCCGACAGATTTTTCGATACGGCAATAGCCGAGGAGCACTCCGCCACCTTTAGCGCAGGCCTTGCCCTTGCATCAATGAAGCCTGTTTTTGCCGTATACAGTACCTTTTCCCAAAGAATCTACGACCAATTATCGCACGATGCGGCACTTCAGAAGCTACCGCTCGTAATCGCTATCGACAGAGCAGGTATCGTTGGCACAGACGGAGCAACCCACCAGGGTATTTATGACTATTCGCTCTTTTCTTCAATACCGGGCATACGTATTTTTTCGCCCGAAACATATAGTGAGCTGCGAGAGTGCTTAGACGATGCGCTTAGTTCAAACACGCTTACAGTTGTCCGCTACCCGAGAGGTGGTGAAAGTAAGTATGACAGAAGTAACTTTGTTGACTTAGGCGGACTTTGCGCCATGGGCCGGGGAAAACCGGATGCAGTTATCATAACCTACGGCCGCATCACCGATAATGCATACTATGCCGCACTTATGCTTGAAAAGCTCAATATTCACACAAGAATAATAAAGCTTGTTGAGGTGTTTCCGCTAAACAAGGAAAAGATCATCGCCCTAACTGATGGCGCTAAGCTTGTTTATGTTCTCGAAGAAGGCATCAAAGCAGGCTCGGCAGGAGAAAAAATAACCTCTATGCTTAGCGAAAACGGCTTTTCACAAAAATGCTTTATACGTGCAATAGACAACGATTTCGTTGCTCACGGCTCCAGAGAGCAGCTTCTTAGAAAACACTCTCTTGATGCCCAAAGCGTTGCAAGAGAAATATATAATTTGCTAAAATAGCCGAGGTGCTTTATGGATATAGTAAAGAATTCTGTACTAAAAAGATCCTGCCTGTTTTCCGCTCTGTGCGAAGACGGGCTTGATCATGCTCTTGATTTTTTCAAAGCCACCCAAAAAAGCTATGCCAAGGGTCAGATATTCATAAGTCCGGAAGATAATTTAAAAAGCTTCGGGCTTGTATTAAGCGGCACTGTGCAGATATACACGCTTGACATAGACGGTTCTCAGATGATAATGGCAACCGTGCTTCCGGGCGAAACCTTCGGAGAATCTTTAAGCTATCTTAAAAGAAAGTCTGAGATATTTGCCACGGCACTTACAGACACGGATATTCTCTGGCTGTCTCCCGAAAGAATACAGGACGGCAATTTAACGGGCAACAGAGAAAAAGAACTATTAAACCGGTTTATTTCACTGCTTGCAAACCGTGCTCTTACTATGAACGACCGTATTCAGATATTATCAAAATTGTCTATACGCGAAAAACTTATTGCTTTTTTCACCGAATCGGTCAGAAAATACAAATCTTACAATTTCGCGCTCCCCTTTGACCGCGCCGACATGGCAATTTACCTCGGTTGCGACCGCAGCGCGCTCTCCCGCGAGCTTTCTAAAATGAACGCAGAGGGGCTTATAACATTCAGCGGAAAAAATTTCACGGTAAATATTCAAAAAATTTTATAAAAGATAAAATCCGTTGCAAATGCAACGGATTTTATTTATATTTTAGTATATACTCATACTGATATAAGGATAATATTCTTATACTTTACTAATATACCAATACATACAGAAAGGAACAGAAAAATGAAAAAATTACTGTCTGTTTTACTTGTTTTAACGATGCTTCTCATCTCGCTTTCAGCTTGCGGTGTACAGAATAATGCCATCAGCCATGAAAGTGACTCACAAAGCGTTTCCGATACTGAAGAAATTATCGAAAATACGCCCGATAACATTGAAGTCAGAGTTGCCGGCATGACCGGCCCTACCTCTATCGGCATGGTAAAGGTAATATCCGACTCATCAAAAGGCGAAGCGCAAGGTAATTATAAATTCACCATTGCCGGCTCTGCCGACGAGATCTCCCCACTCATCATAAAGGGGGAGCTTGATATCGCCGCAGTACCTGCAAACCTTGCATCGATTCTTTATAACAAAACCGAAGGCGGCGTAAAACTCCTGGCTATAAATAATCTCGGAGTTCTTTACATTCTTGACAAGAATACCGGCATTGCATCTGTTGAAGATCTAAAAGGCAAAACTATATATGCAACGGGAAAGAACGCAACCCCCGAATATACTCTAAGGTATATACTCTCGTCAAACGGTATAGATCCCGATAATGACGTAACTATCGAATTCAAGAGTGAGCCTGCAGAAATTGTAGCTCTTCTGAACGGCAGCGAAAGCGGAGTTGCAATGCTTCCTCAGCCTTACGTTATAGTGGCAAAGAGCCAGGTTGAAGGTCTTGAGATCGCACTTGATCTTGGCGAAGAATGGAAGAAGATCGATGCAGAGAGCGAAACTGTAACAGGCGTTATAATTGCCAGAACGGCTTTTGTTGAAGATCATCCCGAGGCAGTAAAGACTTTCCTTAATGAATACACAGAAAGCTGCAAATTTGTCAACGCAAATGTTGAAGACGCGGCAACTCTCGTTGAAGAAGCAGGAATATTCAAAGCGGCAATAGCAAAACAAGCTATTCCCTTCTGTAATGTAACAGGAACAATCGGCGAGGATATGAAGCCTGTTGTTAACGGATATCTGAATGTTCTTTACAATCAGAATCCTGCAGCTGTAGGCGGAAAGCTTCCGGGCGATGATTTCTACTATATTGCCAAGTGATTAATATAAAAATGCACGGTTTTAACACCGTGCATTTTTTGTTTTACTTATTTATATTTGCAAGCAGTTGGGACACCGGTTTGTGTAAAA
The DNA here is from genome assembly GCA_015064205.1 of Oscillospiraceae bacterium. Taxonomy (GTDB): domain Bacteria; phylum Bacillota; class Clostridia; order Oscillospirales; family CAG-272; genus UBA4717. The sequence continues at coordinate 6,085 of SVSR01000027.1, forward strand.
CAGATGCGATGATCGCACAAACCGTACCCTGCATACAGTTGCCGTAAATCGACGCCGCAGCTCCTGCAAATCCGTATCCGAGAAGTAATGACTCATACAGATAATAACCGCCGACCATAACACACTCAGACAACATCGCGCATAATACAAATACAACAAAATTTGCCTTGAATTTCCTACTGAAAGTGCGATACAAAATAACAAACGTCAGTGCAACAAGAGCTTTTATAACAAACGTTCCGGGTATGTACATCGCGTATCCCATAAAAAGATCCGCAAGAGCCGGACCGATACCGGCAGCAAGCACACCGTACAACGGGCCAAGCAAAAATGCACCAAGTATTACTATAACATCGCCTAAGTTTGCATATCCAAGCGGCAACGGTATGTATATAAACGTGAACAAACAGGCAAAGGCTGCAAACAGCGAAGCCATAATGATTTTATTTACTCTGCGTTTCATAATTAAACTCCTCTTTAAGATATCTAAGATTTGTTTTTTATTATACCACTAACATTTTCATTTATCAATAGCAAATTTGTTAAAAACATAGCAATTATTCACATCTTTTTTGTGCTATCATTATAAATTATTAACCGATTGTACTTTTTTTGTTAACATAATTATATGGCAGATATTGTATCATTATTATAATGTGTAATTGTGGGAAATAATACTGTATGTATAATAGATTAAACGAAATAGCAAAAGCAATTTCATATTTTACCGAAATAGCCCTGACTGCAATCATACCAATCGCAATATGGATTGTTATTGCCCAGTTTGTAAAAACGGAATTTGAGCTTGGTAATTACGTCGTTCTTATAGGAATATTATTAGGTATAATTACATCATACTCTGCGCTATGGAAGCTATTTAACCGTATAAGCTTTGATGCCGGGAATAAACAAACTCATAAAAGGGATGATGACATTGAATAATGAAATAAGAGTTAACATACTCAAGGTTACTGCATGCATTTTTATTTTAAGTGCGCTTGCCGTAATAATTTTGGCCTTCACTCCATATTTTGATTATACTGCTATAACCGGCGCGCTTTTGGGCTGGGTCGGCGCTTCACTTAACTTTACTTTTCTCGCCTTTGTAGTATCAAAAGCCGTTGAAAAAGATGAAAAAAATGCCAGATCTTACGTTCAGGCAACGTATACCGCAAGGCTTCTTTTCATGGCTGTTGTTATCGTTATCGGCATAAAGCTTCCGTATTTTAACGGATACGTTACGATCCTTCCCTTTATCTTTGTCCGGCCGGTAATAACACTTATTAATCTGATTTTCAAGAAAAAGGATACAGATAAATGAACGGACCAAAAATAATGTTCGAAATACCGATTTTCGGCGGCATACCCGTTACGGAAACGGTTACAAACTCGTGGATAATAATGGCTGTAATAGTCCTTGTCTGCATATGGCTCTCGCACGACTTAAAAAAAGTGCCTACAGGCAAGCAGGTGATAGCCGAAAAACTCGTGGGCATGCTTTATAATATGGTTGAGTCAACGATGGGACGCGGTTATTTAAGCTTTGCTCCGTACATCGGCGCACTTTTCACCCTTTCCATTCTCGGAAGCCTTTCAAGCCTTCTCGGTATGAGGCCGCTTACAGCAGACCTTTCAACAACACTCGGCTGGGCGCTTATGACTTTTGTTATGGTTCAAGCAAACAACATCAGATGTAACGGCGTCAAGGGCTGGCTCAAAGGATTTGTTGAACCCGTCCCCTTTTTATTACCAATCAATCTGGTTGGCGAAATAGCCAACCCCATATCTATGTCATTCCGTCATTTTGGAAATATAGCGGCAGGTATGGTTATAACATCTCTTATGTACGGTGCGCTTGCATCGCTCAGTGCATTCGTACTTGGATGGATACCAAACGCATTTATAAGCAGTATCCCGATATTCCAGCTTGGTGTACCTGCTATTCTTTCAATCTATTTTGACTTGTTCACAAGCTTTTTGCAGGCATACATCATATGTATGCTGACAATGGTGTTTGTGTCCAGTGCCGGCAGCGAAGAAGCTGCGCGCGGCGTATAAATCAAAGACTTCAATAAACGGAGGAAATAAAAATGGAACTTTACAGAACAATTGTACTCGCAGCATCAGCAATAGGCGCAGGTCTTGCAATGATCGCAGGTATCGGACCGGGTATCGGTCAGGGATATGCGGCAGGTAAAGCAGCTGAAGCCGTTGGCCGTCAGCCCGAAGCAAAAGGGGATATCACAACAACAATGCTTTTCGGTTGTGCAGTTGCGGAATCGACAGGTATTTACGGTCTCGTTATTGCCCTTATTCTTCTCTTTGCAAATCCCCTTGTCGGAATGATCGCAGGCTGATAAAATGTTTAAAGGCTCTGAGTTTTCAGAGCCTCTGGATATTATGAAAGGTATATCTTACGCATGGAAAAGTTTTTAAGTTTTGTCACAATAGACGTGTGGACACTGATATTCACATGGGGTAACCTTCTCATACTCTTTCTTCTGATGAAAAAGTTTCTTTTCAAGCCTGTCAGAAAAATGATGCTCGACCGTGAAAACGAAGTAAAAGCTCTTTATGCCGATGCCGAAAGCGCAAAATCAAGTGCCGAAGAGCTCAGAAAATCATACGAAGACAGCTTAAAAGACGCAAAGGAAGAAGCGCAGGAAATTATCAAAAGTGCAACAAAGAATGCCGCTTTAAAAAGCGAAGAGATAATATCCGAAGCGCACGAAACTGCATCAGGAATTATAGAGCGTGCGGACAAGCAGATCGAAGCAGAAAAGAGAAACGCAGAAAATGAGCTTAAAGACGAGCTTTCCGGCCTTGCCGTTTCGATAGCTTCAAAGATCATAGAAAAAGAGCTTGATGAAGAAAAACATAAAGAACTCATTAACAGCTTCATCGATAAAATGGGTGAAGAATAATGAAAAGATTGTGTGAACAATATGCGCTTGCTCTCTATGAGCTTTCAGAAGAAACCAAGCGCGAAGAGCATATTTTCGCTCAGATGCAGGAGATCTGCAGGCTTTTAGAGCAAAACCCCGATTACGTCAGACTTCTTGATAATCCTACGCTTGAAAAATCAAAGCGTACAGAGCTTGCAGAAATAGCATTTGACGGTGCAGATGAATATCTGAAAAATCTCATAATGATTCTTGTAGAAGCAAGACACCTTAACGAGTTTAAAGGTACTACGGAAGCATTTTCGCGTCTTTTTGACAAAAAACATAACATTCTTCGTGCCCAGGCACTGACTGCCATAGAGCTTGATGAAAACCAGAAATCGGCAATCAGCAAAAAGCTTGAAGAGCTCACAGGTAAAACGGTCGTTTTAAAAAACACCGTTGATACTGCTCTTATTGGCGGCGTACTTTTGAAATACGGCGGCAGACAGATAAATATGAGCGTGCGCTCTGAGCTTGATACCCTTGCACATATGATAAACAAAGCAGACATCTGATACAGAATTCACAGTCTCTGATTTTTCAGCTTTGACACAAAAAGCTACGGAAAGGTATAGTCATAATTATGAAACTTAAGACTGATGACATCAGCAAAATAATAAAAGACCAGATAAAGAATTACAGTAACCGTATCGAAGAAAGCGAGACCGGCTACGTTATAAAGGTTGGCGACGGTATTGCCAATGTTCACGGACTTGAAAAGTGCATGGCAAACGAGCTTATTGAGTTTCCCCACGGTGTATACGGAATGGCGCTCAACCTTGAGGAAAGCTTTGTCAGCGCGGTTATTCTCGGAAGCGACAGCCAAATACGCGAGGGCGACGTTGTAAAGCGTACCGGGAAGGTTGTTTCCGTGCCGGTTGGCGACGCTATGATAGGCAGAGTAGTTAATGCTCTCGGTAAGCCTATTGACGGCAAGGGACCCATTGACACAGACGAGATGCGTCCTATCGAATCAAGCGCTCCCGGTATCATTGAAAGAAAATCTGTAAGTGTACCGCTTCAGACGGGTATCAAGGCTATTGACTCTATGATCCCGATAGGAAGAGGACAGCGTGAGCTCATAATCGGCGACAGACAGACGGGAAAAACGGTTATAGCAACCGATACCATAATCAATCAGAAGGGCAAAAACGTAATCTGTATATACGTTGCCATCGGTCAGAAAAATTCAACGGTGACAAATCTTGTTGAAACACTTGAAAGAAACGGCGCTATGGATTATACCGTAATTGTTGCTGCAAGCGCTTCAGAATCTTCGCCTATGCAGTATATTGCTCCTTATGCAGGCTGCGCTATCGGCGAATACTTCATGAACAAGGGCCTCGATGCTCTCGTTATATACGACGATCTTTCAAAGCACGCCGTTGCATACAGAGCACTCTCGCTTCTGATCCGCAGACCTCCGGGACGCGAAGCATATCCCGGCGACGTATTCTATCTACATTCGAGATTGCTTGAGCGTGCCGCAAGGCTTGCTCCCGAATACGGCGGAGGTTCTCTTACTGCACTTCCCATAATAGAAACTCAGGCAGGCGACGTTTCCGCATATATCCCCACAAACGTAATTTCAATTACAGACGGACAGATATTCCTTGAAACAGAGCTTTTCCACAGCGGTATCAGACCTGCCGTAAACCCCGGCATCTCGGTATCGAGAGTTGGAGGCAGTGCTCAGATAAAGGCAATGAAAAAGGTTGCCGGAACGCTTAAACTTCAGTACTCACAGTACAGAGAGCTTCAGTCATTTGCCCAGTTCGGTTCAGACCTTGATGCAGATACAAAAGCTCGCCTTGACCAAGGTGCACGCATAGTGGAAACATTAAAACAGAACAGAAATACTCCTATGCCCGTTGAAAAACAGGTTGTTATTCTCTATGCAGCAACAAATAATCTGTTATCAGATATAAAAGTTGAGGATATTTCACGTTTTGAAAAGGAATTTCTTGAATTTGTTGAAAATATCCATGATGATATTTACAAGAATATAAATGAAACCAAGGATCTTACACCTGAAAACGAGGAAAAGATCAAATCGGCTATTTTGAAATTCAAGGAAAAATTTAACACATAAATTAAGGCATATATCGGAGGTTTAAATGGCTGCTTCTTCGATGAAGGACATAAAAACCCGCACCAAAAGCGTTGAAGGCACAATGCATATAACAAAAGCAATGGAACTTGTTGCCTCCTCAAAACTCAGACGGGCAAAGGAGAGAGCGCAGCAAACGCTTCCTTTTATGAAGCTTTTGCACGACACTATGTCGGGCATCGTAAAAAACTGCGGAAGCGGTGTTATGTCAACGTATACGGCTGTACGCGAACACACAAAATCGTGTATAGTCCTTGTGGCGGGCGACCGCGGACTCGCAGGCGGATTTAACAATAACGTTTTTAAGCTTGCAGAAAGCATTGCCGCTGGTGACAACGTATGCTACTACCCGATTGGGAAAAAGGCATACGAATACTGCTATAATCACGGATATGAAATAATAAACAACAATATGCTCAGAGCAGATGATACCGATACCGAAGAATGCACACACATCTGCGACGTGCTCACAAAGGAATATACAAATCAAAGATTTGATAAATTGTACGTTGTATACAGCGAATTTGTATCAATGCTCGCACAAGAGCCAAAGGCTCTGACTCTTTTGCCAATGACTGCAGAAATCGACTCGGATACAAAAGGAGCACGGGCTCTTACATTGTACGAGCCTTCCCCCGAAGCCGTAATTGATGCAATAGTACCGCAGTACGTAAGCTCAATGGTATACGCTGCGGTATGCGAATCGCTTGCAAGCGAATATGGCGCAAGACGTATGGCAATGGAGGCTGCAACAAATAATGCAGCGGAAATGATTGAAGAACTTAATTTAAAATACAACCGTGCAAGGCAGGCGGCTATTACGCAGGAAATAACCGAGATCGTGTCGGGCGCCGGAGAATTGTAATAAATTAAAACTCTCAGATGTACTTATGAAAGGATAAGCATATAGACATGAGTGAGAAAAATATAGGCAAGGTAATACAGGTAATCGGGCCTGTACTTGACATAAAATTTGAAAGCGGCAAGCTCCCGGCTTTGCTTAACGCTATTGAAATTGACAATAACGGAGCAAAGGTAGTTGCAGAGGTTGCACAGCACCTCGGTGATGACGTGGTAAGATGTATCGCCATGAGTTCAACCGACGGTATGGTACGCGGCACAGATGCTGTTGATACCGGCAGCGGTATAAACGTTCCCGTGGGTGATGCTACACTTGGAAGAATCTTCAACGTACTCGGTGACCCTGTTGACAACATACCCGCTCCCGAGGCGAGCGAAAGATGGCCGATCCACCGCAGTGCACCCTCTTATGACGAGCAGGAAGGCACGACCGAAATACTTGAAACAGGTATCAAAGTCATCGACCTTATCTGCCCATACGCAAAGGGCGGTAAGATAGGTCTGTTCGGCGGTGCCGGAGTTGGTAAGACCGTTATAATAATGGAGCTTATCAACAACATTGCAAAGCAGCACGGCGGACTTTCCGTGTTCTCGGGTGTAGGAGAGCGTACACGTGAGGGTAATGACCTTTATAATGAAATGAAGGAGTCGGGCGTTATCGACAAAACCGCACTTGTGTACGGTCAGATGAACGAACCGCCCGGGGCAAGAATGAGAGTTGCACTCTCGGGCCTTACAATGGCAGAATATTTCCGCGACAGAGAGGGACAGGACGTACTTCTCTTCATCGACAATATATTCAGATTTACTCAGGCAGGCAGTGAGGTATCAGCACTTCTCGGACGTATGCCGTCAGCCGTTGGTTATCAACCGACGCTTGCAACAGAAATGGGTGCGCTTCAGGAAAGAATTACCTCTACAAAGCGTGGCTCAATCACGTCAGTTCAGGCAGTATATGTTCCCGCCGACGACCTTACAGACCCGGCTCCTGCAACAACGTTTGCTCACCTTGACGCAACAACAGTGCTTTCCCGTGCAATATCCTCGCTCGGCATATATCCGGCAGTAGATCCGCTTGATTCTACCTCGCGTATACTATCTCCCGATGTTGTCGGTATAGAGCATTACGAAACAGCACGTGCAGTTCAGGCGATACTCCAGAGATATAAAGAACTTCAGGACATTATCGCAATTATGGGTATGGACGAGCTTTCAGAAGAAGACAAGCTTACTGTCAGCCGTGCAAGAAAGGTACAGAGATTCCTTTCACAGCCCTTTACAGTTGCCGAACAGTTTACCGGTATGACGGGTAAATATGTGCCGATAAAGGAAACTATCAGAGGATTCAAGGAAATTATCGAAGGCAAGCACGATAATCTTCCCGAATCTGCATTTCTCTTTGTCGGAACCATAGAAGAAGCTGTAGAAAAAGCTAGGGCAAGTGAGGCAAAAGCATGACAAGCTTTAATTTAACAGCACTAACAATGTCTGGCATAAAGTTTGAAGGTCCGGTAACTAAACTTGTAATCCGTGCGGCAGACGGAGATATATGCATACTTGGAAAACACACCGATTACGCCGCACCGCTCGGATGTGGTACAGCCAAAATTACGACCGAGGAAAACAAAGAGATAAGAGCAAATGTCGAGGGCGGTTTTATAAGCGTACAAAAGGATCAAACGAGAATTATAGCCACAAAATTTGATATTATTGAGTAAAAGTCAAGTCCCCGGTTGAACCGGGGACTTATTTCTATTTATTGAGGTACCAAAAGAGAATAAAAACAGCAATAAAGTGTCTTCGGACATTCATATTTTTTGTCAAAACCCTTGACTTCCAAAATCGTTTGGTCTATAATCTAACTAACCAAATATTTGTACTCACAAGGGGGATACAAAAATGAGCAAACTTCGTATTGGTGTTATCGGTACAGGTAACATTGGAAATGTGCACCTCGGGGCCTACCAGAAGGTAGCAGACGCGGAAGTTGTTGCAATTTGCGACATTAATGAAGAGCGTCTTAACAAAGCAGGAGAGAAATTCGGTATCGAAAAGAGATATACTTCCGTTACCGAAATGATCAAAAATGAAAAACTCGATGCAGTTGACGTTTGCGTATGGAACTGCAACCACGCAAGCTGTGCTATCGAAGCACTTAATGCAGGAATCAATGTTCTCTGCGAAAAACCTATGGCATACAATACACGGCAAGCAATTGAAATGAAAGAAGCAGCTGAAAAGAGCGGCAAGCTTCTTATGATAGCTTTTGTAATGCGTTTTACAGACGGTAGCCGCGTTGTTAAGGACTTTATTGACAACGGTTATCTTGGTGACGTGTATTACTCAAAAGCTACATACTTAAGACGTCACGGAAGCCCCGGAGGATGGTTCAGCGATAAGTCGCGCTCTGGCGGTGGTCCTATCATCGACCTCGGCGTTCACGTTATCGACTACACAAGATATGCAATGGGAAGCCCCAAGCCCGTATCCGTTTCAGCAGTAGCATTTGACAAGCTCGGCGACCGCCGTCATCTTAAAACAAATGTAGGCTGGATCGCAGCTGACTCCACAAAGGATGACATATTTGACGTTGAAGATGCGGCAACTGCTATCATCAGATATGATAATGGTGCGGCTACGCTTCTTGAAACAAGCTATTCGCTCAACGTTGAGTCTGTTATAAAGAGTGAGCTTTTCGGTACAAAGGGCGGTATCAAGTCTCAGGACAACAAGCTCACAATGTACACCGAAATAAACGGATTCCTTGCTGACCTTACTCCTCATATCGGCGACCTCAAGGATTCGAAGGACGCTTTTGTTGCTGAAATTGAGCACTTCGTTGACTGCATCAAGAACGGCACTCCCTGCAGAGCAACTGCTGAAGACGGTATTATAGTTATGAAGATACTCGACGCTATATACGAATCTGCAAAGACCGGCAAGGAAGTCGAAATCAAGTATTGATTTTGTTAATAGCCAAAAAGCAAACTCGAAATGAGTTTGCTTTTCTTTTTATACGTTCATTATGATCGGCAGGATCATAGGTCTGCGCTTCGTTTTGTTGAATATGAACTTTGACATACTGTCTCTTACAGTATTCTTTATTTCATTCCAATCTGCGTAACCCTCATCTATACAGGCATCTATCGCTACCTTTGCAACCTCACGAAGCTGCTCCATAAGTTCTTCCGCTTCTCTTACGTAAACAAATCCACGTGATACGATATCAGGACCTGATATTATACTTCCCATTTCAACGTCAACCGTTGCAACAACAACTATAATACCATCTTGCGACAAGTGCCGCCTGTCGCGAAGCACGATATTTCCAACGTCTCCAACGCCGAGTCCGTCAACAAGCACACGTCCGCAAGGTACGCTAGCACCCCACTTTGCACTGTTTTTGGTAAGCTCCAGCACCTTACCGATTTCCGAAACGAATATCTGATCCGGCTTCATTCCCATTTCAATGGCAAGCTCACGGTGCTTTAAGAGATGCTTACATTCGCCGTGTATCGGCATAAAGAACTTCGGCTTTACGAGAGCGTGAAGAAGCTTTAATTCTTCCTGACATGCGTGTCCCGAGACGTGTACGTCCGCAACCGCGTCATCAAGTACCGTAACCCCCTTGCGGTAAAGCTCGTTTATGATATTACCTACAAGTTTTTCATTGCCCGGAATAGCAGTTGCACTTATAACAACAAGATCGCTCGGGCCGAGCTCTACCTTGTCGTGATCCGAGAACGCCATTCTGTAAAGCGCACTCATAGGCTCGCCCTGGCTGCCCGTTGTAATTATCGTAAGCTTTTCAGGCGGATACCTCTTAATATCGTTTATATCAATAAGCACCTTTTCGGGATCATGCATGCACCCAAGCTTTACTGCCGTGCTTACAATATTTATCATACTTCTGCCGGTTACAGCAACCTTACGTCCGTGATCTGCAGAAGCATTTATTATCTGCTGTACCCTATGCACGTTTGAAGAAAACGTTGCTATAACTATTCTTTTATCAGCATTTTTTATAAATATATCGTCAAGTGATTTTCCAACGTTCTTTTCGCTTGGAGTATAACCCGGTCGCTCCGCATTTGTGGACTCTCCCAGGAGTAACAGTACGCCCTTATTACCTATCTCACCAATTCGGGCAATATCCATCATCTGTCCCTCAATAGGTGTTAAATCAAGTTTAAAGTCTCCCGAATGGAATACTACACCGACAGGGGTCGTTATAGCAAGCGCACATGCATCAACTATTGAATGGTTAACGTGAATAAATTCAACTTTGAACCATCCAAGCTTGATCGTGTCTCCGGACTTAACGGTGTTAAGCTCGGGAGTATAATCAAGCTGGTGCTCCAAAAGCTTATTCTCTATTATACCCATAGTCAGTCTTGCGCCGTATACGGGAGCCTTTATAGTTTTCAGCACATACGGAAGCGCACCGATATGGTCCTCGTGTCCGTGCGTGATTACAAACCCACGTATCTTATCGCGGTTCTTCTCAAGATAAGTAATATCCGGTATTACAAGGTCGATACCGAGCATATCATCATCAGGAAAGCCAAGTCCGCAGTCTATAATTATTATATCGTCCTCATATTCAAGCGCGCACATGTTTTTGCCGATCTCCATAAGGCCGCCCAAAAACATTACTTTAAGTTTATTTTTTGCCATTATTATTCCTTTCTTAAACATAATAGTTGTTAGTATATGTAAATATCATCGATACCAAGGCGATCGGGCACCGATTTTATTGCCTGTATTTTCACGTAGAAAAACAAAGCCTGAACAAACGTGCAAGCTTTAAATATTACTTTTGGAACGGGCGATCAATCCAAAAGCTTATTTTAATGCGAGAACAAACGAACATTTAACATAACTATATTATACAGTATGCTATATTATTTTGCAATATTCTTTTATGAAATTTGTGTTAATATTCAAAAGAGCATAATAAGCGAAAGCGCGGATGCCGCAATCCCGATAATGCTTGTAACTATAAGTGCTAAAAGGGTACTTAAGTTTATTTTAACAACACGCTTATGTGACTTGTCTGTACAGACGGTGCTTTCACGTATTATTCTGTTCGCCTCAGCAATGATCTCTCTTTCACTCATTGTATCTCTGTCGCTGTTCGGCTTTAAAATAAAGTATGCTTCTTCAAAAACCGTATCTGCACACCCCGCTATCTTTATCATTCGTCTTTGAGAACCTTTTAACAAATTCATCCGATATCCTTTCAATATTTATCACTTACATATAAACAGTTTTCAAGGATATTATTTACTTTAGTTGTTAATTTATGCACATAATCATATACTTGTATAAACAAAAAGGCGCCGGTTAAAACCAACGCCCCTTCATTTAAAACTTTTCACTTATCTCTGCGGCACAGCCGGAACAGATATATGCTTCACCGATTTCTATAAGATCACGCTCGCGCCTGCATATAGCACATAACGGCTGGTCTCTTCTGATAACGATTGCATTGCCTTCAAGCGATATTCTTAAATTATCATTTTCGCTTATGTTAAGCGCAACTCTCATTTTCTTAGGTATTACTACTCGTCCCAAAGAATCAAGCTGCCTTATATCCATAGCTTCGTTTTTCATTTTTTATACCGTCCTTTCAAAAATTCAACATGATGTGGAAATTACTGTTAATTTTCGATTTCGCTATTATTTTACATTATTTCCCATAAACTGTCAATTAACAAATTGTGAATTTGTTGTGTAATTTCTGTTTTTTAAGAAAGGAATTATGATATGCTTCAAAAAACCTTTGGTATTATGTCGATAATATCATTTATTTCAGCGTTAGTCTGCTCACGTACAGATGAGCTCTCGCAGGCAGTTTTAAACGGAGCCGCACGTGCGCTTGAGCTAACGTTTACTCTTTTGCCTATGATGTGCCTATGGTGCGGAGTTATGAACGTTTTAAAAGAATCGGGAGCCATAGAAAAACTTGCGCGACTGATATCTCCGATACTTAAGTTTTTATTTCCTACCGCCTACAAAACGGGAAATGGTATAGATGAGTGCGCGGCCAACATCGCCGCAAATTTGCTTGGAATAGGAAACGCCGCAACACCGTTTGCTATATCCGCCCTTGAAAAAATGCAGCTTGACAATGAAAACAAAAATACTGCAAGCGACGATATGATAACGCTTGCAGTAATGAATTCTTCTCCGATAAGTCTGCTTCCCATGACGCTCATAACACTCAGAGCAGCGCACGGCAGTACTGATGCATACCGCATATTGATACCTATTTGGATATGCTCTGTCGCAGGATGGGTTTTATCTGTATTACTTTCGCGTGTATTTGCAAGTCTTTCACGAACCTCAAGAATGAAAAAATGAAAGAGACTGTCTTATGAAATTAACAGATCTTATTATACCATGTATTATCTGCTTTTGCTCGATTCTTTTTTTGTTTTCTAAAAAAAGCTTGTTTGAAAATTTTATATCAGGTGCCGAGTCAGGCATTAAAACGGCTGTAAATCTTCTGCCAAGCCTTGTTCTAATGTGCACAGCCGCTTCAATGTTCACTTCATCTGGCGCCGGTGAGCTTCTCTCACGGATTTTATCGCCTATAACCGATATTCTGAGAATACCCTCAGATATTCTTCCCTTTCTTATAGTAAGACCAATATCGGGAAGCGCTTCGAACTCTGTTCTTACCGATCTGTTTTCGCGTGTCGGCAGCGACAGTCTTGCAGGATTCACAGCTTCTGTTATCGCAGGCAGCTCAGACACCATGCTTTACATATTTGCAGTATATTTTTCAGCCGTTGGTGTAAAGAACACGCGCTACGCTCTTCCTATCGGGTTTATGTCAATGTTTTTTGTTATAATACTCTCCTGCTTTATCGCAAGGATCTTTATATAGACTCTCCCTCTTGTTCTTCAGCTATACTTTCGTCTGCCACGCATGGCTGATTTGGCGAGCACGCTCGCATTTGCAAAAGTTTATACGAAAGTAAAACTATAACGCCTGCGAGGGCTGCAAGGAGCCCGAAGTAAAACTGCTTGGGAATATATTTTACTTCAAACTCATTAACGCCGTCCTCTATTCTGACTCCGGTAAATATACCTGCAACTTCAAAGGTGTCCACCCGCTTGGAGTTTACATAGACCGCGATATTTTCATCATAAGGCATACTCAGCATAAGAGTGTTTCTGCCGTTATCTGCATTAACGCTACCGGAAAAGTTAGTATCCGAGTAATTTACGTTTAGACTTGCGTCACCCTTCTTCAAATCACCCATAACGCTGTCAAGCACTTTGCTGTCAAGAGTGTAGAAATAATTTGCCGGATCAAAATATACGTTATCTTCATCAAGAGTAACCGTCAGGTATGCTATCTCTCCGCGCTTATAATTACCAAGGCATAAAATGCCGTGATTATCGCTTGTAAGATATTTTTTAACAGTAGTATCGTTATATTTTATTGATATATCACGTCTGTATCCGTTGGTTACGGGGAAATATGCGTACATAACACCGTCACTTTCAGCCGTTATAACAAAGCTGATTCGCGCTCCGGTATCCTTGTTTTTCGTGTATTTTCTCATACCGTTTGAGCTTGACTGGCTCACATTTTCAAGGTTTGCATCATACTTGTTTGCAGAAAAAAGCTCGACTCTCTCACGTCCAAGCATTTCTGCGCACATTCTGTTCATAAGCTCAAACGGAGAATTCGCGGCAGTTGCATCAAATAATTCAAAGTCATCTGCCACAGTATAGGCAATAGACAAAGCATACGGATTCTCATAAAGCTTTGTCTTATTTTCCTCATCCGTCCATATTTCATCATATGCAGGGTCGGCATTAGTTGCAAAATCTCCAAGCAGATACTTTATTCCGAGAAGCGAATCGCCAACGGGAGTACCTCCCGTATAATTTGAATGATGGGAACGCGATGAATATCCCATATCGCTTAAATAGTCTATAACATTTTTGTTAAGCGTTGAAGTTGAGCCCGATATACCGTTAAGGCCTATGGTATAATTATCGTTGACCTTTCTTATCTTGTAGTTTTCACTGCGGTAAAGTCCGGGATCGTTTTCTTTCATATATTCTGCCGCAGGTCTGTACTTTTCGGCAAAATCAGCGTACAAGCTATGCTTTGAAAAGCCAACGTCGTTATGCATCATATATTCGCTTGCAACACCGTTCGCATAAAGTTCAACTACCGTTAAGCAAAGTAAAACCAGAGCACCGCCTCGTCTGCCCGATCTATACACGCCTATACCTATCAGGCATAGAACTCCCATACCTATCGCCGTCCATATACATGCAAGCATATGGATCTTATCGTATTCAAGCTTCTGAACAAAGGCGCACAAGAGCATAAATACTATAACAACGGCAGTAATCTTATCTCCCGATATACTCTTTATATTGATAAATGCCTCTGCAGCAATAAGAACTATAAGAAAAGTGAAAATAAAGCTGTATCTGAAATTAAGCCAGTTGGGAAACTGAAAACCGTGCCATACAAGGTCGATGGTAGAGCCGCCAAAGCTTACTGCAAAGATCGCAAGCATAATCCCGTTTGCTATCTTTTTTGCGGGCTTTACA
>SVSR01000028.1 GCA_015064205.1 Oscillospiraceae bacterium
TCTCTAGGCTTCTGCGCGCAGAAACCGTCGCACCTCCAAAACATAGTCGTCTCACGACCTGACTCGGTCGCGATACTCCTTGTTTTGTCACTCGCTTATGCTCGCTTCATCCGCCACCGGCGGCGCTCGCAACGCTCCCTCACGCGCCGTACCGTCGCTCGGTTCAAATCTCCCCGATAAAAAAAGACAGCCCGAATGGACTGTCTTTTTTGGCGGAGAAGGAGAGATTCTCTAGGCTTCTGCGCGCAGAAACCGTCGCACCTCCAAAACATAGTCGTCTCACGACCTGACTCGGTCGCGATACTCCTTGTTTTGTCACTCGCTTATGCTCGCTTCATCCGCCACCGGCGGCGCTCGCAACGCTCCCTCACGCGCCGTACCGTCGCTCGGTTCAAATCTCCCCGATAAAAAAACAGACAGCCCGAATGGACTGTCTGTTTTTTGGCGGAGAAGGAGAGATTTGAACTCTCGCGCCGGTAAACCCGACCTACACCCTTAGCAGGGGCGCCTCTTCGGCCTCTTGAGTACTTCTCCGAATTTATTATATATGAACGGCTTTCGCCGTTGTTTTCGTATGGCGGAGAGGAAGGGATTCGAACCCTTGTGGGCTTGCACCCAAACGGTTTTCAAGACCGCCTCGTTATGACCACTTCGATACCTCTCCGTATTCTGCATTATGAGCGGCACCTTTATGTGCAGCCTTTTATCTGCGACAAGAATTATGATACCATAAATTATTCTGCTTGTCAATACTTTTTTCGATTTTTAAATGATTTTTTCCTTGTAGTTTTAACCTTTTGTGTATTTCGTATGTTATATATGTATTATGTCTCGTTTTCTTAGGCTTTATCTCTTTTTTAAACAAAAATGAGAATTTTTTATTTTTGCTATTGCTTTTTTGGCTCAGTTGTGTTAAAATACTCGTGATGTGTACAAAAATAATCACAATTTTAACCATCGCGGAGGTTTAATTTTAAATGGATATGTTAATGACAATTTTAGGCATTATACTTTTAGTTGCCGCTGTTTTCCTTGTAGTTGCAGTACTTATGCAGAGTAGCAAGTCTCACAAGCTTTCCGGTACGATTGCAGGCGGTGCAGAAACGTTCTTCGGTAAGTCAAAGGGTGCTACTATAGATAAGAAGCTCAACACTCTTACAGCTATCGTTGCTATTATCTTCGTTGTACTCGTTGCTGTAATGTATATCATTCAGCCCAACACTGAAATTGAATTCGTAGATCCTTCTGTAACAGATGCTGTTGTTGATACTTCTGCTGATACAGTTGTTGAGTCGGATTCTGAGGTTGTATCTGACGAAGTTGTTGAATCTGCTGAAGCTGTAGAGGATACAGAAGCAGCCGCTGAATAAAACTTTATTTTTGGCAGTATAATAATTATACAACTCAAACGCCGTTTCCGTTTGTTCGGAAACGGCGTATTTTCAAATATGGGAAAATATTATGAAGAAGAAAAGACAAAACATTAAAAAACAATTTTCAAAAAAGAGTGAAACGCGCTCAAGATCACGAAAAAAAGAAGTTTCGCGCCCCTCTATGGCCGCACGTGCAAAAAGGAACAAAAGCAGGCCATATAACAGAGTGCAGAACACTCACATCGGTATATTCTCTTTAACTTCGCGCGGATATGGATTTGTAAGCTGCAAGGATTTTGATGATGATGTGTTTATTCCTGCATCAAAGACCTTATCAGCATCGGGTGGAGATGAGGTAAGATTTATTTTGAGACGGGGAACCTCCAAAGGTCGCATTGACGGTGAAATAACCGAAATAACCAAGCGAAATGAAGCGCTTGTTATAGGAAGGCTTTATGAAGGTGAAGCTTATGTTCGTCGCGGCGGCAAAAACGTATCTGTCCGTCCGTTTGAATTTATTCCTGATACGGGAAAGCAGATATCCTATCCTGTAAGAATATCGTCTGCAAAAGCCTTAGATGCGAAGGCAGGCGACCGCGTGGCTGTAAAAATACTTGAATATCCCACAAGAAAAAGCATGGCCGTTGGAAGAGTTGAAAAAGTGTTCGGACCTGCAGACACGATTGAAGCGGCAGTTGAGGCGATTTTATACGATACGGGTGTTAAGCGTGAGTTTTCATCGCAGATAATGGCTGAGGCAGAGTCGTATAAAGGCATTTGTGAAGACGACTGTACCCACAGACTTGATTTGAGAGGCAAGACTGTGTTTACTATTGACAGCGAGTACGCTAAGGACCTTGACGATGCAATATCGGTTGAAAAGAAGGACGACGGTTGGGTGCTTGGTGTCCATATTGCCGACGTTGCACATTACGTCAAGCGTGGAAGCCTGATTGATGCCGAAGCGAAAGTGCGCGGCAACAGCGTGTATTATCCTTCGAAAGTGATACCTATGCTGCCTAAGCAGCTTTCGAACGGGCATTGTTCGCTCAATATGGATAGTGACAAGCTTACACTGAGTGCTATTATAAATCTTGACTTGAAAGGCGAAATAAAGACTTGCGAAGTCAGGGAAAGCGTAATTTCAAGCGCATCGCGCGGAGTTTACAGCGAACTTAACTCGATTCTTGATAACAGTGCAGACGAATCTGTTAAAAAGAAGTATCCTCAAAATGTACTTGATATGTTAAACGAGGCGGTAGAGCTTTACAACGTATTGCTTGAGCGTGCCGACAAGCGCGGTTGCTTTGAGCTTGAGTCGGGAGAGGCGGTTATAAAGCTTGATGACAATGGCTATCCAGTTGATATAGTACGTGTTGAAAGAGGAATATGCGAGAGGCTCATTGAGCAGTTCATGTTATGCGCTAATGAGGCTGTTGCAAGGCTTGTATGCGCAAAGGGGATACACGGTGTATACAGAATTCATGAAAAGCCGGGCTCTGAAAAAAGCGCAGTATTACTTCAATATGCCGAAAATCTTGGTGTTGAAGTTAAAAAGATGAAGATGCGCACAGATAAACTTGAACCTGCAGACATGCAAAAGCTTCTTTTTGCTGCCGCACAGAAGAATGCTACCCGTGCGCTTTCGCCCGTGCTCTTGCGCTCGCTTATGAAGGCAAGGTATGAGCCTGTTGCGCTGGGACATTACGGGTTGGCTCTTGAATTTTATTCTCACTTCACCTCTCCTATAAGGAGATACTCCGATCTTGTATTGCACCGCTATCTTAAAGAGGCTATCGCTGACGGTGTCAGTCTTTGTTACGATAGCGAAACAGATATTGCCGACAAAGACGCATGCCCCGTTAACGCGGACGTTTCAAGCGCTTGCGAATCGGCAAACGAGGGCGAAGTCCGCGCTCTGAGTGCAGAACGTGCTATTGACGACGTATACAAAGCATATTTTATGAAGGACCGTATTGGCGAAGAGTTTGACGGTATTATAGTGTCGGTTACCTCATTTGGCTTTTTCGCAGAGCTTGATAATACCTGCGAGGGGTTAGTTCCGATATCAACACTTGGCGGTCTTGGCTTTTATGACGAGTCGCATATGAAGCTGACAGATGCATACGGTAACAGCTATAAGGTTGGAGAAAAACTCCGCGTATGTCTTGATGAAGTTGATATTGCAACGGGTAAAATGACCTTTTCGTTTGTTGAAAAAGAAACTGCGGGCGATTGACAAAATCGCCCGCTCATGCTATACTTTAAAAAGAATATTATCAGGGAAAGAGCGTTATGGAAAAAAAGGTAATTGTAAAATTAAAAGTAAAAAATAACGATATGTATGACGTCAGAAATATGGTAAATGAAGGTGTGAAAAAAGATTCTGATGAATATATTGATGATGTTGAAAACGAAGATGTAAGTGCCTTTCCTAGCGAAGGCATTGAAATAATCACAGAGGGATACATAAGCCGTGAAAACGGCAGATTTGCTCTCAGGTACGTTGAAACCGATGAAGATATGTCAAACGAGATAACGACCATATCTTATGATGATGCAGAATCCGGCATAGTTACAATGGAGCGTAACGGCATATGCAGAACTGCTATGGTTTTTGAAAAAGGAAAAAGATACGTTTGTGTATACGACGTAAGCGGCATGGTGCTTGAGCTTGTTGTTCGTACGTACGAACTTGATAACAGGCTTGATGATAACGGCGGAAGCCTTATGCTCGGGTATACTCTTGAAAACGGCGGAGCAACGGTTGCACGCGTAAAAATGATTATAGAAGCAAATATAGTTGATTGAAAGGAGTCTCCGATGGCGCAGAAAAAGGAAGTTTTTGGCGCGGACTTTATAAAAGAAGAAATAAAGACGGGTCCTTCGGGCGTGTACTTTTTTTACGGCGAGGAGGACTATTTAAAGCAGTATTATCTTCATGAAATAGAAAAGGCTGTGGTCGGCGACAGATCGAACGTGAATTTTAAAAGACTTACAAACGATGAGTTTACTCCGGGCGATCTGGAAGAAGCGCTCAATTCGGCATCAATGTTTGATTTTTTTGCTATGGCCGAAGAAGATAATGCGGGCAAGCTTGTTGAAATATACGAGGTGGATTTTAAGGCGCTCAAGCCCGGTGACTTTACCGAAACGTTGAAGATACTCGAAAATGCGCCGTCAGACTCGGTTGTGGTCATATATTCAACTTCGGCTGAAATGCCGCAGGATTCAAAGCCGCATCAGAATCTTACACGGGAGCTTTGCAAGGTAACAAAGGCGGTCGCATTTCCGTATGAAAGTGATGCGAAGCTTTGCTCGTGGCTTACTAAGATAGCTGCAAAGAATAAGATTGAATTTGATCCACAGCTTGCACGCATGCTTATCGAGCGAGTAGGGCACAGTATGCTCCTCTTAAAGAGCGAACTTGATAAAATAATCGCCTACGTTAGTTCTCAAAGTAGAAACAAAGTTGCTCTTGACGATATTTATAAGATAATCGCATCCAATAAGGAAATATCGCCCTTTGATTTTGCAAACGCGCTTATGAAAAGGGACGGTGCCAGGGCATTTTATATTCTTTCGGATATGAAAAGCCGCGGCGAAGAGCCGATAATCATATTGTCTACTGTGTCGCGCGTGATCTCCGATATTATCCGTGTACGAGGCTGTATGGACGAGGGCTTGACTCGTGCAGAAACGGCGGCGAAATGCTCAATGCACGAGTATAAGGTCAAGCTTTACATGGAGTCGCTCAGGAATACAAGTATATCAAAGTTGTTTAGTATAGCCGAGTCAGCATCGCGCGCAGACGTTATGCTTAAGTCTTTGCCGATAGACAGTTATACTGTTCTTGAACGGCTTATTTGTGAGATTGCCGGTGTAAAGTAGAGGTTGATGATATGGAAAAGCTTAAGATATCCTATCCGATACTTGTGGAAGGTAAATATGACAAGATCAAACTTGACAGTGTTGCAGACGCCCTCATAATAACGAGCGAAGGCTTTCGAATTTTCAAAAACGATGAAAAACGTGCACTCTTACGACACCTTGCAAAGCAGACAAAAATAATAGTTTTATCCGACAGCGACAGCGCAGGCATGCTTATTCGATCATGTGTAAAAAACACGATCCCTGCAGACAGGATAATAAACTTGTATACTCCGCAGATCTGCGGAAAAGAGAAGCGAAAAGATAAGCCGTCAAAAGAAGGCTTTGTTGGCGTTGAAGGCATTGGAGTTGACGTTATAAGAAAATTGCTTGAACCGTATGCCGGCGAAGAAGCTGTTAAGGGAGAAAAAATTACCAAACCCGATTTTTACGAATTCGGGCTTTCGGGCAAAGACGGCGCCGCAGAGATGCGCGAGCTTGTTTGCGAAAAACTTGAACTTCCCAAAACACTGACGCCGAATGCGCTTCTTGAAGCGCTTAACCTTTTTATGAATCGAGACGATTTCAATAAATTTATGAAAACGATATAAGGGAACTGCCCGTTTATCAGGGTGCGTTCCCTTATATTTATATATAATAAAGTTTTAATGATGAATAAAGTGTAAAAAATGGAATAAAAAAGAAAAAATTGCTTGCAAAACGGAATAAATAGTGATACAATGTAAAATGGGTATGGATTTGGATACCCGAACAACGTTATTAATTTATCAATATATAAACAGGAGAAAAACCATGACACCTAACAAGCACATTTTAAAATGGGTAGATGAAATGGCTGCTATGACTCAGCCCGACTCGATCGTCTGGATAGACGGCAGTGAAGAGCAGATCGAAGCGCTTCGCAAAGAGGCTATGAGCACAGGCGAAATTATCAAGCTCAACGAAGACATTCTTCCTAATTGCTATCTTCACAGAACAGCGGTAAACGACGTTGCTCGTGTTGAGGGCAGAACATATATCTGCACCAAGACAAAGGAAGATGCGGGAACTATCAACAACTGGATGGACCCTGCAGAAATGTATGCAAAGCTTACAAAGCTTTTCACAGGCTCTATGAAGGGCAGAACGATGTACGCTATTCCGTACTCTATGAGTGTTGTAGGTTCTCCTTTCGCTAAATACGGTATCGAGCTTACAGACTCTATATACGTTGTACTCAACATGGCTATTATGACAAGAGTAGGTGCTGAAGTAATCGAAGCTCTCGGAGACGGTGACGACTTTATCAAAGGTCTTCACTCCAAGGCACAGCTCGAAGAAGAAAACAGATACATCGTTCACTTCCCCGAAGATAACACGATCTGGTCTGTTAACTCAGGTTACGGCGGAAACGTTCTTCTCGGTAAGAAGTGCTTTGCTCTTAGAATCGCATCCTTCCTCGGACGTAAAGAGGGCTGGATGGCTGAGCATATGCTTATCCTCGGTATAGAAAATCCTAAGGGCGAGATCAGCTATATTACAGCTGCATTCCCCTCTGCTTGCGGTAAGACAAACCTTGCAATGCTTATTCCGCCGGAAATATATAAAAATCAGGGCTATAAGGTATGGTGCGTAGGTGACGATATCGCATGGCTCAGAGTAGGCGAAGACGGAAGACTTTGGGCAGTTAACCCCGAAAACGGATTCTTCGGCGTTGCTCCCGGTACAAACAACAAGTCTAACCCCAACGCACTTGCAACAACAATGCGTGATACAATATTTACAAACGTAGTTCACAATACAGAAAACAATACTGTATGGTGGGAAGGCCTTGATAAGAATCCTCCCAAGAATGCTATCAACTGGAAGGGCGAACCGTGGGATGCAGAGTCCGGCGAAAAGGGTGCTCACCCCAACTCGAGATTTACAGCTCTTGCAAAGAACTGCCCCTGCATTTCTTCTGAATTTAACAATCCTAAGGGCGTACCGGTAACAGCTATCGTATTCGGTGGACGCCGTGCTAAGACAGCTCCCCTTGTATATCAGTCAAGAAGCTGGAACCACGGTGTATTCGTAGGCTCTGTAATGGCATCTGAAACAACAGCTGCTGCAACAGGTGCAGTTGGCGTTGTAAGACGTGACCCGATGGCTATGCGTCCTTTCGTAGGATACGATATGGGTGACTATTTCGCACACTGGATTGCAATGGGCAAGAAGATCCCCAATCCGCCTAAGATATTCAACGTTAACTGGTTCAGAACCGATGATGAAGGACACTTCATATGGCCCGGATTTGGCGATAACATGCGCGTTCTTATGTGGATACTTGCTCGTTGCCGTGATGAGGTTGGAGCAGTTGAAACTCCTATCGGTTACGTTCCTAATCCCGAAGACATCAACATTGAAGGACTTGACCTCGACCTCGACACACTCAAGGGACTTCTCAACGTTGATAAGGCACTGTGGAAAGAGGAAGCAGACGGAATTGACGAGTTCTATAAGAGCATTGGTGCACGTGTGCCCAAGGAGCTCTGGGACGAATACGAAACACTTAAGAACAACCTTAAGTAATAGTAATAAGAAAGGGAGATGCAATCGCATCTCCCTTGTTTTTTGTAAATTAAAAGCCGTGAGATTTCTCACGGCTTTTTTATGTATTACTTTTTCATTTCCTTGGCTGCTTCAAGCTTGTTCTTACGGCGCTGTTTTACTTCGTCGCTCATAGGCTTGATTTCGCCTGCTGCGGTAAGTGCCATCTTTGTAAACATAGGTCCAAAGAGCTCGTATATGAGTACTGCAAACAGAGTTATGTTACGGATAAGGCCGCCCTGCTCAGGCCACTGTGCAGCGGCTATCGTGCACATGCCGAGTGCAACTCCCGCCTGCGGAAGAAGTGTTATACCGAGGTATTTGCATATCTCAGGCGAGCAGTTGGTTGCCTTTGCGCTACCAAGTGTTCCGAGATATTTACCAAGTGAACGGAAAATAATGTAAACGATACCGATAACAACAATTGCCCAGTCGGCGAATACATTAAGTTCAAGTTCAGCTCCGCTTATAACAAAGAATACTGCGAAAAGAGGGGAAGTCCACTTGTCTGATGCCTCCATAAGGTCGTGCGAAAGAGAACAGATATTGCAGAACACAGTTCCGAGCATCATGCATGTGAGAAGTGAGGAGAATCCTATGTGAACAGGTCCTATACTGAATTCGATCATTGAAAGAGAAGCGGTAAGAAATACAACGCCTATTGTAAGATTGAGGCGGTTTGTATTTGAGTTGAAAAGCTTTTCAAGCTGTGTGAGCACCCACCCCATAATTGCGCCGAGTACAAGTGAGAGGGTGATTTCAATAAGGGGATTAACTATAATTGAAACAAGATCCATTTGACCGCTTACCATTGTTTTGGCAATACCGAACGATACTGCAAAAACGATAAGGCCGATAGCATCGTCAAGAGCAACGATAGGTAACAAAAGCTTTGTGAGAGGGCCGTGTGCTTTAAACTGACGAACAACCATAAGTGTTGCCGCAGGCGCTGTTGCAGTTGCAATAGCACCAAGAGTTATTGCCTGAGCAGCTGTCAGCTTGTCGGGCATAATAAGGTGGACACCGAGAAGTGCGATGTCAACAAACAGCGTTGCTACGAGCGCCTGGAATATGCCGATAACAAAGGCCTGTTTTCCTGTTTTCTTTAAGTCTTCAAGTCTGAATTCATTACCTATAGAAAATGCGATGAATCCAAGTGCTACCTCAGAAACGAGAGCAAGTGTCGAAAGATCACTGTGAGAATTGAAGCCGAGTCCGTGAATGCCGAGTGCACCGAGGCAGTAAGGTCCGATAAGAACGCCTGCTATAAGATACGCGGTTACGGAGGGAAGTTTCATCGGCTTGAAAAGTCTGGTCATCAGAAGACCTGCGAGCAGCGCAATGGATACTGATAATAAAGTGTTCATACTTATGTACCGAGTCCTTTATATTATATTGTATCAAATTCGTCTTTGCGGGAATAACTTATAGCAATATTGCCACAAGTGTAATAATATATCAGAAATGTTAATTATTGCATTGTGTTATATTTACCGTACAAGCAAATTTGAAATCACAGATAATATATCACATTTCTACAAAAAAAGCAATAGCATTTTGATATTTTTTCTTCTTATATTATATGTTTGGAAAAAGTGCCATAATCAGGTGGTTGAGTCGACAGTGAAAATAAGGTATAATTAACAAGACGGCGCATGGTTGCCGTTAATAGAAAAGAAAGGCGGTAAGTAAACAGTTTGGTACAAAAGAAAATTATTATCTTTGTTATTGTGATTTTGTTTACATTGTATGCAACGCTGTCTTCTGCTGCTGTAGGATTAACCTATGACGGAACATCGTATCCTGCGGATGAGCCACTTGTTATTGAAGACGGAGTTACATATGTAAGCGCACGTGCACTTATTGGTATGAAAAGCACAACTACTGCGGATTTTGACGGTACACAGGCACATTTTGCATCAAGCGGACTTGATCTAAGTGCAAAGATTGGTTCTCGCAGTATAAACGCTAACGGCAATACCATAGAGTCTATCGGTACTGTTAGGCTTATAGACAACCGTGTTTGCGTACCTGTGCGATCGCTTGCAACAGCCCTCGGAGCGGAAGTGGAATATGATAGCGAAAGCGAACATATCACACTTAAAACATCGGGAGATTACATATCAAATAATACAAGGTACAGTGAGGACGAGCTTTATTGGATGTCGCGAATAATCAGCGCCGAAAGCTGCAGTGAGCCGTATATCGGGAAATTACTTGTAGGCAACGTGGTACTCAACAGAAAAAATAGTCCGAATTTCCCAAATACCGTGTATGGGGTAATATTTGACAGAACAAACGGCGTGCAGTTTACACCGACGGCAAACGGTGCGATATACAATACACCGTGCGGCGAGTGTACGCAAGCGGCAAAAGCCGTGCTTACAGGTACGGTCATGTCTGACATAGCAATGTATTTTGTTAATATGAACCTTGTACCCGTATCTTGGGTGTCGCTAAACAGGCCGGTGCTTTATAAGCATGGAAATCACACGTTCTTTATGTAAGAAAGGACAGGAGAGGCAACTCTCCTTTTCTTTTTATAAAAATAGGCTTTGCCTCTTGACAGTATGCCGGCTATTTGGTATAATAGTAAGGCTTAATAAAATGGGATGTAGCGGCGGATAACATCTGCTGTCAAGAAGCAAATAGAGACTTGATAATAATAAGTCTTCACCTGTACACTGTTATCTAATAAACTTCGGGATGTAGCGCAGTTGGTAGCGCGCTTGGTTTGGGACCAAGATGTCGCAGGTTCAAATCCTGTCATTCCGACCAAGAAATGACCTGAAACAGAGATTTTAACTCCGTTTTAGGTCATTTTTGCCATTTAATCCCCACTTTCAGGAAATTCGCAAATTTTTGACCACAGTTTTGCCTCGCATTTTTCGTCACATATGGCAGGCGTATATGTTGCGAAACGTTCTTTCCTTTGTTTACTGTGGGGCAAGCATTGATACGGCTTATTTACGATGTGTTTGAATATCCGTCTCCGAATTGGAAAGAATAACTAATACCAAACAAACGGAGGTATGGATATGTTCAAACACGAAAAGATGCTGTTTCATCCCGTGGAGGTGGAGCGACCCAATCCGCAGTATGCGGCGCTGTTGCAGGAGCAGTTGGGCGGCGGCAACGGCGAGCTGAAGGCGGCGATGCAGTATATGTCCCAGAGCTTTCGCATCAAGGATCCCGAGATCAAGGATCTGTTTCTTGACATTGCGGCGGAGGAGCTGGGTCACATGGAGATGGTGGCGCAGACCATCAACCTCTTGAACGGTCACGACGTGGACGCCGCCAAGGTGCCCTGCGGCGAGATTCAGTCCCACGTGATCCTGGGACTCAACCCCGGTCTGATCAACGCTTCTGGTTACTCCTGGACGGCGGATTACGTAACTGTTACGGGGGATCTGTGCGCCGATCTGCTGAGCAACATCGCGTCGGAACAGCGCGCCAAGGTGGTTTACGAATACCTTTACCGTCAGATCGATGACAAGAAGGTGCGCGAGACCATCGACTTTCTTTTGAACCGCGAGGAAGCGCACAACCAGATGTTCCGCGACGCCTTTAACAAGGTGCAAAACTCCGGCTCCAACCGCGATTTCGGCACTACCAAGGCCGCGAAGATGTATTTCTCTATGTCGGACCCCGGCCCCAATGCTTTCGCCACCGGCGAAACCAAGCCCGTTTCTTTTGAATAAGTAGTATAAACTTGACAATAAAGCAGTTTTATGCTAATATAATCCCATAATAAAAACTGCCACCGGGTAGTAAGATGCAAATAAAGCATCCGTTTACACATCATTAGGTCTTTGAAGATGTGTATGCGGATGCTTCTTTTTTTGGAGGTTATTATGCGAAAAATTTTGAATTACTTTTCTAAACTTGAAATCGCTCTTTGGGCGGCATCGGTGTTTTTGATAGTCGCTTCTTTTATTGCATTCGACAGAGCAAATTATTTAACGCTTATTGCATCGGTTGTTGGTGTAACTTCGCTGATTTTTAACGCCAAGGGCAATCCGTTCGGGCAGTTTCTGATGGTTATTTTCAGTTTGCTTTACGGCGTTATTTCCTACACCTTTGCTTATTATGGCGAGATGATTACCTACCTTGGAATGACAATGCCGATGGCGGTTTTTGCGCTTATTTCCTGGCTTCGTAATCCTTATAAGGGCAATAAAGCAGAGGTTGCGGTCAACAGTATAAAACGCGGTGAGCAGATATTTATGTGGATTTTGACCGTCATAGTAACCGTTATTTTCTATTTTATTTTAGAGCATTTTAACACTGCAAACATATTGCCGAGCACCATATCTGTTACAACAAGCTTTCTTGCAGTATATTTGACTTTTCGCAGAAGCCCATACTTTGCCTTGGCCTATGCCGCAAACGATATCGTTTTAATCGTTTTATGGGTGCTTGCAAGCATATCTTACATACGTTATATCTCAGTTGTGGTATGCTTTGTGGCGTTCCTTTTTAACGATATTTACGGCTTTGTCAGTTGGCAAGGAATGAAAAAAAGGCAAGCGTTAAATATCGTATAGCTTAGCGGTTTCACGATTCCTATATTCGTGCTTTTCGTAATAGCCGATAAGCGTGCCTGTACCGTCACGCAGAGCGACCATATAAATGTCTTTATTTTCCTCGTCGTTGCGAGAAGTATAAACTACATTATTATCCTTGCTCTCTTTAAACCAAGCGACTACACGGTCGATTTTAGCGCCTGATTCGGCATTATGGCAAGACTTTATGCTTTTGCCCGTAATATCGGTGCGGTAGCGTGAAATTGAGGCTGGATTGATATACACGACGGTATGCTCTAAATCGCAAATAACAACGGGTGCGGTATCTGAATCAATTACGCTTTTGAAAAATGAATTTATATCCATTGGTTTTCTCCTTATCCTTACTTTAGTTTAAACCGATTTTTGTCAAACTCCAGCAGTCCCTCATCACGCATTTTGCACAGCTCGTTCGACATCGCGCTACGGTCAACCGACAAGAAATCGGCAAGCTGTTGGCGGTTAAACGGTATTGTAAAGCTTGCGCTGTTTTGTTTTTTTGCTTGTTCGGACAGATAAGAAATCAGTTTTTCACGTGTTGTGCGTTTTGACATATGACCGAGCTTTTGCACAAGTCTTCTGTTCTTTTCGGAAATTGCGAAAAACATATTTTGCACGACCACAGCGTGAAAACGGCAAGCCGTAGGACAGGTTGTGATAATTCTCTTTACGTCAAAAAATATAACCGTACTGTCCTCAACAGCCACCACGTCATTAAGCAAAGCGCCGCTTTCGGGAGCAACGTAAGCCTCGCCGAACATTTCGCCTACTGCGATTTGACCTAAAATACTGCGGTTGCCCCAATAATCATCCTTTTGTATGTGGAGATTCCCCTCCACCAACACGACAATGTCGCTCAAATGCTCACCTTGGCGGAGTACGTATTCGCCCTTTTTATAACTCTTAAGCCGTGCGCCCAGGCAAGAAAGCATGGATGCGATTTCTTCTTGGGTGACACCTGCAAACATTTGAGTTCTTTTCAAAATAGGAATATATTTTTTCATAAAATCTCTTTTCCGTTGTAAAAACAACTGATTTGTTTTATTTAGTATACTATAATACAATTGCAAAATCAAGAGAGGAGAACTTTTATGATTAGAAAAATCATTAAAATAGATGAAGAAAAATGTAACGGTTGCGGTGCGTGTGCCGCCACTTGTCACGAAGGCGCTATTGAAATGGTAAACGGTAAGGCCAAGCTTATGCGCGAGGATTATTGTGACGGTCTTGGAGACTGTCTTCCTGCCTGTCCTACGGGCGCTATTACCTTTGAAGAAAGAGAAGCACCCGCTTATGATGAGGTAGCCGTTGTTGCGGCAAAGGAAAAGAAAGCGCCGTTGCCTTGCGGTTGCCCCGGCACGAACTCTAAAACCATTCGCAGAGAAAGTTGCGATTTAGGCGGTGTTTCTGCGCCTGTTAACAGTCAGCTTTCACAGTGGCCTGTGCAGATAAAGTTAGTCCCCGTAAATGCACCCTACTTTGACGGTGCAAAACTGCTTGTCGCGGCGGACTGTACAGCCTTTGCATACGGAAATTTTCATAATGAGTTTATCCGTAATCATATTACGCTTATCGGCTGCCCAAAGCTTGATATGGTCGATTATACCGAAAAGCTTACTGCCATTATTGCAAATAATGACATTAAGAGTGTTACGGTTGTTCGTATGGAAGTGCCCTGTTGCGGCGGTATTGAACACGCCGTAAAGCAAGCCTTGCAGGCAAGCGGCAAATTTATTCCGTGGAGAGTTGTAACAATCTCTACCGACGGAAGAATAGTAGATTAAAAAATGCCGATGAGGAATTTTGATTCTTCATCGGCTGATTTTTCGTTTTTTATAGATGACAAGCAACGCGTTGTTGCTGTCTGTTATTCAGCAATCCATTTTTTCGCCCAAGCAAACAACGTTTCGGACATCAAATTGAACTCTGCCGTTCCGCCGTTTTTCAAATTCATAAAGGTTTCAACGATTACTCGTTCATCGGAAGATACCATTTTGACGAGTTCTTTTTGATGGCTGATATACTTGCCCGTTTGCTTGAAAGCAATCGCCTGAACAACGAAAGAGGCGGATTTATATAATCCCTTCAATACATCCTTGCTCTTTTCATGCAGCATATTGTGAACGCATCCGTGATAGACGTTGCAAGCACCGACCTTGATCGCTCTGTTTACAGCGCTTTCATCAATAACTGCCATAACGGCCTCAAGGCTTCCCTTGATAGCCGTAGTGTCATGGCAAAATTGGAACAGGTCGGACGGATCCCAATACATAAGCTCCTTTTTCCCCGAAAGGAACCCGCAGATCAGTTCTCTATGGGGCATGGTATCCAGCATATCATTATAAATTTGGATGTCCTCGGCAGACAACTCATCCAGAATGACCACAACGTCAATATCGCTGGTTTCCGTTGCTTCACCGCGACCGTAACTACCTTGCAAGCCTACAAACCACACACGGTTTTCAAACGTAAGATTTAGTTTTTGTAAAAAGTCATTCATCCAAGCGGTAATATTTATCATCTTGATCACCTCGTCTTTTTCTCATTTATCATTTGTCTTTATCGTATAACATCTCTCTTGAACTGCCGTAACGGTTGCTACGGCACACACGACCGCAAGGCTGTACGTTGGGTTGATCCATTGTAACGTGAACAGCAGAAGAAAGAGCATAAGCCCCGTGGTTTTGTTCAGAGCGGTATGGTAAGCCACGAGCTTCTTTCTGCGAACAAATCCCAAAACGATATTGGTGCCTTTCATAATTGCTATCACGGCGATCCATATCCACAACCAAACGGGAAGGTTCACCAAAGGCAACAGTTTGAATGCGCATACTGCCATAAAAACAAAGTCGGCGGCAGTATCTAATTTTGAACCGAAGCTACTGACCGCGTTCGTTTTTCTTGCAATCGTCCCGTCGATCATATCGGAAAGTCCGCAGAGGAGATACGTGATATAAAATTCTACGGAAAACGCAGGAAAGAACAGCAATAGAATGCTGCCTACGATACGCAATCCGGTAATGATATCAGCAAAGTGTTTTTTCATATTCTGCTCGTAAAATTCTTGATTTAGGGTGAAAATATTATATCATATTTTTACTGTAATTTCAATCCACCGCCATGTAAACGTTCCGTTCTTTTTTATGAATCCTTTTTCTTTGTCTACTGCAGGGCAATGGTTGATATTGGAACCAATATATCAGTCCACATGGAAATGATCAGGTTATAGCAAAAATAGGAACAATTCCGAAAGGCCTTGAAAGATGGGCTTGATTATGCTATACTACAAGTATAAAATCATCAAGGAGGTTTCGTTATGCTTGAAATGAAAGCGTGTTGCAAAGTACCGTTTCCCGAAAAGCTTTTTGAGGAGTACGAAGTAAAAGATACAGCTATTTATGCGAACGTCAATGCTTCAAAGGTCGTTGATGTGATGAAGCGCTTTATTGAAATACATAATGAGCCTATGTTTTTCATTTTGGATCTTCCTTGTAAAAATGAGGATGGGATCACATCTGAAAAAATTATTACAAACGCAAACGACGACTATGACGTATATTTTATCGACGGTCTTGACGCCAAACAGGCAATCGATTGTCTGAATGCGCTCGGTAGTTTTCTTGTTAAAGACGGAATGAACAATTTCGGTTTCGGTTGCCACGAATCTCACGAGGAGATTTTGCTCGGCAAGTACAATGTGATGACGATCTATACCAAAAATGCAGATTCGTATCGTAAGTTTTTCAAGGATTTTGGGATTAAGAAGGTAGAAAGCCTTGTAACCGCATGGGATACGTTTGACCACGAACACCCCGGAGAATGCGAGCGTTACGTTTCGGAAGAATCAGGCAAAACGATCTATGACATTCCCGAAGATTACAAAGAATATGGCATGTATTTATACGAAGCCCGAAAGGAATATGACGAAGAAGCCGAAAAAGAAATAACTTTCGATGAGTTAATCGGCAAAGTCCTTTTGATAGGTATCACTTATTACACGCATGACAATGAATATATCGAACAAAAGCAATTTTATGGAACGGTTACGGAAGCAACTGAGGATTTGATCCGTGTCAAGCAGAAGGACGGAACGGAATTCACTCTTCCTCCCGATTTAAGTTCGACCAAGCGAGCCCGTCAAGGCGAATATAAGCTTCGTTCCACGGGAGAAGTTGTTGTCAATCCCGATTTTCTTGCAACGTGGAATTTGAACAAAGCCAAAGAAGATTAAAGACAACTCCCTCGATGCGGTGGTCTCACCGCGTCGGGGGAGTTTGTTTTTGACCACAGTTTATCCCACTACTGCGACCGGAGCAGACGGAAACAATGGAGATAAGAGTGCCGGAAAGGATGTGTTTTCGAGGGGAAAGCGCGGGAAAGGTGCCAAAAGGAGCGGCGAGCATCGAACAGATGTCGTTTGGGACAGACATAAAACATACACATTTTTTACGATACCAAAAACTCAAAAAAGCCTTATCTTTTTTTATATTTCAACCGTAAAACCACAATTTTTCTTTTTGTCACGAATGAATACAAATTTATAATCTTTTCTATGAATAACAAGCTTTAGATCTATCGGCTTGTTTCCAAAATTTGTATATTGAAATTTCGAAAACCTCTTGCAATTTTAAAAGTTTTCGTATATAATAGTATCCGACAGTTCGTTTGTACCATCCTGTCGTAAAACAAAACCAGGACTACTATTCATAATTTGTGATTATAGTGGCTTTGCGTTTTGCAAGGCCTGTTTCTTTTATGGGGTGGTTTTGTGTTCTATAACCCCTGTTTTTATTTTGGAGAAAATTATGAAAGAGAAAAAAACAATATCAACTGCATATTGGTTCAGGCGTGAAATGAAAGAAACGGCAATTTTACTAAGGTGCATACCGTCAACGGTTGTGTCTCTGTTTGTTGTCAGCGTTATATGTATGAACCTCCTTGCCAACAAAACGCTTGTGCAAAATTATTTTATTGCACTTGACGGCGGTATACTTATATCATGGCTTTCTTTTATGTGTATGGATATAATAACAAAGCACTTTGGGCCGAAAGCGTCCAACAGAATCGCCATTCTTGCCTGCGTTATCAACCTGCTAACTTGCGCCATATTTTATATAGCAAGCATAATTCCGTCTGAAGCAAGCGATTACACGGCGCTTAACAGTATTCTTGGCGGGACATGGTTCATACTTTTAGGAAGCACAGTTGCTTTTCTTGTGTCTGCTGTGATCAACAATTTTATGAACTTTACAATAGGAAAGGCATTTAAAAACAATCCCGACGGCAAACTTGCGTATGCAACACGCACATATATATCAACGTTTATCGGTCAGTTTCTAGATAACCTTATTTTCTCACTTATCGTGTTTGTTATCTTTGCGCCGATATTCTGGAACGGATTTCATTGGACAGTGTTGCAATGCACAATGTGTGCTCTGACGGGTGCTATTGCTGAGCTGATTCTTGAAGTTGTGTTTTCCCCCATCGGATATAGAATAGTAAACAAATGGAGAGAGCAAAACGTCGGCAGCGAGTATCTTGACTATATCGAAAAAGGAGAAAGACTATGAAAATTCTTATAACGGGAACGTCTCAGGGAATAGGCAAAGCAATTGCAGAATACTTTCTTGAAAAGGATAATGAGGTAATCGGTATTGACCGACAGGATAAATCGATAGAACACAAAAATTATACTCATTTCAAGTGTGATGTTCGTGACTATGATAATCTTCCCGATATTAAAAACGTTAACGTGCTTATCAACAATGCGGGCACTCAAAACGAAGACGATATCGATATAAACCTCAAAGCCCTGATTCACATAACAGAGAAATACGGTGTTCAGGATAATATCAGATCAATTCTGAATATCGGCTCTGCGAGCGCACATACGGGTGCCGAGTTCCCCGAATACTGTGCGAGCAAGGGCGGGATACTTGCATACACAAAAAACGTTGCCATGCGCATTGCCAAGTACGGTGCTACATGCAACAGTCTTGACCCGGGCGGTGTGCTGACGCCCCTTAATGATTGTGTTATAAATGATCCTGTTCTCTGGCAGCAGATTATGGACGAAACTCCTCTCAAAAGGTGGGCAAGCACCCGTGAGATTGCCGAGTGGGCATATTTTCTGACTATGACAAACCGTTTCTGTACTGGCCAGAATATACTCGTTGACGGCGGTGAAGCGATCAATTATAACTTTGTATGGAAAGATTAAGAAGTGACTCTTTCAAAAAATAGAACACTTGACAAGTTTTGCTATATATGTTATTATTAAATAAAATATTGAATATTGGTCACCGGAGGACAGAGCGCCGTAGCGCTCGGGGATAGTAGGATTGTTTGAATTCTGCAGGCCGCATGTCAGATAAGGTGTCGAGTGCGCTCGGTTATTACGTTTGTAGTAATCGAGCTTTTTTATCAGGAGATTTTATGAATTCGGAAATTTTTGAAAAGCTTTCACCAAACAAACTGTTTTTCCGTTGTGCTGTTCCGTCTATGATAACGATGGCGTTCGGGGCACTTTATCAGATAGCTGACGGAATGTTTGTAGGACGCTTTATCGGCGGTGACGCTCTTGCGGCTATCAATCTAATCATGCCTATAATTATGATCGTGTTTGCTTTTTCCAACATGATAGCAACAGGAGCTTCTGTACGTATTTCCATATTGCTCGGTGAAAAGAACAGGGAAGAGGCTTCACGTGTGTTTTCTTTCTCGCTTAAGGTTATATTTGTAATCTCTTGCATTATAGGAATACTAGGCTTTTTCTCTGCACGTCCGTTTGTTAATTTGCTATCCCCCGGAGCCTCTCAACAAGCAATTGATTATGGAGTTACGTATATTCGTGTCCACGCAATTTTTTCGCCGTTTTTGCTCATTTTCTTTGCTATTGATAACTTTCTCCGTGTTTGCTCCAAAGAAAAGCTTAGCATGTGGATAAGCATAGCAACCCAGATCTTAAACATTGTCCTTGATGTGATTTTAATCGTATTTCTTGGTCAGGGGGTGTGGGCTGCGGCATTTACAAGCTGTGTTTCTATGGCGGCAGGCGCTATTATAACTCTGTGGTTATTTACCGGCAAAAAAATGGACCTCTTTTACATCAAAAAAGGCATACGTGCATCAACTTTTTTCCGTATTCTTGCAAATGGCTTCAGCGAGTTTTTCAGTAATATATCTATGTCGGTGATGTCGATTGTATATAATTTATTCTTGCTCAAATACGGAGGCACGACGGCGGTTGCGGCGTTTTCTGTAATCATGTATGTGGACAGTATTATGGGCATGCTTGTCTTTGGTATGTGCGACGCTCTACAGCCTTCCATCAGCTATTGCTATGGGGCCGGGCTTATGGAAAAGGTTAAGGCAATTTTCAAGCGCATTATTATCGGTGCAATCGTCCTGTCTTCAGCCTCAATGCTTTTCATGATGTTTATAGGGAAATACGTTGCTCCTATTTTCGTAAAGCCTGAGGAGACAGAGCTATTGGCTGTCAGTATTGTTGGTATGAAGTTGTTTTCCCTTTCTTATCTTACGGGCTGGGTTGATATGTGCTTTTCATCCTATTTCACGGCGCTTGAAAGACCTGTACGCTCTCTTGTTACCACTTTCTTCGGAACGCTTGTATTTCCTATTGCATTTTTGTTTATTTTGACTCCTGTATGGCAGTTAAACGGTGTATGGCTTACGTCTGTTGCAGCATGTACTACAAGTGCCGTGCTTACCTTTATTCTTGCACTGACTATGAGAATAAAACCTATATCATGATAAAAAATAAAGGCTGCATATGCAGCCTTTATTTTTTATCATCTGTTGCAGGATTATCAATTACCTCGCCGTTTTCATCAAAGCGTGAGCCGTGGCAAGGGCAGTCC
>SVSR01000004.1 GCA_015064205.1 Oscillospiraceae bacterium
TAGGAGGAGTTGTTTTGATTAAAGAAAATAAAGCAAATAGAACTCGACAAGTCCAATTCCGAATGGACCCGAAAATATTTAACAAACTAAAGTCAACCATTGTATATGACGAAGAGATACGCAGTATGGCAGACTTATTTAACGAAGCGGCAAAGAAATATTTAAAAGAAAAGGGCGTGGAAATAAATGGCTAAAAAAGAAGTAAAAACAGATTTATGGGTATGGGAGCTTTTGAAACAAGCGGGCATCATCATGGACGCACAAGGTAGCTCCATACTTGAAATAGATACAGCGTTAAAGACCGCCTCCAAGAAAGGCACGGGACGAGTAGGCTTTCCCGAATATGTGGGCGTGGTTAAAGACTACTTGCTTGTTATCGAGGACAAAGCGGACTTGTCAAAACATATCAAGCTTGACGACGGCGGCGTTATCAGTCAAGAAGTGCAAGCCGTAACCGACTACGCTGTTAATGGTGCGGTTTTCTATGGCAAGCACCTTGCAGAGCATACAAGCTACAAGAAGATAATAGCCTTCGGTGTTTCAGGCGACGAGAAAAAGCACAAAATTTCACCCGTGTATATAGACGAAACAGAATTTTACAGAGAATTACCGGAAGTTGAGTCTTTTATTTCCTTTAACGAGAGCAACATCGACGAGTATTTTGTGCGTGAAGTGTTGCAAGAGGACACGGACAGTGAGAAAGAAACAGCGGAAATCTTAAAGGATGCAGCCACTTTACACGAAGATTTGAGAAATTACGGCAGTCTTAAAGATACCGACAAACCCCTTATTGTTTCGGGCATACTGCTTGCACTCAGAGAAATAGAATTTAAAAACTTTTCCATTGACGAACTCACGGGCGACACTATCAAGACCGACGGCGAAAAGATTTACAGAGCAATAGCAGACAACTTGCAAAGGGCTAATGTAGCACCGGAAGTCAAAAAGCAAAAGCTCTTGTCACAGTTTGCATTAATTAAGGACACGGCAAAACTTAACGCCGTAGAGCCGAAACTCCAAAAGACACCCTTGAAACATTTTACAGAGTTCTTATATGACAAGATTTATCGCTCTATCCGTTATAACCAATCAGCAGAGGATTATCTCGGCAGATTTTACGGCGAGTTTATGAGCTATTCAGGGGGCGACGGACAGACACTTGGAATTGTATTGACACCAAAGCATATAACAGAGTTATTTTGTGATTTAGTTGACATCAAACCGACAGACACAGTTTTTGACCCGTGTTGTGGTACAGCAGGATTTTTAATTGCAGCTATGCACAAAATGTTAAAACAAGCAACAACCGACAACGAAAAGCGGAGCATAAAACAAAAGCAACTGCACGGCGTTGAACTTCAACCCTATATGTTCACGATAGCAACTACGAATATGATACTCAGGGGCGACGGCAAGAGCAACATTATAGACACGGATTTTTTGAAGTTAAACCCCAATCAGTTGCAGTTAAAGGGTGCGACAGTTGGCTTTATGAATCCGCCATACTCACAAGGCAGCAAAGCGAACCCCGATTTGTACGAGATAGCTTTCACGGAGCATTTACTGAACAGCTTGACAGTCGGTGCGAGGTGTGCTGTCATTGTTCCGCAGTCTGCTATGACCGGAAAAAGCAAGGACGAGCAAGCCGTCAAAGAGAGCATTTTGAAACATCATACTCTTGAGGGCGTTATCTCATTGAGCAAAGACACCTTTTACGGCGTGGGTACTGTTCCGTGTATCGCAGTCTTTACGGCAGGCATACCGCACGAAACGGACAAGATTTGTAAATTTATCAATTTTGAAAATGACGGCTACAAGGTAGCTCCGCATATAGGACTAATCGAAACCGAAGCCGCAAAAGACCGCAAAGCACATCTTTTGAGTGTATGGCATGAAGAAATGGAAGCCGAGAGCAAGTTCTGTGTATATACCACAGTAGAAGCCGCTGACGAGTGGCTACATAGTTTTTACTATTTTAATGACGAGATACCTAACGAAACGGACTTTGAAAAGACAATCGGCGACTATTTGACATTTGAGTTTTCTATGATAATGCAAGGGCGTGAATATCTGTTTGAGGAGGACGGCGACAATGCTTAATCTTAATGACAGAGAGTGGAAAGCGTTCAAGGTTAAAAACATATTTGCAATAGAAAAATGCAAGTGTTCAAGTGTATCAACTCTAAAACAAGGAACATTCCCCTATGTAGGTGCAACGAATAGAAACAACGGCATAATGTCGTTTGTTGAAAAAAAAGATAAATGGGTCACAAAAGGAAACTGCATTGTGTTCATATGCGACGGTCAAGGGTCTGTTGGCTATTCTATATATAAAAAGGAAGATTTTATCGGGTCAACTACATTAAAGGTCGGCAGAAGCGAACATCTAAATAGATACACGGCACATTTTTTGGTTAGTGCATTAGATAAAAACAGACAAATGTATAGTTACGGATATAAACGCAACGAAAACAGATTATCAAATGAAAGTATTATGCTACCGACAGCAGACGACGGACAGCCTGACTATGCTTTTATGGAACAGTACATTAGGGAGCGAGAGGACAAGCTCAAACAGAAATACATTGATTTTGTCAATGCTGAACTTGAAACGCCACCGATACCGCTTGCGGAAAAAACATGGGGCGTGTTCTATCTCAAAGACCTATTTGACATCATACAAAGGGGCAAGCGACTTGTTAGAGAGCATCAGCAAGCAGGCAAAATGCCTTATGTATCATCGACAGCAATGAATAATGGTATTGACGGCTTTATCAGTACGGAACGCACGACAAGGGAGTTTTCAAACTGTTTGACAATAGCAAACAGCGGAAGTGTCGGCAGTAGCTTTTATCAGCCGTCAAAGTTTATAGCCTCAGACCACATAACCCACTTGAAGAACGACAGCTACACAATGTATGTCTATCTGTTCATCGCTACAATGACAAAACGAATGAGCGAGAAATACAACTTTAACCGAGAGATTAACGACTATCGAATATCAAAAGAGAAGATACTGCTCCCCACAACCGACGAGGGCAGCCCCGACTATGAGTATATGGAGCAGTACATCAAAGCCGTTATGTTCGGGAAGTACAAAAAATATCTTGAATATCAAAAATGTCCGCTACTTTAACGAGCAGGGAAGATGTGTACCATCTTCCAATAATTTAGGATATCCTAAAACCTTATAAAGCGTGCAACTTGTAAATTTACCTACGATAAAAGGCTGAACGATTGATTTCGTTCAGCCCTTAAAATTACTGTCCTTAAGAACACGCCGCATATGGGAGTTTTTTTATCTTTTCCACGTGCGCGGTACGAGCAACAAAAGCATCGGATATATTTCAAGTCTTCCTATAAGCATATTGATCGAAAATACTATCTTGGAAAGCATGCTGTAATCAGCAAAATTGCGCGTAGGTCCAACGCCGGCAAATCCGGGGCCGATATTGTTTATCGTTGCCGCAACTGCGGTAAAATTAGTTGTGAAATCCATGTTGTCTATGCTCACGACAAGTAACGACGAGAAAAATATTATCGACATTATACCAATGTACACATTCACAGAACGTACAGTTTCATGCTCAACAAGTCTTGAATTCATCGTTATCTTGGCAGTAGCCTTCGGATGAGCCGCAACCTTGATCTCTCTGCCAATACTTTTAAGCATTATCAGTATACGCGATACCTTGATACCGCCGCCCGTACTTCCTGCGCATGCGCCTATGAACATAAGTACTACAAGTATAGTCTTTGAAAGCTGGGGCCACAGGTCAAAATCTGTTGTTGCATATCCCGTTGTCGTCATAATCGATGCAACCTGAAATGCGCTGTGCCGCAGTGCTTCACCAAGTCCTGCAAACAAATGACGGCAGTTTAATACTATAACTGCAACAGCCGATATGATTATCAGCATATATGCTCTGAACTCTTCAGATCGCATAGCATCCTTCACTCGGCGTGTGAGAATAAGATAATAGAGTGAAAAATCCACACCGAATATTACCATGAATATAGTAATTACCCACTGCACGTAGGGAGAGTAGGTAGAAATACCCGAATTAAGTATCGAAAAACCGCCTGTTCCGGCTGTTCCGAAACTCAGAGTAAGCGCTTCAAACAAATCCATCCCGCCAAGAAGAAGCAGGATCACCTGCAAAAGAGTCAGCGATATATAAATCCCATAGAATATCTTTGCAGTCTGGCGCACCTTGGGTACGATTTTACTAACGGAAGGCCCCGGGCTCTCCGCCTTTATAAGATAAAGGTTACTGCCGCCCGAAAGCGGAAGTAAGGCAACGAGGAATACAAGAACTCCCATGCCTCCTATAAAGTGTGTAAAGCTTCTCCAGAATATAAGGCATTTAGGCAAAGCTTCAACATCTCTTAAAATTGAAGCTCCCGTTGTTGTAAATCCTGAAACCGTTTCAAAAAACGCATCTATGAAATCCGGTATAGCGCCCGACAAGAAAAACGGAAGCGCGCCGAAAATACTTATTACTATCCACGAAAGTGCTACTGTAACAAAGCCTTCTTTTGCATACATCGCCTTGTTTTTCGGCGCTCTGTGAGTTAAAGCCACCCCGAAAACGACACATGCTCCTATGCAAAGCGCAATATATTTAAGATAGAATATCTCGCCGTAAACGAGCGCCGTTACAGCGGAAAGCATCAGACAGATCGCTTCAATATTGAGCACCCATCCAAGCGTATATCCGATCATTCTGTAATTCATTATTATCTCCTGCTTTAAGCCTTTTCAAGTATATCGTTTATATCCTCAAAGCCTTTATGAGTAGTAACTATAACAACGGTGTCACCCTTTTGGATAACGTCACGGCCACGGGGTATGATGATACTGCCGTTTCTGTTTATGCAGGCAATCAGAATATTCTTTTTAAGAGAAAGCTTGTCTATGCTGATACCTGTAACAGGAGAGTTGTCATTGATTCGAAACTCAAGAGCTTCAGCCTTGTTATCAAGTATCATGTGCATCGTTTCCACGTTGCTGCCTATCGTGTTTTTCATCGCACGGATAAACTTTATAATATACTCGGCAGTAATATCCTTGGGATACACGGTTGTATCAAGATCAAGACCGCTGATTATCTCATCATAGGCGATACGGTCTATCTTCGTAACTATCTTACCGCCCTGCATTCTGCTCTTTGCATAAAGGGACATAAGAACGTTTACTTCGTCTATATTTGTCAGCGATACGAAAGACTGCGCATGGTCTATTCCCTCTTCAAGCAAGAGCCAATTGTCTGCACCGTCACCATGAATTATCGTTGCCTTAGGCAAAAGCTGACAGAGCTCATCACAGCGCTTCTGATCCTTATCTATTATTTTAACGTCAATACCCGACTGTATAAGCTGGACTGCAAGATAATATGCGGTTGAACCGCCGCCCACTATCATCGTATCCTTCACACGGCTTGTCTTTATTCCTATCTTTTTAAAGAACTGCGAGCAATTCTGTATAGACGAAACTATGCTGACAAGGTCACCTTCTTTTAAAACGAAGTGACCGCCCGGAATAAATGCCTCGTCTGCTCTTTCAACGCCGCATACAAGCACGTCGCAATTTAATTTTGAAACTATATCCATAACCTTTAGGTCATGAAGCACGCAGCCCTCGGGTACACGGAATTTGAGTATCTCAACTCTTCCCTTTGCAAAAGTGTCGATCTGTATAGCAGAAGGGAGCCTGAGCACACGTGCGATCTCTCTTGC
The DNA here is from genome assembly GCA_015064205.1 of Oscillospiraceae bacterium. Classification (GTDB taxonomy): domain Bacteria; phylum Bacillota; class Clostridia; order Oscillospirales; family CAG-272; genus UBA4717. Next base: position 5,740 of record SVSR01000004.1, read on the forward strand.
CGCCGCCTGCTCGGGATTTATTATCATTGCAAGGCCAAGATCATCCTTGAATACGTTTACAGACTTTGCATACTCCGGTTTTCTGATTCTTGCGATAGTCTGACAGTTTCCAAGCTTTTTAGCAAGCAGGCAGGACATGAGATTGATCTCGTCCGAGCCTGTTACCGCGATAAGAAGATCTGCACCCGAAATATCGGCTTCGTTAAGAATATCAATATTCGTACCGCTTCCAACAACGCCCATTACGTCATACTGCCCTACCGTATCAGATACGGTAGCAGGGTTAATATCAATAACTGTAACGTCGATATCCTTTTCAGCTCCGAATTCCTGCGCGAGCTTTTGTCCGACCTTTCCGCTTCCTACGATAATTATTTTCATATATTCCTCGTCTTTATTATTGTGTACATATATTATGTTTGATATTGTATCACATATAACACGCAAAGTCAAGAAAAGCAGAATTCTAAAAACAACAATATACTTGACATCACGGCTTACAAATGATACAATTATCTGTAGTATTTGAAAGGATAATTCAGATAATGAACAACGATCAGAAATTTGTAAATCCGGGAAAAAATCAGAGTGTTGTAGTTGACGGTATCTCCTACAGACGGCTCTGCATAAAAACGCACGTTATTACAAACAAAGATAATATAATCGAAGTTTGCGAAAAATACGCGAAGCCTCTTGCCAAAGCAGGAGATACTCTCGTTATAAGCGAAAAGGCGGTAGCATGCACTCAGGGGCGCGCAATTCCGCTTGCTGATATAAAGCCGAGAAAGCTTGCTCACTTTTTATCAAAGTACGTTAAGAAAACTTCCGCCGGTATAGGTCTCGGTATGCCCGAAACTATGGAAATGGCTCTAAGGGAGTGCGGCACGTTGCGTATTCTTTTTGCGGCGGCGGTATCTGTTGTCGGAAAGCTTCTTGGGAAAAACGGTTGGTTTTATACTGTTGCCGGTGACCGTGCGCGCAGTATAGACGGTCCTTGCCACTATACGCTTCCGCCTTATAATAAATACGTTGTTCTCGGCCCTCAAAATCCTGCGAAAACGGCAAACGAAATATCGGCAAAGCTTGGTATTGGTGTTGCTATAATAGATGCAAACGATTTAGGCTGTGTGATACTCGGCTCGTCAAAGGGAGCACCGAGTGATGAAACATTATGTAAGATACTCAAGGATAACCCTCTCGGGCAGACAAACGAGCAGACCCCTATGGGAATCATACGGGTAGACAAGGAATAAAAGTAAAAGCTGAACGGAAAACCGTTCAGCTTTTTTGTTTTTATTTATTCAAAATCATCAAAATAGTCGGTATCAAAAAACACGTTAAGCTTAATCCCGAACCCCTGACAAACAGATTTTATCGTATTCAATTGAATGTGCTCAGTAGTACCACGCATGAAGTCATATAATGTTGATGGTGTTAATCCACCTTTTAAGCTTACTTTACTGATATTTGTATCATTTTGTTTTAAAAGTTCCGATATTCTCTTGCGCACAGCACTGTCAATAGTCATTTTGTACTCCCTTTAGTTAATATCATTACGTTTTACCGTAATTTTATTCTAACAGCAATTGCCAAGTAAATCTTACGGCGCACCGTATTGACAAAAGTGAGCAAGTGTGGTAATATTACGGTATACCGTATAAAGGAGCTATAAATATGACGTGTTGCGTAACAGGGCATCGCCCACAAAAATTCCCTTTTGAATATTCCAGTAAATGTTCAAAATATGTTAAATATAGGGAGTTATTATATAACACCGTTGAACAATTAATTCTTCACGGGTACAGGTACTTTATATCCGGAATGGCACAAGGAGTAGACATTGATTTCGCTGAAACGGTAGTACACCTAAGAGATAATGTATACATATGTACTTATGATATACAATTTGAGGCAGCATTACCCTTCGCTGAACATTCGTACGATTGGGAAGAAAAATTTCTTATTAAACACTGGTTCCTTACAGATGATTGCGATAAAATTAAAATTGTTTCTCGTAGTTTCCATAAAGGGTGTTATCAAAAGAGAAACAAGTATATGGTAGACAACTCAGACCTGGTATTGGCAATATGGAACGGTGAAGAACGCGGCGGAACGTGGAATACCATTAAGTACGCAAGATCAAAAAATAAAAAAATCATCTATATTATGCTAAATGAAATAGAAGATTAAACAAATCGTTTATGCTTGATATCAAATAATAAGCAAAAAAGCCACCGCTGTTTGAGCGATGGCTTCTTTCTTTATTGGTTTATTTAATCTTTTTTTACGTGTACGTCCATCTGAGGGAAGGGTATTTCAATACCGTTCTTATTAAAGGCTTCTTTTACACTCTGCATAAGAGCAAAGTATACACCCCAATAGTCGGCACTCTTTACCCATGCGCGGCATACGTAGTCAACAGAGCTTGCACCGTGCGCTGTAATGCCTACAAACGGCTCAGGCTCGTGAAGAACCGCCGCCTGCTCATTTACACATGCAAGTATCACAGACTTGACCTTCTCACTGTCCATTCCGTAGGACGCGGAAAACGTCATATCCACACGTCTTAGATCCTTTGTGGAATAGTTTGTTATAACTCCGTTGGATACCGCGCCGTTGGGGCATGTTATCGTCTTGTTGTCGGGCGTTGCTATAACCGTATAGAAAAGATTTATATCCTCAACTGTACCCGATACGCCGCTGCACTCAACATAGTCGCCTATCTTATACGGCCTGAAGAAAAGTATCATTATACTTCCGGCAATATTTGAAAGCGAGCCCTGAAGAGCAAGACCGATAGCAACACCGGCTGATGCAAGTATCGTTATGAACGAGCTTGCCGGTATTCCGAGAGTTGTTGCCGTGCATATTATCACGAGAACATAAAGCATTATCTTTATCGCACTGACAAGAAACCTCTCTACGCTGTCATCCATTTTCTGAAATCCGCGGCTTTTCGAAAGCTTTTTAACAAGCCTTCCCGAAAGCTTTAAGCCAACAACAAGTATCAATACGGCCGATACAAGCTTTATGGCAAAAGATGTTGCCGTTGTTCCAAGTGTTGCAAGAATAGCCTCAATAGTCATTTTTGAAATTCCTTTCTATAATAAAAAAATTAACTCACTCAACTGTAACTGATTTTGCAAGATTACGCGGTTTGTCAACGTCGCATCCACGCTCTGTGCTTGTAAAATATGCGATAAGCTGAAGCACTGTTGCTACAGGAAGAAACGCAAGGCGCTCACTTATTGGCAAAATATCTATAACGTGATCTGCGCTTTTAAATTCGCTCTCAGCGTTTGTTATAAGCGTCACCTCAGCGCCGCGTGATTTTACCTCGCGTATATTGCTTTCCATTTTGCCGTAAAGTCTGGATTCTGTTGCAAGTGCAATCACCGGAACACCGTCATCAATAAGCGAAATCGTACCGTGCTTTAGTTCCCCTGCTGCATACGCCTCGCTGTGTATGTAGGATATCTCCTTTAATTTCAGCGAGCCCTCGCACGAAAGATAATAATCTTTGCCGCGGCCTATAAAGAACAGATCTTCACTTTTAGCAAAATTCCCTGCAAGCGCCTTTATCTCGCTTGCCCTCTCAAGCATCTCTTTTATCGCGCGCGGAGCATCAACGTAAAGCTCATGCGTAAACTCACGCGCCTCTTTTTCATCGATGCGCGAGCGTAAAAGCGATACTCTTATGGCAAGAAGGGTCAGAAGCGAGGTCTGTACGCTGTAAGCCTTTGTGCTTGCAACGGCAATCTCGGGCCCTGCATACGTATACAAAACGCTGTGTGCTTCATTTGCTATCGTTGAGCCGATAACGTTAACGATGCCAAGCGTTGAAGCTCCCTTTTCCTTTGCAAGCCTGAGTGCGGCAAGAGAGTCTGCAGTTTCGCCCGATTGAGATACGATGATAACAAGGTCGTTTTCGTCAATTATCGGGTCATTATATCTGAATTCAGACGCGATCTCGACGCTTACAGGCAGTCCCGCGTATTTTTCAAACATAAACTTTCCGATAAGGCCGGCGTGCATCGCCGTACCGCATGCGACTATGTGAAGCCTTGATATACGCTTTAAGGCGTCTTCATCAAGTTTGTCTGCAGAAAAATCGGGAAGCATATCCTTGATTCTCGGCCTTAGCGTTCTGATAATCGCTTCAGGCTCCTCGTGTATCTCCTTGAGCATAAAATGGTCATATCCACCCTTTTCGGCGGCAACATGATCCCACTTTGCCGTCTGCTTTTCGCGTTTAACTTCAATTCCTTTGTTATAAATGCTTATACAGTCTGCCTTAACACATGCTATATCTCCGTCTTCAAGAGAATAATAATCGCGCGTTTTAAATAAAAGCGCAGTTATATCTGATGCGATATAATTTGCATCCTCTCCAATACCTATGATAAGGGGAGAATCCTTGCGTGCGGCATATATAGTACCCGAATCGTCTGCAAAGACGATAGCGAGCGCATACGAGCCCTCAAGTCTTTCTATCGTTTCACAAACAGCATCAAAGTGCCCTCTTCTTTTCATATAGTAATAATCAAGAAGCTTTGCCGCAACCTCTGTGTCTGTATCGGAAACAAAAGTATATCCGAGCTCTGTGAGTTCTTTTTTCAGACAGGCGTAATTTTCAATTATGCCGTTATGTACTATCTGAAGATTTGCGCTTCCGTGGGGATGCGAATTGATGTCCGACGGTGCACCGTGCGTTGCCCAGCGTGTGTGACCTATACCGCAGTATGAGTCGCCTGAGCCCTGCACTCTTTTTTCAAGCTCTGCCACTCTGCCGGCACACTTGACTGTACTTAGCCTATGCATACGGTCGAACATAGCAACGCCGACAGAATCGTATCCGCGGTATTCAAGAGAAGAAAGCCCCTTCAAAAGAACGTCAAGAGCATTTGCCTCTTTACCCACGTAGCCTATGATTCCACACATATTATAATACCATAACGGGCCACTCGCCCATTCTTTTCGGGGCGGTATGACCCGTCCCTTTGCTTTAAAATTTTATGCCGTAATTTCTGTTGCCCGGTCACCCGGGTTTTTGTTATACGGCTAACGAGCCGCGTGCGGCTTATATTATACGACACGCGCCCCGGAGAGCCATCCGCCGAATCTTCGATAAAGCTCCCACCTCGTCAACCGCAAATACGCTATGGCATATGCGGTCTGGCGCTTATTTGTTTTTAATACGTTGAAAGTTTTTGCTTTATTGCCTCTGCTGTTTCATTTGCAATACGCTCTGCAAGAGCTGCGTCCTCTCCCTCGGTCATGATTCTTATAAGCGGCTCCGTGCCTGAAGGACGTACCACGATTCTTCCGCTTTCAGCAAGCTCTTCTTCTGCATGTCTGAGTAATGCTTTGATTTCGTGGTCTGTATAAAAAGCAAGCTTACCCTCGTCTGTTGTTCTGATATTTACCATATACTGAGGATATCTTGTCATTACGCCCGCAAGCTCTGAAAGCGCAACGCCGCTTCTCTTTAAGTGAGTAAGAAGCTGTATGGCTGTAAGCTGACCGTCGCCCGTTGTTGCATGGTCTCTGAAAATAACGTGACCCGACTGCTCTCCGCCGAGAACATATCCTTCAAGAAGCATTTCTTCAAGAACGTATCTGTCGCCAACCTTTGTGGGTATGAAATTGATACCGTTCTTTTCGCAAAATTTCGTAAAGCCGAAATTTGTCATTATCGTTCCGACAACAGTATTTCTTCTGAGTTTGCCTCTTTCTTTTAAGTCAAGCGCGCATATCGCGAGAATAAAGTCGCCGTCAATAACCTCGCCCTTGTCATCAATGCAAAGGCATCTGTCGGCATCTCCGTCAAATGCAACACCGCAAGCGAGATTGTTTTCAAGAACGTACTTGCGCAGATTTTCAAGATGAGTTGAACCGCAGCCCTCGTTGATATTTATGCCGTCAGGCTCGTCATAAAGAACGTGCACACGTGCGCCAAGGCCCTCAAAAAGCTTTCTTGCCGAAACGCTGGATGAACCGTTTGCACAGTCGATCGCTATTTCCATTCCGTCAAGCGAACATATTGCGGCACTTGTTATGTGCTCTATGTAATCCTCCACAGCATTTTTTGCAAATGTAACACGGCCGATGTTCTTGGAGTCTGCAAGAGCTACCTCAGGCTTTGAGTCAAGAACGATAGATTCTATTCTCTCCTCTATCTCATCTGCAAGCTTAAATCCGTCTTCGTTAAAGATCTTTATTCCGTTGAATTCATACGGATTGTGCGAAGCGGATATCATTATACCTGCAGTTGCCTTATATTTGCCAACGAGATATGCTACGGCAGGAGTTGGCACAACGCCAAGCCATACTACGTCCGCGCCAACCGAGCAAAGTCCCGCAGAAAGCGCATTTGCAAGCATGTCTGACGAAAGTCTTGTGTCCATCCCGATAAGTATTTTCGGCACGTTTCTTCTGTTTGACGAAAGCACGTATGCCGCCGCGCGTCCTATCTGCATAGCGCGCTCAACCGTGAGCGCTTCGTTTGCAATACCTCTTACACCGTCTGTTCCAAAAAGTCTTCCCATTTCTGTTTTTTCCTTTCTTGGTTTAAGTTTTAGGGATAATTCCTCGTTCTCCCTTAAATATCGAGTTTTCAGGGACAACACCGCGTACAAGCGAGAGCGGATACACGTTTGAGTTTCGACCAACAATGCTTCCCGGGCAAAGCACGCTGTTGCATCCGACTTCAACAAAGTCGCCAAGCATTGCGCCAAGCTTTTTGCGCTCTGTTTGGACGCATTCACCGTCTGATTTTACGCAAACCGGTGTTTTGTCGCTTTTCACGTTAGACGTAACGCTTCCGGCGCCCATATGAGCCTTGTAGCCGAGAACAGAATCACCAACGTAGTTAAAATGCGGAACCTGAACGCTGTCAAAAAGAACCGCGTTTTTAATTTCGCAGGAATTTCCAACGACTGCACCCTTACCGATTATTGCTTTGCCTCGTATATATGCGCACTGCCGCACTTCTGCGCCGCAGTCTATTATACACGGGCCAATAATACAAGCGCTGTCTGCAACGGTTGCATCTTTTGCGATCCATACGTTTTCGCCGACACGATCGAATTTATCGCAGTCAAGAGTATTACCAAGCTCTGTAATAAACTGATCGATACCGTCAAGAACATCCCAGGGATAAACAGAATTTTGAAAAAGCTCTTTTGCAATTGTCTTAGACAAATCAAAAAGCTCATGGGTCTTTAGTACCTTATTCATGCTCACACCTCCTTCCAAGTAATATAGATATGCAAAAGCACATCTATATTATTATATCACAATTATGATATTTTGCAAGAAAAAAGTGAACAAAACAAAAGAAACATTATAAAATTTTACATTTGGATAATATTTTCAATTTCTTGTTATCATACTCCTTTTTCTCTGTAGTCTTTTGGAGTTTCCCCTGTTATATTAACAAAAGCACGGTTAAATGAGCGTATCGAGCCAAAACCGACCTCTTCGGAAATATCAGCTATTTTTTTATTGGTATCGATAAGAAGCGTTCGAGCCTTATCTACTCTTAACATATTTATGTATAAACTAAGGCTCATTCCAAGCTTTTCGTTTATAAGGTGAGATATATGGAATTTGCTCACGTGAAGATTTTTGGAAATTATATCAAGCGTAATATCTTCTGTGAAATTGTTAGAACAATATTTTATTATTTCCTGAAAAGCAGAACTGTCACTTTTGATTTTTTTCGTCAGTTCAAGCTTTGACAAGCATTCTGCAATAGCCTGATTAAGAATACCTGCCATAAGTGTTTTTTTATATTCACCCTTACATTCAAGCGACTTTTCAAAAAGCTTGGTTATTTCGCACGATATATCTTTTTTTATCACATTTGACAAAAGTACAGATGAATCAAAAATTTCATTCATTGAATAAAGAACATCGGGATTAAGTATAAGGACATAATATTTCCCCTTGAGCGAAGACATATAGTAGTGTATCTGACCAGGAAAGCTCATAAAAATGTCTCCTTTTTCAAGAGTACATGTCTCTCCGTCAACATGCGCACTGCATCCGCCGTCCATTACATATACAAGTTCAAGCTCCCTGTGAAAATGCGGCAAAGATGAAAGAAGACTTGTAATAATAATGCTAATCGGCTTTGCTTTTCGTTCAAACTTAATATTATTCATATTACTGCGCCCCCATTGTTTATCTTTATCTGAATTGTAACACTTAAAAATTATAAAGTCAATAAAAAAGTGCAATATTTGTCTATGCGTTAGCATTAATTGACTTGAATACTGCAATTTTTGCCTTTATAATAATGGCAGAAGGATGAAAGGGGAATATGATATGAAAATTTTTGACGTTCATTTGCATACCGATTGCGCTAATATCGGAATTGATTCAAAAAAGTTGATAGAAAAGATGGAAGAAGCCGGTATCTGGGGTGGATGTATCTTTTCTCAGAGACCTGACTACGACTACCCCGAAACGGGACTTGACTTTGAGGGTAGAGTAAATCAGGTGCTTGAGTGGACAAAAGACTACAAAGACAGACTTTTCCCAGCTCTGTGGATTAATCCGTATGAAGAAAATGCAGTAGAAAAGGTACAAATTGCAGCCAGCCGAGGAATCGCGGCTTTCAAAATGATGTGCACCACTTATTACCCTTATGAAGAACAGTGTCTGGAAGTTCTCCGTGCAATTGCCAAAACAGGAAAGCCTGTGTTCTTCCACTCGGGAATACTTTATACCAAATGCACAGAAGTTCAGATATGTGACCATAACAGACCTGTCAACTGGGAGAAGCTTTTAACCATACCCGGTCTTCGTTTTTCTTTAGCACATTGCTCCTGGCCATGGTATGATGAAATGATTGCATTTGCCGGCAGAATGTATACAGACCGAACTGCCTATATCGAAGAAGGCGAAGTTCCCCCCACAATGTACTATGATCTCTCTCCCGGCACACCGGATGCTTACCGTGAGGATCTGTTTACCAAGCTTTACGATTTCAGCCCTATGGGTGCAAAGTGTATGTTCGGCAGCGACCAATGGGTTGAAGAATACAATCCCGAAAGAACCAGACGTCTTCTTGAAATGGACAACAAAATTCTTGACAAGCTCGGAATCAGCCTCGAGAGAAGAAACAAGATGTTTTATCAGAACTTCCTGACCTTTATGGGCAGAGAAGACCTTATTAAAGAAGAGGACGTTATCCTTCCCGGAAGTGACGACAGAAGATGTCCTTACAATCCCCAGGTTGTTGACATATGCAAGAAGTGGTACAAAAAACTTAACTTCCCGATGGAATATGACGGTGAGTTCAACCGTGCTCTTAACGAATACAAAATATCAGATGCTATTGATATAAGCAGATACGACATTAACGAAAAAGACGGAAGAAGGAATCTTTTGTCTTTCCTCTTTATGTGTGACGAGGTTGAAAAGAAATACAATGAAAAAGGTATAGACGAAAAAGTTCTTCTTGATACACTCGGTGACATTGTCCTCTGGACAAATGCCTGGAGCGAAGTCAAGGGCGAGATGTACCTCGGTGAGCTTGAATGGCTCAGATGCCATATGAAATTAAGACTTTTCCGTCTCGGCTCTCTCGAATTCATTAGTAAAAAATCCCCGTATGCCTGCCCTGAGCTTGGTCTCGAAAAGGGTGATAACGTACTTGACGTACATATCCCCGCAGGAGCTGATCTCTCACCCGAAGCAGTAAAAGAGTCACTCGAGCTTGCAAAAGCGTTTTATGCAAAGCATTATCCCGAGTTTGAGTTCAAGCACTTTATCTGCTACTCATGGATGATGGATACAGAGCTTCAGGATCTCTTAAACCCTGAAAGTAAGATACTCAAGTTCCAGAATATGTTTACACTTGTAAAAGACCTGGAGCAAGAAAACTACTCTGCGCTTAAATATATATTCAAGTGGAACAGTGCAAGACATAACATCAGAAGCGCCGTTTGTACTTCAAGCTTCGCCGAAAAAATGAAGTCTCATATACTTCACGGCGGAAAGCTCAATATCGGTGTCGGTGTTATGAAAATCTAATAAGGAGAATATATCATGGCAAAAATAGCAGGACTTGACGCATTCAAGGAAAACCAGGAAGTTAAAGAAGTTGATACTTCCAAAAAGGTTAAGATAGGTATTATCGGTACAGGTTGGATCGCAGAATCGCACATCAACGTTTACAAGCAGATGGAAGACGTTGAGATCGTGGCACTCGCTGATCTTATCCCCGGTAAAGCCGAAAAATTCGCAAAGAAATTTGAAATTGATGGGTGCCGCTTCTACGAAAGTGACGAGGCACTTCTCGCAGGTGAAAAGGAGCTTGACGGTGTCAGCATATGTACATACAACGGCACTCACGCTTCCTGTACTATCAACGCACTCAATGCAGGAGTAAACGTAATGCTTGAAAAACCTTTTACCGTAACTCTTGACGAAGCAGTTAAAGTAATGAAGGCAGAAAAGAAGTCGGGCAAGATACTCACAATAGGTTTCCAGCCGAGAATGAGTGAAAATATGAAGATGATAAAGAAGATCGTCGATTCGGGCGAGCTCGGAGACATCTACTATATGCAGGCAGGCGGCGGACGCAGACGCGGTATTCCTACTCCTTTCGGCACAACTTTTATTGAAAAGGAGACAGGCGGAATAGGCGCGGTTGGTGATATCGGCTCTTACTCTCTCGATATGCTTCTCGGAGCAGTCGGTTATCCGAAGCCTTTAACCGTCAGCGGTTACACGTCCGCATTCCACGGAACAAACCCCGGATATTATACTAAGCATCCGGAATACGCTGAAAAATTCGGTGTTGACGACTTCGCAGCGGCATTCGTTCGTCTTGAAGGCGGAATCATTCTCGATTTCCGTATCTCATGGGCAATGCATATGGACACCTGCGGTGACGCGCTTATTCTCGGTACAAAAGGCGGTCTTAGAATTCCCTCTACAGAATGCTGGAACGGCGAATTTGATAAACCTCTTACCATATACAAGTCTCTCGGTGACCAGACTGTAGAATACCAGGTACCCTTAAAGCCTAAGGATCAGCTCTTTACAAAGAAGCTTCGTGCATTCGTTGACTCCATAAAGGAAGGCGGCGAGGCAACAGTACCTTCAAGCGAGATCATATACAACCAGGCTATCATTGACGGTATAGTTAAGTCTGCCGAACTTGGCCGCGAGATCGAAATTGAAATTCCCGAAATATAAGCGGAGGTAAGAAAATGAAATTTCCAATAGCTTTGCAGCTTTATTCAGTACGCTCGGATATGTCAGCAGATCCCGAGGGTACACTCAGAAAAGTAAAAGAAATGGGATATGAGGGCGTTGAAACTGCCGGTCTTTACCGTATGAGCCCCGAAAAGCTTCGTGACCTTTGCAAAGAAATCGGACTTGTACCACTATCCGCACACGTTCCGTTTGTTGATATGATGAACGATCCTGACATACTTAAGGATTATGCCGAGCTTGGCTGTAAATTTGTAGTTATTCCCTATTTGACAGAAGAATACCGTCCGGGAAACGAAAAATTTGCAGAAGTAATAGAGGGCGCAAAAATGCTCGGAGAAAAAGCAAAAGCGCTCGGTATAACTCTTGCATACCACAACCACGATTTTGAGTTTGAAAAAATAGACGGTGAATACGCGCTTGACATTCTTTATAAGGAAGTACCAGCAGATATACTCGAACCCGAGCTTGACACGTGTTGGGTAAATGTCGGCGGGGAGGATCCGGCAAAGTATATGCTCAAATACGCAGGCAGACAAAGACTTCTTCACCTCAAGGACTTTGCAGGCTCAAAGAGTGAAAATATGTATGCTCTTATCGGTATTGACGAAGATAAAAAGAAGGACGGCGGCGGAAAATTTGAGTTCCGTCCTCTCGGCAAGGGTGTTCAGGATTTCCCTGCAATTCTTGACTCTGCTGAAAAATGCGGCGTTGAATGGGTAATCGTTGAACAGGATAATCCGAGTATGGGACTTACTCCATTAGAATGCGCAAAAGTAAGTATTGATTATCTTAAAACGCTTTAATCTCGACATATAAATTAAAGACCGGGACACACTCTGTGTATCCCGGTCTTTAAAGTTACGTTGCACGAATTTCAAGGACTGTTTTCAACATGCCGTTTTATTTTTGATCCCACCTGTATTTCAAAACAGCAGTTTGTTCACACTTTGGCCACACGCAATATGTTAACACATTGTAAACAATACTCTTGCTTTATACCGTTTTTGCGCCGTTTTATATGCTTTTTTCTTGTTTTTAGCCTATTGAAACTTTATTTTTATAATCTTATCGGATTGTCGATTTTCGTCGAGTGATAGGGGGTTACAATAAGGGATTTTTCATGGTAAAATATAAATGTGCAAAAGCGAAGAATATGTTTGCAAATACCGACAGAAAAATTTTTGCAAAACCATAAAACGACATATTTTTCGCATGACGTATAATAAAATATTAACGTAAATGCAACATCATACTTTACCGGAGGGAAAATTTCCATGACAGAAACTAAAAAAACGTCGATCGTACGTGCGATCAAAAACATTTCAGAAGGCAGTGTACTTATCTATAAAGCTGTTAATACTTACGATAACAACTACGAACTGTCCGTTGAACAGTATAAGAACGATATACTCATCAAAGAAGCTTCTGAAGAAGTGTCATTTGACAGCCTTGATATTCTAGACAGCCTTCTTTTGGATATGTGCAAAGGAGAGCTTGAGCCTTGCCATCTTAAAGACATAATTGAGGATCTTATATAAAAATATCGGAAGCATTATGCTTCCGATATTTTTTAATTTTAGTGGATCGCAGTTCCTTCGGGAACAGAATCGTCAACAAATATTATCTTGCATCCGCAGGCGTTATTTGTTGCCGCAATAAGCATACCCTGCGAATTGATATTACAGATTCTGTTAGGCTTTAAGTTCGCAATTACGATTATCTTTCTTCCTACAAGCTGTTCGGGAGTGTATTCTTCCTTAATTGATGACATGATAACTCGCTCACCGAGTCCGTCAAAAAGTGTAAGCTTTAAGCAGGAGTGAGACTTACGTACGCCCTCCGCTTTGAGTATCTTGCATACTCTGAAATCAAGCTTATCAAAATCATCAATCGTTACCTGCTCTTTTACAGGGGCAACGGGATCGGGCTCACGGTTTACTTCAACTTCTTCCGGGTCTGCACATTTCTCACAAGGCTTGTCTGCTTCAATTTCAGCTTCGGTCTGAGGATACGAGAAGTCAAGAAGTCCAACGTACTTTTCAGGCTCTATAGCAAATAGGAAAAGGTAAAGTCTCGGTCCTCTTTCCTTATCTATAAGAAGCTTATATACGGTCTTAAAGAACGCGCCCTGAACTCCCTTTAATACCTTTTCATCAAGGTCTGCGCCGTATACTTCCTTCGGTATAGCATAAAGCTCGCTGTTGAGCTCATCAAGCGTATATCCGCCGCGCGCTATATAGTCATGCAGAAGTTCAATGGTCTTCTTTTCGTCGTCATTTAAAGTATTGTATACTTCAAAATTACGTGTGCTGCGCAGACGGTTAACCTGATCGGGAGCACACTGTTCAAGCCAGAACTTTGCTCTGTCAAGTCTGTCGGCAAAGTCAGCCTCACGGTACGGCATGCCAATCTTTTCAAACACCGTTTCAAGCATCGGTACGTTGAAGTTTACAACCGAGCCGAGCTGCACGAGAAGTGCCATCGGAACCGTAGCTATATCACGTCCGGGTACCATACAGTTGTACATAATATCATATGTTATATCGTTTGCCCTGCCCTCACGCACGTCTGTGAGCATCTTATCAAACTCAAAGTACTGGCGGAGTATTCCGTCGTCAAAGCAAATGTCAAATGCCTTTGTCGGGTCTGTCTTTGAGTAAAGCCACAAAAGCACCTCAGGCTGATAAAGCTTTAAAAGTGTTTCGGGAGTAAGGTTAAGGCCTGAGGAGCTTGACATTTTACCGGTCATACCCTTTATTCCGATAAACTCATATCCCTGGAAAAGCGGTGCCTTGAAGCCAAATACTTTTTCGGAAATTATCTTTGAGTTATTATATGAGCCTGTGGGTGCGGCGTGATCCTTTCCGCCGGGTTCAAAGTCAACACCCTCGTATCTCCAGCGCATCGGCCAGTCTATCTTCCAGCCGAGCTTACAATTAAAGTTTTCAAGGAAATTGAAGTGACCCTTATGTCCGCAGCGGCAAGTGTAATCTGCCTCTGTGCAATCATCCGAAAGAGAGGTAATAGTTGTAAAGTCAGTACGGCACTCGGGGCAGAAAATGCTGACGGGATAGTATGCTGCTTTTTCTGCATCATGCTCTGCCTTGAGCTCCTCTTCGCTCTTGCTTGCATCCTTCGTTTTAAAGGAGTCAAGTATTTCAAAAATCTCGTCCTTCTTCTGAAGCGACTCGATAATATCCCTTGTATATTTACCCGAGCGGTACATCTCTGCCTGATAACGGCAGTCAAGCTCAATGCCAAAAGGCTCTATTCCCTTTAAGAATTCTTCTTCAAAGTGCTTTGCATAGTTTTCGTGGCATCCCCACGGATCGGGAATATCAACGTACGGGCAACCGATATACTTATCATAGTCATTGCCCACAACTTGTTGAACGTTGGCAGGGATCTTACGGCAACGGTCGTATTCGTCCCAGGAAATAAGAAGTCTTGCCTTCTTGCCCTTTTTCTGAAGCGCCTTGACAACAAACAGAGGTGTTGCCAAGTCTCTGAAATTACCTATGTGAACAGAGCCGGAGGGGCTGACACCTGCGGCACAAACGTATTCTTCCTTATTCGGATTGCGCTCGATAATCTTCTGCGCAATTTCTTCTGACCAATGCATTCTTTTCAAGTTCCGAAGTACGGAACGCTCCTTTCAGTAGTCTTTAAACCGAAAATATAATTTCATATTATTATAACACAGCAAAACTGCCGTGTCAATAAGCGGCTGTTAAAATTCCCCTTAATATAAATGTTTATTAAAATATACTATTGACATTTGTTTTTTATCTATGCTATAATTTGGTGTAATAATTCAGGTAGGAAGTGATAAGTTATGAGTACAAACAAAACAAACACGAGAAAGCTCGTTCTTGCGGCTATACTTACAGCACTCGTTATAGTTCTTCAGTTTATGGGTGCTTTTATTAAGCTCGGTCCGTTTTCGATCTCGCTTGTGCTCCTTCCGATCGTCATCGGTGCGGCAACCTGCGGCAGTACGATCGGAGCATGGCTCGGGCTTGTATTCGGTCTTGTAGTACTTTGGAGCGGCGACGCTGCTGCTTTCCTTGCAATAGATATTCCCGGAACGGTGATAACAGTTCTCGCAAAAGGCGGTTTATGCGGGCTTTTAGCAGGACTTGCTTACAAAGCATTTGAAAAATACAACCGTTATCTTGCAGTGCTTATAGCGGCTATTGTCTGCCCTGTTGTGAACACGGGAATATTCCTTCTCGGATGTAAGTTATTCTTTATGGACACGATAACGGCATGGGCTGACGGCGGTAATGTTTTAAAGTATATGATACTCGGACTTGTTGGAGGAAACTTCTTATTTGAGCTTGGATTTAACGTTGTTTTAAGTCCCGTTATTGTAAGATTACTTGACGCGGCAAAGAGAAATTAAGTATACATAAAAAAGCCTTGTATCTGTGTTGGTACAAGGCTTTTTTTGATCGCTATTAACCTCCGCTTGAAGCAAGGAAGTTAATGTGAACACGCTACGTATGCTTGCCTCCACTTTTCCAAAGGGGAGGGGGACCGCATAGCGGTGGAAGGGTTTCGGTCAGCTTACAATTTCTTATCTTTTAAACCCTTCAGTCGCCTATCGGCGCCAGCTCCCCTTTAAAAAGGGGAGCCTTTTGTTGTCTTTCTCTATTTACTTTCTCTTTCCATCGTCTCATCGATCGCACGGTTAATAAAGCCGTTTACACTTTCACCCGTTTTCTCGGTATGTGCTTTAATTATTGCTTTTTTTCCTTTAGGTGCTCTGACTTTTATCTCATCATAATTATTTTTAATATACTTTGCTACTGCTCTTTGATTTGATTTTGATACAGCCATTTCTTATCTCCCATATGTTTAACTACCCCTATTATATTACTTTTATTTTATGGGTACAATATACTAATTGAACAAATAATCACTAAAATTTTTGTTAACTATTGTGCCCAATATATCGTTTTTGCAGCTTGACATATTGGGTACAATATGATATAATGTACTTACAGGTTAAGCGCTGAATCTGATAAAACTAAAAGGAGTGATATAAAATCTTAAACTAAGTGTTTTCCTCATTTGTTGCGACACAATCAAAAAGGCATCCTCACGGATGCCTTTCCCCTATAATGAACACTAGAAATTCACATATATTACCCGATTTGAGATGGACGATACATGCAACCCATTTCCCAAAAGTTTTTGAGGGGGAGTCTGAGGGGGACGCTTTTATCAAAAAGCGTCCCCCTCAGGAAAAATCCCCTCATCATTCACCCTTTTTAAGCTTGCTCTGGGCTTTGAGTCTGTTTGCCGTATTAAGTATACGTTTTCTTACACGCAAATTTTTCGGAGTTATTTCGATAAGCTCGTCGTCTGCAATAAATTCGATTGCTTCCTCGAGGCTCATTATTTTCGGCGTAACGAGTCTGAGAGCCTCGTCTGCTCCTGCTGAGCGGATCGCTGTCAGGTGTTTTTTCTTACAAACGTTTACCGCTATATCGCCGACCTTAGGCGATTCACCGACTACCATACCTTCATAAACAAGAGCCTGCGGTCCGATAAACATCTGGCCTCTCTCCTGGGTATTGAAGAGTCCGTACGAGGTTGCTTCGCCGTTCTCACTTGCAACAAGCGAGCCTGTATAACGAAGTGTAATATCTCCGCGGCAGGGCTGATAGCCGTCAAATACTGAGTTGAGTATGCCCTCTCCCTTTGTATCTGTCAGAAATTCGCTTCTGTAACCGAACAGGCAACGTGCCGGAATACTGTATTC
Organism: Oscillospiraceae bacterium; assembly: GCA_015064205.1. Lineage (GTDB taxonomy): Bacteria > Bacillota > Clostridia > Oscillospirales > CAG-272 > UBA4717. The sequence goes on from SVSR01000004.1 coordinate 22,745, forward strand.
TATTCTCCAGCGGTCGCCGTGCATAGTCATCTCAATAAGGTCTCCCTTACGTGAGCCTAGCTTTTCTATAACCGAGCCCTGAGAGCCGTCGGGCACGTCTATCGTTACTCTTTCCATAGGCTCGCATTTAACGCCGTCAATCTCCTTGTAAAGCACTCTCGGAGTACTGCACGCAAGCTCGTATCCCTCACGGCGCATATTTTCAAGAAGAATTGATAAGTGCATTTCACCTCTGCCGGCTACCATAAACGAGTCGGTAGTGTCACCGTCTGTGACACGCAGGGAAACGTCCTTAAGAAGCTCCTTGTAAAGTCTTTCACGAAGCTGACGCGAAGTAACAAACTTACCCTCCTGACCTGCAAACGGGCTGTCGTTTACCATAAAGGTCATTTCCATTGTAGGCTCGCTCACCTTTACGAATTCAAGAGGTTCAACGGCGGTAAGTGAGGTTATCGTGTCACCGATATTTATGTCCTCAGCGCCCGAGAAGCAGACGATATCGCCAACCTTGGCTTCTGTTACCGGTATACGCTTGAGTCCGTCTATCTGATAAAGCGCAACGATCTTTGCCTTTTTCACTTCTCCGGGCTTATGGAAGTTTGATATAGCAACCTCGCTGCCCGTTTTTATAACTCCGCGCTCGATGCGTCCGATACCGATACGTCCAACGTAATCATTATAGTCGATTGATGAAACAAGGAGCTGTAAATCGCCATCAGGATCACCCTCGGGCGCAGGAATATAGTCAAGAATAAGGTCAAATAAGCACTTTAAATCCTCGTCCTGTTTTCCGGGTGTCAGTGAAGCAGTACCGGCTCTGCCCGAGCAGAATACCATGGGGCTGTCGAGCTGTTCGTCATTTGCATCAAGGCTTATAAGAAGCTCAAGCACCTCGTCCTGAACCTCGTCAAGTCTTGCATCGGGCTTGTCCACCTTATTAACTACAACGATAACACGGTGATTAAGCTCAAGCGCCTTCTGCAAAACAAATCGGGTCTGCGGCATAGGTCCCTCCGCTGCGTCAACGAGCAGAAGAACGCCGTTTACCATTTTGAGTATACGCTCTACCTCTCCGCCGAAATCCGCGTGGCCGGGAGTGTCTATAATATTTATCTTTGTATCCTTGTAATGAACTGCGGTGTTCTTTGCAAGGATGGTTATACCGCGCTCACGCTCAAGGTCGTTTGAGTCCATAACTCTCTCTTCGGTTGCCTGATTCTCACGGTATATACCTCCCTGCTTGAGCATTTCATCAACAAGGGTCGTCTTTCCGTGGTCAACGTGCGCGATTATTGCAATATTTCTTAAATCTTCTCTTACCAAAGTTATCTCTCCTTGACTAAGTTTATACAACATTATATTTTAGCACATTTTAAGGTCTTTGTATATAGTCATAAGCACATATTTTTAATTTTACCGTGTTTTTTTAATGTTGAAATTCAACTATTTTTATCTATGCTCAAAACGCTTATCGTATTTTGTTCATACTTAAACTTTATTTCATATCCCCCGTACGCCATACCGTATATACGGTCATCGTGATGATATGAGGGCTTTGGATCGTGCGCAAGAATTTCTTTGATTGCATCAACAAAAGTGCCGTCAAGCCCGTTTGCTGCTTCCTGCGGTATATCTACTTCTGCGCTGTGTTTAAATGTTTCATTCGCAAATCCGTCCGCGGCGTCTGTTATACTGTCAAAAGCGGCTATATACGGCTTTATGTCGTATATAGGCGTGCCACTCTTCATATCGGCACCGCGCACAGTAAGCACAGGACCGCGATTTTCGTCATAGGTTATACCCTCAAGCTTCAGCGCAGACAGTCCAATCGGATTCGGCCTGAATGGTGAACGCGAGGCAAAAACACCAACTCGTCTGTTTCCGCCAAGACGCGGCGGCCTTACGGTAGGCGAAAACTTTTCCCGCTCATTCTCGGAAAACTCCCATAGCACCCATATGTGAGAAAAATCCTCAAGTCCACGAAAAGCGTCGGGATTTCTGTACTCTTTTTCAAATACTATCTCGGACAAAACCCCGTTTACAATACCTGCCTGGCGCGGTACTCCGAACTTACTTTCAAAGCCGTTATATATTCGGGCAATTATTTTCATCAGAGAACTACTTTCTGAAAATCATGCCCCATAGCAGGAATTATTTTTTCAATAAGGTCTTTGGTTTTTATACGCAGGCTTGAAGTATTTATACACGGATGGCATCCTATATATTCACCGTTCAAAACATCTGAATCTATGAGCAGCTTCACACGCTTTTCTTTATCATTCATAAGTCCCAGAACGCTGACCGAGCCGGGCGTTATATCAAGAAGTTTTTCCATATGCTCGCTACCGGCGAAAGAAAGCCTTGACGAGTTTATCTGAGCAGAAAGGTCTTTTGTTTTAAAGGGTTTATCTCCCGGCATCATAAGCAGATAAAAATCAGTTTCCTGCCTGTTGCAAAGAAAGAGGTTTTTGCATATAGTCGCTTCAAGTACACGGTCTATCTCCTCACACACTTCCATAGTCATTGCCGGCTCATGGTCAATTCGGGAGTATTCTATACCAAGCGAGTCAAGAAGGTCATATACACGTATTTCCTTTTCGAGTCTGCCCGAAATATCCTCGGGTCTTGATTGTTTAAGCTCCATAAAATCTCTCTTTTCTAAAAATACTAAAGTAATTATACTCTTTCTCCTGCCTTTTTGCAAGTAGTACAGATAAATTTTACACGACGTGTAAATACTATAAAAAAACAACGTCGGAGGATATAATGGATATCTTAAACGAAGCAAAAAGCCTTGAATCAGAGCTTATAGAAATGCGCCGCTACTTGCACACCCACGCAGGTGTTGGTTTTGATACCGAAGATGCTGTAAATTTTGTAATGAATGCGCTTGAAAGTACAGGTCTTAATCCAAAGAAATGCGGACGCGGCGGCGTCACTTGCGAGATCGGCAAAAATGGCAGGTGCGTGCTTATCCGTGCCGACATGGATGCGCTGAATATACGTGAAGAATCGGGAGAAGAATTTGCGTCAGAAAACGGGAACATGCACGCATGCGGTCACGACATGCATACCGCCATGCTTCTTGGTGCAGCCAAAATTTTAAAAGAGCACGAAAATGAGCTTCACGGACGTGTAAGACTTATGTTTCAATCTGCCGAGGAAACACTTGAGGGCGCAAATGATATGATAGAGTCGGATGTGCTTGAAAGCCCAAGACCCGATGCGGCTATGATGATACACGTCATGGTAGGCACGCCATTTGAAACGGGCACGGTTATAGTAGCACCGCCGGGTGTCAGCGCACCTTGTGCAGATATGTTTAAAATAACAGTTTTGGGCCGTGCCGCACACGGCTCAATGCCCGAAGCCGGCATTGACCCGATAATCGTATCGGCACATATAATAAGTGCGCTTGACATTATACGTACGCGTGAAGTATCAAGTGGCGAACGTGCCGTTCTAACAGTAGGCAGCATAAACGCCGGTAAAACGGCAAATGCGATACCCTCATCATGTGTCATTCTCGGTAACATGAGAGTCTATTCGGACAAGTCGAGAGAATACATGAAAAAGCGTGTTGTAGAAATAGCAGCGGGGGTTGCATCATCACTTGGCGCATCCGCAAAGGTCGAATTTACCGGCGGATGTCCCACTCTCACAAACGATCGTGAGCTGTGCAAGAAGGCATATGAATACACGCAGGCTCTGCTCGGCAAAAAGCTTGCAATGTCCGCAGAAAATATGAAAAGCTCGTCGTCGGGATCTGAGGATTTTGCATATATATCTCATGAAATCCCCTCTGTCATGCTTGCTCTTGCAGCAGGCAATTCTAACGAGGGATACTCTCATCCTCTGCATCATGAAAAGGTACGTTTTGATGAAAAAGCCCTGACGATCGGTGCGGCTGTATATGCATACATGGCAATAAAACTTCTTGAGTAAATCTAACTACATTTATATGTGCAAACTGCCCACGAAAAAGTGTCTTTTTTGTGAAAGATGTGTATTTACTTTATTTTGGATATATGGTAAAATCTCCATAATAACTGTTTTTGGGACAGTAGATTCGGAGGCAAAAATTATGTATAATTTTCCTATAGGCGTTATTGTCGACTCTTTCAATCTTCCCTTTGAAGAAGCTCTTAAGCAAGCTGCCAAGATTGGTGCAAAGGGTATCCAGATGTACGCAACAACGGGCGAACACTCTCCCGAAAATATGAATAGCGTAAAAAGACGCGAGATCCTTGACATGGTAAAGTCATACGGCATGTGTTTCTCTGCAATATGCGGCGACCTCGGCCACGGCTTTGCAGATGCCGAGCATAACGGTGAATATATAGAAAAGTCAAAGCGTATCCTTGATCTTGCAAAAGAGCTTGAAACGGATATAGTTACAACACATATCGGTGTTGTTCCCGCAGACAAGAATCACGAACGCTATAAGATAATGCAGTCGGCTTGTGTAAAGCTTGCCGAATATGCAGACAGCATCGGATCGCACTTTGCAATTGAAACCGGCCCCGAAAGGTCGGCAACTCTTAAAGAGTTTCTCGATTCTCTCGGCTCACGCGGCGTTGCAGTAAATCTTGACCCTGCTAACCTCGTTATGGTAACAGGCGACGACCCTGTCGGCGCAGTTTACAACCTCAAGGATTACATCGTTCACACACACGCAAAGGACGGCAACAAACTCAAGGAATCAAACCCTGAATACATATATCAGGTAGTACATCCCGTTCCTCCAGAAATTGCAAGCCAGAAGTTCTTTGAAGAAGTACCGCTGGGAACAGGCAGCGTTGATTTTGCGAAGTATCTTGCGGCTCTCGAAGATATTGGATACAAAGGCTTCTTGACAATTGAACGTGAGGTTGGTGAAAATCCCACAAAGGATATCAACACCGCAGCCGAATATCTCAGAAACATTATTGCAAACAACTGATTTTGCAAATTTTAAAAGTCCGTCTGTCAGCGGACTTTTTTCTTTGTAATGTATTGCCAAATTTGCTTTTTTATGTCATAATATACTCAGCATTTAAAAAAAGAGGTAACATATGAAAAAAATCATTTCTTTAGTAATCGTTATAGTTTTACTGTCAGGCAGTGCTTTCGGGCTCGTATCCTGTGGTAAAACTAAGATTGTACCTGTTGATATAGAAGAAAAATACTCTGATTTCATCAATGTCAGAGGCGACCTCAACAACCTTTATAACAAACTGAATTTCGGAGAAGAAACGGTCATTTCCTATCTTGGCGGCTCGGTTACGGCAGGATTTGGCTCAGATAACGCCGAAGTCGGTTCATGGAGAGCTATCACTTTCAATTGGCTCTCAGAAAACTTCCCCGAAGCAAACATTGTTCAGAATAATGTTGCTATGGGCGGCACGGGCTCACACCTCGGTGCTTTCAGAACAAAGAGCGATATAATTGACACAAATTCTGATCTTGTTTTCGTTGAGTTTTCAGTAAACGACAGCTACAGCGGTACGCACTCGGCAGGAAATTCAACGCTTTATTTTGAGCAGATAATCAGGCAGACAAGAGAAGCTTTGCCCGAATGTGATATTATCGCCGTATACGTGACCGACATAGCTTTTGCAAAGGAGTTTGGCGGAAACGGTATGCACTCGGTAGCACAGGCTCACGAGAAGGTGTGCGAAAAGTACGGTATCACCTCAATTGATGCAGGCCGTGCACTATGCGCACTGATGAATGGGTATGACGAAGAATTATGGGGCACATATATTTCCGACACGGTGCATCCTGCAGATGCAGGTTATGCCGTATATGCAGAGGCAATAAACGAATATTTACATAAGTATCTAAAGGGCTCACCTATTCTTGAATATAAAAAAATACAGCCTCATGCACTCCCCGAGGGATATGCCGATGAGAGAAACGAAAACCTCAAACTTACCTTTGTACCTGCTGACAACTATGAAATGTTCGATTCAATAAAGGGATTTATGCTTGAAGCAGACGCTCCCGTTACAGGTTCGCACATCAAAGGCGCGATATCAGCGGCAGAAGAGAAAAATGAACTTGTATTCACATTTGAGGGAACGGGTATTGATCTGTATATTTCAGGCAAGGGTAACAGAATAGAATACTCTATCGACGGTGGAAATACGACAAGAACAATAGTTGACCCCGCAGACCCTCCGTTTAAGCTTGCGCAAGGTCTTGAAGACGGCACTCACACTTTAAAGCTTTCATTTGTAAGCAAGCGTGAAACACGCAAGATAAGAGGATTTTTCATATACGGTAATAAATAAACCCGGCACCGTAATGCCTTCTGGCATTACGGTGCTTTCTATTGTCGTAAATACACAAAAATGCAAAGCTTTTTTCATCAACTATGACAGTTATGTTTTTCTTGATAAAAGCGGGGCGTTATGGTATAATATTATTACATTATTGGAATATATTCCAAGGAGGAAAACTAATGAAAAGACTATTATCAGTTCTCCTTGTAATCGTTATGATCCTTCCGATGGCGGCAGTATCTGCTCCCGTTGCGGCTGCATCAGACTTTTACATGGAAGCAAGTGATGCTCTGATAAAAAAGTATCTTGCTGAATCAGACGCACTTATTGAAGAAATCAAAAATGCTCCCACAACCGTTGAGGTTACAGGTACAAAATATTACGTATCCTCAAGCTCGGGTAACGACGCAAACGACGGTCTTACTCCCGAAACTGCGTGGAAGACTATCTACAAGGTAAATGAAACAAAATTCAATCCCGGCGACGGTATATTCTTCAAGCGTGGCGACACATTTAAGTTCGTTGGCTCGCTTAACGGTGTCAGCGGAATTACATATTCCGCATACGGAAGCGGCGCAAAGCCGGTATTCGACTGCACTGTTGACGCTTCGGGCGCTGAAAACTGGGTAGCTACCGAGTATTCCAACGTGTGGGAATACACCAAACCCATCGGCGGTGACGACCGTGATGTTGGTACTATCATTTTTGACGGCGGAAAAGCATGGGGTGTTATGGTAACAGCCATGAAAAACGGTTACCGTCAGTACAACGGTCCGGTATTCAACGGTATTGACCCCATATATGACATTGAAACCAAACCCTTCAAGGGTCCCGAGGATCTTGAGGGTAACCTCGAATTTTATCACGACAGAACATACGATATACTTTACCTTCACTGCAAAAACGGTAACCCCGGTGAAGTATTTACAAAGATAGAACTTCTCGATGACGACCCCGGTATTCAGCTTATAAAAGATAAATCTGCAAATGATTACTCTCACGATATCGTTATTGATAATATTGATATCTACGGCGCGTCCTACGGTGTTTCGGGTTACGACGTAAAGAACGTAACCGTTCAGTACTGTATATTCAGATGGATCGGAGGTCCTGTTCAGGGCTCATCCTTCGCCTTCAGCGGTGACTCTGTAACACGTTACGGTAATGCTGTCGAATCCTTCGGTTCGAGCGACAACTTTATAATAAGATATAACTATGCAACTCAGGTTTACGACTGCTGCTGGACAGCTCAGTCAACAGGCGGTTCCATTATCAACAACATGCAGGTATACAAGAACGTTGCTGAGTTTGCAAATACCGGTACTGAAGTATGGCTCCCAAACGAAGGAACCATAACGAACCTTCAGGTTCATGACAATTACGACCGTTATATCGGTTACGGATGGTCACATCAGCGTCCCGGTGCAGGCCCTCACGGCGGCTTCTTCTACGGTGCAACAAACTCCGGTTCAACGTACGGCGGTAACAGCATAAATAACAACGTATATCTTTTTGCAAGCAGCAGTGCACAGGGCGCTTCTGCAGGCGGTGTTGAAAAACTGAATTTCAACAACAATATATACATTATGGAAAAGGGCAGAAAGCTCGGTACACTCAACTCCAACCCCGGCAAGGGTGAGGGTATGCGTATAGTATTCGATTATACCGAAAAGGACATCGGAACAGCTATGGCTACAGGTTGGGAGCCCGGCACTGTATTCTACTACACCAAAGACAGAGATACTCTTGACATGTACTCTCTTGCTCTTCCCGAAGAAGCAGTTGCTTCCTTCAAGGACGTATCAAAGGGCTTCTGGGGCAAAGACGCTATCAACTTTGCAGTAATGAAGGGGCTCTTCAAGGGCGTTACAGCAGATGAATTCTCTCCCGACGGAAAGATGACACGTGCAATGCTCGTTACAGTTCTCTCACGTCTTGCAGGCGTTACAGACAAGGGTACAACCACATTTACAGACGTTAACCCAAATGCATGGTATGCAGCAGGCGTTGCATGGGCTGAAAAGAACGGCATCGTAAACAAGGGCGGCAAGTTCAGACCCGATGATAATGCAACACGTGAAGAAATGGCAGACATGCTTTACAGATATGCAAAGAGTCTTTACAAGGAAGGCACACTTGACGGTGCCAAGGACTTCAAGGACTCCGCAAGCATAACTGCCGCTTATGCAGACGGTATCAAGTTCTGCACAAAGAACGGCATCATCGGCGGATACAGCGACAATACTATCAAGCCTAAGAACAACGCAACACGTACAGAGGTTGCAACGATGATAATGCGTCTTGTTAAGTATCTCGGCAAGACAGAAGCAAATTCCGCAAACGTACTTGCAGGCGAGCCTACAGCATTTGTACTCAAGGGCAATGCACTTAAGAGTGTTCTCGACAACGGTCTCGTAAGAGCAACTGTTGAAGCTGACGAAAGCGTTAAGCTCGTTCCCTTTGCAGAAAGCGGCGCACCCAAGACAAGCATCATGCACGCATACAACACAAAGATAGACTGGTTTAGTAATCCTTACGTTGTAATCAAGTTTAATACAAACATCAATCGAAATTACTACACAGCTACTCTCCAGGCACCCGGCACAGGCGGAAGCTACGTTGATACATTTGTTTCGGGCCGTGGCAAGAAAGCAGATGGGGCTATTATAGTAGATCTTTCCGAATACACCGATAATCTCAACAGAAGCACATATAAGAATACTATGGCATTAAAGCTCCAGCCCTGGGGCACATCTTCAAGCCAGACGCTTTCTGCTGAAGATTACTTCACAATAACCGAAATCGTATTCTTCGATTCACTCGGTGCAGCACAGGCATATGCAGGCTGATAAATAATAACCCTTCATACCCGGCTCGATTTTGAGCCGGGTATATTTTTGTTTTGTTTTTACAAATATCATATGTATTTTTGTTAACAATGACAGACTATTTTTTCTTGCTATATAGGCATACATATGGTATAATTATTAGACAAGTAATTATATATTTATTATTGGTTTTTGCCAGGGAGGTAATCTGTGAAAAAAATACTGTGTACTATACTATCAATAATTATGCTGTTTGCGCTTCTTACCCCTTCGCTTACCGTTTCAGCGGCAAACGATGTTTATGCAAAGGCAAGCGATACTCTTATAAACAAATATATGGCAGAAGCAGATGCGCTTATTGAAGAAATAAAGAATTCACCTACAACGGTTGATGTTGAAGGAACAAAATATTTCGTTTCTTCAAGCTCAGGTAATGACAGTAACGACGGTCTCTCTCCAATGAGCGCCTGGAAAAGTATTGATAAAGTAAACAGCATGAATATAAAGCCGGGTGACGGTGTGTTCTTCAAGCGTGGCGATACGTTCAGGTTTGTTGGTACTCTTAGTGCACTGAGCGGTGTTACTTACTCGGCATACGGAGAAGGTACAAAACCGCTTTTTTTGTGCTCGGTCGATGCTTCCGGTGCTCATAATTGGATCGAGTCGAGTATAGAAAACGTATACATATATGCAAAGGCACCGGGCGGCGACGACCGTGATATCGGTGCAATAATTTTTGACGGAGGACGTGCCTGGGGTATTATGGTAACTGCCCTGAAGAATGGTTACCGCAATTACAACGGCCCTGTTTTCAACGGTATCGACCCAATCTATGATATCAAGAGCGCACCCTTCAGAGGAGCAGAAGACCTTGAAGGCAATCTTGAATTCTATCACGACAGAGAAAACGATATCCTTTATTTATACTGCGAAAACGGCAACCCCGGAAAAGTATTCAAGTCTATTGAGCTTGTCGACGATGATCCTGCCATATTATTAAAAAATGACGGAGCACGTGCTCACGATATTATGATAGACAATATCGCAATTTACGGTGCATCCTACGGTGTGTCAGGTCAGAGCGTTACAAATATTACGGTTCAGTACTGCACATTTGAATGGATCGGCGGTAACGTACAGATGGGTTCATATGATTTCAGCGGAGATTCCGTAACACGTTACGGTAATGCCGTTGAATCATACGGCTCTTGCGACAACTTTATTATAAGATACAACTATGCCAGCCAGGTTTACGACTGCTGCTGGACTGCACAGTCGGGAGGCAACTCAACAATAAACGGCCTCGAGATATACAAAAACGTTGCCGAATATGCAAACACCGGCTCGGAAGTCTGGACTCAGGGTGCCGTTACCAATATGAAGGTATACGACAACTACGACCGTTATTTAGGCTACGGTTTCTCTCATCAGAGACCCGGAGTCGGCCCTCACGGCGGCTTCTTCTACGGAGGCGGAAGCATTCCGTATTGCGAAAACAACGACGTTATGAACAACGTATACATGTTTGCAAGCGCCAGCGCTAACTCGGTGCCCGCTTCAGGCCCGGCATTTTTCAACTTCCACGACAACGTATATATAATGGAAAACGGAACAAAGCTCGGCACCATTTATAACGACCCGATCAAGGGCGGCGGTCAGAGGCTCTCTTACGAATACACCAAGAAGAATGTTCTCAACTTTACCGATATGGGTTGGGAACCGGGCACGGTATTCTATTATACCGGCGCAAAAGACACAACTAAAATGTACCAGACCGCAATTCCTGAGGGAGAGTATGTAAAGCCAGAAAAAGCAGTATCAAATACAGTTGTTTTTGACGATGTGGCAAGCAACTTCTGGGGCAAATCAGCTATCGACTTCGTTGTTGGTAAAGGGCTATTCAACGGCATCAGTGAAACAAGATTCTCTCCCGACGGCAATATGACACGTGCGATGCTCGTTACGGTTCTCTCAAGACTTGCAGGATACAACGGTACAGACGTTCCTACATATACAGACGTAAGTAAGAGCGCATGGTATACATCAGCGGTAGCCTGGGCAGAAAACAATAATATAGTTGATGCGGGAGGAGAGTTCAGACCCAACTCAAATGCAACACGTGAAGAAATGGCAGATATGCTATACCGATATGCTATGAAGGTATGCAAGGAAGGCTCGCTTGACGCTGCAAAGGATTTTGCAGACTCGGCAAGCATCACACCTGCTTATGCTGACGGTATTAAGTTCTGCACGAAAAACGGCATCATCGGCGGATACAGCGATAATACAATCAAGCCTAAAAACAGCGCTACACGTGCAGAAGTTTCAACAATGATCATGCGCCTTGAAAATTACCTTGCAAAAGCAAAGGCAGATCCATCAAAGCTTCTCGAAAGAGAGCACACCGCAATAGTACTTAAAGGCGAAGCTCTCAAGAATATGTTCAATTATAGCGAAGTAGGCGCTCAGTTACTTGAAGATAAAAGCCTTAAGTTCACACCTGCTGCCACAAGCACTCTTCAGAGATTTGACCTTGTAAATAATATCAGCAGTAATATAAATATGGTTACTCACCCATATATCGTTATGAGATACGAAAGCAATGCAAGCTTAGACTTCCTTACTGCAAGAATAAGAGGAAATTCGTCAAAATCAGTTGAAACTCAACGCTTTGGTGCAAAGAACAATAAGGTTCTTATTGATATATCAGAATACGTTGACGGTATGAGCGCTTCTACCCACAAGAGCGTTGCAGTCCGCTTCCTGCCGTGGGGCCCGGCGGCAACACAGCCTGATGCTACGGAATATTTCACAATAAAAGAAATCGTACTTTTTGACAATATCACCGCAGCAAAGATATACATGCAGAATTAAATTATCCAAAAGCCCGTTTTAAACGGGCTTTTGTTTATTTTACTGAAATCAGCGCTTTTTTTTCGTGAAAAATGACGGCTATGTTCTTGTTGATAAAAGAGGCGCATTATGGTACAATAGATTTGTATTTACACATATTTTATTTGGGGGTTATTTTATGAAAAAGTTACTTGCTTTTATTCTTGCGCTTGTAACCGTTTTTTCTCCGCTTACAATACTTGCGGCAGACACAAGTGATAGCGCAAACGAGTTTTTCTACGAAAAGGCAAGCGATGCTATCATTCAGAAGTATATGGATGAGTGTGAGGCGCTTATTAATGAAATTGAAAACTCACCCACAGAGGTTACTGTGACGGGTACAAAATACTATGTATCATCGTCAAACGGTAACGATAAAAACGACGGTCTTTCACCTGAAAAGGCATGGAAGACTATCGAAAAGGTCAACAGCATGACATTAAAGCCGGGTGACGGTGTATTCTTCAAGCGTGGTGATACATGGAGATACTTCGGCTCACTCAATGCAAAGAGCGGTATTACATACTCGGCATACGGAGAGGGCGCAAAGCCTTACTTTATATGTTCGCTCGATGCTGCAGGAGCTGAAAAGTGGACCCTTACAGACGCGCCTAACGTATACAGATACAATGGAATCGTCGGCGGTCAGGATACAGATATTGGATGTATTGTTTTTGACGGCGGACGTGCATGGGGTATTATGGTAGTCAAAGAATCCAACGGCTTAAGAAAAGACAACGGTCCAGTATTCAACGGTATTGACTACTATGATAACGAAGCTCTTCCCTTCAACGGATACGCAGATCTTATCGGAAACCTTGAATTCTGGCATGACGTTAATGAGGAAATTCTTTATATCCGTTGCAACGAAGGCAACCCCGGAGAAGTATTCAAATCAATTGAACTCGTTGATGACGATCCGGCTATAAACCTCGTTTCCGAAAAATTTGACACCCCCGATGAAGTAATGGGCGTTAAGGAATATGCTCATGACATACTCGTTGATAACATCAACATTTTCGGAGCATCATTCGGAGTTGGCGCTCAGAACGTAAAGAACGTTACGGTTCAGAACTGCATATTCAAATGGATTGGCGGTAATATTCAGGGTGCTAAGGGCTTTGAAACCGCAAGATACGGAAATGCTGTTGAATCATTTGGATACAGCGATAATTTCGTTATACAGCACAACTATGCAAGCCAGGTTTACGACTGCTGCTGGACTGCTCAGCATACAGGTGCAGTTGTATTCAACGGCCTTATAATCCGTGAAAATGTTGCCGAATATGCAAATACAGGTCCTGAGGTTTGGCTTAATCAGAACGGAAAGCCCGGTGCAGTTGTTACAAATATGAAGATATATAACAACTACAACAGATACATCGGTCACGGTTGGTCACACCAGCGCCCCGGCGAAGGACCCGAAGGCGGTATATTCTACGGTGCAAGAGTTACTCATGAAACAAGCGGCTCAACCTTTTCCAACAACGACGTATACAATAACGTAAATATATTTGCAGGCGGCGGAACGGGTAACTACAAGTTTATCCACAAGGACGCTTACAACTTCCACGATAATACGTATATCCTCGAATACGGTAAAAGATACGCAACCTTTGAACCATGGGCAAATGCCAAATCTTATCGCTATTATAAAGCAGATCTTCAGGCAATTTACAACATGGGATATGACCCCGGATCAAAGTTCTATTATATAGATGAAAAAGATCTGCTTGAAATGTATAAAACAGCCATTCCAAATAACGGTGTTGGCGTATTCGAAGATATTGCAGACAATTTCTGGGGCAGAGAGTCGGTTGACTACGTTGCACTCAAGGGACTTTTCAACGGTGTGACACCCACAACCTTCTCTCCTGACGGAAAGATGACACGTGCTATGCTTGTAACTGTACTTGCAAGACTTGCGGGCAATACCGACAAGGGCACGTCTACATATACCGACGTTAACCAGAATGCATGGTATGCTCCCGGTGTTGCATGGGCAGAAGCCAACAATATCGTCAACAAGGGCGGCAAGTTCAGACCTGACGAAAATGCAACACGTGAAGAAATGGCAGACATGCTTTACAGATATGCGAAAATGTACTTCAAGGAAGGTAACCTCGACGGTGCTCAGGCATTCTCAGACTCGTCAAACATCACAGCCGCATATGCTGACGGTGTTAAGTTCTGCACAAAGAACGGTATAATCGGCGGTTATCCCGACGGCACGGTAGGCCCTAAAAAGAATGCAACACGTACAGAAGTTGCAACGATGATAATGCGTTTTGTATCCTATCTTGCAAAAGCAGAAAGCGACTCTTCAAAGGTTCTTGCAAAGGAAACCGATGCAATTGTACTCAAGGGAGAAGCTCTCAAGAGCGTTCTTGACAACAGCCTTGTCAAACCTGCTCTCGAAACAGACGGCAGTGTAAAATTTGTTCCCTTCGCTGAAAAAGGCGCTCCCACAATAAGCCTTATGCATGCTTACAACCCAAGCATTGATATGTTCAAAAATCCTTATGTAGTAGTAAAGTATAAGTGTGATATAGATTCCGCTTCGATAACAGCAATGCTTGTAGCAAACGGCTCTAATATCAAAGCTCGTTCATTTGCAGATGAAAATGCGCTCCTTATTGATATGTCGAGCTACACAAGCACTGTTGACAGAAGCACATATAAGAACAGTATGATAATCAGATTAACGCCCTGGGGAAGCACATCAAGAGAACTTGATCTTACCGATTACTTTACAGTGGAAGAGATTGTATTCTTTGATAATCTCCCCGCAGCGCAGGCTTATGCAGGCTGATAATAAGTAATACAAAAAGACTTGTCTTTCGACAAGTCTTTTTGTATTATGAAAGTTCAAAATAGAATGTACTGCCCTTTCCCTGTTCACTTTCAACTCCGTATTTTGCACAATGTAGATCAAGTATGCTTTTAACTATAGAAAGTCCAAGTCCCGAGCCTACGTTTGCACGCTTGTGTACTCTGTCTACTTTGTAATATCGCTCCCATATGTTTTCGATATCTTCTTTTGCGATACCTTCGCCTGTATCAACAACTTCTATTCGCACCGACTTTTCTTCAAGTGACACGATCTGACGAACAAAAATACGTTTGTCTTCGCCCGTATGATTTATTGCATTTGTTATAAGATTGTATATAACCTGTAATATCTTGTTTTCGTCTGCGTATACGATTGCATCATGATCGCAGGAAAACTCTATTTTATACCCCTCTGACGCACACATTTTGCCAACACGGTCTATTACCGATTCTATGCATTTTGTAAGACTAAACTCGCTTTTATCAAGGCTTTCTATATTTGCGCCAAGCTTTGATAAGTCCATAACGTCACCTACAAGGCTTGAAAGGCGCTTGGATTCATCAAGTATTACCTGAAGATTTTGTGCGCTCATCTCACCCGGTATATCGCGCATCATTTCGGCATATCCCGATATCATCGTAAGGGGTGTTCTGAGATCATGAGATATGTTTGCTATAAGCTCCTTTTGAAGCTTATCAGTTTTGGAAAGCTCGCTTGCGGCATAGTTTAAGGACTCTGCAAGCTCCGAGCTCTCCCTGTATCCGCGCCCGGAAAAATCAACGTCATAATCGCCTTCTGCAAGCTTGCTTGCCTGCTTCGACATTTGCGTTATCGGCTTGGAAATATGCCTTGCCATTATATATGAAAAGAAAACCGAACATATAATAAGTATAGCTATAATAAGCGAAAGCTCTGCCTGAAGCGCCTTTTTTGTTGCGCTTACGGGAGAGGTCATAGTATTTAAAAACACTACCATATCCTCGTTGCTTTTATCGCTTTTCTCAACAATGGTGAGCATCAAGCTTTCTCCCATTCCCTCGTCTCGCTCAGGAACACTTCCCTCAAATTTTGACGGGTCATATATTGGGTTATAAAAGCCGCCTCTCGGAAGCACGAGAAAATCCTGACCCCCGTTATTCTGGGCGTCGTAATAATGCTTAAAAAGAATATCGCTGGGAATATTATGAAGCATACAGGCGGCATCGATATGGGATTCTGCCACCTTTACTCCGCTTCCCGTGTATATGCTAACACATATCTCGTTTTCCTGAGATATTCTTGATATAAGCGTCTCTATATCATCATTGTCTATATTTCTGCAAATACTTGCAGCGCTTCTTTTTAACTCCGATCGTTTTACCGTCTGATACACCTCTTCAAGAAATACCACCTGTATAAGCCAAAGCAAAACGAGTATTATTGCAGAAAACGCCGCCATATAACCTATTATGCGCCATTTAAGTCCCGGCTTTTTCATCTTGAACTCACGGTGTTTCAAAACGATATCCTACCCCTCTGAGCGTTACTATATATTTACTGTACTCTCCCAGACTTTTACGCAACAATTTGATATGTGTACCAAGCGTTCTGTCATCACCATAAAAGTCGTATCCCCAAACGTCGCTTATAAGCTTCTCGCGCGAGAGAGCTATGTTTCTGTTTCTGAGCAAGTAAAAGAAAAGCTCGTATTCCTTTGGTGACATCTGCACCCGCTTATTGTCAACATATACAATTCGTGCAGTAACGTCTACCTTTAATCCCTCGATCTCTATTATCTCGTTTTTTTGCGCTTTCTCGTTTACAGTTGTATTTTTGCTTCTGTTCATGATCGCGCCTATACGAAGCATCAGCTCTCTGGGCGAAAACGGCTTGACAACATAGTCGTCAACACCTATCTCAAAACCGTTTATTCTGTCATATTCTTCAGAACGTGCAGAGAGCATTATTATCGGAACGCTTGAAAACTTGCGTATTTCACGGCATGCAGAAAAGCCGTCAAGATCGGGCATCATGATATCCATTATTACAATATCATATTCATTTTTACGGCATTTTTCAAGAGCCTCCATGCCGTTTTCAGCCTCGTCTACCGAGTGTCCTTCAAATACAGCATATTTGGAAACAAGATTGCGTATCATTTCTTCGTCGTCAACAACAAGAAGCTTATACACGTGGTTATCTCCTCTCATATACATCATCTTTAAATGAAAACAGGGGTTTTAACCCCTGTTTTCATTTAATAACCGAACCAGCTTGAAAAGGGGGATGCAAATATTGAGTCTGAGCCGCCTTTTTGCGCCTGTTTGCTATCTTCCTCGCTTTTGCCCGGAACGTATTCATAACATTCCATTTCAACGTCAACGTATTTTCCGTCTCTCACAACTGTGAGCGTGATCTTATCTCCAACAACGTGATCCTTCAAAATAGCCTTTATATCGTTTCCGTAGGTTACTTCGTTTCCGTCGACCGCAGTAACACGGTCGCCTATTTTTAGAGCGTCGTTATATTCGCTTTCAAGAATATACACGCCGAGCGTGTTAACTCTGTACATCATAGCCGTGTAAGAATCGCTGATATCCATATACGTGATACCAAGCGATACTCTGCCACGAACGTATCCGTAGTTAATAAGCTGCTCTACAACCTGAGAAGCCATATTGCTGGGAATAGCAAAACCGAGTCCCTCAATACCTGAGCCGGATGATTTTGCGTTTACGATACCGACAAGCTCTCCTGCAAGATTGAACAGGCCTCCGCCCGAGTTACCGGGGTTAACCGCCGCATTAGTCTGCAACAGCGTCATTTCCGTGCCGTCTATCGTAACCTGACGAGCAAGCGCGCTGATAATACCGTTTGTAACCGTGCCGCCAAGGCTTCCGAGAGGATTACCTATTGCAAGCACTTCCTCGCCGACAACAAGCTTTGTGCTGTCACCCACTACAGCCGGTGTAAGATCTGTTGCTTCAACCTTTAGAACTGCAAGGTCGCTTTCGGAATCATATCCGATAACTTCGGCAGGATATTTTGTACCGTTTGTTGTTGTAACGGTCACAGTAGATGCGCCTTCTATTACGTGATTGTTTGTAATTATATATCCGTCGGCAGTTATAATAACTCCGCTTCCGGCGCCCTCTGTTATATATTGGCTGAATATACTGCTTGTTGATACGGTTTCAGTACGAATTTCAACAACCGAGCTTGCAACCTTTTCCGCAACCGTTGAATACGTGCCCGGCTTACCAAAGGTAGAATCCGTATTGCTTATAGATGTATCGGGTGTAACGCTTTTATAAATTACAGAAGTGCCGCGTGTGCCCGACATTGAATTTGCAAGAAGCGTTGCGCCAAACGCCGTAAATCCTGATAAAATGATGCAAAGAACGACTGCAACTGCAATCGGCGCATTTTTGCGCTTTTTCTTATCTTTTACAGGCTCTCTCTTTACTTTAGCTGCATCTTCTTCAATATTTCTGTTTATATAAACTTCTGTTCTTTTAGTTTCTTCTTTGTCTGCCGATTCTGTTGAAAAATCTTTTTCAGTTATTTCATCGCTTTTTAGATGATAGCTGATATCCGCCGCTTCATCTTCATCCTTGAAAATGGGTGCAGGATTTTCAGACTCACTTGCCGTCTGCTGATTATCATTATTTTCGAAATTTTCTGTTTCTATCAAGTTATCGTTGCCCGATACTTCATCTCTCGGATCAAAGCTATTATTTTCACTCATTATTAAAACCTCCTTTGGGATTTTATGCTCTTATTATACATATCAATTATGACGGTTTCGTGACGGCTTATCAAAATACTTATGAAATTGTCTGCTTTATTATAAAAAAGCCTTAATGTGTCAACTCCACAAAGCTTGCAGAGCAAAGCTTTGCTATATCTGAGGGCGCAGCCTCTATCTGCCAGCCTATCCTTCCCGCGCTGACCAGCATTGTGTCAATATCCTTTGCGCTTATATCAAAAAATGTTTTAAACTGCTTTTTCATGCCAACGGGAGAGCAGCCTCCGCGCACATATCCCGTAACCCGGTTTATTTCACTAACGTGTATCATCTCAACCGACTTCACTCCGGCTGCTCTTGCGGCTTTTTTCAGATCAAGCTCAGCAAGCACCGGTATATCAAACACGTAAAAGTTCTTGTCACTTCCGCGTGTTACAAGTGTTTTATACACTCGTGACGGATCAATTTCCAAACTTTGCGCAACGTGCGCACCGTCAACCGACTCGCCGTTATTTTCGTATCTGTGTACGGTATATTCTATCTTTGCACTGTCAAAAAGCCTTATTGCGTTAGTTTTATTTTCCTTTTGTGCCATTTTTGCCTCTCATATTGCTTATTATATATATTGTACTTCATATATTAAAAAATTTCAATACGTTAGGCAAAATAAAACGGCGGACCGCCGTCCGCCGCTTAAATATCAGACTTACTTACGCTTTTTCGGCACAAGCATTATAATAAGAACGATAACTATCGCTATTATGATAAGCGATATAACTATGCCGACAATCGAGCCGGACTCCTCGTCTGTCATGGAGTCTGCAGAGTTAACCATGTCGTTAACGCCGTTTTCAACGTCGTTCATTAGCCCTGAACCATTATTGTTTCCTGTGCCGTTAGAACCGTTTGTTGTACCTGAGGACTGCGAACCCGAACCGTTTGAAGACTGTGAACCTGAGCCGTTTGATGAATGAGAGCCGGAACCGTCCATCATATCACCTGCCATACTGCCTGCTTCGCCAACAAGGCCCATATCGCCGTCGTTATGATCTGATACAACCCCGTCGCTCGCATCATGATTCGGAACACCGTCGTCGGATACAACTCCGTCTGAAACATTTGCCGATACGGTAAATGACATCATTATAATAAAAATCACCATTATAAGAGCTGTAAATGCTCTCGCTGTAATAAATTTTGATATTTTCATTGTTTTTTTCTTTCCTTTCGGTTATAATTGTATTGTCGCATAAATATTTTTTGAAAAATACTTATGCTTATTCGCGGAAGAAAAAGTCAAATACGGATAAAATTTCAAAACCGGAGTTGCTATTATGGGGCTTGATAATAGAAGATTTCAAAAAAATGATAACGGCTTTGTTTGCGCTCACTGCGGCTTTAATGTAAAACCCCTCGAAACAAGCTCGCGTGACCACTGCCCGAGATGCCTTTATTCATTGCACGTGGATATAAATCCGGGCGACCGTGCAAATGAGTGTATGGGTATGCTGAAGCCGATTTCTGCAACACCCGACTCAAAAAAGGGTTACGTTATTAATTATATATGTGAAAAATGCGGCGAAACTCACCGCAACCGTGCCGCCTATCCTGCTAAAATCCAGCCTGACGATATCGGCCTTATAATAAAGCTTACCGCAGGTCAATATAACCTCTAAGGAGTAGTTTATGAAATACATACTTTCAGCAAAAGAAATGCGCAGTATTGATTCATATACAAGCGAAAGCATCGGCGTATCAAGCGAGGTCCTTATGGAAAGAGCAGCGCTCGTATGCGCCGAAGAGATACGCTCGTGCGGCTTTGATACTTCCAAAATACTTATAGTTTGCGGAATGGGAAATAACGGCGCAGACGGTCTTGCGCTTGCACGCATAATAAACCGATTCTACAAACCCGAAGTTTTCCTTGCAGGAAGCTACAACAGCCTCAGCGGTCTTGTAAAAAAACAGTACGACAGCGCGGCGCGCAGCCATGTTAAGTTTACACAATCGCCCAAGTTTGACGAATATACGCTTATAATAGATGCGCTTTTCGGAACGGGGCTTTCCCGTGACATTGAGGGAGAACATCTTGATATTATAAACAAAGTAAACTCGTCAGGCGCAAAGGTGATCTCACTTGATATGCCAAGCGGCGTTGACGCTACAAGCGGACGTGTGCTCGGTGGGGGAGTAAACGCTGATATAACCGTTTCTTTTGCTTATACAAAGCTCGGACAAATACTTTATCCCGGAGCAGAAAAATGCGGAGCTTTAAGGGTACGTGACATAGGGATCTATATCGACCTTTGCGATAACATGAAGCATCCCGCCTTCACATATACAAAAAATGACCTGTCACTTATTCCCAAACGCCGCAGATACTCGAACAAATCAACCTACGGCAGAGTCTTTGTTGTTGCAGGAAGCGAGAATATGAGCGGTGCTGCTCTCCTGTCTGCAAAAGGTGCATACAAAAGCGGTTGCGGAATCGTTTCGGTATTTACGCATAAAAAAATTGCCGACACGATACGCACGGTTCTGCCTGAAGCAATTGTATGTGATTACATCGATGAAAAGGTGGATTTTTCCACCCTGTACAGAGAGATAAACAATGCAAGTGCGCTCGTTATAGGTCCCGGGCTTTCAAAATCTGAAAACGCAAAAAGGATTTTGAGATATACTCTTGAAAACGCGCCTTCAAATACGGTAATCGATGCAGACGCATTGAATATTATATCAGAGCACCGAGAGCTGTTGGCGTATATAAAAGGAAAAATTGTAACTCCTCACCTCGGTGAAGCGGCAAGACTTATGGATAAAAGCATTGATGAAATAAAAGATAACCTTATTTCTTGTGCAAAAGAATTTTCAGATAGATACAACTGTATATGTGTACTCAAGGATACACGTACGGTTGTTGCCGTTCCAAATCAGCCGGTATTTATAAACACGGCCGGAAATTCCGGTCTTGCTAAAGGCGGCTCGGGCGACACGCTTACCGGCATAATAGCTTCGCTTATGTCGCAGGGCATGGAGAGTG
Organism: Oscillospiraceae bacterium; assembly: GCA_015064205.1. Lineage (GTDB taxonomy): Bacteria > Bacillota > Clostridia > Oscillospirales > CAG-272 > UBA4717. The sequence goes on from SVSR01000004.1 coordinate 44,331, forward strand.
CCGATGCGGCAAGAATAGGCGTATTTTTGCATGCATACGCCGCTGACCTGGCCTCAGACGAGCACGGAGAATACGCGATGCTTGCAAGCGATGTATCAGAAGCTGTCGGAAGAGTTATGAGCCAGTTTAATAAGTAAAAAATAAAGCGGGCACAAATGTGTCCGCTTTATTTAGCCTTCTACGTTGAAAAAGGCTATTTTATTTTTTCATTTTATTATGGTTCACTTCTATTGCAAAAGTTTTCCTGTTATGCTATAATATAATTGCGACATTAACTGCATATCGTCTATTGACATGGAGAATCACCTTGGTAAAAGGTGCTTTCCCCTTTTTTCTCATATCCATGTTGATAGAGCGTTAGTGTCGCAACTTACGAAGGGAAGCACTTTTTCGGTGCGTTCCTTCATTGGGGCGCACTTTTTTATTGTGCACGTAAAAAAGCGGCTCAAAAACTTTCAAGAAAGGAAATCAAAAATGAAAAGAGCTGGTGCCTTTCATTTCAATTTGTATATTGAGCCGATTATTATGCGTAAAATAAGATACATAGCTAAGTATTCAGGCAGAAGCGGTAACAAATTTATTTGCCATTTACTGAAAAATGCAGTGAATACTTTTTGAAAGAAAGTACGGAGAAATATCCGAAGAAGATATGAAAGCGGTAGGTTTGATAAAATCAAAAGAGTAGCAATAACACCGTGTTTACCCTCATTGCTGCGACTCAATCAAAAAGGCACCCTTTCGGGTGCCTTTTAATTATTATTTCGCTGCTTCGCCAAGCTCGAAAGCTTTCATATTAAGCTCTAAGAACTTTTCGGGAACGCTCATTTCAATCGCTTTTACAAGAGTTGCTCTGTCAAAGCCGAGCGCATGCGACATAAGTCCGATAAGCGCCACGTTAACAGCCTTTTCGCTTCCTGCTTCTCTTGCTATTGAAAGCGCGTCGGCAGCAATTACGTTTACTCCCTTTTCACGCATCTTTTCAACAAGATTTTCAGGATACTCTGCCGCGCCCGTAACAACAGGCATCGGATTTATCTGCTGTGTATTTGTAATAAGTACACCGTCTGTCTTTAAGTAAGGAAGCCATCTTGCCGCCTCCAAAAGCTCAAAGGACATGATTATATCCGCTTCGCCCTTGCATATAACGGGAGAAGCAACGCTTTCACCAAATTTTACGTAGGTTACAACAGAACCGCCTCTTTGGCTCATTCCGTGAACCTCGGAAACCTTTACGTCATAGCCCTCAAGCATTACGGCATTACCGAGTATACGGCTTGCAAGAAGCGAACCCTGTCCGCCAACGCCGACTATCATAATATTTTTTGAATTCATATCTTCATACCGTCCTTTCCGTGCTTACGCCTCAATAGCATTCTTCGGGCACATCTGCGAGCAAAGTCCGCATCCAACGCAAAGCGTTGCGTCGATCTTTGCCTTGCCGCCTACTACCGATATACAAGGACATCCTATCTTCATGCACGCACGGCATCCGATACATTTATCTTCATTTACCTTAAATGCAGGCGCATGCTTTACATACTTAAGAAGCGCACAGGGCTTACGGCAGATAATAACCGACGGTGCTTCTGCTGCAAGCTCTTCTTTAAGTACTCTTTCAACTTCCTTAAGATCGCCCGGATCAACTATGCGGATATGCTCGTCTGCAACACCTGCAGCACGTGCTATATTTTCAAGCATGATTCCGTGTACAGGCTCACCCTTGAGCGTATATCCCGTGCAGGGATTCTGCTGATGGCCTGTCATACCCGTAATACTGTTATCAACTATAACAACCGTCGAAATACCCTTATTGTATGTAATATTGGCAAGTCCCGTCATGCCCGAATGCATGAAGGTTGAGTCGCCGATAACTGCAACGCTCTTGTTTTCCTCGCCGCGAATTTTATTAAATCCGTGAAGGGCAGAGATCGATGCGCCCATACAAAGAGTTGTATCCATAGCTGAAAGGGGAGCTGCCGCGCCGAGCGTATAGCATCCGATGTCTCCGCTTACGTAAAGTTTTAATTTATTGAATACGTAGAATATTCCTCTGTGCGGGCAACCGGGGCAAAGTACAGGAGGACGAACGGGGATATTATCGTCAAGCGCCTTAAACTCTTTTTTCTCGCCGAGAAGCTTTTCTGCAATAAGCTCCTGAGAAAACTCGCCGAGAAGAGGAAGTATATTCTTGCCATCAACATTAAGACCGAGCGCCTTGCAGTGCTCTTCGATAAACGGATCAAGCTCTTCTATAACGATAACACGCTCATGCTTTGCCGCAAAGCTCTTTATAAGCTCGTCGGCAAAAGGATAAACAAGTCCGAGCTTTAAATATGAAGCGCTGTTTCCAAACACCTCAAGAGCATAGTTGTATGAGGGGCCTGACGTGATAATACCAAGCTTGGAATTATTGTCAATCTCCTTATTGAAAGGACAGTCGCATGCAAATGACGCAAGCTTTTCAAGTCTTTCTTCAACAACAACGTGCCTGCCACGTGCGTTACCCGGCATCATAACGTGCTTTGCCGCCGATTTTTCATACGGCTTTATATCATGCTCCACTCTGTCAGACGTATTAACAAGCGACTGAGAGTGTGAAACTCTTGTATTAAGTCTTAAAATAAAGGGGGTATCAAATTCTTCCGAATAATCGTATGCAAGCTTTGTAAATTCAAGGCACTCATTTGAGTCGCTGGGCTCGATTATCGGAAGCTTTGCGGCACGTGCATAATGACGGCTGTCCTGCTCGTTCTGAGAAGAGTGCATACCCGGGTCGTCCGCAACGCCTATTACCATACCGCCGTTAATACCTGTATACGACGTTATAAAGAGCGGGTCTGCCGCAACGTTGAGTCCAACATGCTTCATACCGCAGAATGAACGTCCTCCGCCGATCGCCGCGCCAAGTGCAACCTCAAGCGCAACCTTTTCGTTAGGCGCCCATTCAGCGTATACCTCATCATATTTTGCCACTGCCTCGGTTATTTCCGTACTCGGTGTTCCGGGGTAGCTTGAAACAAGCTTAACGCCTGCCTCGTAAAGTCCTCTGGCAACCGCCTCGTTGCCAAGCATCAGTTTCTTCATAATTTTATCCTCTTGTTATATTTTATCGTAAATGTTTACTCTCTCAAGCATAACGATAGCTTCCATATTAACTTCGCCGTTTGCTTTTACCGTGCGGACATAATACTGTCCCTCGCTCTTGGTCATATAAACCTTAAGCAGCTCACCGAGTCGCGCCTCGGATACATAGCTTATGCCCATCATGATAACACGTTTATTTTCCATCTCAGGAAGGAAGTTGCATATCATATCAGCATAATTCGTGTTATTCATATGAAGGTTCATATCAAGATCGCTGTATACAACAACTCTTTCTCCAACAAGGCTCAGATTAAGCTCTGAGGGTATATATATACGGCTCGGAGAATCAAGTTCAAGCGGCTCTTCACATTCAAGATCAACAGGCAAGCTTGATATCCGGCAAAGCTGTCTTGTTTCAATGTCGATAACACCCCATACGGTTATAACCTCGGCCACGATGTTTCCGTCAACACGCGCCTGATAGCAACGTGTTAATGAAAGTCCGCGGCTTTCGCACGGCCAGGTGGAAATCTCCAAATCTTCGCCGGGATGTACCGGCTTATATACACTTATGTTTAATCGGCAAAGCACGTACGTCTTTCCCATCTCCACAAGCTTATTCTGTGAGATCTCACTGTTCTCCAGCTGTTTTGAGGAACACTCTTGCATAAATCTGAGTAATTCCGTTACTCGCAGATTCGAGTTTGAGTCACAGTGATGAATATCAACCCTGAAATTCTGATAGGTCTTCATTTATTTATATTTCTCCGCCGTTTTTACGGCTTCTTTTAATTGTCAAAAGGAATGGGCACTCACCCATTCCTTTTTGCTTATCTTAATATACGATAACGTTTACTCTGATAACGCCGTCAATAGCCTTAACCTTTGAGACAAGCTCCGCAGGAATTTCTCCGTGGCACTCAACCATTGTATATGCAAGTTCTTTCTTGGAGTGGTTGATAAGGTTTTCGATGTTTATGTGCTCGTCTGAGAATGCTCCCGATATCTGGCTGAGTATCGTGGGTACGTTCTTATGCATGATACAAAGACGTGCGTCTCCGCCGCGCGGCATCGTTGCGTTGGGGAAATTTACGCTGTTCTTGATATTTCCGTTTTCAAGATAGTCGATAAGCTCGTTTGCCGCATATATTGCGCAGTTATCTTCGCTCTCCTCTGTTGATGCACCAAGGTGAGGGATTGCGATTATCTTGTCTTCGTTGATGATGTCATCTGTCGGGAAGTCGGTAACGTAGCTTGCAACCTTACCGCTTGCAATTGCAACCTTGAGGTCTGCAGAGTTAAGAAGATCTGCTCTGGAAAGGTTGATAATTCTTACTCCGTCCTTCATCTTTGCGAAGTTTTCAGCGCAAAGCATGCCCTTTGTTTCTGCAGTTGCAGGAACGTGTACACTTATGTAATCGCTCTTAGCGTATATTTCATCGTATGTTGCCGCCTTTTCGATCGAACGTGAAAGTCCCCATGCAGCTTCAACTGTAATATACGGGTCGCATCCGATAACCTTCATACCGAGTGACTTTGCAACGTTTGCAACAAGTCCGCCGATTGCACCAAGGCCTATGATACCGAGAGTCTTGCCCTCTATTTCAACGCCTGCAAACTTGCTCTTGCCCTTTTCGACCGCCTTTTCGGGAGCTTCCGTTCCCTTGAGTGTTCTTACCCATTCGATACCGCCAACGATATCACGTGAAGCAAGAAGAAGTGCGGCAACTGCAAGTTCCTTAACGCCGTTAGCATTTGCACCGGGTGTATTGAAAACAACTATACCCTTTTCACTGCACTTGTCTATCGGAATATTGTTAACACCTGCACCTGCTCTTGCGATAGCCTTAAGGTTATCGCCGAATTCCATATCGTGCATAGCAGCCGAGCGTACCATTATCGCATCGGGATTTGCTATTTCCTCTGCGATTTCATACTTATCAGCGTCAAAGCGGTCTGTGCCGACTTTTGCAATTTTATTTAAAAGCTGGATCTTATTCATTTCTTTGATTCCTTTCGGATTTTATTACTTTTTAGGATTGTTCTTTGCAAATTCATCCATGAACGCAACGAGCTTTTCAACGCCCTCGATAGGCATAGCGTTGTAGATAGAAGCTCTCATACCGCCAACAGAACGGTGACCCTTTATATTCTTAAAGCCTGCCGCGTCTGCTTCCTTTGCAAACTTCTTATCAAGGTCTGCGTCGCCTGTTACAAACGTTACGTTCATCATTGAACGGTATGCCTTTTCAACGGGAGCTACGTAGTAGTCCTGAGCATCAAGGTAATCGTAAAGGATAGCGGCCTTCTTTTCATTATACTTCTTCATAGCCTCAAGGCCGCCGAGATCGCGTACCCATTCAAATACGAGCTTTGCGATGTATATCGGATAGCAGGGAGGAGTATTGTACATAGAATCGTTATCTGCCATTGTCTTATAGTCAAGCATAACAGGAATATCTGCGCGCGACTTGCCGAGAAGATCTTCTCTTACAATAACGATCGTAAGGCCTGCGGGAGCAACGTTCTTCTGCGCGCCGGCGTATATAACGCCAAACTTTGTAACGTCTATGGGTTCACTCATGATGCAGCTGGACATATCCGCAACAAGCGGGATATCTCCTGTATCGGGAATATAGTTAAACTTTGTTCCGTAAATTGTGTTGTTGAAGCAGATGTGTACGTAATCTGCATCAGGTCTTATATCCTCACGCTTGATCTGAGGAATGTATGTATTGTTCTTGTCCTCGCTTGATGCGATGCAAACAACGTCGCCGTACTTCTGAGCTTCCTTGTACGCCTTCTTTGAGAACTGGCCTGAAACTATGTAGTCAGCCTTGCCTGAACCGTTCATAAGGTTGAGCGGAACTGCCGCAAACTGTGTTGACGCGCCGCCCTGCAAGAAGAGCACTTTATAGTTATCGGGAATATTCATAACGCTTCTGAAAAGAGCCTCTGCTTCTTTGATTATCTCCTCATATGCGGGAGAACGGTGGCTCATTTCCATTACGGACATTCCTGCGTCCTTATAACATACAAGCTCTGACGCCGCCTTTTCAAGCACGGGCATAGGGAGTGCAGACGGTCCTGCTGAGAAATTGAATACTCTGTTCATTGTAAATACCATTCCTTTCGATAAGCCGGTAATTTATCCCTTTACTATGCTAAAGCAAAGGTAATATTATGGTTAATTTTATAACAATATATATTATACTCCTATTTATCCTTCAAGTCAATAAGATTTGCGCTATTTTTTCAACTTTGTATAAATTAAACTTTATTTGTATATATTTTGGCGCAGTTTTGTATATTTTAAAAATTAAAAGTGTTACAAAAATAGCGACTATTACCACTTATACTGATACTTTTTCGGCACACAATAATCACACAGGGATATATTAAAGAAAGGTAGAAAAACATATGTCGCAAAAAACAACAAACGTAATTATAGCCGCAGTAACAGGTGCCGCGGCAGGCACAATGATCGCTCTTGTAAGTCCAACAAAGAACAGCGTTACCAAAAAAGTAAACAGCTTTGCAAGAACAACAAGCCATTTGCTTGGCACTGCAGGTACGGTATTTTTGAATTTATCCGATATGATCGGATAAAAAAACGGTCGGAAATTCCGACCGTTTTTAAGTTATCTCTCTATAACAAGGTGAACGGGAAGTCCGTTTTTATAAACAGGAGATACTTCTCCGTTTATAAGAGGCATTATATACTCTAGGCACTCATCCGTTACGTTGTTGCCTCTTTCATTTATAAATTCACGCGGTACGAAGCGTATCATATTTGCGATCTCGTGAATATCGCGCGGTATACAGCTTACCGAATACTCACCCTCTGCTCTTTCAAAGCACATCATCTTACCGCTCTCGCCTGACTCTGCACACTTAACTGCCGCGCGTCCTACCTTCACAGACTCTTCAAGGTCTGCAAGCGAAGCGCAATGGGATGCGCATCTCTGAGGAAGATTGAGTTCAACCGAGCGTACCTTACAGCCGATTTTTTCTCTTATAATATTTTCAAGCATCTTGCCCGTTCCCGAAAGATACTTATGTCCGAAAACGTCAAGCGCTCCGCTCTGTGCTGACTCACCGATATATCTGCCGTCTTTGTCACGCGCGCCCTCAGAAACAGCGACTACAACGTTAGGCTTCTTTTCAAGCGCCGCGTTTACGTCCTCGATAAAGTCGTCAACAGAGAAGGCTACCTCGGGAAGATATACAAGGTCGGGTGATATGACGCAGTTAAGTCTGGGAAGCGCCGCTGCCGCCGTAAGCCAGCCTGCATCGCGCCCCATTATTTCAACTATTGTAACCGCTTTTACAGTATATACGGCTGTATCTCTGAGCATTTCCTGCATAGTTGTTGCAATAAACTTTGCCGCAGAGCCGTAACCGGGAGTGTGGTCTGTTCCGCAAAGGTCATTATCTATTGTTTTCGGAACACCCATAACTCTGAGGTCGCTTCCGATCTGTTTTGCATACTTTGTAAGCTTTGCAACGGTATCCATCGAGTCATTTCCGCCGATATAGAAGAAATACTTGATATCAAGCTTTTCAAAAATTTTAAAAAGCTTTTCGTATACGTCTTTACCCTCATTTATGTCAGGAAGCTTCTTTCTGCACGAGCCGAGAGCCGCCGCAGGAGTGTTTTCAAGAAGCTTTATATCCTCTTCTGTTTTTACCACGTCGCTCAGAACGCAGTATCTTTCCTCTAAAAGCCCCTCAACTCCGTTGAAGGCGCCGTAAAGCTTATCTATACTTTCGCTTTCGAGAACACCTCTCAAAACTCCGGCAAGCGTTGCGTTTATCGCCGCTGTCGGTCCCCCCGACTGTCCTACAACCGCATTTCCACGTAACATATTCATTTTCGTCCTTTCATTAAGATGATCACTTATTTTTAAGCTTATTAAAGCGCTCTGCAAGGCTTTCTTTTCTGGACTCGGTTTCTTTTTCAAGACGGCGGTATCTTCCTTCTTCATACAAAAAAACGTCGCCTTCTTTTAAAGTGCCAAGCTCTTCTGTCGGTACGTTTATAACAGAATCGTTATCTGCATTCACAAGCAGGGCATATCCATTTTCAATTCTGTCTGCAACGTACTTCATACATACTCCTTTTTATAAAAAGCTCTTGCAATAAAGCATGATAATATGTTATCATTATTGTAACACTTATAATAGCCCGTGTCAATAAAAAGTTGTATAGAAAAAAACAGAGGTGAGAGGATCTTATGTCGGATACCTACAACATACTTGCTATCGGAGACGCAGTCAGCATGCAGGCGTGCGAATACTTAAAGGAAAAGCTCTGGGGCATCAGAAAATACCATAATATTTCCTTTACGATCGTAAACGGAGAAAACTCGGCAGAAGGTAACGGAATGCTAAAGCAAAGCGCTGATATGCTTATAGAAGCAGGCGCTGATGCTATAAGCGGCGGAAATCACACGTTTCGCCGCCGCGAGGTCTATTCTTATCTTGACGACAGCCCTTGTTGTGTCCGGCCTGCAAACATGCCCTCATCTGCTCCGGGTTACGGCAGTAGGATAATAGAAGCGGATTCAAAGCGTGTGCTTGTTATGAATCTGCTCGGTACGGTCTATATGGACGTCTGCGATAACCCGTTTACGTGTGCGGACAAAATACTAGAGGCAAACAAAGGTAAATACGACTATGCCGTAGTCGATATCCATGCCGAAGCGACAAGCGAGAAAGCGGCTCTTGCACGCTATCTTGACGGCAGAGTAAGCGTAGTTTTCGGAACGCACACTCACGTTGTTACTGCAGACGAGCAGGTACTTAAGAGGGGCACGGGATTTATAACCGACCTCGGTATGGTTGGGGTAACAGACAGTATACTCGGTGTTAAAAGCGATATAGTAATTGAAAAATTCATTTCACGCCTGCCCGTAAGATTTGAGCAGGCGCATGGCGAAGTTTCTGCTTCCGGTACTATATTTACGCTCGACAGAGCAAGCGGAAAATGTCTCAAGGCAGAAAGAATAATCTTTTAAGAAAATACGGGAGTGCCAAAGCACTCCCGTATGTATTTATTATCCCGTATTTAAGATCTTATCACGCCGTAACACCGCTTTGGACAGCTTTTGCTGTCTGCCCGTGAACACTGTCCCCTGCAAGCTGCAAACCGAAGCTTACCGAAATAGCATCGTCCACACGGCTCATCAGCGCATCGTCAAGATGTCCCATTTTTTCTTTAAGACGTTTTTTATCAAGAGTTCTTATCTGTTCAAGCAATATGACCGAGTCTTTTGCAAGTCCGTAGCTGTCGGCAAATACATCTATGTGAGTCGGAAGCTTCGTTTTTGAGATCTGGCTTGTGATAGCAGCGGCTATAACGGTGGGGCTGTACTTGTTGCCTATGTCATTCTGGACTATAAGCACAGGTCTGAGTCCTCCCTGCTCGCTCCCTATCACAGGGCTAAGATCGGCATAGAAAATATCTCCGCGTTTTACGCTCAATTTGATTCACTCTCCATTATTTTAAACTTTTTGAAAATACCTGCTGGTACTATTATTTTTTACACGTTTGAGCTTGTTTTAAACATTGTTTTTAAAATTTATTTTTACAGGTATGATCCGAAGCATCAATCAGCCGTTTAAAGCGATGCTTCTCTAATATTTTACTCAGCATAACCTCTTTGGGTGATGAATATAATAGCATAACACCGGCTGAGTTTTTACACGAATTTGCTCTCTTTTCTCACCATTAGGCAAACAACAACGAAAAATAACAGTTTTTGCAAAAAATTTGCAATTATCGTTTTGTTTTCACCTTATCTATACTAAGTAAGTTCGTTTTCTGCAACTTTTTTCGCAAAACTTGCAATTTCCTCTTCCATTTTCAAAAAATATATGCTATACTGTTCCTGTAAGAAAAAATTCAGCGATTTTGTTGAAAGGAAACGGCAAAAATGGCAGATAAGATTTTAATGAAAACACCGCTTGTCGAAATGGACGGCGATGAAATGACACGGATCATATGGAAAATGATAAAGGACATACTTATCCTTCCTCATATAGATCTCAAAAGTGAATATTACGATCTCGGTCTTGAATACAGAAACGAAACGGACGACAAGGTAACCGTTGAGTCCGCAGAAGCAACGAAGAAATACGGCGTTGCTGTAAAATGCGCAACCATAACGCCAAATGCGGCAAGAATGAGCGAATATAACCTCAAAGAAATGTGGAAAAGCCCAAACGGTACTATAAGAGCCATTCTTGACGGAACAGTATTCAGAACACCTATACTCGTAAAAGGAATAACCCCTTACATACCGTCGTGGACCAAGCCTATAACTATTGCACGTCACGCTTACGGCGACGTATATAAGAACGTTGAAATGCAGGTGCCCGCAGGATCAAAATGCGAGCTTGTATGCACGGACAAGGACGGAAATGAAACACGTGAGATTATTCACACATTCAAGAATTCGTCAGGCATTATCCAAGGACTTCACAATATAGATGAGTCTATCGAAAGCTTTGCACGTAGCTGCTTTAATTTTGCACTTGACACAAAGCAGGACGTATGGTTTGCAACTAAAGATACTATTTCCAAAAATACGATCACCGCTTCAAGGATATTTTTTCTGAGATATTTGATAATGAATATAAAGAAAAGTTCGATGCGGCAGGCATTGAATACTTCTATACGCTCATCGATGACGCTGTTGCAAGGGTTATCAGAAGCGAAGGCGGTTACATCTGGGCATGCAAGAACTATGACGGAGACGTCATGAGCGACATGGTTGCTACTGCATACGGAAGCCTTGCCATGATGACCTCCGTTCTCGTTTCACCTGACGGAGTTTACGAATACGAAGCGGCTCACGGTACGGTACAGCGTCACTATTACAAGCACTTAAAGGGCGAAGAAACGTCAACAAACAGCGTAGCTACGATATTTGCATGGTCGGGCGCACTCAGAAAGCGCGGCGAGCTTGATGATCTTCCCGAGCTTGTAAACTATGCCGATATGCTTGAAAAGGCAACGATCGACACAATCGAATCGGGCATTATGACAGGCGACCTTGCTTCAATGTCAACGCTTGAAAATAAGAAGAAGGTTAACACAGAACAGTTCCTTGTTGAAATCGGCAAAAAGCTTGATGAATATTTAGCATAATACAAAAAACGCCTCCTTTGTTAAGGAGGCGTTTTTGTGTAAAAATTTCTTATAAAAAATGTATTGACAAACGAGAGTATATTTGATATAATATATCACGCAGTCAAAAATCCGGCCTGGTAGTTCAGTTGGTTAGAACGCTAGCCTGTCACGCTAGAGGTCAGGGGTTCGAGTCCCCTTCAGGTCGCCATTTTGCTGATATGGCTCAGTTGGTAGAGCACATCCTTGGTAAGGATGAGGTCCCCGGTTCGAATCCGGGTATCAGCTCCAAAAAGCACTTGCTTTCGCAAGTGCTTTTTTGTTTATATATTTTCGTTTGTTTTTTTAAACTCGAGCGGTGTCATCTGCATGTGCTTTTTATATAATCGGTAGAAATTCGAATAATTTCTAAAGCCTACTTCGTACGCAGTTTTCTCTATTGAATCATTGCTTTGAATCAGATGATTAAAGAGATATATCCTGCGAAGAATTACGTAATTCATAACAGACATACCAACGTACTCTTTAAAAAGGTGCGAAAGATACGATTTATTAATATTAAGCTTTGTTGCAACATCAGATATATTTATATCTTCTCTTAAATGCTTGTTTATGTAGAGTAAAGCGTTTTGTATGATCGGATTTTTTCTTTCCTTGTTCTGAGAAGTTTCCGTATCGATAATTTTACCTATAAGTGCGAGTATTTCCACAACCTTACACGTTGCAATAATACTATTTAAACCGTCATTATTTTGTGCAAGCTCAATCATTTCTCTGAATTTTACGTCAAGGCCGTACTTACTTACCGTCTGTTCAGAAATAACGTTCCCTTCCGCTTTCTGCTTTTTATAAAACGGCATAAAGGCCGAGTGCGTATCATTAAGGAAGTTTTTCATCCATATTTCATTTGTTGTTATAGCGATCCTCTCGTGATACTGACCGTCATCAACTGTAAGCTTATACAATTCGGCCGGAGTAAATGCTATAATCTCTCCACCGCTTAAATTGTATTGCTTTCCCTCAATTTTCACATTTCCTGAGCCGGATACAAAATACACTAAAATTATGTTAAGTGTATGGTGCGGATCCGGTATTGTTGAGTCTTTAGCATACATTCCTGTTATATGCTTTAATCGATAGCACGGGTTGTTGGTATATGAAATTCTGATAAAGCTATTCATAGTTTTTATTTCCCCCATACCAATATAGCAGTATTATACATCATATTAACACAAATGTCAATTGTATATGTTATTATGCTAATGTATAATTTATATACATTAGTAAATATGTATACTTTTGTTAAGGAGAAAAACTATGAAAAAACTCTTGTCAGTTATTTTAGTTGCAGTGATTTTACTGTCATGTGTTCCTGCAATTTCGGTATCAGCTCTTGAAACAGTCAGTATTATAACAAAAAATACATCAGAAGAGCTTAGTTTCTCAGGCGTATTAAAGGGCGGCAGAACACTTGTCCCGGCAGAAGATATTGCAAAGGTGCTTGAGGCAACACTGACTTTTAATGAAGAAACAAAAACCGTTACTATAGCCGCAAAGGACCGTACTATTATCTGCACACTGGTGCTTGACAGTACTGAAGCAAAAAGGCACGGTAGCAAATACACTCTAGATGTACCTGTTCAGATGATTGATTCAGAGATAATGGTTCCCGTAAGATTTGTTGCAGAATCTTTCTCTTATACGGTTGACTGGGTTTCAGAAACAAAAACCGTTATCATTACAAAAATAAACCTTATTCCCGACGCGCCCGACAGCGAAGGCAAAAAAGCAGTTATTGCGAGAGCAAGACAGCTTACCGAATTCACCTTCACCCCCCTGAAAGATATGCCTGCCATGAGTGGCAGTGAAAGAATCACCTTTGAAGCAGGCAAAGAGTACAAGGGTATTCCCTATACCAATTGTGAATCAAACGATAAATATGTTGGCGAGAACGTATCCCTTGAAACCTTTATTTCCGCACTTGCAAACCCTGACAGCGTTCTTTACACAAAGGACTTATACGGTCAGTATAACGGCTCTACATATTACGGCGTAGTTTGTAACTGTGTCGCACGATACAGCCTTGACATAAAGTCAAGATACAGTACAGAAAAATTCCTCTCTACTCCCGGCATGAAAGTTATAGGAAGAAAAGGAAAGTACACTGCAGACGATATTGAACTTTGCGACGTACTCCATGCTTATGGAAGCGGAACAAATCACGTTGCTCTGATAACAGGCTTACTTAGAAATGAAGCAGGCGAAGTAGTACGTATAGAGGTTTCAGAAGGAGTAAAGCCTTCGTGTAAGCGCAGAACATTTGACGTAGAATCATTCTTCAAAGGATTTGGCGCAAAATATACCCTTCTCAGATATGACTACGTTGACACTGTGCCTGCGCACAACACAGAATTTGATAACTTGGTTTTCGATGAAAATTATAAAACGCCCGAGGTTGCAGTTGATTACGGCAACAAATCAAACTATCTTGAAGGTCAGACAACTGTAATTTCATCCTTTGTTGAAGGTCAGAACAGTGTTCAGATCATCAAGGATGACATTGTTATCGAAGAAGTTGAAGTAAACGGTGTAAGCAAGTTTGAAAGAACTCTTTCCAAGGGCTATTACAAAGTAAAGCTTGCAGGCAGCGATGAATACACCGAGTTCTGCGTATGTAAGCCCGAGATCAGCTATACTTTGGACGGTAACGTTATTACAATTACCGCATCATCCGGTGACGAGAAGAGCAAGATTCACCATCTTGATTTCAGAGCTCCCGGTGACGACATATGGATGCCTTTAGCAAGCATACAGGAGCTTAGCGATGAGGAAATAGCAAGCGGAATAATTGAAAGAAAAGTAAACAAAAACTTTTCAGGAAACTTCAAGGTATCATTTGAAAACGAATACGGTATCTGGACACATCCGATGATAAAGATTGAATTCAAAAAATAATTATTGCATCCCCCTGGTACATGAAAAGGCTGAGCGGAAATCGCTCAGCCTTTTCTCTTGTTCTTTGAACTAACAAAACCCCTCTGTTTTAGCAGAGGGGTTTTATCAATCTTTATCAGACTCACGAGTACGAGTGAAGATTTTGAACTATATCAAACTTCACACGCTTTTCGCCCGTCCGGGCTCCGGACTCAGACTCACGAGTACGAGTGGAGATTTTAAATTACATCAAATTCCACACGCATTACGCCCGCGGGGGCTCCCCGCCCTGTCCGTGCTACGGACCCGCGATTAAAGTTCTGCGAAGTACTTGATTGTTCTTACCATCTGGCTTGTGTAGGAGTTTTCGTTGTCATACCATGAAACTACCTGAACCTGGTAAAGGTCATCGCCAATCTTGGATACCATTGTCTGTGTAGCATCGAAGAGTGAGCCGTATCTCATACCGATAACGTCGGAAGATACGATCTGGTCTTCGTTGTAGCCGTAAGACTCGGAAGCTGCTGCCTTCATAGCTGCGTTGATGCCTTCCTTAGTTACGTCTGCACCCTTAACAACTGCTGTAAGGATTGTTGTGGAGCCGGTGGGTACGGGAACTCTCTGTGCAGAACCGATAAGCTTGCCGTTGAGCTCGGGAATAACAAGACCGATAGCCTTTGCAGCACCTGTGGAGTTAGGAACGATGTTAGCAGCACCTGCTCTTGCACGTCTGAGGTCGCCCTTTCTGTGAGGACCGTCGAGGATCATCTGGTCGCCTGTGTATGCATGGATTGTGCTCATGATACCGCTCTGGATAGGAGCGTAATCGTTAAGAGCCTTAGCCATAGGAGCGAGGCAGTTTGTTGTGCAGGAAGCAGCAGAAATAATGTTGTCTTCCTTTGTAAGTGTGTTTTCATTTACGCTGAAAACGATTGTCTTAAGGTCGTTGCCTGCGGGAGCAGAGATAACAACCTTCTTTGCGCCTGCGTCGATGTGAGCCTGGCTCTTTTCCTTGGAGCAGTAGAAGCCTGTGCACTCGAGAACAACGTCAACGCCGATCTGACCCCAGGGAAGATCCTTCGCGTCCTTTTCTGCGTAGATCTTAAGTGTCTTACCGTCAACTGTGATAGTGTTTGCTTCGTCATCAGCACTTACTGTGTGAAGACCTTCGCCAACTCTGCCGCAGTAGCCGCCCTGAGCGGTA
This sequence comes from Oscillospiraceae bacterium, assembly GCA_015064205.1. GTDB lineage: Bacteria > Bacillota > Clostridia > Oscillospirales > CAG-272 > UBA4717. The sequence goes on from SVSR01000004.1 coordinate 59,687, forward strand.
TCATACTTGAGAAGGTGAGCGAGCATTGAGGGCTTTGTAAGGTCGTTGATAGCAACGATCTCGTAGCCTTCTGCACCGAACATCTGTCTGAATGCAAGACGTCCGATACGGCCAAATCCGTTAATAGCAACTTTAACTGACATTGGAATTTCCTCCGTTTTATATAAATAATTTTTTACTGTTTTTTGGTGTGTTAAAAATTTAACAACCTTTTTACACACCCCAACGTCTACTATTTTACCTTATTTCGGTCAAGTTTACAATAGTTTTGCGCTATTTTTAATAATTTCGTCATTTTTAATTAAAATAACAACTGATTTTTGTATCCATTAGGATATTTTTACATTAGTTTGACGGACTTTACTCGGCTTTTGTATATGTCAGCGCCGTTTTGAATTTATCAAGCTGATAATTATACAAAGCTTCAGTTTTCTTATGCCCTTTCATAAATGACATAGTTGACATGCGCCTTATACAAAAAAGCGTGTCATCGCCAAGCGACGAGAGCCCCTCAAGTGATCCGAAATCCGTATCCTTTAAATAAACGGCACACTCGTCATACGCGCCCTCGGGAGTATAGCCAAGCACATCTGCAAGTGGCAGAAATCCGTTCGAATCATGCACAATTTTATATGTATACGGAGAAAGCAGACATATCACCGAGTCGCCGCCAAATATCTCCTGATTAAAGGTCTGCATCGCGCCCGACATCTGCGCGCCAAGCATCTGCTCGTTTATGATATATCCCTCATTCGCAGCACCCACCTCTTCTTCATGGGCATCGTTTGATTCGCTGATATCCTCAGGTGACATTATCGTTAACGTTCTAACTATCGCGTTTATCTCTCCGTCGCCATTATGGTCAATCTCGTCTATTTTTTCAAAAGTCTTCTCTATATACAGGCTTTCCTGCAAGGATACTACTTTGGGACCTGCATACAAAACGTATATATCGCCAACCTCACGCGTAAATATCTGAACAGTACTCACAATTATTATTGTAGCAAAAAGCGCTACTATGAGCACTATCCACTTATAGTGATACCAGAAATTATCAATCCATTTATAAAATTTTGTTTCATTGAAGTTGTTCAAAAAATCACCGTCCGTTTTTCCCTTCTACACAATTTTATCACAAATATACGCGTGCTTCAAGTAAAATATAATTTATTTACAAAAAGTTGGTAAATAAAAATCCCGACTTTATCAGCCGGGATTTCAAAAAATCTTAGTCGCTTACATAAGGCATAAGAGCAACTACTCTTGCACGCTTGATCGCAACTGTGATCTGGCGCTGGTGCTTTGCACATGCACCCGAGATTCTTCTGGGAAGAATCTTTGCTCTTTCGCTTGTAAACTTTCTGAGTCTTGCTACATCCTTGTAATCAATGTAGTCAATCTTATCAGCACAGAAAATGCAGACTTTCTTTCTCTTGCCCTTTGCACGGAAAGGCTTCTGAGCATCTCTGTTTTCTCTCACGTTATCCATTAGATGAAACCTCCTGTTAGTATTTTACCGTTCACTGAATCAGAACGGAAGATCTTCGTCGTCAGCAACTATGTCAAACTTCGACTCTGCTGCGGACGAAGCAAACGGAACGTCTGCGCCCTGGCCATACGATGAATCCGACTTGCTGTCTACAAAGTACGCTTCATCAACCTGCACATCAACCGATGTGCGCTTATTGTTCTGCGCATCTGTCCAGTTTCTTACCTGAACCGAGCCAACAACGCAGATAGACGAACCCTTGCGAAAATACTTGGATATGAACTCTGCCATACCGCGCCATGCGACAAGGTTAAAAAAGTCTGTCTGCTGAGCCTGTGCATCATCACGGTTTGCGTATCTTCTGTTCACGGCAAGTCCGACAGATGTTACCATTACGCCTGAATTGGTCTGTCTGAGTTCAGGGTCGGCAGTCAGTCTGCCGCCGAGTGTTATCTTATTAAGATTAAAGTTAGCCATAGCGTACGCTCCTTGTTTTTAATGTGCCTGTTTTCCTACCCGCGATTATTCTGCGTCTTCGGCAGCTTCTTCTGCAGCAGCTTCTACAACTTCTGCAGCCTTTGCAGCAGCGCTTGCAGCCTTTGCAGCCTTCTTTGCGAGCATCTTTTCGTCGAGCTTGATTACTACACAGCGCATGATACCGTCGGTAATACCGAAGATACGTTCGAGCTCAGCCGGGAAACTGGGAGCACTCTTGAAGTTAACTACTACGTAGTAGCCTTCGTTGAGATCGTTGATCGGGTAAGCAAGCTTACGGCTTCCCCACTCGTTGATCTCTTCAACAGTACCGTTCTTCGCAATAAGATCCGTGAACTTAGAAACAGTTGCCTTAACTGCTTCCTCGCCCTGAGTCATATCAACGATAAACATGGTTTCGTAGGATGAAATGATGTTAGCCATTTTTACACCTCCTTGTGGACTTTAAGACCGTGCGCTTCCACTTCTTCAAAATTTGCGCACGGTAAGGAGAGCATACAAAAGTATGTCATACCGAATCCGATTATATCACATAAATTTCCTGTTGTCAATACTTTTCATCTTATTTATCTTACAAACTCCGCTATGTCATCTTCAACTAGTCCGACAAGCGAAGCAAGAAACTCATTCTGTTCACGTCTCTTGATATCGAGCCAGAAATGCGCATCGCTTCCGAATGTAAATTTACATCCCGCCTCTTTTGCAAGCTTAAACATCCTTATATATGAGCTTTTTTCCATGTTTGCATCCGTTTTGCCCCAGTACAAGGCGCCCGCATTTATCTCAACGGCTATATCCTTTTTCGCTGTTTTTTCAAACATTCTTTTAAACGTATCGTCGGATACCAGGTCAATCAGCATCCCGCTTGAATAAGGACATCTTACAAGCGAAAAGGGGTGCGCCATCGAAAGTATGTATTTGCTGATACTGCTTTTTATAATGTTGTCATACACCTCAAGCATATAATCATTAAGCTTTTCGGGTGTTTCAGCGTACATAGCCGGGCAGGTTTCATGAACGTGCGAGTGAGGAACAATTATAAAATCGAATTTTTCTGCTGTTTCTTCCGTTATGGCAGGTGCTTTGATAGCCGGATTGTACTCCACCTCTGCTCCGAAATACAACTTTACTTCATCGCTGTTAAATCTGTCTATATCAGCCTTCACCTGAGATACGTGCGCATAGTTAAGCGGCTTGTAAAAATCAAATGCGCCCTCTATCTTATCGTCCCAGAAATGCTCGGTCACACCAAGCTTATTATATCCGATCTCCTTAGCTACCTTTACGTAATTTTCAATATTCGCTGTCTTATCGGCATCGTTTGAATAGAACGTATGAAAATGAAAGTCGTGTGTTATTTTCATTATTAGTCACCTCTTTACTATAAGTATATCACAACTGATTTGTTTGTCAACATATATCTTACAACATCTTACATATTGATTTTTTATTTCTTGTATGGTAATATAATCTATAACATTGTTCCACACGGAGATAATTATGGACACAAATCTCACTCAGATAACCGATATAATAAAAAGGGCATCGGAAAACGCCACGCTTAAAAAGATAGTCTTTTCAAAATCGCGTGACAAGAGCATCGTCAAAGCAACGGCTATAATACTATCAGGCAAGAGCGGCACTTTCTTTCAGCTTGAAAGCTTTAGCTCAGACAACAAAGCTTTTCACAAAAATATTCCACTTGATGATGCTCCTGATATGCTTGCAAAAATATCACTCGAAGGCTTTATGCAGACAAATATCCTGACAAGCGCCGGAGACTGCGAGATCAAAATATCAAAATCGGGTGCAGTTTATATAGGCAACAAGATAAAGACGGACGGCATAAAAATTACACCTTTATCCCACAACAGACAAAAGCATTATATACTCGATAAATATCTTTCCGAGCCGTTTTTATACAAGCTTGGTATAACCGACAAAAACGGTCGTATACACGACAAGATGCAGGCAAAGTACAGACAAATCAACAGATTTATTGAAATTGTAAACGATATGTCGGATGCGCTTAAAGAAAATGACAGTATTCTCGTATACGACCTGTGCTGCGGCAAAAGCTACCTTTCTTTTGCGCTCTACTTTTACCTTGAAAAGATACTCGGTTTGAGTGTTGAAATGATCGGTGCAGACCTCAAAAGCGACGTTGTAGAATACTGCAACAGCACCGCTCGGGCTTGCGGTATGCAAGGTCTTAAATTTCTTTGCGGCGACATTGCCACCATCGGTCTGGACAGGCCTGCTGATATGGTAGTGTCACTTCATGCGTGCGATATTGCCACCGACATCGTTTTAGCTCACGCGATACGTTCGGGCGCTAAGACAGTTCTCTCCACGCCTTGCTGCCACAAAGAGCTGTTCTCAAAGATCAAGGAAATATCCGAAGACACAAGAAAAAATCTTTCTTTTGTTTTGGAACACTCAATGAGTGCTCAGAAGCTTTGTGAAAATCTTACCGATTCGCTCCGCGCAAAAACCCTTGAAGCTTACGGTTACGATGTTGATATGATAGAGCTTGTAACTCCCGACGACACTCCCAAAAACCTGCTTATACGCGCTATAAAGCGACACAGTAAGCAAGATACTGAAAAAATGTCAGAGCTTGAAAAAGCACGAACCACTATCGGTGCTGTGCTTACTCTTGAAAACCTGCTTAAATAACAAGAAAACCGCTGAATGTCAGCGGTTTTTTTGTGCTTTTATAATTTTTTCAATACCGTCTTCGATAAACGGCATAACTTGTTTTATTGCAACTGTGCAGTTTTTATCTGTTTTATTTCTGAATTTGACGGACTCTACGTTATGTACCGGCATACACAGAGCTAATGCTACACTCTCCTGTTTTACTCTTGCAATAAGCTTCCACGAATACAACGAGCAAAAATTGACAAGAGAATTTATAACCCTCGCGCTTTCTTCGTCATCGGCAAAAAGCTCCTCGGGTTTTACTCTGCTGTCACGCAGGCTACCCGCACATGCGGCTTCCGCTATAATATTGCACATACCCTCTCTTTGATTTATGCGCACGGATACGCGTCTGTCATTTGACTTATTCATAACGGCAAGTATAAGCGTTTGTATAACAAGCATGGTGTCAAAGAGGTTTACGTTACAAACCGGACTTTGCGAAAATCTCATATCGCCATCTATTCTGAATCCGTATACCATCAGCTTCTCTTTAAGAGCCCTGACAGCACAGTCTGCCACCGAGTCAAGGCAAAAATATCCGACCGTAAAATCCGACATCGGTTCAACAACGTCGTTTTTGCTGCCGCTTTTAGTTAAAAGCTTTAAGACTCTGCCGCCGAAAACAGGTATCAGTGCACTTACACCAAAGCCCTCAAAACCCGTATAAAATCTTGTGTTTTTCATAATGGGAAAATTTTGGCAATTTAGCTTTTTGTCCGTGCATATAACCGACTTTTCGCCAAAAAGATCGACTGTCAGCATATCAAATTCAAAATCCGCGCCGCCGAAATTATATATAGCAGAAAGTATTTCATCACCCTCAGGCACTTTTTCCATAATAATGCTGTTACAGTGCTTTGTTCTGCAAAGCCTGTCAAAAGCACGGTTTTTATATATAAGCGCACCGTCCGTATCCGACGTGCATACCGCCTCACCCATTATCGAGAGCCTGGATGAGGCAAATATTTCTTCATGTATCATTATTGACTTCTCAAAAAACAAAATTTGCGCAGAGCATAATCTGCACAAATCTAATTTTATTGCATTTAAAGCTCCAAGTCAAGCAGTTTTGTCAAAAAAGCATACGCTTATCATATATACAGACGTTAAAAGAAGCGTTATGCTCGCCCCTTTCATAGCAAAATATATTGCAACTATCCATATAAAAATGCTGATAATAACACTCAATCTTCTCATAAGCTTATAAACTGTGCTCTCGCTCATACCGATAATAAGCAAAAGTGTACGCAGTATATCTCCGCCGTCAAGAAAATAAAGCGGCAACAGATTAAACAGACCGTACGCGAGCATAGCGTATGCATATTCACTTTGCTTAAGTAAAAAAAATATATGTGCGCCGAGAATATTGGCAAGTATTCCGGAAATGCTGACTAAAAGCTCTTTCACATAAGAACTCTTACTGTAATCGGCGCCGATAAGCACGCCCCAGAAACGTGTTCTTGCAGAGTAGATCTTAACCTTTAATATAAGCATCATAAAAAGATGCCCGAGCTCGTGAACGGCAAGCGCTGTTATTACGGCAAAGAGATATTCAAGAGTCTGCACCCATCACCTCAACGTCAGTTTCAGGCGGTGTTATTACGGGAGGAAGAACGCGCGAAGCGGATGAATATATGTCCGATTCCGTAGCGTATGTCAGGATATCCTCTTTTTGTCCTGACTGTATATATATTATATTGTTTGCGGCACTAAAGCTTATAGCCGAAGGCGTGCCGTGATCTGTATCATTGAGCATAAAAAACACTGCTTCTGCACTTTCGCTGTAATCCGAGGCAGGAAGATACGCGCCATCGTTACCGTAGCGCATCATAACGAGAGCAAAAAAGCTCAGCGCCGTGCAAAGCAGAGCCGACTTTATTTTTATTTTCATACCAAAAACTCTCCACGTATATTTTACTACAATATATGCCCGTGCTTTGGACCTTATGAAAAATATTGACTTTTGTGGACAAATGGTATATAATCGACTCATAATAATTATATACACTCTAAAGGTGATATTTTAATGAAAAACATACTGGCGATACACGACCTCTCCTGCTTTGGCAGATGCGCGCTGACTGTTGTTATCCCGACGCTTTCTGCTATGACACATCAGGTTACACCTCTGCCAACGGCGCTTCTCTCCACACATACGGGCGGCTTTGAAGGTATGAACTTTATCGACTTATCCGATACGATGCGCATAAATTTTGATCACATGAAATCTTCAGGTGCTGACTTTGATACCGTCTACTCGGGATTTCTCGGAAGTGCCAAGCAGATAGACACGGTTGCAGAAATAATAAAAAAATCGAAAAATGCTTTTATATGCGTTGATCCTGTTATGGGTGACGACGGAAAGCTTTATCAGACGTATACAGAAGAAATGAAAGAGCGCATGAGCGAGCTTTGCCACCTTGCCGACCTTATAACTCCTAATCTGACAGAGGCGGCATTTTTGCTGGGCGAAGACTTTTTGGACACCCTGTGCATGTCCAAAAAAGAAGCCGTAGATTTTGCAAAAGAGCTGTGCGGCAGGCTTTATGAAAAATTCAAGAACCCATATATAGCAGTAACCGGAATAAAATACAAAGACGGCGACAGGGAATTTATAGGCACGGCAGTAATGCATGAGTGCGGCTTTGACTTTATAATAAGAGATCACGTATGCGCAAGCTATCCCGGCACGGGCGACATATTTGCAAGCGCACTTATCGGCTCAATGCTTAGAGGCAAAAGTTTTTCTGACAGCGCAGACTTTGCATCGGGCTTTATAAGAGAGCTTGTTGAAGATACGTATGCCGCCGGCACACCGGTGAGAAACGGTGTTTTGCTTGAAAAAAATCTTTACAGACTTATAACACATTAACTTATGTTTCTTTGCATAAAATTATTTGACAAAACACGAAGGGAAGCATTATATGAGAGAGATTAAACCGTCTGAAATACAAAACAACGCTTTTTCACTTATAGGCGATGACTGGATGCTTATAACAGCAAAGAAGCCTGACTCAAGCGTTAATACGATGACTGCAAGCTGGGGCGGCGTTGGAGTATTATGTAACAAGAACGTATGCTTCGTATTTATAAGACCTCAGCGCTACACGTATGAGTTTACAGAAGCATGCGAGTCGTTCACGCTCAGCTTTTATCCCGAAGACTTCAGAAGTGCGCTCACGCTTTGCGGAAGAAAGAGCGGCCGCGATCTTGACAAGATAAAAGAAGCAGGACTTATACCGGCAGAGCTTGACGGCACGGTATATTTTGAGGGTGCAAAGCTTGTTATGAAGGTAAAGAAGCTATACAAAACGCAACTTAGAAAAGATGAGTTTATTGATATAAGTTTGCCCGACAAGGTATACCCCACAAACGATTATCATTACGTTTACGTTTGCGAAATAGAAAAGGTAATGGCAGAATAAAAAAGCAGATGAGAAAAGAGACGCAGAATTATCAGCTTTAGGTTTTTCTGTTTTAAGATACTCAAACAAAGATATAAATAGTAATTTCAACACCGTAGCAGAAGATATTTTGAAAAAGCTAAACCTGACTGCTGCTGATTTGAAGAATGAACCACCACGTTAGCAGCAGATAATGAGTCGTGCAGTTTATGACACTTCATTTAGTTTTATAAATTCGATTGACTCCTCATCCGTCAGCCGTCAAGCGGCTGCCACCTTCCCCGGCAGGGGAAGGCTTTTTTATTTGTATTTGAAATGTTCACATTATTATAGTATAATGTTTGAAGAAATAAAGTATTTTTCTGTTTTTGAAAGTATTATAAACCTTAAAAGGAGCAAGCATTTATGTCAAAGCGCGCTTTAAAAACAGTTGCTATATCAATTATACTATTTCTTTTATGCTCTGTGTTTTTCATATCCGTTTCGGCTGACCTGATGCCCGCTGATATCGACTCTGTCTTAATAGACGATACGTTTGAGCATATAGAAATATCGGCAAACATAAGCAAGGATTTTGCAGATGCAAACAAGGATTCTTCACTGTACCTTTTTGAACTTTTGCCAAATGAAAGCGTCAGTAATCTGAATTCTCTCTCTCCGATAATGCAGACATACGTTGACAGTACCCTTTCCAAAAAGATAGACTTTAAAGAAAGAATGCTCTACTCCTCATTTTTGTTTGCAGTTAAAAACGATGACGGCACATATACGCCCGTTTCGGAAAATAAGTACGTTCACAATCCCGAAGTATTAGCAACAAACAACACTCCTTTCCCGGAGCGCACCACAAAAAAAGGACTTTGCACACAGATAGTTTCAGATGCACAGTATCTCGGCGCGGCGCATACGATAATAAGTATAGAAATTGACGAATATATGTCGCAAAACATGCGCGAGGACACCGTTGCCTACAACTACCTTGGCCAGACCTTTTATTTCTATCAAAGCAAGCTTTTGGCGCTTGATCACAAGGTAAAAACACTGACAGACGCAGGCATAAACGTATACTTCAATATAGTTTTGGGAAAAAGCGATGAGGGCGAGCTTGACTTTTTATACATAGACAAAAATTCAACAAATGCTTCTCTTTATGCTATCAATACCCAAAGCGCACAGTCTTCAAGATATTTCATGGCATTTTGCAAATTCATTGCTGAGAGATATTCGGATGAAAACTGCGAAAACGGCTTTGTCTGCTCGTATATACTCGGCTATGAGGTAAACACCACAGGCCTATGGAATCATATTTCAAGCGTTTCCTTTGATACCTACGTTCGCTATTATGAAAATGCATACCGCATACTTCACAGTGCCGTCAAGAGCACGTATTCTGACGCAAGAGTATTTATATCACTTTCAAATCTTTTTAATGCAGAAGAGGGCTCAAGCGATTTCGGCGCAAGAAAGTTTATCGAAGCTTTCAGCAAAAATATAAAAGCACGCGGTGATATCGGCTGGTCGCTTGCCATAAATCCTTATGCGTCAGATCCTTCAAACACAGAGTTCTGGAATGACGAGTTTGCCACGGATAGTATTGACAGCCCCTATCTTACCATGAAAAACCTTAGCGTTTTAACCGAGTTTATGAGCACAGAGCCCCTTTTATACGACGGTAAGGCAAGACATATAATCGTAAGCGAGTTTGGCATACACGGTAATTATAATGACGCGCGAAGTAACGACTGTCAGGCAGGAGCATACGCCCTTGCTTACGCCATTGCAGATCAGAACAAGGATATCGACGCTTTTATATACTACCGCCACGTTGACTATCCCGCCGAACCCGTACATCTCGGGCTCTGGACTTCACACGCATTATCCCCGCTTAATCCCGAAAATAAAAAAAGCATATATGATATCTTCAGAAATGCAGACACAGAAAAAGCTCAGGCGGGACTTGATATGGCGCGTGCATTTTGCACCGATGAGGTTTATACAAAGCTTGTTGGCGAATACAAAGCTAAGCCTAAGCGCTCTGTTATAGAAGCTGTTCCCGTCGCCCCGGCGGATGTTCCCTCAACATTTAAGAAAAACGTTTTGTTTGATTTTTCAAAGGGAAGCCTTTACAATTTTTATCCGTCAGACAGCTCTGCGTTTGTTGAGCTTCGTCCCATAAGCGAGAGCGAATATACGTCATATCTTTATTCAAAGCAAAACCTCTCGTCCACAAAAACATATTCGGGTATATCAAAGGAACTTTCAGACATAATTGCAGATCGCGCTGAATACATAAGTCTTTCATTCAAGCCGGTCACACCGAATCCGCAAACGGTTACACTCATGCTCCGCCTTGACAATAACGGGCAATCGTTTGAGGGCATAGTTCAGCTTACGTCAAACGAAGACAGTGAAATCACGTTTAAAATATCCGATTACGTAAAGGCAACGGACGGAAGCCTTGGCACCATGAAGCTTTTATACAAGCCCACGTCCGAAAGCATAGAAGCCGGCGAATACGGTTTGTGGCTTAAGAGTGTAACGCTTTATGAAAAAACGGGGCTTTCTACTGCTATAACCGTTATCATCACGTTAATTACGGTTATCATAATCCTTGCTCTCTGCGCGGCAATTATTATTCTAAAATACCACAAGCCCTTGCAAAACAGACTTAAAGCGATAATTGGAAAAACAAAATCAAAAATAATAGGATTTTTAAAAGATAAAAAGATCATATCACGCCGCCGCAAAAAGAAAAAGGGCGCGCGTATAACTCCTCCAAGCAAAGTGCCTGCAAATCAAGTTAAGCACAATAACCTGGGCAGAGTGTACAATCAGCCTGAGCGGCCGCATATAGTTAACGGCAGAGTTATTCCCGGAGCGAGAAATCAGGTACCGAATATAAATTCATCTTTAAATAAAAGGGCATATAACTCAAATCAAGTCAAAAAAGAGGATAAATAAGCGACGGTTTGTGGCTTTTTAACTGCATATACAAAAAAATTACAGGTAGTTTTTGAAATTTCGTGCATTTTTATCTTGCATTTTGGAGCAATATAGGGTATAATATAAAGCAAACGTACTCGAATTTGCAATTTTAGCAACAAAAATCTTGCATTTTAATCATTTTCCACAAAGGATTTACATTAATGAACTACCTAAGTCTCACAAAAGAAGAAGCTTTAACAGAGCTTTCCTCCTTAAAAAACGAATACGATGCGCTTAAATCGAAAGGGCTTAAGCTTGATATGTCCCGCGGAAAGCCCGGCAAAGCACAGCTTGATATTACGATGGGTATGATGGATACCCTTTCGTCAGATAGTGACTGTCGTGCCCAAAACGGATTTGACGTTCGTAACTACGGTATTCTCGACGGTATCGATGAAGCAAAAAAACTTTTTGCAGATCTTTTGAATTTGAAGTCAGAGAGAATAATAGTTGCAGGTAACTCAAGCCTTAACCTTATGTATGATACCGTTGCACGCGCAATGCTTTACGGCGTTCTCGGTTCTGCTCCCTGGGCTAAGCTTGACAAGGTGAAATTCTTATGCCCTGCTCCCGGATACGACAGACACTTTGCTATATGTGAGTCGCTCGGTATTGAAATGATAACCGTGCCTATGACAAACGACGGTCCTGATATGGACGTTGTTGAAAAGCTTGTATGCGAAGACGAAAGCATCAAGGGCATATGGTGTGTACCGAAGTATTCCAATCCCGGCGGTATAGTATATTCAGACGAAACCGTTAAGCGTTTTGCCGCCCTGAAGCCTGCGGCAAAGGATTTCAGAATCTTCTGGGACAATGCATACGCGGTGCATGATTTTGATGTTGATAATCCCGAAAAGCTTCTTGATATATTCGATGAAGCTGAAAAATGCAATAATATAAATATGATATATTACTTCGCTTCAACCTCGAAGATCTCATTCCCCGGCTCGGGTGTTGCTATAATGGCGGCAAGCGAAGAAAATATAGCACAGATCAAAAAGGTAATGACCGTGCAGACTATCGGCTTTGACAAGCTTAACATGCTCCGCCACGTCAGATATTTCAAAAATACCGACGGCGTTCTTAAACACATGAAAAAGCATGCAGAAATTATAAAGCCGAAATTTGATATTGTACTTGACACGCTGGAACGTGAGCTTGCAGGCACGGGTATTGCAAGCTGGACTGAGCCTCGCGGCGGATATTTCATCAGCCTTGACGTTACACGTGGATGCGCTAAGCGTGTTCACAAGCTTGTAAGCGAGCTTGGCGTAACGCTCACACCTGCCGGCGCAACCTTCCCCTACGGTAAGGATCCTGACGATTCGAATATCCGTATAGCGCCCACATTTCCGCCAAATGACGAGCTTTTGGCGGCAAGCGAAATTCTTTGCCTTTGCGTAAAGATTGCAGCACTTGAAAAAATGTATATGTAACAAACAAATCACCTGGAGCGTTGCTTCAGGTGATTTTTGCAGGGATAAATTTTCAAAAAGCTCTTGACAAAACTTTAGTGCGGTGATATAATACATTCATCATCAAAGAAAAACCTATGATTAAGAGTAGTAACCTGAGCTATAACACTCAAAGAGAGCTGCGGATGGTGAGATCGCGGCAGTGGCGGATCAGGAGAATGGACTTATGAGGGCGACCGAAAGCGTATATATGCAAGTAGCAGTCGACGGTTTTACTCCCGTTACAGAGTGGCTCGTATGCCGGTACGAGATGAGTGGATGAATCTTCATCAAATTGGGTGGCACCGCAGTTTATTATTTACTGTCCCTGCAAATATAGCAGGGACAGTTTTTTATACGGGGAGGAATAAAATGCTTTTCGTTAAACGATGGCGACCTTAAGTTTTTGCCTGCACGTAAAAATTAAAACTCATAATAAAAAGGAGAAATATAATGAACTTCAACAATATAAATTTTGACACGTATTTTCAGAATTATCCCAATGACGAGGGCTTTTTCGGCCCATATGGCGGCTGTTATATTTCAGACGACCTCAAAGCAGCGATGGCGGAGATAACCGACGCCTACTATTCAATTTGTCAGTCGCGTAAATTTATAGACGAGCTTCGCCGTATCCGCAAGGAATTTCAGGGCAGACCTACACCCGTTACACATCTTGAGAGGTTAAGTAACTCTATCGGTAACGTTCAGCTTTACGCAAAGCGTGAGGACCTTAACCATACGGGAGCGCACAAGCTCAATCACTGTATGGGCGAAGCACTTTTGGCAAAATATATGGGCAAAAAGAAGATTATCGCCGAAACGGGTGCAGGACAGCACGGTGTTGCTCTTGCCACAGCCGCGGCATACTTCGGTCTTGAGTGCGATATTTACATGGGTTCTGTCGATATAAAGAAGCAGGCTCCAAACGTTGCAAGAATGAAGATACTCGGAGCTAACGTTGTTGAGGTAACACACGGGCTCGCTACTCTTAAAGAGGCTGTTGATGCTGCATTTGCCGCATACAGCAGGGAGTATAAAGACTGTATCTACTGCATAGGCTCGGTTGTAGGACCTCATCCCTTTCCAATGATGGTAAGAGATTTCCAGTACGTTGTAGGTGAAGAGGCGAGAGCTCAGTTTATCGAAATGACGGGACATCTTCCCACGGCTATTACTGCTTGTGTTGGCGGCGGCTCGAACTCTGCAGGCTTCTTTGCAGGATTTTTAAATGACCCCGTAAGCATTTACGGCGTTGAGCCTCTCGGACGCGGAACAAAGCTCGGCGATCACGCCGCAAGTCTTCAGTACGGCACAGAGGGAATCATGCACGGCTTCAACAGCATTATGCTCAAAGACGAAAACGGCGAGCCTGCTCCTGTTTATTCGGTAGCAAGCGGACTTGACTATCCTTCGTCGGGTCCAGAGCACGCATTCCTTCGTGATATTGGCAGAGTTAAGTATGATACTGTCGGCGACGAAGATGCAGTTGATGCATTCTTTAAGCTTTCGAGAATGGAAGGGATTATTCCTGCAATCGAGAGCAGCCACGCAGTTGCGCACGCAATCCGTCTTGCAAAGGAAATGAAGAAGGGGTCTATCCTTATCTGTCTCTCAGGCAGAGGTGACAAGGATATGGACTATATCATTGAAAATTACGGAATCAGGTAATAACAAAATCTATGTTAAAACAAGTGCACCCCAAAAGATAAAAACTTTTGGGGTGCACTTGTTTTGCAGAGAATTTTATTTCATTTGAGTGTAGTTATCTGTATACATATATCCGACAGAACGAACGGATCTTATCACGTTTATACCAAACGCCGCTCTGATCTTTGAACGCAGATAATTTATATACACGTCCGTTATATTCGCCTGACTGTTGCCGTCACTTTTCCATACGTTTGACAAAATATCTTTTCTTGATACAGGCCTATCTGCATGAAACTGCAGATATTTAAAAAGCTTTGCTTCTTTATCGGTCAGGATAACGCTTTTGCCGTCTGATATAAGTTCATGCCCCTCTAAAACAAGTCTTGTTTCAAACTTTGTGTATAAATGCTCATACATGTCGCAAAGTTCGTGCCGAAGTTCATCCCACAAGAAAGGCTTTTGAAGCACTCTTGCAATACCACGGGGTATCTTTTCGCCGCTCTCGCAGAGGTATATGCATTTGGACGGTTCGTATTCCCCGCTGTAACCGTATGACGAATCTATAACGTTCATATTTCCGTCTGCACGCGAAGACATCCACGCCTTAAAATCAAGTTCTGATGCTATAAGCATTATAAGGCGCGCCGTATATTCATTTTTGCACAGTATTTTAACGCTGCACTTGCTCATATCGACCTCATAATTTTTGTAATTACCTTAATTATATATCAACTTTCCCAAAAAAGCAAGCAATCGCTTGACAAGCAGTAAAAATAAAGATAAAATTATAATAATTATTTTATTTTACAAAGGTATATTTTCATGTCAAACAAAAAGCCCAAATTAACAAAAGAAGAGAAAGACCTTCTTAAAGGTCATCGCGAAAGGCTCAGAAAACGATATATCACTCAGGATAAAGACTACATGAACGATGCAAGGCTTTTAGAGCTTCTTCTCACATACTCTATTCCTGTTCAGGACGTTTATCCTATCTCAGTAAAGCTTCTTGCCAAATTCGGTGATATTGAAAACGTTCTATCGGCAAGTATTGACGAGCTTTGCACGGTTAACGGCATAGGGTCAAGTACTGCTATACTTATAAATATGCATGCAGCTCTTAACAGAAGATGCGTAATTGCGCAGAACAGCCGTAAAACGTTCAATGATACAACTGCTCTTGCAAAAAAGATATGCGAGCTTTATTTCGGCGTCAGAGGCGAAAAATTGATGATACTTACATTTAACGCTTCTATGCAGCTTTTAAATTACGAGTGGCTCTCATCAGAGCACCCGTCTGAATGCTCGTTTGACCAAAGAGAGCTTTCAAAGATACTGCTTCGCGACGACGTTGCAAAGGTTGCTATTGCGCATAACCATCCAAACGGTGACGTTGCTCCATCAAGGGAAGATATACGAGCGGCTATGGAATTAAACAGAATAATAACGTCAATGTCGGTAGAACTTGTTGATATATTTATCGTTTCCGGCTATAAGTACTTTAAGCTGAGTGATTCTGTTCGCTTTGTGGGTGATTTCAAAGCCAATGACGACAGTTTGTACTCAAGTGTATTTGACGAGGATGAAGATTCTGTGATACACCCCGATTTTGCCGAAACCATTATAAAAAAAGAACTTGAAAAGTAAAAACAGAAGCCATGAGATTTAAAACTCATGGCTTCTTTCTATTCATTTTCACGCCAGAATCTGTCGAGCATCGCTTTAAGTGAGCGCTTATCCCCGATAAGCTTCATATGTTTCCAATGAGAAGGATACATTGATGCATATTCACGCGTCTGATATCTGTCATCAATAAGCAGTATAACTCCGCGGTCGCTTTCGCTTCTTATAACGCGTCCTGCCGCCTGAAGCACCTTTGTCATTCCGGGGATACGGTAGGCATAATCGTATCCGCGCATATACTCGTCGTCCGATCTCTGATTGTAATAATCGCAGATCATATTCGAGTCGTCGTTGATTGACGGGAGTCCTACACCGACAATGGCGCATCCTATAAGTTTTTCGCCGCTATAATCTATTCCCTCTGAGAATACTCCGCCAAGTACACCAAAGGCAAGCATAGACTGCGTTTTTTCTTCATCGGCACTTTTGGGACTTTGCGATGTGATACTGCCGAAAAATTCGCTTCCGCGAACCAGCCCCAGCCCTGCAAGGTCCAAGCGCTTCTCTTTCGCAGGTTTTGTTTCGAAGCTTGCCATGTCTATACCCTGCGCTCCCTTATCAAAGCTTTTGATATAATCGTCACGCTCGCGCTGTGACATATCGCTTTTCTGAATGATAGTTTTAACCGATGGGTACTTTTTCAAAAACGCTGTATGTATCTCGCTCATGTATTTATAAGACGGGAAAAAGGCTATGTAGTTTCCGTCCCTTGACGAGATAAGCGTATAGAGCATATCGGCAAGTGCAGATGCCGTTGCATGCCTGTCATCAAGACGGGTACTGAATTTATACGTTGCGGCAAGGCAGAGATTTTCTTTCGGAAAAGGTGAATCCAATACAAGCGTCAGGTCTTTATCTTCTCCGCCGAGCACGCTTTTATAGTAGTCGCACGGCGAAAGAGTTGCCGAAAAGAAGATCGCAGCGCGGCCGCACGAAAGCCTGTCTTTTATAACGCCCGAGGGATCTATGCACACCTGCCTGAACGTATATTCTCCGTTTCTGTATTCTATAAGACTTAAATATTTTTCGTCGTAATACTCAGCTATTTTCAGATATTTCTTTATTTCAAAATAAAGGGCGGTCATACGCTTTGGTAGCTCAGACTTATCCCTGAAATAAAGCTCAAACGCCTCTATAAGATCTGCAAGCTTTGTATTAAGCTTTCCAAACGGCTTTGTACTTTTGAATACTCCAAGCTCGCCTTCGCGCCGCGTGTTTATCTCAATGAAATTCTTGGCGCTGTTCATATATTCAAAAACTTCATAAAGCTTTGGGAAAAGTATCTTTTCCCCGGAACTGTGGTTTAATAAAAGCTCGTTTAGATCGCGGCTTTTTATACTGTACGAATACATATCCCTTGCCCTTTGCGCAAGGTTATGAGATTCGTCAATGAGGAATATGTAGTCGCCGCCTTGCGTAAAGTATCTTCTTAAAAAGACCATCGGGTCAAATAGGTAATTGTAATCACATATTACAAGCTCACACCACTCTGATACGGCAAGGGAAAGCTCATACGGACATACCTTGTGCCGAATTGCATATTGCTGTAATATTTCAAAATCGAAAAGCCGCTCGTTTTCCAGCGCTTCTCTCAAGGCACCGTTTATACGGTCGTAATGTCCGCAGGCATTCCGGCACGCTGTGGGGTCGCACTCTTCAAGTCCGCTCTGGCAGGCACGATCTCTTGCGCTTATTATTATACACGATGCATCAAGTCCTTTTTCGCACAAAAGCCTGAACGCATCACCTGCCGCATTTGCTATCGTGGTCTTTGAGGTGAAATAAAATATTTTCTCACCGTATCCGTTGCCCGCCGCTTTTACTGCAGGAAAGAGCGCGGACATTGTTTTACCGATACCTGTGGGCGCTTCGGCAAAGAGTTTTTTCTTTGTACATATAGCCTCAAGCGCATACTCTGCGAACTGCCGTTGACCGTCTCTGTACGATTCATATGGAAAAGCAAGCTTTTTTGCGCTTTTTTCGAATTTCAGACGTCTTTCAAGCTTTTCACGCAAAGTATCAAGATACTCTGAAAGAAGATTTTGAACAAAGACTTCAAGGTCCTCTCGCTCATAAGTATACTCAAAACTGATGGTTTCTTCTGTGGATATATCACTGTAGGTCATTCTTACGATTATATTATCCAGTTCCTTTTCATCTGCATACAAATAGGCATAGCACATAGCCTGCGCAAGATGAGTCTTGCAGGGCTCGCCGCAAAGCTGTGCCAAAGGAACGTTTACGCATTTTATTTCTTCGAGGATATATCCGCTTTCTGTCTGTATTATCCCGTCGGCTCTGCCGTTTAATACGATGCTGCCGTTTTCAAGTTCAAAGAGCTTTTTGAGGGTAACTTCAGGAGCATACACCGCGCCGCCCTGCTTTTGCAGTTTTTTATGTAATCTGACGCTTTCAACAACTCTTAAAGCACATCTGCGCATATCAATATTGCCGCTTGGCAACATTTTTTCACAAAGCTCACGAACAGATATATGTACGATCTCTGCCATAGCATACCCTCCTTTTCAGACTTATATATATTTTATAACAAAACAGTCAATATTGCAATAGGCACTTGTGTTTGTGATATTTTATGCCTCCACTTGAATTTTATTAAATTTATGATATAATATATATTGTATATAAAAAGAAAGGTGTGTTTGAATAATGCTTTGTGATATACTTGTATGCCCGAAATGCGGACAAGCCATTTCAAAAACTGCGGGCTCGTTTGTTTGCGAAAACAAACACACCTACGATATTGCTTCAAGCGGATACGTAAATTTCAACACCAAATTTGCCTCGTCGGGAGATTCCACCGATATGGTAAAAGCGCGCTCTCACTTTCTTGACGGTGGCTATTATGCCGATTTTTCAAACGTGCTTAAATCCATTATAACAAAACTATCTCCTCGAACGGTTGTTGATGCAGGATGCGGCGAGGGCTATTATTCAGCCGATATTGCCGATATTCCGGACGTAACTCTTCTTGGCTTTGATCTATCCAAATATGCCGTTAACAAAGCCGCCAAAAGAACATCAAAGCATAAAGGCAACGCATTGTTTGCGGTTTGCAGTATTTTCGATCTTCCCATCAAAGACAACAGTATTGATATCGTTATGAGCCTGTTTGCTCCGCTTGCAGTTGACGAATTCACAAGAATAATAAAACCGGGCGGACATATCGTTATGGGCGTGGCAGGAAAAGATCATCTGTTAGGCTTAAAAAAAGCAATTTATGATAACGTTTATAAGAACTCTCCCGAAAAAGTTATAGCTCCCGACGGATTTTTTGAAGCGTCGAGAGAAAAGATAAAATACACGGTCAGATTAAAAGGCAAAGAAGATATAAAAGCGCTCTTTGCCATGACTCCTTATTATTGGAAAACGTCAGAATCAGATGCGGCAAAGCTTGACAGTATTGAAGAGCTTGAAACTTTACTTGATTTTGATATCATTGTATTTGAAAGGCGGGCTTAAAACATGAAAACTTCAATAATTATTCCGGCGTATAATGAAAGCGCTGTTATTGAAAAAAATATGCAAAAGCTCGACTCTTATTTAAAAGAGTGCGGATTTAAATACGAAATAGTTGTTGTCAGCGACGGAAGCCGCGATAACACGCTCGAGATCGTCAGAGAAAAGCTTGCCTGTGATAACATAATAGATGCCGGATACGACGATAACCGTGGCAAGGGCGGTGCCCTTAAGGCCGGTATAAAGGTTGCATCGGGCGATATTATTGTAACGACCGACGCCGATCTTGCTTATGGCACGGATGTTATAGAAAAAGCTATTCATTTAATGGAAAATGATCCCGATATAAAGATCCTTATCGGATCCAGAAGTATTGCAAAAGACGGCTTTGCAGGATATCCGCCGATCAGAAGGCTTGCTTCCAAAATATATTTCAAAATGCTTTCAATTTACGCCGGACTGAAAGTGAGTGATTCACAGTGCGGCTTTAAATGTTATAAAAACGCTGAAGCAAAACTGCTTTTCGACGAGCTTGAAAGCTTTGGTTTTGCATTTGACCTTGAGATACTTCTGAGAGCAAAAAAACACAATATAGAAATCCACGAAATGCCCGTGGTAATACAAAATCATGGACAGTCAAAAATAAACGTTGTAAAAGATTCACTCAGAATGCTTTCTGACGTAACGAAGATAAAGAAGCGTTGTCAGAACAAAAAGAGGTAAACACATGATTAAATTGATACACGCGGCAGATTTTCATTTAGACAGTCCGTTTGCTATACTCGATCTGCAAAAATCAGAACTCAGACGGCAGGAAATGCGCGCGTCCTTTGAAGCACTTATCAATCTTGCATACTCCACAAGAGCAAATTTAATGATAATCTCGGGAGATCTTTTCGACGGTGCTTTCGTTACTCACGAAACTCTGAGTATGATAACTCACGGCTTTGAAGCTATCCCCGACTGCCGGATCGTTATTACTCCCGGAAATCACGATCCGGCCGGCGAAGATAGTATTTATAATAAAATTAAATTTAGTGATAACGTGTACGTTTTCTCGTCCGACACGCTTACAAGCTTTGATTTTCCCGAGATAAACTGCACCGTTTACGGTTATGCCTTTACGTCAAAGTGTATGGAAAGATTCCCCGTGACCAAAGCACCCGAGCTTGATAAGACAAGAGTAAACATACTTGCAGCACATGCTGATATGACTTCTCCGATATCTACGTATGCTCCGCTCAGCGAGCGCGAGCTTGAATCTCTCGGATTTGATTATACGGCTCTTGGGCATATACACAATTCTGAGGGTGTCAAATCACTTTCATGCGGTGGATATTACGCATACAGCGGTTGCCTTGAAGGTCGAGGATTTGACGAAACTGGTGAAAAAGGCGTTATCACGGCAAGACTTGAAAAATCTGAAGGTAAGCTTAGCTTTGAATCAAAGTTTATACCATTTTCAAAGCGTACGTACATAACTCATCAGCTTGACGTTACAGGATGCGAAAGCAATGGGGCAATACTTACCAAAATAAATCAGGCAATAAAAGAAGCCGGATACAATGATAAACACGCTGTTAAATTTATACTTACAGGGCTTCTTGCCCCCTCTCTCAGAGTGTTCACACACTACTTTGAAAAAGAGATAACATCTCTCTTTTTATTAAAGGTTGAGGACAATACTCTCCCGCTCTATGAATCGGCGGCCCTTAAAGCAGACCCGTCTATACGCGGAGCGCTGTTTGACAAGCTCAGTGTTCTTCTCGAAAGTGAAGATTCCGAAAAGCGCGAGATAGCCTCTATGGCGCTAAGATACGGTCTTATTGCGCTTGAGGGCGGAGAAACCTCGGATTTTACTTATTGAAAGGAAAAGTCAGAATATGATAATCGAACAGATACATATAGATAACTTCGGAAATCTCCAGAACAAGACGCTTGACCTTTCAAAAGCGCTGAATATTATTGAGGGAGCAAATGAATCTGGAAAATCCACAATAGCGGCATTTATTAAATTTATATTCTACGGTCTTTCTGGAAAAAGCCGCGACAAGCAGCTTTGCGACCGTGACAGATTTTTAAATTGGATGACCGGCTCTGCCGGCGGATATATTGTTCTCAAAGCATATGACTCAAGCTACCGTATTGAGCGCACCGTTATCATGACTTCACAGAAAGCAGACGGAAGCGAGAGTAAAAAAAGCTATCGCGAAGGCTGCCAGATAATAAATCTTGCAAATAATTCCCCTATCTCTGGTTATTCAACTCCGGGAGATTATTTTCTCGGTGTTGATGAGGAGCTTTTTGAAAAAAGCGCTTTTGTGAGTCAGCCAAGCGGCGCCAAAATTGACGGAAATAAGCTTCTTGATTCTATTGAAAATATACTTTTTTCCGCAAGCGAAAATATAAACATAACCAAGGCTTTGAAAAAGCTAGACGCCTCGAGAGTTGCTCTTTTACATAAAAACGAAGCCGGCGGACAGATATTTGAGCTTGAAGGGGCATGCGCACAGCTTGAAAACAAGCTTGAAAACGCCAAAAAGATAAGTACAGATATACTAAATAATGAAAGCTCTCTCAGAGAAGCAAAGAAAAATCTTGAGATTGCATTGCTTAAAAAGGAAAAGCTTAGTAGAGAAATAACGAATTTTGAAAACGCCACAGTTATATCCCTGTTTGACAACTACCATGCTCTTGAGACAAAGCTTGCAAGGGTTAATGAAAACGTTGACTCTCTGAAAGCAAAATATACACTTGGAGGATTTTATCCGGATGCCGAGTACGTATCAAGGCTTGAAAAACTTTCTCAGAAGTTAAGTTTAATGAAACAGGAACTGGTGGAAAAACAGATAGAGCTTGAAGACTTACGTAACAAACTTGAAAAGGATAATAATTCAGATGACGGTTATGATAAGCTCTTGTCCTTGTCAGATACACTCAACTCTCTGAAGCAGAAAAAACGCACCTTTGGTATTTTATCTATTTCATTTCTCGCTATTGCGATTATTTTTGCACTTTGCTCTGTTGGCAGTATTGTTTTTGATATACTTTCACAGCTTGGCGCTGTTCTTATGGTTTCGTCAAGTCTGCCTCTCTTTCTCTTCATTCTGTTCACATGCTTCAACGGCTCGGCTAAAAAGAAGATAAGAATGCTTTATGGAGAATACGGAGCAGCAAATGAAGAAGAACTTACGACTATACGGGCAAATGCCGAAGAACTCCACTTGAAGAAGAAAGACAAAGAAAGCAAGGTCACCTCACTTGAAGAAAGCTACAAGCAGACGCTCGAAAGGCTTGGTGAAGCTGAAAGGGAGCTTGACTCTGAGCTTTCCTGGAAATTCTCAGGATCCTTTGAGGATAATCTCAGAAGCGCCAAGGAGGCGGCAAACGAGATGTCGCGGGCTTTAAGCGAGCGCGAAAAGCTTGAGGAAATGATGAAGATGTTAAAAACTCAGCTTAAGGCGTATGATGAAGAAAAAATACGTGCAAGCTCAGTCGCGCTTGCAGACACGTCCGATGTTGATGCTTCAAATATAGCAGCAAAGCGGCACGAATATGAATTCTGCTCAAAAGCTGCCGAAGCGCTTGAAACACGTATACACGAGCTTGAAAAAACGTTGGCTTCACTATACCCCCAATCGGAAAATCCTGCGCGCATAGCCGAAAAAATAGAGCTTACAAAAAGCTATATTGCCGAGTGCAGAAAAAAGCATGCGGCATATCTCCTTGCAGGCGAAAAGATCGCTGAAGCAGGAGAGAGCATGCGCGACAGTATATCTCCCAAGCTTGCACAGTTTACGAGCAAGATAATGAGCGAGCTTACAAACGGCAAATACTCTGAGATAGGAATCAACTCCGATCTAAAGGTAACCGTTCGTACCGAAAACGGTATGAAGGAACTTGAATATTTAAGCGCAGGTACACAGGATATCGTATATATAAGTCTAAGACTTGCACTTATAAGCACTCTATTTCGCCAAACTTCACCAACGGTTGTTTTTGACGAAAGCTTTGCAAAGCTTGATGACACGAGACTTTATCAGATGCTTAGTCTTTTAAGGATTACGTCCAAGGGCATGCAGTGTATTCTTTTAACCTCGGGCTCTAGAGAAAGAATGCTTATGGATGTATCGTCCGGGTCTTCTTATATCAAGCTATAATCAGAGTTTCTTTGTTTTAGTTTACATTTTTTGAAAAATATGTTGACAAATAATAAAAAATATGATATAATCACTTCCATAATAGAAAAAGCTAAATGACGTCTGCAGAAAAAAGCATGGCTTACCGAAGAAGTAAAACTTTCAGGTGTCACCTTTGTGGCAAAGACTGCAGGCCGATAGCTCTCTGGAGAATCCCGCACGGGTGCCGAAGGTGCAAAGAAGCGCTTGCTTCTAATCTCTCAGGCAAAAGGACAGAGTACACGACCTTATCTTGTTATGGGTCTTTATTTTGTATTTTATTAGCCGGAGTATGCTCTGGCTAATTTTATTTTATAAAGGAGAAAATCTTATGAATCAGTTTCTAAAATCACTTGAAGCTTTCAACAAAGTAATCAATGATTTCGTCTGGACAAAAACAGGCGTTTGGTTGCTCGTGGGTGTTGGTATAATCATGACGCTCGTTACCTGTTGCTTCCAGATAACACATCTCGGCCATTGGTGGAAGCATACAATAGGAAGTCTTTTCAAAAAAGACGTTATCGGACACAGCAAGGACAAAAAATCTATCTCGCCTTTCCAGGCACTTTGTACAGCCCTTGCTGCAACTATCGGTACGGGTAATATTGCCGGCGTTGCCGCTGCTATCGTAATCGGCGGCCCCGGTGCTGTATTCTGGATGTGGCTTGCCGCATTCTTCGGAATGATGACCAACTACTCTGAAAACGTGCTTGGTATTTACTACCGCCGCAAAAACAATGACGGCGAATGGTCGGGCGGCGCTATGTACTACTTAGCTGACGGCCTTGGCTCAAAGAAGGGCTGCAAGTGGATCGGCAAGATTCTCGCCGTTCTCTTCTCCATTTTCGCTATGCTCGCTTCCTTCGGTATTGGTAGCATGGGTCAGGTTAATAAGATTGTTGCAAACGTTGCAACCGCTTTTGACATAAAGTCTCTTTCTTCTGTTGTTCTTTATGGCGAAGTAACTCTTTATAACCTTATTATCGGCCTCGTTATTATGGCGCTTACGGCACTTATCGTTCTCGGCGGTCTTAAGAGAATCGCTTCCGTTGCCGAAAAGGTTGTTCCTTTTATGGTAGTATTCTTCGTTTTGGGAAGCCTTGCTATTATAGGTATTAACTATACTCAGATTCTTCCTGCCTTCAAGGCAATCTTCGTAACAGCATTCAAGCCTATGGCAGTAGTCGGCGGCGGTATCGGTACCGTTATCGGCAAGGTTATGACTCAGGGCTTCAAGAGAGGTGTTTTCTCAAATGAAGCAGGTCTAGGTTCTTCTGTTATGGTACACTCCAACTCCAATATCAAGGAGCCTGTAAGACAGGGTATGTGGGGTATATTTGAAGTATTTGCAGACACAATGATCGTTTGCACAATGACAGCTCTCGTCGTTCTTACATCCGGTGTTTACGACTTAAATACCGGTCTTATGCAAGAAGGCCTTAGCGATGCAACCCTCGTTGGCAGCGCATTCAATACAGTATTCAGCTGGGGCAACATAGGTCAGAAATTCATTGCAATTGCAATGTTCCTCTTCGCATTTACAACTGTACTTGGCTGGTCGCATTACGGAACAAAGGCCTGGGAATATCTCTTTGGTACCAAAACAACCGTTATCTTTAAGATCATACATATCATCACCATCATCTTCGGTGCTCTTATGACATCTTCTCTCGCATGGGATATTTCCGACACCTTCAACGGACTTATGATGCTTCCTAACCTTATCGGTGTTGTTGTTCTATCGGGACTTGTAATGAAGATCACCAAGAACTACGTTGACAGAAAAATCAAGAACAAGGATGTAAAGCCTATGCTCTCTGTATTTGAAGACATTCAGGCTGAACATGAAAAAGAGCTTGACAAATAATTTAGCAATCTACCCGCTTTTATAAAGGCAATGGCTTAACGAAATTAATCCGTTAAGCCATTGTTCTTTTTTATTTTATTTCAAGCACTCTCTCTGCCGCTGAAAGTATACCAAGTTTTCCTGATTCAAACGTAAGCCCACCCTGCATGTATACAGGATAAGGCTCTTTTACGGGCGCATCTGCTGAAAGCTCTATCGATGAGCCTGAGGTAAATGCCCCTGCCGCCATTATGACCTCATCGGCATATCCCGGCATCGCCCATGGCATCGGTGCAACAAAGGAATCGATAGGGGACGCGCTCTGTATACCGCCGCAGAAGGCTATAAGCTTAT
Organism: Oscillospiraceae bacterium; assembly: GCA_015064205.1. Lineage (GTDB taxonomy): Bacteria > Bacillota > Clostridia > Oscillospirales > CAG-272 > UBA4717. The sequence continues at coordinate 85,411 of SVSR01000004.1, forward strand.
CACGGCTTTCAAGCTTTATCATCTGTATTATGTCATTTCTCTTTTCGTTATAGCGCGGCTCACACTCATATCCGAGAGCTTCAAATACGTATGCGGCGTAATGCGCCGTTTTTATTGCCTGAGCAACAATGTGCGGCGCCATGAAAAATCCCTTGTACATGCTCTTGGTATTACCAAGCGTTGCTCCGCACTCAAGCCCGATACCAACGCAAGTCAGCCTGTATGAAGCAAGTTCAACTGCGCGCTTACTTCCAGCTATGTACGCACCGCTTTCAGCCATACCTCCGCCCGGATTTTTTATAAGCGAGCCGATTATCATATCTGCTCCAACGCTTGTGGGTTCTCTTTCTTCAACAAACTCGCCATAGCAGTTGTCAACAACGACGTATGCATCTGAAATTGATTTTGAAAGCTTTACAATCTGACCGATCTGATCTACCGAAAGTGTCGGTCGTATCATATATCCTTTTGAGCGCTGTATAAACACGACTTTTATACGTTTGCCGTATTTCTTAAGCGCGCTCTCAATGCCTTCAAAGTCAATATCACCGTTATCTTTAAGTGTTACTTCCTTATATTCTATACCGAAATCGGCAAGAGAGCCGTTGCCACTCTCACCGCGTATTCCGATAACCTCTTCAAGAGTATCGTATGGCTTACCCGTTACCGATAACATTATATCGCCCGGACGAAGCAGAGCTGAAAGACCTATGGTAAGCGCGTGCGTTCCGTTTACTATATTATGTCGTACGAAAGCCGCCTCGGCATCAAAAACCTTTGCATATATAAGGTCAAGCGTATCCCGGCCTTTATCGTCATATCCGTATCCGCTCGTTGGTGCGAAGTGCGCTTCGCTCACCTTGAACTCACGGAAAGCGTCCATTACTTTTTGTGTGTTTTCAAATGCAATTCTGTCAATATCAGCAAATATCTCCGCCAGAGCCGGATTTGACTCATTATCTATTTTTTCAAGTATCGGATTCATTTAATTTCTCCTTTTAAACACGGCTCTTATTTCCGGCCTGTCCTTTTGCCATTTAATTTTACCATAATATATAAAACCTTGTCAATCAGACAAACACAAAAAGCGCCCGGAGGCTCTTATTTTACAGATCTCCTCCGGATTAAAAATATTATATCTCTTTCAGCTTTCGCTTATGCCCACTACGTTATCGATAGGCAGGGACACGACTATGCCTTTAGCTTCACTATGCATACCGCACTTTTCGGTTATCGCCTTCATTATATCAAGCTTGCGCTCATTATCGGCAACTATCATTACTATCTCTTTTTCTTCCTGTATATTAAGTCCCCAGGAATTAACGGCATCATTGTCTCCGGCACTGCGGCTGTGAAGTATCGTACCGCCTGCGGCTCCTGCACTTCTTGCAGCATTCATTACCTCTTCGCTGAAGCCCTGGTTTACAATGGAAGCTATCATTACGTATTTACATTCTGACATAACATTCTCTCCCTTTTTTTCTGTCTGTTCTTCTGACTCTTCAAATTGCTTGAGCATTTTAAAAATCAGATTATTAAGTCCTGAAAGAGGCAATGTAAACGCGATTCCGCTTCCTGCCGCTTCAAGCTTAAGAGTTTTATTTAGCTTAATTAACATTTTATCTGCTGAAAATTTAGGCAGAAAGCTTACAAGCAAACTTTTGTCTACTCCGCCAAGCCCCAATACGTCAAGCATTTCGCTTGATGCTGTTCCGACAGCACCTATCCTGTACTGCATAGGAATAGAGCTTTCGTCAAACATCTCGCCCGCCTTATCTACAAGCTTTGGAGTTGCTATAAGAAGCAGTGTTCTGAAGCTTTCGTGCTTTGGTGCTTTAGAAACTTCACTCATATTTAGTCCTCCTCTATTTCTACGATATCGTCTATGTCATCAGGTATCATATTATCAGCTATAACGTCTCGGCTGATCGCATTCTGCTTGATACGGTAATGAACACCCATGATCTGTATTGCTATAAGCGGCGTAAGCGCAACAAGAGCTACAACGCCGAATGCATCTGTCATTATATCGCCTCCCAGAGCCGTGCATGCTCCGATGCAAAGAGGCAACAAGAAGGTTGATGTCATAGGTCCGCTGGCAACTCCGCCTGAGTCAAACGCTATACCGACAAATATTTTCGGGACAAAAAGTGAAAGCACAAGTGCTATAACATATCCCGGTATGATTATCGCCCTAATCGGAATACCCGTTATAATACGAAGCATTGCAAGACATATACTTGCCGCAACACCTATTGAAAGGCTTCTGTTCATAGCCTTTGCGGAGATCGCACCGTTTGTAACAGTCTGAACCTGCTTATTAAGTATCTGTATTGCAGGCTCTGCCTTTACTATGTAGTAACCGATAAGCATACCAAGAGGTATCAGCATCCATCTGCCCGAGCTTGCCGCCAGATCTGAGCCAAGCATTGAGCCGACCGGTGCAAAGCCTATATTTACTCCGCACAAAAAAAGAACAAGCCCGATATATGTATAGCCAAAACCAACCGTGATACGAAGCTTCTGAAGCTTTTGCCATCTGTGACTGATAAGCTGAAAAATAACCGACATCGCGGCTATCGGTATAAGCGAAATGAAAACTTCTTTTGCATAATGCGGGATCTGTGAAGCAAATGCAAGGAAGACGTCGCGCATCGTTTCAACCTCTGCAAGCACAACGGGCGAGTACTCGCCAGAGCCGGGCTTGTAAAAAAATCCGAGAATCAAAACTGCAAGGATCGGTCCGATGCTTGAAAGCGCAACCAGGCCGAAGCTGTCGCTTGCAGCATCCTTGTCCGAACGTATAGCCGAAAGACCGACACCCATCGCCATTATGAACGGTACGGTAATAGGTCCGGTTGTAACTCCGCCTGAGTCAAATGCTACTGCGATAAAATCTTTCGGAATAAAAAACGAAAACACGAGTAATATCCCGTATAGTCCCATAAGCAAATATGAAAGATTGATCTTAAATATAATACGCAAAACAGCGAGAGTCAGAAAAATTCCAACTCCCAGCGCAACGGTGAGTATAAGCGTCATATTAGGTATTGCCGGAACCTGATTTGATAATACCTGCAAGTCAGGCTCGGCAACTGTAATGAGAATACCCATAAGCAAGCTTATCACTGTAATCAAAATAATACTTTTTGATTTTGATACCTGAACACCGATACCTTCACCTATCGGGCTCATCGCCATCTCCGCACCGAGCTGAAACATGCCCATTCCGAAAATAAGCATGACCGATCCTGTTATAAACATAACCATCGGCCCGACCTCAAGTTCTACTAACAGTACGCTTATTATAAAAACGAGCGCGGTTATCGGCAGGACAGCGGACAGGGATTCCGTTATCTTGTTTTTTAATTTTGGATTCATCGACGACCTCCACATTCCCACTCAATGTGTACATTGTTTTTATTATACATTATATTTATATAAAGCGCAAGAGAACAAAAATTTTTTTACAATTATATAATTAAAAACTTTCGATAAAAACAAAAACAAACATTACCAAAAAATCTTTGTAATAAAAAAAGATGAGTGAAACATAATAATAGCACGACGATAAAAGTTCACAAAATTTCTGCAAAAAGTTTTATTGTATGGTGAATAAACAGCCTTATAAATAAAATTTGGCAGTTATAAAACGACCGCACCGGTTAATAATAATCACAGAGCCAAGGGCTCTGATATAACAGACCGGGTGCGGAATGTAACTGATGAGTATTTGTCACAAAACATCATGCAATCGGTCGATAATATAGATTTTAAAAATAATAATTATTTATGTATTTAAAAAGGAGAATAACAATGGCTACAAATAAGGCACTTGTTCCCGAAGCAAAGGAAGCACTTGAAAAGTTTAAGATGGAAGCAGCTAGCGAAGTCGGCGTAACATTAAAGCAGGGTTACAACGGCGATCTTACCTCCAGACAGGCCGGCTCTATCGGCGGTCAGATGGTTAAGAAGATGGTTGAAAAGTACGAAAACGACATTAAGAACAGCAAATAAGTACCTCTGATCGAATATAGTTTTGCCGCCGTCAAATGACGGCGGCTTTTTTACAGTATAATTCCCACTTTCCCCTCATATTATTAAATGAATGATTATGTTTGGGGTGAACATCTTGAAGGATTATATAAGTCAGAGAACCTTAGATCTTGCTGAATATATTATAGACAATAAAGCAACGGTCAGAGAGGCCGCAAAAGCTTTCGGTATCTCAAAATCAACTGTACATAAGGACGTAACAATACGGCTGAGATATATAAATTTTTCTCTTTATAACACTCTAAAAAAGCATCTTGAAACAAACAAGTCCTTAAGGCACATACGAGGCGGGGAAGCCACAAAGCAAAAGTATGCCAATTTAAACAAAACCAAGTAGATTCTTTTGTTCTTAATCAACAATCGGGCTCATCGGCTAAACATTTCAATTTATGCTCATTTTTGCTTATACTGCGCGATTTTCAAATAAATACTGCAAGTTTTCGCTTTTTTATAAAAATATTACTTTCATTTTCTGGTATTTTCAAAAAACCCTTTACTTTGACGCATAATTGTTATATAATATAATTAACATATATGAAAATACAGTAATTAAATGTCAGTTTTTTGTACAGAGTGCAGAATTTTCATGTAAAATTGCCGAAATTTGGAGAGCATAAATGCAAAATCCGTATCATGACCATAGTATAGATGAGCTTGAAAAAGAGCTTAAAAAATTTTTCGGCTATGACAGCTTTCGTCTTGGACAGCACGAAGTAATATCTACAATACTTAAAGGCAGGGATACTCTTACTGTAATGCCGACGGGCTCGGGTAAATCTATCTGCTATCAGCTTCCCGCTTTGCTTTTTGGCGGTATCACACTCGTTATATCCCCTCTCGTATCGCTTATGCGCGATCAGGTGGCGGCTCTCGGAAGCACGGGGATCAGAGCTGCATATATAAACAGTACTCTTAGCACAAAACAGTGTTCGCTCGCGCTTTCCAATGCAGCGCAGGGCATGTACAAGATAATTTACGTTGCGCCAGAAAGGCTTCAAAGTCCATCATTTTTAAGCTTTGCCGAAAAAGCGGACATTTCGCTTATCGCGATAGACGAGGCTCACTGTGTTTCACAATGGGGGCACGATTTCAGGAGAAGCTATCTCGGAATAAAGGATTTCGTTGCCAAACTAAGGCATAGGCCAATTGTTGCTGCTCTTACGGCAACAGCCACAGAAAAGGTAAAGGCAGATATAACTAATCTGCTCGGACTTGAAGATGCTTGTGCATTCACAACCGGATATGACCGTCCGAATCTGTATTTTGGAATAACAAACCCGGCCGACAAGGTCGGATACATACTCGACTTTATTAAAAGGCGTCCCGGTAAGGCAGGAATCATATACTGTGCCACAAGAAAAAATACCGACATTTTATATTCAGAGCTTGTCGATAAAGGTGTCAGCGCCGTAAGGTATCACGCCGGGCTTTCCGAGGCCGAGCGAAACAAGTCTCAGGACGATTTTATTTATGATAAATGCAGAGTTATCGTTGCAACAAACGCTTTCGGAATGGGGATAGACAAATCAAACGTTGCGTTCGTTATCCATTATAATATGCCCCTTTCGGTTGAAGCGTATTATCAGGAGGCCGGACGGGCCGGGCGCGACGGGATGGATGCAGAATGCGTTCTTTTGTATTCATACAGTGACGTTAAGCTTGCAGAGTATCTTATAGATCTGCCGCCTGCAAATGAAGATGAAGAGCTATCTAGTGAAGAATATGCGGCTCTCAAAAAAATCAACAAAGAAAAGCTTGAGCGAATGGCGCATCTCTGCAAAGCAAAAAGTTGTCTGCGCAAGTCTATTTTATCATACTTCGGAGAACAATATAAAAACAAAACTTGCTCTAAATGCTCATACTGCTTAAAACAGAACACGGGAGTTACTCTTGATTCAACCAAAATTATCATCGGCACGCTTATCTTAAAAACCGGCTCAAGATACGGTATCGGCTCGATAACCGATATTCTTGCCGGAAGTAAAACCGTAAAACTTGCCGCAAGAGGTTTTGACAAGCTTTACGAATTTGGATACCTCAAGCTATCTGACAAGAGATCGATAAAGCAAATAATAAACGACATGATTGAAGACGGTCTTTTGTCGCAAACCGAAGGCGAATATCCTATTTTAAAGGTTACTGACAAGTTTATCAAAGAAAGCGAAAAGCAAAAGCCTGAAATAGGCCTCTTACCTGCACCTGAAAGAGTCAAAGCCGACTCATCACTTACAGATGAGTTAAAGCTCTGGCGAAAAAATACCGCGTACAAGCTTGGCATGCCGCCATACGTAATCATCACCGATCTGACGCTTAATCTTATTGCAATAGAAAAGCCGAAAGATACAAGAGCGCTTCTGAAGATAAAAGGAATTTCAGAAAAGAAAGCCGAAAAATACGGCCGAGATATAATCTCGATCATCAAAAAACATCTTTAAGCCAAAAGGCAAAGAATAAAGTTACCACGGAGGTGTAATCTTTATGTATAAGAAAAAAGAATGTATCGCCATGCTGCTTGCCGGCGGACAGGGCAGCAGACTTTTTACGCTGACGGAAAAAACAGCGAAGCCTGCGATCCCCTTTGGCGGTAAATACCGCATCATTGATTTTACTCTTTCAAACTGTATCAATTCAGGTATAGATACCGTTGGTGTGCTCACACAGTATCAGCCTTTGGTACTTAACGAATATATAGGCAACGGCCAGCCGTGGGACCTTGACCGTACCTTTGGCGGAGTTATGGTGCTTCCGCCTTATCAGAAAAGCAAATCTGCCGACTGGTATAAGGGAACGGCTAACGCGATATATCAGAATCTAAACTTTATAGAGCGCTACGATCCCGATTACGTTGTTATTCTCTCGGGCGACCATATTTATAAAATGGATTACAGCGCAATGCTCGACCATCACAAAAAAATGGAAGCAGACTGCACAATAGCCGTCCTTGACGTGCCTCTTGATCAGGCAAGCAGATTCGGCATTATGAACTGTAAAGATGACGGTGCGATATATGAGTTTGAAGAAAAACCCGCAGAGCCTAAAAGCACCAAGGCATCAATGGGTATATACATCTTCAACCGCGAAGTTCTTTCCAAATACCTTATTGAGGACGAGGAAAAGTCCGAATCCTCAAACGACTTCGGGAAGAACATAATCCCCTCAATGTTAAACGACGGCAAGCGTCTTTATGCTTATGAATTCTCGGGATATTGGAAGGACGTTGGTACTATTCCAAGCCTTTGGGAAGCCCACATGGATCTTCTTGGCGAAAATCCCGTATTCAATCTTTACGACAGCACAAGAAGAATTTTTTCAAGAAGCGAATCCCGCCCCCCTCATTACATCGGTGAGGGTGCAACTATTACAAACTCGCTAATTAGTGAAGGCTGCGAGGTACACGGTACAGTTGAAAATTCGGTATTGTTCGGCGGCGTTTACGTTGCTCCGGGCGCAGTTGTTCGCGATTCTGTAATAATGAGCGACACTCAGATTCTTGAGGGCTCTGAGATATATTACTCTATAATTGACAGCGACACAGTTATAGGCAAAAACGTAAAGCTCGGTGCAGGGCAGAAAAACAATAAGTTCAAGATAACGCTTATCGGCGGCGAGCTGAACATAAACTCAGACGATAAGATCCCTGCGGGATCTATGGTTAACGAAGCCTTTCTGGCGAATCAGAAATAAAAGCAGTATTTAAGAAAGGACACGTAACAATGGCAACAGCTAACGGTATAATTTTTTCTAATATTCATGATAAAAGCATTCCGGAGCTCACGCGCAAGCGCACTATGGCAAGTATTCCGTTCGGATGCAAATACAGGCTTATAGACTTCGCTCTTTCCAACATGGTAAACTCTGGAATAACTAGTGTCAGTGTAATTACGCACTACAATTATCAGTCGCTTATCGACCATATCGGTTCGGGCAAGGACTGGGATCTTGCGCGCCGTTCCGGCGGTATAAAAATACTGACTCCTTACATCACGTCATTTGCAAATGCTTCAAGCGGACTTTATAATTCAAGGCTCGAAGCACTTATGAGCATAAACTACTCTCTCTCTCGCTTCAACTCTGACGTTATCGTTTTCTCAGACTGCGACGTTATATGCAATATCGATCTTAACGATATGATAAACGACCATATAAAGAACCAGGCTGATATAACCTTTGCGGTAAAGAGAGTCAATCTCACCGAAGAAGAAGCGTCAAAGAATATAATTATGTATTCCTCAGACGACGGCAAGCTTAACGAGGCGATATCTTTCCCCGTTCACGGCATCAGCGGATACAACGATATTAACCTTAACATCTTTGTTGCAAACACACGTTATATACAGAATCTGGTTAACGATGCAATTGCTCACGGATATAAGAGCTTCAGCCGCGACGTGCTCGTTCCGAACGTTCACAAGAGAAATTACAGAACGTACAGATATGACGGATATTTTTCAAATATCACTTCCCTCGAATCATTCTATCACCATAATATGAAGCTTTTGACAAACCCTGAAATACGCGATTATCTCTTTGCGCAGAAAAACCGTCCGGTATACACAAAGGTACGCAATTCCGCGCCCACAAAATACGGCGAAGGCTGCACGGTTAAGAATTCTCTTATTGCAGACGGTTGCGTTATTGAAGGTAGGGTTGAAAACTCGATACTCTTCAGAGGAGTCAAGATAGGACCTAACACAACTGTTAAGAATTCTATCCTCTTCCAAGACACAGTAACGGGCAAAAACGTATTTTTAAACTGCGTTATAAGCGATAAGAATGCGGTCATACGCGACGACAGAATACTGTCAGGACATGAATCAATGCCCTTCTTTATAGATAAGGGAAAAATGATTTGACGCTTTTTAAACAGACACGGAAAGGATAACACAATGTCAGAAAACAAGGCAAATAAAATACTGTTTGTCGGCAGCGAAGCAACACCGTTTGCGGCTACCGGCGGACTTGGAGATGTTCTAGGCTCTCTACCTGCTGCACTGAAACGGGAAAGAGGCGAAAATATAGATATAAGAGTCGTTATTCCGATGTACGGAAGTATCTCAGACGATGACAGAATAAACTTCGAAAAGGTTTGCGAATTTACGGTAAATCTCTCGTGGCGTCAGCAATACTGCGGCGTTTATAAATGCGAGAGAAACGGCGTTATATACTATTTTATAGATAACGAATTTTACTTCAAGCGCTCGTCTATGTACGGAAGCTTTGACGACGGCGAAAGATACGCTTTCTTTTGCAAAGCTGTTCTTGAAATGATGCCGCACATAGGATTTTTCCCGGATATTCTTCATGCGCACGATTGGCAAAGCGCACTCTCTGTTATATACCTCAAACGTAAATACCGCTATTTTGAAGAATACTCTCACATGAAAGCGATATATACGATACACAACATAGAATACCAGGGAATATACGGTTTTGAGATCCTCTCAGACATATTCTGCCTCGATTCATGGGACAGGTATATCGTTGAATACGACGGTTGCATAAATCTTACAAAGGGAGCTATCGTATGCTGCGACAGACTTACGACCGTCAGCCCCAATTATGCAAACGAGATACAGACCGAATATTTTTCTCACGGGCTTCATTACATAATTGCAATGAACCGCGATAAGATAACAGGTATTGTAAACGGTATAGACTACGATAATTATAATCCAGAAAAAGATACTGAACTCAAACGTCATTTTTCATCAGATAATCAGATTCAGAAAAATGTTGATAAGGCAGAACTTCAAAATATGTTCTCTCTTCCCGAAAGACGCGACGTTCCCGTTATTGCCATGATATCCCGTCTTGCTTCTCATAAGGGCTTTGACCTTGTAAAGAGAGTGCTTGAGGAAATAGTTACGTGCGATGACGTTCAGTTCGTGCTTCTCGGTACGGGAGAGAGAGATCTTGAAGACTACTTCTCTTATATGGCAAACAAATACCCCGACCGCGTTGGTGTAAAACTTGCATTTAACAAAACTCTTGCAAAGCAGATATATGCGGGTGCGGATATATTCCTTATGCCCTCAAAGAGCGAGCCCTGCGGACTTGCTCAGATGATAGCTTCGCGCTACGGCACTGTACCGGTGGTTCGGGAAACGGGTGGACTTTACGATACGATAAAGCCGTATAACCCCGAGGATAAGACAGGAAACGGAATTACGTTTAAAACATACAACGCTCACGATATGTACGATGCAGTCCGCCGCGCTATTGAGCTTTTTAAAAACAAGCGCCAGTGGAAAACTCTTCGTACCAATGCCATGAATACTGATTTTTCATGGAATTCCTCTGCTATAAAATATCTAGAAATGTACGATAATCTTTAAAATCAGCAATCAGTCAAGGAAAGTTGGAATCAAAAGTGAATAAAAAAACCGAAATAAACGAAATACGCGAGGCAATAGCCAGCAAATTATCAAGATACTACGCGACGACTCCCGAGGAAGCAACGGAGCTTCAGATGTATAAGGCAGTCTCACTTTGCGTAAAGGACGCTCTTACCAAAAAAGCAACCGAATTTAAAAGCGCATACAAAGCACTCCATCAGAAAAAGCTCTATTATCTCTGCATGGAGTTTCTCGTCGGCCGTCAGCTTCGCAATAATCTCAGAAATCTCGGTCTTGCCGAAAAATACGGCGAAGTCCTATCGGAGTTTGGATTTGATATAGACAAAATATATTCCTGCGAGCCCGATCCCGGCCTTGGCAACGGGGGTCTTGGCAGACTTGCAGCCTGCTTTATGGACTCGCTTACAACGCTGGATTACCATGCTACCGGTTTTTCACTCTGCTACGAATACGGTCTTTTCAAGCAGAGAATAATAGACGGTGAGCAGATAGAGCTTCCCGACGTATGGATGCCCGACGGAGACGTTTGGCTCGTTCCGAGGCAGGACAAGAAATTTAACGTCAGATTCGGCGGGCACATAAATGAAAAATGGGTAGACAACAAGCTTGAGCTCATTTATGAGGATTACGAAGAGCTTCAGGCTGTACCCTACGATATGATGATCTCGGGTGCCGACTGCGAAGCTGTTAACACTCTCAGACTCTTCAAGGCTAAGCCCGTACAGAATTTTGATATGGGTCTTTTCTCTCAGGGGCAGTACATAAAGGCGATGGAGGACAGCAACAACGCAGACATAATATCAAAGGTCCTCTACCCGTCCGATAACCACCTTGAAGGTAAGTTCTTACGTTTGAGTCAGCAGTACTTCCTTGTTTCCGCATCGCTTCAGAGCATTTTAAGCGATCATCTTGCCGCATACGGCACACTTTCCAACTTTGCAGACAAGGTTGCAATACACATCAACGACACTCATCCTGCTCTCGTTATCCCCGAAATGATGAGAGTTCTTATCGACACCTACTCATACAAGTGGGAAGACGCATGGGAAACTGTAAGAAAAACGGTTACGTATACAAACCACACTGTCATGCCCGAAGCTCTCGAAGTATGGCCTGAAGATCTCCTGAAGGTAAAACTTCCCAGAATACATACAATAGTATGTGAGATAAACCGCAGGTTCTGCGCAGATCTTTGGAACAAGTACACAGGCGATTGGGACAGAATCTCAAGAATGTCGATCATCGCTTCTTCTCAGGTAAGAATGGCAAATTTGAGTATCGTGGGTTCAAACAAGGTCAACGGTGTTTCAAAGCTACACTCGGAAATACTCAAAAATACTGTATTCCACGATTTTTACAAGAACGATCCCGAGATGTTTACAAACGTTACAAACGGTATCGCTCACCGCAGATGGCTTTGCTATTCAAACCCGAGGCTTGCAGGTCTACTTGACGAATGTATAGGTACATCTTACAGAAAATCTCCCGAAAGGCTTGCGGATTTTGCAAAGTTCTACGGCGACAAAGCTGTATATGAAAAGCTTGATAAGATTAAACGCGAAAACAAAGCGGCATTTGCGATGTACGTTCAGAACAAAACGGGTGTAAAGCTTGATCCCGACTCTGTTTTTGACGTTCAGGTCAAGCGTATGCACGAATACAAGCGCCAGCTTCTCAATGCTATAAAGATAATCAGTATATACAACGAGCTTGTTGAAAATCCAAACAAGGATATCAAGCCTCAGACCTTCATCTTCGGTGCCAAAGCAGCTCCCGGCTACTATATGGCTAAAAATATAATAAAGCTTATATACAACATTAGTCAGGAAATCGAAAAGAACCCGAATATAAGAGAAAAAATACGCGTTGTATTCATGGAAGATTACAACGTAAGCCTTGCGGAAATGCTCATTCCTGCGGCCGATATAAGCGAGCAGATATCACTTGCGGGTAAGGAAGCAAGCGGTACGGGTAATATGAAGCTCATGATAAACGGCGCTGTAACGCTTGGTACACTCGACGGTGCAAACGTTGAGATAAGCGAAGCGGTCGGTCCTGACAACATATACATATTCGGCCTTACGACCGAAGAGGTTGACGATCTCTGGAAGAGAGGATACCGTTCTGTTGATTTCTACAACAACAGCCCCGTGCTCAAGAAGGCAGTTGACCGAATGGCTCTGGGATTTGACGGTGTAAGCTTTGAAAATATGAGAAACTATCTTATATTTGCTCAACCCGTATCCGACCCGTATATGTGTCTTGCCGATTTTGAGTCGTACAAAAAGGCTTACGACAGACTCATATGCGATTACTCCGACCGAGATAAGTGGCTTGGTATGTCGCTTATGAATATAGCGTTCGCCGGCATCTTTGCTTCCGACAGAAGTATCGGAGAATATGCGCGAAACATCTGGCACATACAGCCTGCCAAATTTAAAAAAGGCAAAAAATAATAATAAAACGCACGGCAGACCGTGAGTGCCACGGTCTGCCGTATAATTAAGAGAAATATATGGATTTAAACATAAGACCTGTTATAAAAAAAATATCCGGCAAAGAGCCTCAGGCCAACCTTTTTTCAGCCTTTTCTTTTGACGACAGTCTGACTCTCTGCCTATATATTCCCGCCTCTTATTCTGCCGATAGCGCTATGCTTGAGCTGTATATTGACGACAGCATGACAAGAAAGTCATACAAGGCAGAAAAAATTGAAAGTACAGAAGATTTTGACATGTTTGCCCACACATTTGATTTTAAAGAAATATGTCAGGGCGACGATTCAGGGCTTTTTTACTATCACTTCAGCTTTGAATCAAATGGCAAACGCATGTTCGTATCCCGTAATCACAGAGATCTTCTGCCCGAAATTGTATTAAACGATTGGGACGTTTCGGCTTATCAGCTTCTTATATATAAAAGCGATTTTAAAACGCCCGATAACTTTAAAGGTTGTGTAATGTACCAGATCTTCCCAGACAGATTTTCAAGGGGAAGTATTCCCGTAAAAGTGAGAGATGACGCAGTCATAAATGAGGATTGGTACGGAAATATTACCGAATACGCAGAGTATCCGGGAGCATTTGTTAAAAATAACACCTTTTTTGGCGGAACGCTCTGGGGAATTATTGAAAAGCTTGACTATTTAAAATCCCTCGGTGTTGATTTTATATATTTAAACCCGATATTTGAAGCCTACTCAAATCACAAATACGACACCGGTAACTACATGAAGGTAGATGAGATGTTCGGGGGAGATGAGGCATTTGAGCGTCTTATTTGTGAAGCAGATAAGATCGGTATTAAAATCATTCTCGACGGTGTTTTCAATCACACGGGCTCGGACAGTATATATTTTAATAAGCACGGGCGTTATAATACCGTCGGCGCATATAATTCAAGGGAAAGCAAATACGCAGACTGGTACTTTTTTGATAGCTTTCCCGATAAATACAAATCCTGGTGGGGCATTGAGATTCTTCCTAAATTAAACGGAAAAAACCCCGCCTTAGTTGACTACCTGTGCGGAGAAGACGGCGTTATCAGACATTATCTGAGAAAAGGCGTCTACGGCTGGCGGCTTGACGTTGCCGACGAGCTTGACGAAGAGCTCTTAGCTCGCATACGGCAAGCGGCAAAGGCAGAAAACGATGCTTTAGTTATAGGCGAGGTATGGGAGGACGCATCTAATAAGGTAGCATACGACAGACGGCGCAGGTATTTCAGAGGAAATGAGCTTGACTCGGTTATGAATTATCCGCTGAAAAACGCCGTGATCGGATATCTGAAAAGTAAAGATGCTTCGGGTATTGCAAGAATAACCACGGAGCTTTATATGCATTATCCAAAAGCAGTCAGCGACACGCTTATGAACTTCCTCTCAACGCACGACACCGAACGAATACTGACGGTACTATCAGGCGAAGATATAAGCGGAAAAAACAATGGCGAGCTTTCAACTTATACTGCATCGTACAACAATTATACACGCGCTAAAGAACTGCTCAAAATCGCATATCTTATAATAGCCACAATGCCGGGAGTACCATGCATATACTACGGGGACGAAGCAGGGCTTGAAGGAGCAAGAGATCCGTTCAACCGTAAGCCGTATCCGTGGGGAAGAGAAGAAAATAACCTTATAGAGTGGTACAAAAAAATTGGTAAAATAAGAAAAAAGGAAAATCTTTTTAAAGATGGCTACTTTAAGGTCACAGAGTCACAAAACTCGGTATTTGCATACGAGCGCTTTGATGAAAATGAAAAAATAAGTATTATAATAAACCTTTCGGACAACGATTATGAAACAAAAACAGACGGAATCTCTCTGCTCTGTAAGGGTTCTGACGTGCATACTGTAAAGCCGTTTGATATGCAGATAATAAAAACACAGTTGTGAGTTTTCACAACTGTGTTTTTTCTTTACTTTTTCAGGCTTCTAAGCGTCTGACTCGGAGTGTGGCCGAGATATTTTTTATATACTGTGCTGAAATAGTTCTGATCGCAGAACCCAAGCTTCAGCGCACATTCCTTTACAGAAATACCGGATTTTAAGTATTCCTCGCCTCTTCTAACCTTCATCATCGTAAAGTACTGCTTTACGCCCATTCCCGAATATTTAGCAAAAAGCTTTTTAAGATTACTTCGGCTCATACTGCACTTTTCTGCAATATCATCAACGCTGAGGTCATACTCCACATTCTCATCAAGGAAATACACCGCATCTGCAAACATTCTTGCACTCTTTGTGCGGTTTTCCTTCGTTATAAGCTTTTGCTTGCGGTATTTATGTATCATGTTAAGAAGAAATGCCTCAAACTGCTTTACGCAAAGCTCAGCTTCAAGCTCCATGCCCGGATTTATGTCCTTGATCTCGCATCCGTTATTTACATATGCCGCATGTATGTCATTTACTATATTAAGTACCTCGTCTATTCTGTCTTCAGGCAGAGAAAAGATACGTGCATTTGTCTGATACGGCTTGTTTGTCTGGAAAGAAATTATGGCAATAGTAGCATCTGCGGTTCCTTCGGTCCATATTGAATGAAACTCCATGGGATTGTGGAGTATGGCATCTCCTCTCTCAAGCAAAAACATATCGTTTTCAGAGCATACGCCTATCTTGCCTTCAATTACAAAAACCGCCTCCCAGAAATTATGCATCTCACCTGCAAAACGGAAATTTGCCTTTCTTATGGCAGAAAAGGCAGTATAAAGTTCTTTTATTGAAAGAGCGCTTGGTACTTTACATTTTATATAGTTCATACTTACCTCTCGGTATTTTAAAGTATTATCACGTTAATCCTTTAATTTTACGCAAATTTAAAGATATAGCATGGCAAACAGTAGCCATACCCAAAGAAAAACGCACGTTTTTCTTTGAAAAATGTCCATTTTCCCATTGAAGTTTCATGTATAATGTGTTACTATAAGGGTGTGTTAATATGGTAGCACAAAAAAATAATAATGTCAATACGCTTTCGTTTGGCAGGAGGTTATTATGGAAAAATTAAGACTTGGTATTCTCGGTACAGGTAAGCGCGGAAAGAGCGTTACGCTTGAATGTCTCGTTCCCCGTGAAAATGTTGAAATTACTGCACTTTGCGACGTTTACGAAGATAAAATGCAGGCTGTTGCAGACGAAATCGTAAAGGCAGGCAAAA
>SVSR01000039.1 GCA_015064205.1 Oscillospiraceae bacterium
TCTCGCGCTTAAGCCGAGAGATATCGAACTTAAGGAAGCCGTGACGGTCATAGTTTCTGTCATTTGGCGTATACTTAAGTTCGATGTAGGTATCCTCTGCAAGACCTTGAGGCTCATTTGCATACTGACCACCGCGTGTATACGCACCGTCAACTGCCTTTGCAATTTTGTCTGTGCTTGCACTCTTAACGGCTTCAATATCGGTTACCACAAGGTTATCGATCCAAAAATCCGCACCTCTGCTATTATCCATAAAGCGAACACACTGATACTGTCTGAGGTCCTGTTTGTATGAGGGAGAAACAAGCAAATTGCCGTCAATATATACAGAAACCTTGCTGTTTTCTTTATCAACCTCAAGCTTATAGTGGTATACTTTTCCCTTTTCGACCTGAACAGTAATAGTATTTGCACTATTGTGGTAAATATCCCCGTTCATATTCATCTTAAAAGGAACATAGAATGCACTTTCACCGTTAAGTACACCGTCATCATCTGTAATAAGTGAAAAAACAGACGTATTATCTTTGTTTACAAAGCTATTAAAGCAAAAATCAAATTCAATGCTATAATTGTTGAGAGAATAGAAGCCCATCTCGTCCTTAATAGCCAACGGCCTACCGGAGTAAACCCACTTACCGTCCTTGATTTCACCGCCGTTAAGCGTATCGTTGATTGCGATTCCCTCCGTAGCGGCAATATAATCTGCCAACGAAAGCTCGGTTTCAAAATCAAGTTTCAGAAGTGTGTATTCAACCTCAGGCTCGGTCTCGTCCGGTTTTGTTTCTTCAGAACTAACTGTAGTGTCGTCAACTGCGACGGGATCGGTTTCGTCATTTACTGTTGTCTCGACTTCACCGGCACAAGCTGCAAAGCTTGCAAGTACAGTTACCATTGCAAGGATAACCGCCAAAACTGAAATAATTCTTTTCATACATGTCTCCTTTTATTTGTTATATGATTGTTGTTATATGATTGATTGTAACATAAAAAAATCGAATTGTCTATACAAGAATACGTATTTTTCTTTGATTCTGCGTAAAAAGATTATTACCTACAGCGTCAGTCGCAACAATTCCGCAAACAACTCCCTTTTAGCGTTCACAAGCGCATAAAATTACGCTATAATAAGGTTCCAATATGGAGACTTCCATTTTGACTTCCATTTGGCTCTATTTGAGAAGTGGAAAGTTCCATAAAAGTTCCACAAATTTAGGCTATTTGAGCAAAACAAGGCATAAAAAAGACAGGCGGTGTTGTTTAGACACCGTCTGTCGTATTGCGTTAAGCTATGTTCGTGCAAGCCTTGGTGCGTAAGGGGCGAAGCCTTATGCCTGCACCGGCGAGGTGCTGCCGCGCGAAGCTTCGCCGCGGTTGACTCATGCATACTTGGTATCCCCCGAAAAGAGACGTTCGATAACTTCATAATTCTCACCTATTTATATCGGCTCGGTGCAACGCCGAAATACTTTTTGAATACCGTTGAAAAATAGTATACGTTATCAAAGCCGCACGCTTCCGCGATTTCAGTCACACTATACTGCCCTGTGATGAGCATTTCCCGCGCTCTCTCCATACGGAGGGAGGTCAACCGTCTTACGGGCGACTGTCCAAGCTGCTTGATAAACAGATTTTTAAAGTGGTTATAGCTTAGTCCCGTGGTGGCGCACATCGCCTGATAATCAAAATCGCTTTCGCAAAAATGTGCCGCCATATACTCGTTTGCGGGCATCAGACGGCGCTCCTGCTCACTTGTAAAGTACTCTCGCCTATGCAATTTGATGCGATATATAATATCATAAAAAATCGACAGGCTTTGCAAATAATATCCCTCTTTTTTCTCACTCCAGATCTGATACAGCTTAGCAAACAGCCCCGCCAATTCATCCATATCATCAAGGCAGAGCGCCATCTGTGGCATCGTATCATCGGTGTCAAAATACACGTCGATGCAATCATTAGGAGAAAATCGCTCCACCACGTATTCACCGTCAGTGATGCCCTTAGGCAAAAAACGGATCGCTCCCGTTCGATCCTCCAGCCTCTGACCGCCAAACCTCACTGCGCTGTCCGCCTTAAAAAAGTATATCAATTCATAACAGCGCAAATTTACATTATACCGCGACGTGGATCGTTCGGGTTCTTCTGTTCCCGTACGATATCTTGAAACCGTATAAATTTTTGAAATATGCAGAGCTTCGCTTTCAAACAAGTTCATTCACTCACCCCCCTCTCATTTTAACACAAAAAAACAGGAAAGTCAACATTTATAAATTATAAAATGATTACCTTTTTTATTGAACTTGTTTGCTTTTTTCGTTATACTGATTATAACAAAGAAAAAAGGAGGTACGCGTTATGACAGAACGCATCCGACAGCTGACAGAAAAAACGGTGGCGGGCGAGTTATTCCCCGAATGTGCCGCCGTTGAATTTGACCGAGAGGATATTTTCCTTTCTCCGACCATTATGAACGCCAAGCATTCCGCGCAATATATTTTGGCGCAAACGCCCTTTATCAGCGAGCTGACCGCCCTTACAGGCTTCCTTCGCTTTGACGGCAAAAACGCTATGGGCGACATCTTCAATCGTCCGGGGCACGAAAATTTCAGTATGCTCAGCAAGCG
>SVSR01000029.1 GCA_015064205.1 Oscillospiraceae bacterium
TGCGAGCGCCGCCGGTGGCGGATGAAGCGAGCATAAGCGAGTGACAAAACAAGGAGTATCGCGACCGAGTCAGGTCGTGAGACGACTATGTTTTGGAGGTGCGACGGCTTCTGTGCGCAGAAGCCTAGAGAATCTCTCCTTCTCCGACATTGAAAAAACCTTGAAATTACGGGATTCTCCTTGTATTTTCAAGGTTTTTTGTATGTTATCGGCAAGAAAAAATAGTAAAAAAGCGGCATTAAAAGTTGTGTGATGGTTGTCAAAAAGTTGTCAGAAAATCAAAGGCACCATAAAAATGATGGTAGACACAAAAAAGTGTCTACCATCATTTTATCACTTCAGGTTTAACCTGTCGTTTTTTATTTCAGCAAACTCATAAGCCTTTTTGCCGCTTCTTCTGTGTCCTCTTTGCTTCCAAAGGTGGAAAAGCGGAAATAGCCCTCTCCGCAGGCGCCAAAGCCTGCTCCGGGTGTGCCTATAACCTGCACTTTTTCAAGCAGATAATCGAAAAACTCCCAGCTTGACATATTACTCGGGCATTTCATCCAGATATACGGCGAATTCTTACCTCCTGTATACCATATACCAAGCTTATCAAGTGCGCTTGTCAGAATACGCGCATTATTCTTGTATATTTGTATATTCTCTTGTATCTGCTTTTGCCCTGCATCAGTAAATACTGCTGATGCGCCCTTTTGTATGATATACGAAACTCCATTAGTTTTAGTGGTGCGGTTTCTTACCCACATGGAGTTTAAATTCATACCGTTTCTTTCAAGCTCTTTCGGTATAACGGTGTATCCAAATCTTGTGCCCGTAAATCCTGCAGTTTTTGAAAGCGAGCATATCTCTATTGCGCACGTTCTTGCACCGTCAATTTCAAAAATACTGTGGGGTATATCGCTATTTTCTATAAAAGCCTCGTATGCCGCATCAAAAAGTATTACCGAGCCCTGCTTATTGGCATAGTCGACCCATGCTTTGAGTCCGCGTCTGTCATATGCCGCACCAGTCGGATTATTCGGTGAGCATATGTATATAATGTCAGCCACCATGTTTTCATCGGGCAACGGCAGAAAGGCGTTATCCTTATTGGCTTCAAGCCGTATAATTTCCCTGCCGGCTATGACACTTGCATCTATATATGCGGGATATGCAGGCTCAATTATAAGTGCATTATTACTTTTATCAAAAAGATCGAGAATATCACCAAGCTCATCGCTCGCTCCACTTGAAACAAATACTTCGTCGGAATCAAGTTTTACAGAATACTTTAAGTAGTGTCGTGCGATGTTTTCTCTTAACTCAGGCTGACCGCACTCGGGAATATATCCGTGAAAGCTTTCCTTTTGTGACTGATCATCAACAGCATTATGAAGCGCCCTTATTACTTGATTACATAACGGAAGAGAAACATCCCCTATACCCATTTTGTAAAGATGCCGGTCAGGATATCTGTCAGAATATGCTTTTATCTTTTGTTTTATATTATAAAACAAGTATGAGTCCTTTAAATTGGCATAATTCATATTAGGTGTTACCATAAAACAGTCACTCCTTTACTTTGTTTCAGTATAACATATCAAGGCAATTATTTCAAGGATGAATTTTTACAGTTCTCTTGACTTTTATATAAGGTTATGATATAATTTTTTAAACTTTGTAATTATGTCTAATATTAAGGAAAACAAAGTAAATTTTAAGTACATACACAAGAGGTGTTATTATGGAACTTATGCAGAGACTCGGTACTAATATGACCGACGAGTATGTGGACGACTATATAGACATGATAGTAAAAAATCCCGGCTCGTGCGACAACGTGTGGCTTCCTACCATTTACGGTTATCCGAAGCTTGAAAAGCACAGAAAAATGGCTGACCATTGGAAAGATGCCGCTGAAAAGTTCAGAAAGAACGGTATCAGCGTTTCACTTCAGCTGAGTAACTCACTCGGTCACGGTCAGTATGCTTCAGGCGGTGACTTCAGCGGTGCTTTCTTTGAAGGCTCGCCCGTACAGAGAATGGTGGGACACGACGGTACCGTTGCAGAGGTTTGCTTCTGCCCGCGCGGTCAGTTCATCCGCGACTACATAAAGGAAGAAGTTTCCTACTACGCTGAAATCAAGCCCGACTGCGTATGGGTTGATGACGATATCCGTATGAGCAACCACCTCCCCGTTCACTTCGGTTGTTTCTGCGATAACTGCATAAGCGAGTTCAATACACAGTTCAACTCTTCCTTCACAAGAGAAACACTTGTAGAAGAGATTCTTCACGGTGAAGACCTCACGTGGCGTGAAAACTTCATCACCTTCCTTCGTGAAGGTCTTTATGACCTTATGTATATGATCGGAGACACTATACATAAAATTTCTCCTGACACAGCTCTCGGTCTGCAGTACTGCCCTCACGGTGCATATACCGGTTATGGCTACGACTTCCTTTTCAAAGCTATGATGGATTCAACCGGTAAGGTTCCGCTCTCACGTTCGGGCGAGGGCTCATATAACGACCACGATCCCAATACTTTTATTGAGAAATCACTTAAGATCAACTGGATGAACTCAATTCTCCCTGACTACGTTAAGTGTAAGTGCCCTGAAATTGAAGCTCTTCCTTTCGTAGTATTCGGCAAGTCTCCTGCAGGTATAACCTTTGAGACCTCGTACTATTTTGCAAACGGTAACACCGATATGAGCTATTCTATGCTCATGAACAGAAACGAACCAAATGATTTTTACAATCAAGAGTTCGAACTTTTCTCAAAGCACCGCAAATACTGGGACAAGCTTTCTGATTACAACAAGGTTTCGCACCAATCAGGCTTCCAATTCTTTATGTCAAGAGAAATGTGGAAGAAGAAGCTTGCACCAGATGCTGACATGAGCGAGTTTAACGACGAGCATTTTTACGAACCACAGCCTCTGCTTCGCAACGCTATTCCGATAGCATTCGACCACGATGATACCTCTCTGTTCTTCTTACACGCAGAAATTACAAAAATGATGTCAAACGAAGAAATTGAGTACTTGCTTGGCAAGAACGTTGTTGCAGACGGCGAGTCTATTGAAATAATTACAAACCGTGGATTTGACCTTGGAATCAAGGCAAAACAGATCGACTTCTTTGATTCTTTCAAGATAGCAGAAGAATTTACAGACCACGCTGTTAACACAAAACCTGCCGGTTCAAGATACAAGATGAGCGGACTTCTTCCTGCAAGAAACGTATTCCACACACTCATAAAGGGCAGCGCTCCTATTGAGATCATCGGCACATACGTTGCAACTGCCGTAACGGGACTCCCCGCATTCCTTGATGACGCCGAATATCCTTACGGTATTGCTGAAGCAGTATTCACAACTCCCAAGGGCGCTAAGTGGGCGGCTCTCGGATACGCTCCCTGGAAGGGTGTAATGCCGACAAGCAAGCGCGATCAGGTTCTCAATATCGGTGACTACATAAGCGGCAACGCGCTCTGCTCCAAGCTTATTACTCCTTTCCCTGCAGTTCTTATGCCTCGTAAGCACAACGAAACGGGCAAGACCGTTTCCGTGTCACTTACAAACTGTACGGTTGGCGAAAGCGGCGAGCTCGAGCTCCTTATAAGAAATCCTGCAAGCGAAAGCTTTTCGTTTATGAGCCAGTACAACGGCGAGGTTGAAAAGCTCGCTTATGAAAAGCGCGGCGACGATTATATCGTTAAGGTACCCTCAATTAACCCTTGGTCAGTAGCAACTGTATTCGTTGACTGAACATAAGATTATCCCGGCAAAAGAGTTATCCTTTTGTCGGGATTTTTATGTAATATGATTTGACTTTAACTCAAAACTGTGATACAATTATTACGTATCAAAAAACGTAGTGTTCAGGTAAATATTATGCTTAATGTAACGATCGTAATACCTACGCTTAATCCAAGCGAAAAAATATTTGATGTGGTCAGCTCCTGCCATGACTCGGGCTTTGAGAGAATTATCGTCATAAACGACGGAAGCCGTGACGATTGTGCGCCGATTTTCGACTCACTTGCAAGCGACCACGGCTGCGAGGTCCTCACTCACGAGGTCAATCGCGGCAAAGGACGCGCGCTCAAAACGGCGATGCAGTATTTTCTAGGTGACCCTAAGGGTAACATCGGTATAGTCACGCTTGACGATGACGGTCAGCACACGACTGCCGACACGGTTAAGGTCGCAGAAGCTCTTATCCAAGAGCCGGACAAGCTTGTGCTCGGTGTGCGTGATTTCAGTCTGAAGAACGTTCCGCCTAAAAGCAAGTGGGGCAACAGGATAACTGCCCTTTTCATGAAGCTTTTGTGCGGTGTTAGCGTTAGCGACACGCAAACGGGTCTGCGCGCTATTCCCCTCTCTGCAATTCCCGCATTTATAGAGGTGGATGGTGAAAGATTTGAATACGAAACTTGTATGCTGCTTGAAACTTCAAGGTCAAATATTGGCATAAAGGAAGTAAAAATAGAAACTGTATACATAGAAAACAACTCAGGTACTCATTTTCATCCTCTGCGCGACTCGTTTATGATATATAAGCAGCTGTTTGCTTTTGCAGGCTCTGCCATAGCGTCGTTCAGCATAGACAACGGGCTTTTCTGGCTCTTTACCCATATTTTGCCTATCCCATCAAAAGAGATCCTTGTTCCCGTATGCACGTATCTTGCAAGGCTTTTCTCTTCTGTATTTAACTTCTTTACAAATAAAAAGCTTGTATTTTCAAGTGACGATTCAACCATATCAACTGCTATCCGCTATTACACTCTTTGTATAGTACAAACGGGTATATCCGCCCTTCTCACAATTGTCTTATCCGATATTTTATCAATATCCGAGGGAATACTTCTGACAATGTGCAAATTTATCTCCGACTGTATTCTTGCATTTTTTAGCTACAGAATTCAGCGCGGTTGGGTATTTTCAAAAAGCAAAAAACAATAGAGGTATAAAAACACAATGAAGAAAAGCAAAGCATTAAAAATTATATGGCGCACTCTCACAGTATTGCTACTTGTCATAGCTTGTTTATTGACTTTTCTTATATGCACGGTTGCGACGGTATTCAGAGGACCTTCGGACACTATGAGAAACCTGCTTGTCAGCAGTCTTATGGAAACGAGCGCTATGAAGTTTATTCCGCGTGCATTTTTCAGCGATGAAGAAATTGATGAAATAACAAATTCAAACGCTTATGCGTATAACGAGTACATAGCAACTATTGCAGACGTTGAAATAAACATCCCTCAGAATAATGCAAATGAAAACGGAGACCTATCGTCCGGTATTACCTTTGAAGACGTATACGGTGAGACATATTGCGGAAAAATGATGATAGTTGACGATCCGTCGCGTGTATCGATCGAATTTGTCAGCACTATTTCCGAAACGGGAAACGGTCTTATGCTAAGCGAGCTTGCTAATGAAGAGGGCGTTATAGCGGCATTCAACGGCGGCGGTTTTTTAGACAACCTTGGCCAGGGCAACGGCGGCATGCCAATTGGCGTTACTATACGTGACGGCGAGCTTCTGTGTGATTATGACTGGTACGCCCCTACTACTATCGGATTTGATGAGGATCACAAGCTTATCGTAGGCAATATGTCGGGCTCACAGGCATTAAACGCAGGTATAGTTGAAGCGGCAAGCTTCGGCCCGCTACTCATTAAAAACGGTGTTGTCGCTCCTCTTTCCGGCTCGGGCGGCGGTCTTAATCCACGCACGGCAATAGGGCAAAGAGCTGACGGAGCGATACTTGTGCTCGTTATAGACGGACGTCAACCACATAGTCTTGGAGCTTCTTACGCCGATCTTGCGCAGATAATGGAAGAATACGGTGCCGTTAATGCAGCTAATCTCGACGGTGGTTCATCATCAATGCTCTTTTATGAAGGTGAGCTTGTTAATTCGCTCGGCTCAGCAGTTGGAGAGCGACGTATCCCCACGGCTTTTGTTGTAAAGTGATTTGAGTATATATATCATAATTTTATAAGGATTCATTATGGTTACTTTTGAAGAAATAAAAAATAACAAGGACATAAAAACGTTTATCACATTAGCAGATAAATCTCTGCTTGCTCTCGGTTACACCGAGCACAGCTTTGCTCACGTTGGTAAGGTATCTAAAGATGCCGAATATATACTTAAAACGCTCGGAGCTGATGAACATACAATAGAGCTTGCCAAAATCGCGGGATATATGCACGACATAGGCAATCTCGTTAACAGGATAGACCACTCGCAAAGCGGAGCTATCATGGCTTTTCGAATACTCGACCATATGGAAATGCCGGCTGAAGATATTGCTACAATTGTAACGGCGATAGGCAATCACGACGAAGGTACAGGCGTTGCGGTAAACGACGTTGCGGCGGCACTTATACTTGCCGACAAATGCGACGTGCGCCGAAGCCGAGTGCGCAATAATGATATTACAACATTCGACATTCACGACAGAGTTAACTACTCGGTATCAAGCTCAAAGCTTACAGTAAACAGTGAGAATACTGAAATTGCACTTGAGCTTGAAATAGACACAGATATCAGCCCTGTTATGGATTATTTTGAAATATTCCTCGGGCGCATGGTAATGTGCCGCAAGGCGGCTGAAAAGCTCGGACTAAGATTCAGACTTTATATAAATTCACAGTCAATAATGTAATCATAACCACCAGTGAACTGGTGGTTTGCACTGCCCCTATAAGGGGCTAATATAGGCTTCATCCCTAAAAGGGACTACTGAAGCTTGACAACGCATTACACTCACAGGCAGCCGCTCACGTGCGGCTGTCTTTTTTAGCCTATTTATTCTTGGTACCCGTAAACGGGTCTGTGTATTCCTTGAAACTTATTTGATCTGTGGCATTATCTTCTTCAAGTTGATTTCGTATATACTCTGCTATTACTTTTTTATTTCTGCCTACTGTATCTACGTAATACCCTCTACACCAAAAATGCCTTGATCCATACTTGTATTTCAAATTTGCGTGTCTATCGAATATCATCAGCGAACTTTTACCCTTGAGATATCCCATAAACTGTGATATACTTATGTGTGGTGGGATACTTACAAGCATATGGATATGATCTACGCACGCATCTGCTTCGATTATTTCCACGCCTTTTTGTTCACACAATTTTCGTAGTATCTCACCAATATCCTTTTTGATTTGTCCATAGATTTCTTTTCGTCTGTACTTTGGTGCAAACACTATATGATACTGACACCTATACTTCGAATGTGCTGTGCTTTTTATTTCATTCTTTTCTGCTTTGTTAAACATTTTTCCTCCGTGTATTCTGTGTAATGCGGTTGTCAAACCCTTCCCATTATACCACGGAGATTTTTTTACTTATACTAAAGTATTTTTTCTTCCCCCGGTAGAACCGGGGGTTTATTTCCACGTCTAAAGACACCAATAAAAAACGGCAGGATATAATAAATCCTGCCGTTTTTTATTTAGTTACTTCTTTGTTAATATTAAATCCCGAACTACCTTTGATGCAATTATAAGTCCGCCTGCAGACGGAACGAACGATATGCTCCCCGGTGCATTGCGGCCGTTGTCCTTGATAACCGGAGCACTTCCGTCTGCACGTTTTATCGGCTCTTCGTCGCTATAAAGAACACTAAGCCTTTTTATACCGCGATCTTTGAGTTCTTTTCTCATAACACGGGCGAGAGGACACACGCTTGTAGCATATATGTCCGCAATTTTGAGTCTTTCAGGCTCAAGCTTGTTTCCCGTACCCATGGAAGATATTATTTTTATACCAAGCTTATCAGCACACTCAATTATCGCTATTTTTGCGCTTACCGTATCAATAGCGTCAACTATATAATCGGGCATATGCCGCTTGATAAGCTCGCCTGCATTATCGGGTGTTACAAAAACGCGCTCACAAACAAAATCAATAGCCGGATTTATTTTAATAGCACGGCTTCGCGCCGCCTCGGTCTTCGCCACTCCGACAGTTGTTGTGTCGGCAATAAGCTGGCGGTTTATATTCGTTATGCTGACAACGTCGTTGTCAACGGCGATAATATGCCCAATACCTCCGCGTACGAGTCCCTCAATAACAAAGCTTCCGACTCCGCCTGCTCCAAACACCATAACCGAGGAATTCATCAGACGCTTAAGGTTTTCTTCACCTATAAGAAGCGCTTCTCTTTCAAAGATTTCAGGTATCATAATAACCTCTTTATTAAAACGCAGTGACGAAAAACATAGACGTCACTGCGTTTTTATTAAATTTTAATTACAAGTATAGTTTTTCAAACTCTCTTCTTGTTAAACGCCTTCTTAAGTATTGCCCAGATATTACCTGCAAGGCATACCGATGAGAAAAGTCCTGCAAATATACCTACGATTATAGGAAGCGCGAACTGCTTTATAGAGTCAACACCGAGAATATAAACCATACCTATGGTAAAGAGTGTTGTAAGAGTTGTGTTGAGAGAACGTGTAAGAGTCTGCTTGATAGAACGGTCAACGTTTTCTTCAAACTTGTCCTTGCTGTTAAGCTTCACGTTTTCACGGATACGGTCAAATACGATAATTGTCGCATTGATAGAGTAACCGAGAATTGTAAGAAGAGCCGCGATCATGGTGCTGTTAAGCGGTATCTGGAGAAGCGAATATACAGCAAACATTACGAATATATCGTGTGCAAGGCAGATAACTGCTGTAAGGCCCGAAAGTATCTCAAATCTGAAAGAGATATAAACGAGCATAAGCAGTATAGCAATAAGAGTTGCTATTATAGCTGCAGTTCTTAAGTCGGCTGAAACGGATGCACCTACGTTCGTTACACCCATAAGGTCAACTGTAAGATCAAGGCCGTATTCTGCGGCGAGAATATTACATACCGCGTCACGTGTAACAGAGTCAATTTCAAGAAGCTTGATAATAACCTGTGTTCCATCGCCCGCCTTCTGTATCGTTGATACCTGAGGCTTTATCTGGATTGAGGGAAGCTCTTCTGTTAAAGCTTCAGATTCTTCTGTCTCGGCAGTTTCCGCTTCGTTAACAACATCTGCTTCCTCCTGAACAGCTTCTTGTGCTTCTGACGATTCTGTTTCTGATTCCGCTTCCGATTCTGCTTCTGCAGATTCTTCAACAGCAGGCTCAGAATAATAAAGCTTGTCAGGAGCATCTCCTACTTCCATAGCGGAAATAGTCGCCTTGATTTCATCAAGATCTGCCGCATTAAGCTCTTTATTCATATCAAGCTGTATCGTTGTACCGCCGATAAAGTCAATATCAACGTTAAATCCGCGAAGTATGAACGACGCGCATCCGATAACGAGTACTACGGCAACGATTATAAAGAAAGCTTTTCTGTTTTTAATAAAATCAAAATTGTTCATTTTTTACTCTCCTTTCCTTACGCACCGTAATATTTCTTGTTTACGACCTTCATGCCAATGATTCTTGCAAGAAGGAAGCGAGTGATAAGTACAGCAGAGATAAGGGAAAGCGCAACACCGATAAAGAGCGTTATTGCAAAGCCCTTGACTGTACCTGTTCCAAAATACCAAAGTACTGCCGCTGCTATAAGAGTTGTTACGTTAGAGTCGATAACGGCTGCATAAGCGCGTTTGAAACCGCCTGTAAACGCAGCACCAACGCTCCTGCCGAGTCTGAGTTCTTCCTTGATTCTTTCAAATATTACCACGTTAGCGTCAACTGCCATACCGATAGAAAGGATTATACCTGCAATACCGGGAAGCGAAAGATTTATAAAGCTGTTACCAACAACAAGAATTATTCCCATTATAGCAGAGTACGCGATAAGCGCAATAGAAGCTACGATACCGGGAAGCTTGTAGAAAACTATCATGAATACCATAACGAGTACAAGTCCGATTGCTCCTGCAAAAAGGCTTGTGTTAAGTGCTTTTTCGCCAAGTGTAGGTCCCACAGACTCAAGCTGAACTTCCTTAAGTGCAAACGGGAGCTGTCCTGCTGATATAAGGTCTGCAAGCCACTTTGCATCTTCAGGTGTAAACTGTCCCGTTATCATTACGTCAGACGAGCTGATTCTCTGGTCAACCATCGGATATGATATGATCTCATTGTCAAGTATGATAAAGAGAATATTGTTACCGTCAGTTCTCTTTGAAACGGATTCGGTTGCATCTGCAAACTTGCTGACAGCCTCATCCTTTAATTTAAGAGAAACATAGTTTGATGAAATACCTGTCTGGTCGGTGGGACCGTACATAGCGCTCGCATATTCAATATCAGTACCCTCAAGCCAAACTGTACCGTCAATATCGCAGAACATCAAAACAGCAGTTGAGCCGAGCTTCTGTACTGCTTCCTCAGGGTTTGTAATGCTGGGGATCTCAATAGATATACGATTGTCTCCCGAAAGCGCAACTGTAGCTTCAGTGTATCCGAGAGAATCAAGTCTGTTACGCATCATAGACTTAACCGTTGCCATATCCTCTGCCGAAGGCGCGCCTTCAACGTCAGCCTCGTATACGATATATGAACCGCCCACAAGGTCAAGGCCCTTTGTTACTCCGCCCTCTTCAAAAACGCCGGGCATATTGCCTATACCGAAAATTGCGATACAAACAAGCGCGGCGATAACAGCCAGAGCAACTATAAATGCAATTACATTCGTTGATTGCTTTTTCATTTTAAAATTTCCTTTCCTTTAAATAAAGACATCGTCTCCAAAGAGAGCAGATAGCCTTTTAATACCGTAATATTATACTACACAGGCAGATTTTTGTCAACCTTTTTAGCACTTTTGAGACAAAAACGAAAGCAGTCGGCGCGTTTGTGCGTTAATATCATAAGATTGATACCCCACATCCGATTCCGACTGCCTAAAATAACCTTTTCATACATCCCGCAAAACGAACACTGTGAACATATGTAGGCTACCTTTTTGCCGTATCACGGTAATACGGCAGTTTCTATTATACTTCAAATTTTCCAATTTGTAAATTATCACTTTTGACGATTTTTATTATAAAGCTTTGTTAACATGTAAGTTCTTCCTGATATTCCTTATAACTAAAAGCTTTTTTGAGTTTGAGATTTTTTATTTTGACCAAAATAATTTTATTTCGACAAATTTAATTTGTCTGCATACACTGTTATAGAGGCTTTTAGAGTATTATTTTTTCCTGTAAATGGTAATTTCCCCATTAATAAAGTAAATTCTTTTGTAGAAATTGACCATAAAAAATAACTCATAAAAGGCCTGAACACAAAAATTTATCAGCAGAATAAAAATACACTCTCCGAAAGGAAGATTCACGATGGAATCAGATAAGAGACCGCGCTGGCCTTATGGCTTTGAAAATGATGAGCTTGACATCATCGAAAACCTTACTATGGGTTTAGGCAGAGGCTGCAGATGCAGACAAAGCAACAATAATAACAGCCAAAATTGTAACAATAACAACGGATGCAATAACGGTTGTAATAACAATAACAGCTGCAATAACAGCAATAAGGATTGCAGTAATAACGATTGCGGCAACGAAAGCTCAAACAACAGCTCCTGCAGAGTTGAAAACTGCAGAATGCCAAGTTTTGATAAAAACGTGGCAGTTGCAATGGTATATTCACCCGACCATGAATTTGAATGCATGTACAGCCCCGAAGACGGACTCCTTGCAGGCACTCTTTTCATAGCCCTTGATAAGCCGTTTTACGGTGCAAAAGTAAACGGAGGATGCAGAGAATGACACAGAGAAACTCCAAGCTTCATGCGCTTTCATTTGCGCTGGTTGAAACCTCGCTTTATTTAGACGGACATCCGAATGACCGCCGTGCAATAGAGTATTATAATAAAATGAAAGCACAGTATGAAAAAGAACTCGAAATGTATGAACGCGAACACGGCCCTGTATCAATGATGTCTGATACGGTAACCGAGAACGGCAAATGGCAGTGGGTAAACCACCCTTGGCCCTGGCAGAACGATAAGCTTAACTAAGAAGGCTTTGAGAAAGGAACAATCACACTATGTGGCAATATGAAAAGAAATTACAGTATCCTGTAAATATAAAAAATCCCAATCCCCAGCTTGCAAGACTTATTATAAGCCAGCTCGGAGGACCTGACGGCGAACTCGCCGCATCAATGAGATACCTCAATCAGCGTTATGCTATGCCCTACTCAGAGGTAACCGGTATTTTAACAGATGTAGGTACAGAAGAACTTGCTCACCTTGAAATGGTAGCGGCTATACTTTATCAGCTCACACGAAACCTCTCTGTTGACGAAATTGCAAAGAGCGACTTCGCTCCCTACTTCGTTGACCACACAACAGGTATTTACACGGTAGCGGCATCGGGATTCCCGTTTGACGCACTTGCGTTTGCATCCAAGGGCGACGTTCTCACAGACCTTCACGAAGACCTTGCGGCTGAACAGAAAGCACGTACGACCTACGACAATCTTTTAAGACTTGTTGACGACCCTGACGTGCGCGATCCTCTCAAATTCTTACGCGAGCGTGAGGTAGTACACTATCAGCGTTTCGGTGATACAAACCATACTAATTTAAGGAGATTTTTCCCATATCAAAAGTGCTTGGACAGTCTAGTCCAAGCACTTTTCTTTTGTGAGATTATTGTATCATAAAACTGCGAGAAATGCAAGAGATTTTTGCTTTGATTTAATTATATTGAGTCATACTGTATGCAAATCAGATACTTAATTTCTTATGATACTCAATATGAACAATGAAATCAGTGTAAAAAGATGTACTTAAACTGTAACTTTTTTGTTTTTTCTTTTGTTTTCATACATAGCTTTATCAGCGCGCTTGAATACGTCATTAAAACTCAAATCCGTATCTGAGTCAAACCTTGCAAAGCCTCTTGCAATGCTGATGGAAATTTCTCCCTTCTCTTCTATGTATGTATTTGCACATTTCAAATCCAACCGGGCAAATAATTTTTCGCAATCCTCCAGATCACTATGTCTGAGTACTGCCAAAAACTCATCTCCGCCTATTCTGAACACGGGACTTCTTTTGAAAATTTCAGAAATTACCCTTGCAGCAGATACAATAAGTTTATTGCCCACGTCATGTCCGTACACATCGTTCGTTTCCTTAAGCTGATTCAGGTCAAACACTACAACGCCGAAATTGGCAGTTTTGTTTGCAATCTCTTTGTCAAACTCTTCCACCCATCTTTTATACGATGTGGTATTTCTGAGACCCGTCAGAGAATCGCGGTTAGCGGAAAACCGCAGTTCTTTTTCGCGTTCGTGCAAATGTGTTGCCATATTTTCGAAAGCTCTGTTTAAATGTTCTACTTCAGAAATGTCACTGTGTACAAATTCTACGTTGTAATCTCCATTTGAGAGTTTTACCGAAGCTTCGGCTATTTGTTTTAGCGGAGCAACGATTTTTCTGACAACAATTATTGCCACAAGCGTGAAAAATGCAGAAAGTATTAATACGGTAAATAAAATCTTAAAGCCGATTTCATACCTGATTTGCCGAATATCGTCATAGCTTGCAGAGAGAACAAGCGTCATTCCATTTGCCAATTCTTTTGATACACGAAGATATTTATTTGAATTATGCCTGATTTCTGTCTCGAATCCGCTGTTGTTACCATGACTTACAGTTCCGTCGATTTCCAAGTGGGCAAAGCCGTTTTCATAAATTTTAATTTTGTGTACGTGGTCTGCCAAAACTGTATAATCAAAATCCATTCCTACGATGCCGATAAACCTATCTTCGTAATACATCGGCACTACGTATGAAATCATATAAAAATTGTTGTTTTGGTTGTAGTAGGGTAACATCCAGACAGGTTTTCCGGCTTCATAAGGTTGCCAAAACCATCCGACGTGTTCGGTATCTTCTTTTTCATAAAGAGAGATATCGGTCGGCTCCAAAGAAACGTATTCATCGTTTTCTTTGGTTTTACTGTAAAACAGCCCCATTTTACTGTCAGAAATTGCAGGGTCAAAGCGAAAATAATAGGCAACCGCGCCACTTGCGTGTCTGGCAACGTCAGAAAACATTTCTTCTGTACTGTTAATAACTTTTTCCTGAAAATTCCGATCTTCCACGAGGGCTTCTTCAGTGAAAAAGTCCATTACATAGCTTTCCATAACCTTCACAGATTTTTCCATATCATCAAAAACATCGTTAATCTGTGCGCTTTCGTTTTCGCAAGTAATCTTAACGAATTTTTCTGACTCGTCTTGTATGTATTGGTCCACCTCGTAAATGCTGATTCCGCCAATAAAAACAGTTATCGCAAGCATTGCGAAAATGATCGTCGCCAAAATACGAAACTGCATAGAATGTGTTTTATTCAATTTTTGTTTCTTTTCCTTTAATAATTCGTTTGTATTCATTATAACATTCACCGTCGCTACAGGGTATAAAATCGTAAGTCTCTTTCTCGGTTAATACAGCAATCCACCCAGATAGAAAATGAGCAAATATAAAGCGAAAATTACCGGGCCGATAAATTGAGTGATAAGGGAGCTTTTGCTATAGCCCTTACGGCGCAAGGCAACCGACGCTGCAATGCACAACACCGAAACGGCAGGTATAAAATACATTATCTGATAATAAAGCTCAGGACCGCCGCCTTCAATATCTATGAACAATGCAAGTATGCTGACAAATGCTAAGTAAACTGAGCAGACTATGCAATTAAATACAATGGAAACTATGTCGACTGCTTTATATTTAAGCTCTTTATCTTTTCTTACAAAAATAATGATTGCAAATAAAGCAAGCAGTGCAATAAACAACGTCGGCAATACAACCTCGCCGCTCAAATATGAGATATGTGAGAAAACAAACGAATTTTCAATCGGCGTCGGGTATTCAAAGCTTATAAGCTTTACTCCTTGTGCCGCCAGCGTTTCTTCATCATAATACTCATTTTCTTCAGCGTCATAATAATAAATTTGCGGTTCAAAAGCCATATCATCAAAGTAATCGTACTCTGAATCGCCCATCAGATAATCGGGAAAGAAGCGTGTCCACAATTCAACTCGCGTATTTGCATCCTTTTTGAGCGAGTAAACAGTATTGCCTTCTCCAAGATTTCCGATTTCTCCGACATATATATTTGCCT
>SVSR01000030.1 GCA_015064205.1 Oscillospiraceae bacterium
GACAGGGGTTCCTCTTATAACCGTAAGATATATTTGACAGATAGAGTCGAAGAATCTAAGCACAAAGAAAGGTTTTGTTGTCTTAAGGTAAGTGCATCTAACGAAAGCTACGATAAATCCAAGCACAATACCGATGATGAGAGCGCAAACTGTAAGCTTTATAGTTACCCAAAGACCGGTAAAGATAGTTTTGTATCGATCATGCTCTATAAAGTTTCTGTAAAAATCTTTTTTTAGATTGTTATAAAGCCTTCCGATATAATTAGACGTATCGGGTTTATGTATATCTCGTCTGAGCTCAAGGCATTGAATAAAACCTTTGTTAACATTTGGAGACTCAATTTCTTTTTCAACTAAATCTGCGCCGATATAGCTTTTTATAGCAGATACATCTTCGCAAAGAGTCAGAAGATTTCCGAATACTGCATTGGTTGATTTGTCGTCGGCATAAAGAACTAAGCCTCTTTCGGTATCGTATAAGTATATCGTGCATTCATTAGTTATACGGTCTGCGTTACTGATCAACTCACTTAAATAAGGCTCGAATTCAAGTTTGAAATTAAGCGCAGACTTAACCATGCCGGAGTCTTCTTTTTTTGCTTTTGCGCTAAGAAATGTGTTAAGGTACGGCTTTATTGCATCATATATGTTTAATGTAGCAACACTGCAACTAAGGATAATATCTTTTTCGCTGCCATAGTTGATCTTATTTACTGTAATTTCGTTTTGCTGTGCAATAAATGTCGTGAGTTTTGTTGAGGCTATCTTATCAAATTCTTCATTAACGAATATTTCGGCTTCGTTTTGCGTTAACTCGGCGGCTTTAGTTGAGGAATTGATTTGCCATATTAAGCAAAGTGACAGAGCAATAACGATTGCCGCCGTTGCCACAAGCCATAATATTTTTTTCTTAGACATTGAATCAATCCTTTCGTAAATTATATAAAACACAAAAAAATAGGCCGCAAGAGCAAGACTTAACTTTTGCTCTTGCGGCAACAGTTTTTTATTATTCAGCCTTTATGTACTTAGCGATAATACCGTCGATAGTACCGTCAGCCGTAAGCTTTTCAAGTGCAGTGTTGATCTTGTTGAGAAGCTCTGTGTTACCCTTGTTAACTGCTATGGCATAGTCTTCAACAGCATATTCTGTGTCGAGGATCTTGAGGCCTTCATTTTCAGCAACAAATGCCTTTGCGGGTTCGTTATCTATGATAACAGCATCAACGTCGCCGCCTTTGAGAGCGATAACAGCATCGGCACCCTTACCGTATTTGGTAACGTTTTCTTCACCGTAATCACCGCTTGCATAAATATCGCCTGTTGTACCGAGCTGAACACCGATCTTCTTTCCTGCGAGATCATCGATAGAAGCAATTTCGGAATTAGCACCAACTATAACAGACTGAACGCCGGTAGCGTAGCTGAGAGTAAAGTCAACTTCTTCTTTTCTTTCATCGGTAACGGTCATGCCTGCCATGCCGAAATCAGTTTCATTCTGCTTAACGGAAGTGATGATCGAATCAAATTCCATATCAACGATTTCAAGAGTACAGCCGAGTTCAGCTGCAATAGCAGTTGCTATTTCAACGTCGATACCAACGAATGCCTCGCCTTCTTTGTATTCATAGGGAGGGAAAGCTGCGTTTGTAGCCATCTTGAGTGTGGGCGTTTCAACAACGTCAGCAGATGTGTCTACGGTTGTGTCAGCATTTTCTGCATCGCTTACATCTTCAGTGCCGTTGCATGCAACGAGAGCAAAGAGAGAGAAAATTACTACGAGAGCAAGTGCAATAATCTTTTTCATAATATAATCTCCTTAAATTAAATTTATTTTACCTTGATATTGTACTCCCATAAACAGAAAATGTCAATAGCTTTTTGAAAAATATTCATCAAACGTGCACTTTTATGCAATTATAGATACAAAATTAACTAATGAATGCATAAATTTTACGTATTTGTATTAAGAATAGTTTTCGGACGAACCGTTAATAACTAAATTTTATTAACACATTCAACAAATCTTTCTATCTCGTTTAAAGTATTTGTATAACCAACAGACATTCTTACAGCTCCTCCGGAAGGAGTTGAGAATCGTTTGTGAGCAATTGGCGCACAGTGGTATCCGGCGCGAACACATATGTCATTTTGGCTAAGCAAAGCTGCAGTATCTTCCGGTTCAGTGCCGATTACATTGAACAACAGTATTGGTGAATCGGGAGAATACCCATAAAATTTAATTTTTTTATTAAAACTCAAAGCCATGTATGCATGTCGTACCAGATCTTGTTCGTGTTTTTTGATTTTGCCGATACCGATATCCGTAATGTGATCGATTCCGCTTACAAGTCCTGCAATACCGGCAACATTAAGTGTTCCGGCCTCAAGCTTTTCGGGAAGGTCAATAGGCATACCTATATCCAGTGATGCGACTCCGCTTCCGCCTTCAATGAAAGTAGATATTCTACCGCTTGAAACTGCATGTTGCGAAAAAGCTATAAAGCCTGTTCCTGCAGGGCCGTATAAACCTTTATGTCCGGGAACACATAATGCATCGATATAGTCGCGTTCTATGTCGATATCATCATAACCGGCACTTTGCGCGGCATCGACTATAAATAAAATATCGTTTTCTCTGCAAAAATGCCCTATTTCACGTATCGGCATTGAAGTACCGGTGATGTTTGAACGTGCGGCACATACTATGGTTTTTGTGAGAGGACGCAGTTTTGTCCTTATGGATGTTATTACTTTGTGCCTTCTCTCGTCGGGACCGTATTCTATATAGGAATCAAACATATTGTATCCGGCGAAAGAATTGCCCGTTACAGAAGCAACAGGCCTCAGAACGGAATTATGCTCTAAATCGCTGATGAGTACGTGACTGCCGTAAATGTATGATGATTTTATTGCTATATTAAGAGCGTAAGTAGTATTGTAAGTAAAAACAATATTCTGTGGTAACGAATTGAAAATGTGCGCTATTTTATTTCTTGCTTCAAAAATCTTCACTGAAGCTGCGATTGCCGGATGATGAGAGCTTCTGCCGGGATTACCGCCGAGATTATCAAAAGCATTTAGTACCTCTTTTTTTACAGAGTCTGGCTTTGGATAACTTGTAGCAGCATTATCAAGGTAAATCATAAAATATTTAAACCTCTCTATGTTAATTATGTTTTTATGTAACTGTTTACATTTCAAGATTAGGAGTCAGTGCCCCGAACTTATAATTCGAAGCACTTATAAGCGATTATTTTATTTCTCTGAAAGAAATTCCTTCTTTATTGAGAGCAACAGATGCTGATTTGTAATCTCTGCAATCGGTTTCGACTCCGTAAGCACAACCTTTCATGCTTGATCTGGCATCTAGTTTAACAATTTTTGAAGAAATGCCACGTCGAGCAAGAAGGTTTTGCGCCATTACCGCGTACGTTATCGAACCGAGTCCGAATCTGCACGTCACAGTAACCATACCTTTCATTATTCATATGCATTATAACGTTGTTGATCTAGAATCAGGTTGCGGTAAGCCGCAATATCAATATATGACAAAATATTTACCTTTGCGCCGCAAGAGTGGCTGTAAACTATATTAAATTTAATATAAAAAATTGTCGATTTAGGTATAAAATTGCTTTAAGTTAATCATTAAATTGTAAATTACGGAAAAAATAAAAAAATTTACAAAAAGGGTAGATATTTTCAAAATTATATGTTATAATTATAAACGCGGGCACTTTGCGCGTCTTTTCTTATGCCCGCACAAGGATGTTTTATATTTTATTTTTTATACAATGGAGGTCAAAACTTAATGAGCACAAAAAAGTATGTGTATCTCTTTTCTGAGGGCGATGCAAATATGCGCGAGATCCTCGGCGGTAAGGGTGCAAACCTTGCTGAAATGACAAAGCTCGGTCTTCCCGTACCTCAGGGCTTCACAATTTCAACAGAAGCCTGCACACAGTATTATGAAGACGGCGGAAAGATCAATGATGAAATTCAGGCACAGATCATTGAATACATCGGAAAGATGGAAGAAGTAACCGGCAAGAAGTTCGGCGACCTTGAAAATCCCCTTCTCGTTTCTGTACGTTCCGGTGCTCGTGCTTCGATGCCCGGTATGATGGATACAATCCTTAACCTTGGTCTTAATGAAGACGTTGTAAACGTAATGGCTAAGAAGTCGAATAACCCCAGATGGGCATGGGACTGCTACAGAAGATTTATCCAGATGTACTCCGACGTTGTTATGGAAGTCGGCAAGAAGTACTTTGAACAGCTCATCGATAAGATGAAAGAAGAGAAGGGTGTAACCTTCGACGTTGAGCTTACTGCAGAAGACCTAAAGGAACTCGCAGGACAGTTCAAGGCTGAATATAAGTCTAAGATCGGTGAAGACTTCCCGTCTGATCCCAAAGAACAGCTTATGGGTGCTGTTAAGGCAGTATTCCGTTCATGGGATAACCCGAGAGCGAACGTTTACAGACGTGATAATGATATCCCTTATTCATGGGGTACAGCAGTTAACGTACAGATGATGGCGTTCGGTAACATGGGCGACGATTGCGGTACAGGTGT
The DNA here is from genome assembly GCA_015064205.1 of Oscillospiraceae bacterium. Taxonomy (GTDB): domain Bacteria; phylum Bacillota; class Clostridia; order Oscillospirales; family CAG-272; genus UBA4717. Next base: position 4,582 of record SVSR01000030.1, read on the forward strand.
TGCATTTACGCGCGACCCCGCAACAGGCGAAAAGAAGCTTATGGGTGAATTCCTTGTAAACGCACAGGGTGAAGACGTTGTTGCCGGCGTACGTACACCTATGAAGATAGATGAAATGGAACAGAAGTTCCCCGCAGCATTTGCTGAATTCAAGGCAGTATGCCAGACACTCGAAAACCACTATCACGATATGCAGGATATGGAATTCACAGTTGAAAACGAAAAGCTCTATATGCTCCAGACTCGTAACGGTAAGAGAACAGCTCAGGCTGCTCTTAAGATCGCTTGTGACCTCGTTGACGAGGGCATGAAGACAGAACAGGAAGCTGTTCTTATGATCGACCCCAGAAACCTCGACACACTCCTTCACCCTCAGTTTGACGCTAAGGCGCTCAAGGCTGCAACACCTATCGGTAAGGGTCTCGGAGCTTCTCCCGGAGCTGCTTGCGGTAAGGTAGTATTTACTGCTGAAGACGCAGAAGCTTGGAAGGCAAGAGGCGAAAAGGTAGTTCTCGTAAGACTTGAAACATCTCCTGAAGATATCACAGGTATGAAGGCTTCTCAGGGTATCCTCACAGTACGCGGCGGTATGACTTCACACGCAGCCGTTGTTGCACGTGGTATGGGTACATGCTGCGTATCCGGATGCGGCGATATCAAGATGGATGAAGAAAACAAGAAGTTTGAACTTGCCGGTAAGACATTTGTTGAAGGTGACTTCATTTCTATCGACGGTTCAACAGGTAATATTTACGACGGTATCATTCCCACAGTAGATGCTTCTATTGCAGGTGAATTCGGTCGTATCATGGCTTGGGCTGATAAGTACAGAAAGCTTAAGGTTCGTACAAACGCTGATACACCTAAGGACGCTGCTAAGGCTCGTGAACTTGGTGCTGAAGGTATCGGTCTCTGCCGTACAGAGCACATGTTCTTCGAAGCAGATAGAATCGCGGCATTCCGAGAAATGATCTGCTCTGAAACAGTTGAAGAAAGAGAAGCAGCTCTTGCTAAGATTCTTCCTATGCAGCAGGCTGACTTTGAAGCTCTCTTTGAAGCACTCGAAGGCACTCCCGTTTGCATCAGATTCCTCGATCCTCCGCTTCACGAATTCGTTCCCACAGAGGAAGCTGACATAGCAGCTCTCGCAAAGGCACAGGGTAAGAGCGTTGAGTCCATTAAGGCTCTCATCGATTCTCTCCACGAATTCAACCCCATGATGGGTCACCGTGGATGCCGTCTTGCAGTAACATATCCTGAAATTGCAAAGATGCAGACAGCTGCAGTTATCCGCGCAGCAATCAACGTTCAGAAGAAGCATCCTGATTGGGCAGTTAAGCCTGAAATCATGATTCCGCTTGTTGGTGAAATCAAGGAGCTCAAATACGTTAAGAAGTTCGTAGTTGAAACAGCTGATGCAGAAATCGCTGCAGCTGGTGCAAACCTCGAATACGAAGTTGGTACAATGATCGAAATCCCTCGTGCGGCTCTTACAGCTGACGAAATCGCTAAGGAAGCCGACTTCTTCTGTTTCGGTACAAACGACCTTACACAGATGACATACGGCTTCTCCAGAGACGATGCAGGTAAGTTCCTTTCTGCTTACTACGATGCAAAGATCTTCGAAAACGATCCCTTTGCAAAACTTGACCAGATCGGTGTTGGTAAGCTTATGGATACAGCTATCAAGCTTGGTAAGCCCGTAAATCCTGCACTCCACGTAGGTATCTGCGGCGAACATGGCGGTGACCCGACATCTGTTGAGTTCTGCCACGGCCTTGGACTTGACTATGTATCCTGCTCACCCTTCAGAGTACCGATTGCACGTCTTGCAGCGGCTCAGGCAGCTATTAAGGGTTAATAGTTTTTAGTTAATATATAATGTATTGCATTTCGCTGGACTTATGTTCAGCGAAATGTTTTTTATAAGAGAAAGCTTTCAAAAAACAAAAGCGACCGGATCCGGTCGCTTTTCTAACTATATAAATACTTATTTTATTTAATCATACTTTCCGCATCTGAATCATCAATAAATGAAATTTCTCCATTTTCCCGGATATCAACGATTGCAAGTGAGTGAAGGTTAATTCCGGCATCGCGAAGCAGAGAACCCCCTCCCTGAAATGCTTTCTCTATGCATATACCCACACCGCAAAGGTCTGCGCCTGCCTGTTTAACAAGATCCATAAGACCGAATATTGCATGGCCTGTTGCTAAAAAATCATCTATTATTAAAATGCGGTCGTCGCTGTTAAGATGATTTTTAGATACTCTGATTATGTAATCCCTACCATGCGTAAATGATGTAACGCTTGCAGAATATGTTTCCTGATCCAGATTTTTGGTCTGATATTTTTTAGCAAAAAGAACGTCGGCGCCCTCAAAATATTGAGCTACAATACATGCGATACCTATGCCTGAAGCTTCTATAGTTAGGATCTTGTTAATTCCAAGGCCTGCAAAAAGTCTTGCGAACTCGCGGCCCATTTCGTTTATTAGAGCAACGTCAATATTATGGTTTAAAAATCCATCAACCTTTAATATTTCATTATTTATGAGTATACCGTCTTTTTTTATTCTTTCTTCTAGAAGTTTCAAAACAATTCTCCTTTGTGAGCAGGGATATTTTACATTATATAGATTATTTTAACACAGAATAACAATTATTTCAATATATAACTGCAAAAAATATCATTAATTATGTCGATTTAGTCTATTTGAGCTCCATAATCATTTATATCTTCTTCATCGTCTTCGTAAGCTCTGTGAATAACAGTATAAGCTTCGGGAACATCTCCTATCAATACGGTTTCACTTATGGGCAGGGAAGTCTTTGTAACAATACTTCTTTTTCCTAAAGGTTCCTTTATATAGCACTTTGCCTCAATATACAGAGTAATCTTATGTAGCGTCTGATTTATTCCGCTATCTGTAAATTCACTGACTGTATCAAACGTAACGAAAGTCATACCGGTTAAATTTATCTTGATTTCAGGACCTTGACCATATAAAAAAGGAATCCCGGATAAAGTACCGGCTTTTATATTGAATCCTATGTCTCTTTCACTATCTATTGAATCGATTATATTTTTGCTTATAAGTGCACGGAATTTCGATGTTACGAGGGCGTTAGCAGTATAAGCAGTAATCTTTCCGGTATTATCATATTCAAATGTAATTGGATTTTGAAATATGTCGCTGTCGTTAAAATTAACTATAGCTTTAGCAACGTATTTCTCTATGTATGTCTTTATATACGCCTCGCTTTTGGAATAAAGAATAGGCATAACCACGCCCGATAAATATCCAATAATGATTGTAAAAGTAAAAATTATTATAAACAAACATGCAAAAATTCTGCTTTTTAAGGAAAACATAGAAAACGCCCTCCGTTCTGTTTACAGAATATGCGTCGGCGTTTGATTGTGATATTTGATATTCTATTAACTTATATAAAAAGCAGGCCGGATAACACCGGCCTGCCTGATATCATAAATTATTCTGAATCTTCTTCAACTTGAACTGCTTCCGCTTCAGCTTTTTCAGAGTCTTCAATTATTGCACGAATAGAAAGGCTGATCTTGTGGTTTTCTTCGTCAATAGCAGTAATCTTAGCATCAACGATGTCGCCAACCTTAAGTTGGTCACTTGTCTTTTCAACTCTTTCCTTGGAAATCTGTGAAATGTGAATAAGACCGTCCTGGCCGGGTACAACTTCAGCAAATGCACCGAGATTGTCCAGAACTGCTGTGATCTTAACGCTTGCGATATCGCCAACTTCGTACTTGTCGTGAAGTATCTTCCAGGGGTTTGTGTCTTCTGTTTTGTATCCGAGAGAGATGTGTCTCTTTTCGGCATCAATAGACTTAACAAATACCTTTATTACATCGCCTTCTTTAACAATTTCGGAAGGATGCTTGATTCTTCTCCAAGAAAGCTCGGAATTGTGAACCATACCCTGTACAGCGTTATCAAGAAGTACGAATGCGCCGTATGTAGCAAGTCTTACTACTTTGCCTTCGTATATCTTGCCAACTTCGATGTTTGCCCAGAATGCGTCTTCAAGAGCTTTCCGTTCTTCATAAGCCGCGCTTCTGATAGAACCAATTACACGGCGTTTTGCAATATCCGTTTCAATAACCTTGAATTTAACTGTCTGACCGATGATGGACTTAATGTCTCCGTCCTTCGGTACACCTGTCTGAGAAGCGGGAACAAAAACTCTTACGAGATTTGTGCTAACGATAACTCCGCCTCTAACGGCTTCTATAACGCGGCCTTCGAGTGTTTCGCCGGATTCTTTAGCGTCAATAACAAATTGAAGATTCTTTCTGGCATCGATCTTCTTCTTTGAAAGGGTAGCCATTCCGTCAACATCGCTTACGCGGATAACGAAAGCTTCGATTTCATCACCGGGTTTATACATGGTGGTGAGATCCACATTGGGAGTGTCCGTAATTTCGTTGTAAGGAATAATGCCTGTTACCTTGCAACCGAGGTCTACGGTAATTTCGCTCTGTGAAACCATCAATATAACGCCCGTCACGGTATCTCCTGTTAAAATTGTTTTGAAAGAGTCATTGAGCATTTGTTCAAAATTCTGTTCGCTCATTTTGTTTAATACCTCCTGTATTATAATGCCTGGTGTTGAAGCACCGGCAGTAATAGCAACGCTCCTAAAAGGAGAAAATACCGCGGTGTTAATTGCGGAAGCATCTTCAACGAAAAAACTGTTAGGGTTAACAGAGCAGCTTACCTGATGCAGTTTGTTCGAATTTGAACTGTCGCGCCCGCCGATGATGATAACAGCATCGTGCTCGCGGGCAAGGTGTTCTGCTTCCTTTTGACGCGTTTCCGTTACACCACATATTGTATCAAAAATATTTGAATTTGTACATAGTTTTTGCAAAATTTTTTGACATTTTTCCCACTCATACAAATTTTGGGTGGTTTGAGCACATAAAATTGATTGTTTTTGACTAAAAGCATTAAAATTGTCAGACAACAGAAATACTTCAAGTTGCTTAGAATCTTCGAAAATCTTAACCTCACCCTTAGCAAAACTTACAATTGATTGAACTTCGGGATGCCTTGGTGAACCGATTACAATAAACAAAGTATCATCACTAGTATTTTTCTTTGCAATATCGTGTATTTTTTTTACGTTAGGGCAAGTGCAGTCAATATAATGAAATTTGGGATATTTATCAGAGCAGTTTTGCAACAGTTCAAGAACTTTTTGCGTTACTCCGTGCGCTCTTATCACAAGATATACCTCAGCAGAATTTATTGTAGATTCTGCAATGGTCTCTATATCGTGTATCTGTGCAATACTTACCCCCCGCTTTTCAAAGCCGTCGGTAATGTAATTGTTATGTATAAGCTTCCCCAGGGTATAAATTTTAGCATCGATATGGTTAGTTAAAAGCTTTTCAACGGTATCTACTGCATGCTTAACTCCAAAACAAAAACCTGCATATTTAGCAACAGTAATCTTATCCATTGAATTTACCACCGTACGCTTTCTTTTCCATTTCAAATATGGTATCTTTAATTTTTTCAGTTACTAGTTCATATTCATCATGACCGCCGTTACTGAAGGATAAAGAATCAAATTCAATCGGCTCGCCGAAAAAAACATCGCACCGCTTGAAATAACCGAATTTTTGATCTTGTGTTTTTATAAATGCCGGTATAATTCCCGCTTTTGCACGATACGAGCAAAAAGCCGCACCGGTTTTAAACTCGGTTTCAGAAACGCTTTTAGCTTTGCAACGCGTACCCTGAGGAAACATGCCGACAATTTTTTCTTCTTCAAGATGCTTTACTGATGTTTTAAGAGCAGAAAGGACGCTTCCTTTACGGTCTACAGGGAACGCTCCTAAGGCTTTGATGAGTTGCGACAATAACGGTATCTTAAAAAGCTCTTTTTTGGCCATAAAATGTATCTGTCTTTTGCATGAAACAGCAAGTATAATAACGTCGCCTAAGGAAATATGATTTGATACAACTATATATTTCCCTTTTTCGGGAACATTTTCAGCACCGTGTATACTTAGATTGTATATTATTCTAAATAGGCCTGAAAGTGAAAACTTTAATGCAGAGTAAATCTTCATAATAGGGAATATCCTTTAAATATTTCCAAGCTTGGACTTGATTATTTCAAGTGCCGCCTGTTCTGTTTCTTCCAAAGTCATTCCGGAGTTATCAAGCAAAATTGAATCATCTGCAGGTATAGCAGGAGCTGTTTTTCTGGTGGAATCGTTGTGGTCTCGTTCGCGCATTTCTTCAAGAACCTTTTCAAATGTTGTAACCGTACCTTTTTCAGCAAGTTCAGCAAATCTTCTTTCTGCACGGCTTACGTCGTTTGCAGTCAAGAAGATCTTAACATCTGCATTTGGAAAAATAACCGTTCCGATATCGCGGCCGTCCATAACTATGCTGTTTTCTTTAGCTATGTTACGCTGGGTATCAAGTAAGAACGCCCTAACCTCAATTATAGCGGAAACCGCGGAAGCGTATGCGGCTATATTCTGTGTTCGTATGCTGTCGCCAACATCAACACCGTTTAGCAAAACTTTCTGTGCACCGCATACAAAATCGAGTTTGATATTGATTTCATTGAGTGCGGCAACGATCTTCTCGCTCTCATCCTTGCTAATTCCCTTGTTGTATACATACAAGCCTATAGTCCTGTACAAAGCACCCGTGTCAACGTAAACTATACCAAGTTTTTTTGCAATATTCTTAGCAAGAGTACTTTTTCCGGCACCTGAAGGTCCGTCAATGGCAATAATCATATCGAATTCTCACTTTCATAATTATAAATAGCGCTGTGCGGCGTTTTTACCTGCAAGATAGCCGGTTGAAAATGCGATCTGTAAATTATATCCGCCGGTATAGGCGTCAACGTCTATGACCTCTCCTGCAAAGTATAGACCGGAAATAAGCTTGCTTTGCATATCTTTGGGAGAAATCTCTTTAACGTCGATTCCGCCGGAAGTTACAATAGCTTCATCTATTGGCCTAAATCCATAGAGATCTATTTTAAAGTTTTTAAGCAAATTTACAAGTGTGTGTCGCTCGTCTTTAGTGATCATATTTACTTTTTTATCCGGTGAAATTTGTGAAAGCTTAATAAACGCGGGAATCATTTTCTGGGGAAGAAGATCGCCTAGTGCATTAGAAAAGTTTTTGTTTATATATTTTGAAAAATCAGCCAAAAGCCTTGAATCAAGTGTTTTTTCATCAAGAGCGGGTTTAAGATCAATATAGGCGCAGTACTTTCCGGGTGTCGGTTTGGTGAGATGTGCAGACGCGCTTAGTGCTATAGGTCCTGTTATTCCAAAATGGGCAAAAAGCATCTCGCCGAATTCTTCGTATACTATTTTGTTCTGTTCATTGTCCTTGATCTTTAATGAAACGTTTCTAAGGGAAAGGCCGGATAGGGAAGAACACAACCGCTTATCAGCTTCGATCGGAACAAGCGATGGGGAGCATGGTATAATATTATGTCCTATTTCTTTAGCAATTTTGTATCCGTCGCCTGTGGACCCGGTACGTGGGTAAGACAATCCCCCGGTGCATAGAATAACGCTGTCAAAATCGTAATTTTTTATATTTCCGACTTTATCACGTGCTGTAACACCGGTAACAGAGTTATTATCTGTATTGATACTTATAACTTTTTCGCTAATAAACGTTGCTTTTTTTGCGTAAGCAGCAAGCGCTTTAACAATATCTGAGGCCTTGTCTGAAACAGGAAAGACTCTGCTTCCTCTCTCTGTTTTTAATGGAACGCCGAGTCTTTCGAAAAGCTCAATTGTGTCGTTTGGCGAAAAAGCGTTGAGTGCACCGTACAAAAATCGCGGATTGCGCGGTATATTATTTAGTATGTTTTCAATTGAAGAGTTGTTAGTAACGTTACATCGGCCTTTTCCGGTTATCATAAGCTTAACACCGGCCTTAGCGTTCTTATCAAAAAGAGTTACGTTGGCGCCGTGTTCAAGCGCTGTACCTGCGCAGAGAAGTCCTGCTGCACCGGCACCGATTATAGCGATGCTTGGCATTTGTTTAAACCCTTTCGATAAATTTATGTTAAAAATGTACGTCAGGAAGCTTTTGATATACTTCAAATTCGTCCCATATTTCTTCAAGACGTTTAAATGTCATTGCTACATCGTCTTTTTTCTTCATAGCTGCAGCAACAATTATTGCATTAATTATGCTGAGCGGCGCAACCAGAGAATCTACGAAGGATGCCATGTCGCTTTCTGCCAAAAGCAAACTGTCTGCAAGCGAAGCGATAGGAGAAATAGAACTGTCAGTGAGAGCAATAATGTGCGCTCCCTGCGTTTTAGCAAATTGAACAGCGTTTATACAACGCTTTGAATATCTCGGAAAGCTTATTCCTATCATTACATCGCGGTTTGTGATACGCATGATATTTTCAAATATTTCGCTCCCGCCGGATCCGCTTACGTGGCGGACATTATTAAAAATGAGATTGAAATAAAAACTCATAAATGATGCAATAGTTGAAGATGAACGCATACCTAAAATATAGATGTTTTCTGCGTTTAAAATTGCATCAACCGCATTGTTAAAATGTTCGTGATTAATCTTATCCAGAGTGCGTCTTATTTTATCCATATCGGAGTTAACAACCTTATCAAGTATGTCGTCATTTCCGATACGGTCAGTAGTGATTTCTATACGCTGAAGCGTAGTAAGCTTATTTCTTACGATCTCTCTGAGAGAATGCTGAAGATCGGGGTATCCGTCAAACCCGAGTTCATCAGCAAAACGAACAACGGTAGATTCAGAAATTCCTACTTCATTTCCGAGCTTTGACGCAGTCATGTAAGCTGCTTTGTCATAGTGCTCAAGAATAAAGTTTGCTATAAGTTTATGACCTTTTGACATCTTCGGGAGATTGCTTTCAATTCGTTTTAAAAGATCTGGCTTTAATGTGTCATTTTTCATAACAATCATCATCCTTAGTCTTAGAGTTTATTGTATTCAAAGCATTTCGCGAATACGTAGGTTAACACCAAGTTTATCTGCAATTTCTTGGCATTTTTTTATATCTTCATCTGGAATAGAATCTTTTACTACACTAAAAAGAACGTTAGGAACGTACTCTTTTAATTTTTGTGCAAAATCAATCAGAGAATAATGGGCCTCTATTCCGAATTCACTATGACAAACCTGTTGATATTTGTCGGCATAGGGGGAATTAAGACTGATAGAAACTGTATCAAATAAACCTTTGAAATCCGGCGTTACATCGCGTCCCCATATAAGGTTTGCTTGTCCGTTTGTATTCATTCTGATTGGCAGGGAAGAAGAGACGCTTCGTATATGCTTGCAAACCTCAAATATATCGTATAATCTGACGGTGGGTTCGCCATATCCACAGAAAACTATCTCCTTATATTTGCATTCGTAAAGCGCTGCATCTAAAGCGGCTATTATTTCATTAACCTCAGGTTCACGTTCTAACCATAGATTTCCGTAAAGCTCATCTCCGTGATCTCTTACGCAAAAATCGCAGCTGTTAGTGCACCTATTGGTAACATTTATGTAAAGCGAATTATCGCATGAATATGTAATAATCATAATAAACCTCAGAATAAGAAATTATGCTGCCGTAAAACGGCAGCATAATAATGAAACTCCGTCAAAACGGTAATAACCTATGACGTTTTAACGCCCGACTGATTATTCAGCCTTAGGAGCGTCAACAGGGCAAGCATCAGCGCATGCTCCGCATTCTACGCATGCGTCAGCGTCGATAATGTACTTGCCGTCTCCTTCAGTTATACATTCCTGGGGGCAAGCGCCGGCGCAAGCACCGCAAGCAATGCATTCATCTGTAATTATGTATGCCATTTAAGAACACCTCCGTTTCTAAGTATTCAAACAATATTATAGCATAATTAAAATAAAAAACAACGGATTTTGAAAAAAAATAATTACTAAATTGTAAACATTAGTTCATTAAATAAACAAATGAAGCAATTATTAGATTGATACACAAAAAATCAACACTTATTGCTCGTCATCAGTATTACTCTGAATAACATGCTTGAGATCATCTCTGTGGTAAACCTTGATAACCGTTTCGTCA
>SVSR01000001.1 GCA_015064205.1 Oscillospiraceae bacterium
GCAACTGCGGTGCTTTTATTTTTGCCTCTTCTTTATCGGAATTGAACTCGAGGTCGGTCCAATACAAATGTTTTCCACCAACTTACCTCGACCTCGCAGACTTGCCGCAAGGCAATGTCTTGAAGTCACAACAGGGGGAGCCAAAAAAGAGCAAATCGACAAAGGGCGGTTTGCTCTTTTTTCGTTTTTCTCTATTAGAATTTGAAGCATCGACTCCTTATACTTAACAGTCTGGCGAGCAAGGCGAGCACTGACGGGCAACGTTTGACGTTTTCGTTTCAGAAATGCGCTCATTCTGAGAGCAAGGCAAACTTGCCGACTTGCCGCAGGTAACGTCGTGAAGTTATTATCTGTTTACTTCAGGGTTATCTGTTCGTCCAAGTAGATAATCTATAGAAATATTGAAATAATCAGCAATTAAGATTAATTCAGTAAGACCGGGTTCTCTTTCACCGTTTTCATAACGGCTTATGGTATTTTGACTCATATTTAAATCTATAGCTAGCTTTAGCTGTGATAAATTGTGTTGTTTTCTAATTTCTTTTAATTTCATTAAATCACCTCTTGACATTATTATCCCACTTTGGTATAATATAAATATCCCAAATCGGTATATAACAGAAAGGTTATTAATTAAATGAATGCAGATGAGATTTTAAAATTAAAAAAGCTTTTAGATGAAGGCGTCATAACACAAGAAGAGTTTGAGAAGGAAAAGTCAAAATATTTAAATAAAAATATAAAAAAGAAGAACAACTTTGGGTTAATAATCGGAATTATTTGTGTTTTCTTAATTTGTTGCATTATTGTGTCAACAAATACGGATACTGTTGACAATCAAAATGATCAAACCCAAGAAACGCTAATAATACAGCAAACACCCGAAGAATTTTCTTCTGAAATACCAATTTCTTTGTCCGGAAAAATGTATGATAATATAATTGGTGTGCCGGAATTAAGTTTAAGTATAACCAATAATACTGATAAGAATATTAGCGCAATAAAGCTTTATTTTTCACCCAGAGATGTGTACGGGGAAGATGTTACAGGAATATTTGTAACTAATGAGTTGTATACAGATACAACGATTTCAGCTCGTAGTTCAACTACAAAAGCATGGCAGTTGCTTGAATCAACAATTAAGTCGGGCGATGTTTATGTTTATAGTATATATTTTGAAGATGGAACAGAATGGGGCAACAAGACGGCGGCTTTAAGTGATATAAAGAAATACGGATATAAATTAAAAGTAAAATATTAAACCAATGGAGAAAAATGATGAAAAATCGCAGTAAATGTTTATTTATAGCTACGGCATTAGCAACAATATATGTTATTTATTTGATTTCATACTTTTTTGGAACGACAGCTTCAAGCGAAGGAGCTGAAGCCGTGGGAGGTGCAATTGCCACAGTGCTTGTATTACCCCATATAGTAATGTTTTTGATTGGAGTGGTATTTGGCTGGATAGGAGTAATAGCAAAGAAGGCATGGGCGGCACTTGTTGGAGCAATTTTATATGCAGTAGGAACATTCTTTTTCTTGGCATATTTTATGTTCGGGGTACCGATCTTAGTACTTGCATTCGTTGGATATAGCAATCAGAAAAGATTAAACAAAGCAAATTCATAAGACTGTCTATTACAAAGCTTGCCTATTTAACATCATTCTGTTTTATTGAACAAAAGCACCGACTATATCGGTGCTTTTGTTTTTTGATATTTTTACCCTCAGAAAAAATTACTGTTATGACTACTGTGAACGTGCAAAAACGCAAAAATTATTATTGCAAAAATCAAAAAAGCAAAAAACAACTATTGTTAAATAACTGTATTTACAAAATATTTTCTTTTTAGTATAATCTTTCTTGTGGCAAATTTTCGTCAATACTATTATAATGGGAGATATTATTTTAATGCAGTTAATAAGTGAAATCAATGCGGCTATAAATGACGTTGTGTGGGGACCTGTAATGCTTACCCTGCTTATAGGTACAGGCTTGTTTTTGGGGATAAGAACCGGTTTTCTTCAATTCAGAAAATTCGGCTATATGCTCAAAAACACTATTTTCGGTGTCTTTTCTAAAAATCAGCACGAAAAGGACTTTTCCGGTGTCAGTCCTTTTCAGGCGGTGACTACCGCCCTTGCCGGTACTATCGGTACCGGTAGTATAGCCGGACTTGCTACTGCTATCGTTTGCGGTGGACCGGGCGCGGTATTCTGGATGTGGATAAGTGCGCTGCTTGGTATGATAACGAAATTTTCCGAGATACTTCTCTCTATAAAATACAGAGAAAAGAACGAAGACGGTCAGTGGGTCGGCGGGCCGATGTACTACATAAAAAACGGACTTAAAATCAAGTGGCTTGCCGCGTTATTTGCACTATTTGCAATGATAGCCTGTCTCGGCACAGGAAATGCAACACAGTCAAACTCTATTGCTGTTGCTCTTAAGAGCACAGTAGGTATCAACCCTTTGATAACTGGTATAGTTCTTACTGTTATCGTTGCCACAGTTATTCTCGGCGGTGTTCGCAGGATTGCATCGGTTAACGAAAAACTTGTCCCGTTAATGGCAGTATTCTATGTTGTTTGTTCTGTGGCTGCACTTATTATAAATGCTGACAAAATTCCTGAAGCATTTGCGCTTATATTCAGAGAGGCTTTTAACTTCAAGGCGGCAAGCGGCGGTGTTGCCGGATACGGCATTATGCTTGCTATGCATTACGGCTTTTCGAGAGGTGTATTCTCCAACGAAGCGGGACTTGGAAGTGCGCCGATAGCGCATGCGGCATCAAGCACAAAAAATCCCGTTATGCAGGGACTTTGGGGTATGTTTGAGGTTTTCTTTACAACTATCATTATCTGTACATGCTCGGCGCTTATTATCCTTACAACCGGCTTGTGGAATACGGGCGCATACGAGGGCGCGGGATTAAGTATTGCTTCATTTAATGCAATACTTCCCGGTATAGGCGGTATTGTCGTTACCCTTTCCACTATATTTTTTGCACTTTCCACAATTCTTGGCTGGGCATACTATGGCGAAGTATGTATGGAATTTCTTTCAAACAAGTCGAAGAGAGCTGTTTTTGTATACCGTTTGATTTACGTTGCATTCGTTTTCATCGGCACGATAGGCAGTCTTGATCTTATCTGGAGCATTTCGGAGACGATGAACGGACTTATGGCTATCCCGAACCTTACTGGTATAATCGGTTTATCGGGTGTGGTAAAGAAAGCTACGAAAGAGCATTTTGACAAAAACTGATGTTTGTTACTTAACAGTAACGAAATTTCCTGATTTTTGCGAATTCCGTTTCTGTTTTTTGTTTATAGCAAGCGTGCTTTTGCAAGAAATGCAATATATATTGCTCAAATTGACATTGATATTTCAATTTTGCGCTGGTATAATGATAATATAGAGGTGATGAAATATGAATATTTTGCGAAACAAACTTGAAAACGCAGAAAAGATATGCGGAACACTTGTGTGTTTAACGGATCCGTGTCTTTGCGAAATAGTCGGAAATGTAGGCTATGATTGTGTATGGATAGATACAGAGCACACATATATGTCATACAAAGACGTATTATGTCATCTCAATGCTGCTCGTTCTACCGGTATTCCGTCTGTTATACGACTGCCACAGAACGATTTGACTGCAACTAAAAAAATACTTGAAATGGGGCCGGACGGAATTATATTTCCAATGGTTCGTAATGCTTGTGAGGCAAAAAAACTTATAGATATGACACTTTATCCGCCATATGGAAACAGGGGATTTGGTCCGATGCGTGCTATACGTTACGGAGCGGACAGTGCGAAAGAATACGTGGAGAATAAAAGTCTTGAGCTTTGCCGTTTTATGCAGATAGAGCACATTGATTTTATAGACAGCTTAGAAGAGGTTGTAAAAATACCTTATATTGACGGTTTCATATTTGGTCCGAACGATTTGTCAGGCTCACTTGGTGATATGCTTAATGTATTTGACTCTCCTACGCTACAGCAGATAAAGCGTGCCACAGAAATTCTCAGGCGACACGGTAAATATATCGGTGTAGCTTGCGGTTGTGACGAGCAAAGTATACGTTTGTGGTCATCGTTTGACTTTGATATGATTTTTTCGGGCGGAGACTGGAATTTTATATATAACGCCTCAAAAGAGACGCTTGATAAACTAAAACAATATTACAAATAAAACATAAATGTGCTTTTGCAAGAAATGCAATGTATATTGCTTAAATTGACATTGATGTTTCGATTTTGTGCAGGTATAATGGTTATATAAGGAACTTTTATCTTAATGGGGGACACATAAATGAAGCGCGTTGATCTTGAAAATTCGGTACAGATAAATGATGGGCTTACTCAGACGAGCTCGGACTCTGTCAATCTCGCCTTTGACACAAAATACGGCATAATGTTTGCCGTATATATGCCCGGTCCGCAGGGACATTACGGCGAATCACGTGGCAGAATATCACTTACATATTTTCCGGCTTCCCAGCCTCACAACTCTAAAACTGTAACCGTTTCAAGCGGTAACACCGAGTACGTGCCCAACATAATAAGTCTTGGTGACGGCAAGGTCAGAGTTCTATATGAAAAGAACAGCAGAGATAACGGTGACCATCCTATGTGCTACAGGGATTATGACTATCTTACTGACACTCTGAGTGAAGAAAGTATCGTAATGTTAAAGCGTGATGATGGAAGTATTGTTGGTTTTACAGAGTCCGAGCAGTTTGACTATCTTGAAAAGAATGGCTATCACGACCACAGATACTGGGCGACTGAGCAGATAGCGATTGGAAGCCACACGATTTTCAAGGGTGATGACGGATGCCACTATGGTGCGGTTACAAGTCTTTATTCGGAAGCGATTCTTTACCGTTCCCGTGATAATATGGCAACTCTTGAATTTTTTGCAATATACCCAAAGCCGGCGCAGTATGAGTTTGACTACAAGTTTTTAAACGGCAAAATCTATGCAATTTACAGGACTGACAGAGATGAGGACTCAATTTCCTTCGTTTCATCTGATGATATGGGCAAAAGCTGGACAGAACCCGTGAATTTCAAGGGCAGCATACAGTGCCGTCCGCGACTTATAATATACAATAACCACGTTGTTATGGCGTATAACTATTTTAATGCAGACACCGGTCACCGCCCGTTTGTACAGCAGGGCAGAACCTCGCTCAGAATCTGCTATGGCGAAAACAAGGATCCGCATGACAATATTGTAATTGCCGACCTTCACAGTAAATACGGCATTGTAAACGTATGTCTTATTGATATTATGAACGATCTTTATCTTGCGTACAGCACAAGTGTTCTTGCGCTTGAATATCACAACGGAAACACGGCTGTCAGGGGAAAAGACGCGATAAGGTACATAAAACTCGGCGACCTTATTCCCGAATGAGTTTACAAAAGACACACATTCGTGTGTCTTTTGTATTATTTTGGGCAAAAATAAGGAATTTTTGTTGCAAAGCGGCGGTATATATGATATACTGATAAAAAAAGGAGGCGATTTTATGCCGGAAACTACAGCTTTAGCGATTGGATTTGGAGTAGTGATATTCTATTTAGTGGTGCTTGGGCTGGCCATTGCTTCATACGTTTTACAATCTTTGTCTTTGTACGGAATTGCAAAGAAGCGCGATATAAAATGTGCATGGCTTGCGTGGGTTCCCGTTGCGATCAATTGGATCATTGGAAGCGTTGTTGATGATTTTGATTCACAAAACGGACATAAGAGAAAATGGCGTGTTACTCTTATAACGCTTTCTGTTATTGTGCTTGTTGGTTTGATAGCTATTTACGCAGTCGCCATTGCGATGGCGGTTGCAATGGCGATGTCCGGACAAATGTATGATCCATCTGTATATGATCCGATGGTGACGAAGTTTGTTGGATTTGGTATAGTGATGTACGTATTTTTCTTCGCTATAACATTTGCGGTTGTGCTTTTACAGGCTATCAGCTATATATGCATGTTTAAGATTTTTGAGTTTATAGTACCGAAAAAAGCGGTGAAGTATCTGATACTTTCGTTTATTGTACCGCTTGCTTACCCGATCTGCCTTTTAAAGTGCAAGGACATATGCCCCGAAAAACAAGTGCACGTTACCCCGTCGGTGCCTGCTGAGGCAGAAGAGCCTGCTGTCTTGGAAGAAAAGTCGGCAGAAACCGACGAAGATAAGGGCGAGTAATATTTTTAATGCTTACATAATAAAAAATGACAATTCTTTTATAAAAAGGATTGTCATTTTTGTTTTTGTGTGATACAATTGCCTTAGATGTGATTTTTAATTCATTTATACTGGGGGAAAGGGTATGAATTTTAAGGATTTTGAAATAATTGACTTCCATATGCATCCGTTTTATAAAAGTGAAGAGAATATATGTGCATATGCCGATCTCTGCGACATGAGCGTTGAGAACACGCTTAAAATGTATAATAATCTCGGTGTTACCACGTTCTGTGGCTCGGTGCTTGATATACATGGCACGTATGAAAGCGAGTGGGCAAAGGTAGTGGCGTGCAACGAGTCGGCACTCAAACTTCGCGACATCTACAAGGGCGCATACGTGCCCGGATTTCACGTGCATCCTGCTTACATAGAAGAATCTATCAAGGAAATAGAGCGCATGGATAAGCTTGGCATCAAGCTTATGGGCGAGATATGCCCGTATCTTTTCTCCTGGAGCGATTATTCGTGCCCTGAGTTTTCCGTCCTTCTTGACGAGGCAGAGAAGCACAACATGATAGTAAGCTTCCACTCGGACGGTGCTGATGCTATGGACAAAATGGTAAAGGAGCACCCCGGCGTTATATTCGTTGCCGCGCACCCCGGTGAATACGGCAGCTTTATGAGACATCTTGAAAGAGCGAAGATGAGCGAAAACTACTATCTTGATCTTTCGGGATACGGCATGTTCAGGCACGGAATGCTCAGAAAGGCTATCGACTCAATGGGCGTTGACAGAATTCTTTTCGGCTCTGATTTTACTACCTGCAATCCTGCCATGTATATCGGCGGAGTACTGCTTGACGAGCTTATAACCGATACTGAAAAAGAAAAAATATTTTCACTAAATGCCAAGAGACTTCTTGGTTTATAAGGAGGAATTAACATGATACACTCAATTTTACTTATCGGACAGTCAAATATGGGCGGGCGAGGCTTTAAAGAAGAGGTAGAGCCCATTGTAAACAAAAAGCTTTTCGTTTTGCGTAACGGACGTTGGCGTGCTATGTACGTGCCGGTCAATCCCGACAGAGTAACCTCAGGCATAAACCTTGCCGAGAGCTTTGCTGACTTATATGCAAAGGAAAAGGACGTTGAAGTTGGACTTATCCCCTGTGCAGACGGCGGTTCAAGCCTTGATCAGTGGTGTGTCGGCGGACTTCTTTTCGACCATGCCTGCTATCAGGCAGAGCTTGCATCACGTACTTCCACGATCGCGGCAGTTTTATGGCATCAGGGAGAGTCGGACACAACAGGTGCGCTCTATCCGCATTATGAGAAGAAGCTGACGAAGATATTTAATGCGCTCAGAGATAAGCTTGATCTTTATGATGTACCGTTTTTAGTCGGCGGACTCGGCGAT
The DNA here is from genome assembly GCA_015064205.1 of Oscillospiraceae bacterium. Lineage (GTDB taxonomy): Bacteria > Bacillota > Clostridia > Oscillospirales > CAG-272 > UBA4717. Next base: position 7,631 of record SVSR01000001.1, read on the forward strand.
TACCTGCCTAAATATTATGGCCACGACAACTATAAGCGCGTTAACGAAGCGCTTGTGACTATGGCAGAAAAGGACCCTATGATAGGCTTTGTTCCGGCGGACGGACTTGTTTCCAACCCCGACAATCTTCATTTTTCCGCACCCTCTCTGCGCGAGTTCGGCGTGCGCTATTACAATGAATTTTTAAAGCTTGAAGACAAAAACAAGATTTTTGTGGAAAAACCGAAGCTTGACGACGCTATACGTACAGATATTGAAGAGCTTTGATGGCAAATGATATAATACAAAGGGGTTGCAGCTATGAAAATAATTGATATGCATGTTCACCACGGGTTTGCTCCCGAGGACAGCAGTGCTCCCGGAATACTTGAAAATTTTGAAAAAGCCGGCATATGGGGCGGATGCGTTTTCTCGTCTCCTCCCGAAGGCAGATGGTCAAACGGCAAGGTGTTTGAAGAGCGTTTGAATGAAACTTTTGAAGTTGTGTCGCAGAACAGAGAGCGACTTTTCCCCATTCTCTGGATACATCCATATGAAGAGAATATTTTTGATAAGATAGACATAGCAATAGAGCGCGGTATTGACGGCTTTAAGATAATCTGCAAGGACTTTTACGTTTATGAAGAAAAGAGCATAGAGGTACTTAAGTACATAGCGGCACGTAACAAGCCGGTTATCTTCCATACAGGTATACTTTGGTCGGCTGATGTTGCTTCCAAGTATAACAGACCGCTTCACTGGGAAGCGCTTCTCAGCATAAAGGGGCTTCGTTTCTCTATGGGACATTGTTCGTGGCCGTGGGTGGATGAGTGCATTGCGCTTTACGGAGAATTTATGAATGCGCTTTCAAAGCGTGATGATACGGCTGAAATGTTTCTTGACTTAACGCCCGGCACACCCGAGATATACAGAGAAGAGCTTTTGACAAAAATCTTTACTGTTGGCTATGATTTTGGTAACAATCTTCTCTTTGGTACAGACTCAAATGCTGTAAATTACAGCTCGTCCTGGGCAACTCACTGGCTTGATATTGACCGTAAAATAATGGATAAACTCGGTGTATCAAAGGCTGTTCGCGAGAATATGTATTATAACAATCTTATGAGATTTCTCGGTAAGAGCGAAAGTAATATTGAGCACCTGAGCCCGACAACTGACGACTCAAATGCGTGGACGCCTTATAGCGACAAGGTGAATGAAGTAATAGAATACTGGTACAACAAGCTTGATTTCCCGAAGGAATATGACGGCAAATTCAAGAAAGCGCTTGCAAAGTATCATATTTCCGATGCGATCACAATAGAGAATTATGACAGAAGTCAGGAAGACGGCGAGAGAAATCTGCTTTCATATCTGTTCATGTGCGAAGCGCTTAAAGAAAAGTATGAAGAAAAGGGTATTGATACCGGAATACTTTATGATACGCTCAGCGACATTGTTATCTGGACAAATAAATGGAGTGACATCAAGGGAGAACTTTATCTGGGCGAGCTTTCCTGGCTTAAAAAGCATCTTAGTATGAATTTGTTCAAGCTTGGCAGACTTCAGTTCTGTTTCGGCAAGGCCGGAAGAGATATTCCGGATGTTGGTGTTAAAGAGGGCGACGAGATATTGGAAGTACATATTCCTCAGTCGGGACCGCTTTCTGAGGAAGAGTGCAGAAAATCATTTGACCTTGCAAGAAAGTTCTTTGCAAAATATTATCCCGAATACAACTACAAATGCTTTACCTGTCATTCGTGGCTTCTTGACCCCACACTTGAAGAAATGCTTGGCGAAAACAGCAACATAATAAAGTTTGCCAAAATGTTTACTCGCACATACAATCAGGAGTCAGATGATATTATCAGATACGTCTTCGGATGGAACCATACAAGACGTCAGGTGAAGGATCTTTATGCATCAACATCGCTTGCAGAGAAGGTTCGCACAAGGGCCCTTTCGGGCGGTAAATTCTATGCAACGTATGGGTATATCAAAAAATAAATAATAATTTAATGGAGAACGCAAACGATGGGAAAATTCGATGCGGCTGTTGAAAAATACAGGGAGCTTATAAAGGCGACACACGACTACATATGGGCAAACCCCGAAACGGGTTACAGAGAGATAAAAACCTCTGCATATATGGAAGAAGCTTTTGAAAAGCTTGGCTACGATATTGTAAGAGCAGGTGATATTCCGGGCTTTTACACCGTTCTTGATACGGGCAGGGAGGGCCCTGAGGTTCTCGTTCTTGCTGAGCTTGACTCGCTTATATGCTCTGAGCATCCCGATGCAGACCCTGAAACGGGAGCGGTACACTGTTGCGGACACCATGCGCAGTGCGCGGCACTTGTCGGTCTTGCGGCAGCACTTAAGGAACCGGGAGTTCTCGACTCCCTCTCGGGAAGAATACGTCTTTGTGCAGTTCCGGCAGAAGAACTTATTGAAATAGAATACCGTAAAGAACTCATGAAAGAGGGAAAAATCCGTTATTTCGGCGGCAAATCCGAGTTCTTATACAGAGGTTATTTTGACGGTGTTGATATTGCGTTTATGGTGCATACCTCACCACTCGGCAACGGAATTACGATCAGGCGTGGCGCTGTAGGCTGTGTTGCAAAGCGCGTTGTGTACAAAGGCGTATCGTCACACGCAGGCGGCAGTCCGTGGAACGGTTGCAACGCACTTTACGCAGCAACGCTCGGGCTTCAGGCGATAAATTCCATCCGCGAGACCTTTAAGGAACAGGATATAATCCGTGTACATCCTATTATCACGCAGGGTGGAGGCGCGGTTAATGCGATACCCGACAACGTAATAATCGAAAGCTATGTCCGCGGCAACAGCTTTGAAGCAATACGTGAAGCGAATCAGAGGGTAAACCGTGCGCTTTGCGGTGCGGCGCTCTCTCTTGGCGCCAACATTGATATTCAGGATAATCCCGGGTATGCACCGCTTGTAAACAGTGACGGTATGATGCAGCTTGCATATGATGCAGGTATGAATCTTGAGGGCATACCCGTAACCAAGACCGAGGATATAGGCTCGGGAAGCACGGATATGGGCGACCTTTCCTCACTTATGCCTGCGATTCATCCTAACATTTCGGGAGCACAGGGCAAAAGTCACGGCTCGGATTACCGTATAAGAGATATTGAACTTGCTTGTGTCACCTCGGCTAAATGGCAGCTTGAAATGCTTGTGCTTATGCTTGGTAATAATGCTGTAAGAGCAAAAGAGATAATTTCTGAGTTCAAGCCTGCTTTTGCAAGCAAGGAAAAATATTTCAATTACATAGATAGTTTTAATTCAAACGGCGACCGTATTACTTATACAGACGGCTCAGCAAATGTGCGTCTTTAAAATCAAATAGCTATAAAACGGCAGATTTCTTTTGAAATCTGCCGTTTTGTTGTTACGTAGAGAGGGCTGTTTGTGAAAATTATGGCAATAAAATAAAAAAACGCCTTTTTTATTTGTATGTATGGGAAAAAAGGTGTAAAAAATCGGGAAAGTCATTGACTTTTATAGTGTTGTAGTATATAATTTTAGTAGTAATTGTAAAGTGAGGAAGTGTGTTACAATGTATAAAAATCTGAAAATTAAGCCGCCTTTCTTTGAGGTTGGCCCCAAAGCATTCCTTTATGGAGAAAAAATGCTTAAGCTCGCTCAGGTTATCGACAAAACTGCGATGAAGTATGACGTTGATGTTATCGTAACTCCGCAGTATACCGATATCAAGCTTCTTGCTGATAACACAGAAAGAATTCTTGTGTTCGCTCAGCATATGGACTACCTTCCTGTCGGAAGAGGACTCGGAAGCGTGCTTCCCGAAGCTGTTAAGGCGGCGGGTGCTGTCGGCGTAATGCTTAACCATGCTGAAAAGCCTCTTACAATGGAAGAGATCGAAAAGACTATCAAGCGTGCTGATGAAGTTGAGCTTGGTACTATCGTTTGCGCAAATACCGTTGAAGACGTTAAGGCTATTGCCAAAATGTCGCCTAACCTTATCGTTGCTGAGCCGACCGACCTTATCGGAACAGGTCAGACGAGCGACAGCAACTACGTTATCGAAACTATAAAGACCGTTCGTGAAATAAACCCCGATATTATGGTGCTTCAGGGCGCAGGTATCTCAAACGGTAACGACGTTTACAATACCATTAAGCTCGGCGCACAGGCAACGGGCTCAACAAGCGGTATTATTAAGGCTGATGATCCTTACGCTATGGTAGAGGAAATGCTCTACAATCTCCGTAAGGCATGGGACGAAGTAAACGGGAGGTAAGCTTTTATGAATAAGGAAGCGTTACTTCGTGCAAAAGAAGCTTACATAATCGAGTCTGAATGTATAAAGGAAATGGCGGAGCACTTTGACGAAGAAGTGTTTTCAAAAGCTGTTGAGCTCTTAAAGAATGCACCTCGTATCGGTTCATGCGGATGCGGACACTCGGGCATTATCTGCCAGCATTTTGCTCACCTTATGTGCTGTATCGACCAGCCGGCAAGATTTATTTCGCCTGCTGAAGCAGTACACGGCGCTACCGGCTTTTTGCAGGAGGGCGACGTTATGGTGTTTGCATCGCGCGGCGGGAAGACCAAAGAGCTTTTGCCGATTCTCGACATATGCAAGAAAAAAGGTGTTAAGGTTATTTCCATTACAGAAAATATGGAGTCACCCTTGGCTCTTGGTGCGGACGTTGTTATCAAGCAGTACGTTAACCGTGAAACAGATAAGTACAACTGCCAGGGAACGACCTCGTCAACATCTCTTGCAGTAATATTCCACGTTCTTCAGACGGCTCTTATAGAAGAGACCGATTTCAAGAACGAGCAGTTTGCCGTAGTGCATCCCGGCGGTGCAGTTGGCGAAAGATTAAACAGTAAATAATTTAAAACATATAAATTTCAGGAGGATTTTAAAATGGAATTTAAGGTATTTCAGAAGGAACTCGAACTTCAGTCAAGAGGATGGATCCCCACTTTCCACGATATTTCAAAGGAAATAATGGAAATCGTTAAGGCATCCGGCGTTAAGAACGGTACAGTTGCTATCGCATCTCACCACACAACATGCTCTGTTATGGTTCAGGAGTGCTCACACGATATCGACTCTTTTGACCTCGAATATCTCCAGCACGACCTTCTCGACATCATGAGAAAGATGATCCCTGATTTTGCTGAAGAGCATCAGTACCGTCATCCCGGCCCGATCCACTCACAGTTCGGCAGATACGTAAATGAGCCCGGCGACTACACAAGCATGAACACAGACGGACACCTTCGCAGTGTATTCTTCGGCAGAAGCGAAACAATGACTATCAAGGACGGTGTTCTTGACGGCGGTGAATTCGCTCACATATACTTCATTGACTGGGACCACGTACGTGCTCGCCGCAGACAGGTTAACGTAACAGTTATGGGTACTACTGAGGACGTAGGAGACAGAAAGTGGAACAACGGCGAAGTTATCAACACACTCCGCAAGTACACAGACGAAGAAAAGGCGTTTGACGTTCACTACACACTTCAGCAGGAGAGATAATAACGGATAAAGCTATGAAATGTTTGGGAATTGATTTTGGAACAACGTCGGTCAAGGCCGTACTGTTTGATGAAAAACTGAATGAGATTGCCAATTCTTCAGAGGATTATACCGTTAACGCAAGCGGCAATATAGTAGAGCTCCCGGGTGAAAAATACTGGGATTTACTTCAAAATGCACTTAAAACAATTAAAGAAAAGTCGGAAGTTGATTGCCTTGCAATCGACACGCAGTGCGAAACGCTCATCCTCACGGATGAGGACGGCAACCCCGTACGTGATGCGATAGTCTGGCTTGATAACCGTGCCACAGAAGAGGCGCAGATAATTGAAGAGCATTTTGGCCGTAAGAAAGTATATGAAATTACGGGCCAGCCGGAGGTTACAGCAACCTGGCCGGCCTGTAAGCTTCTATGGGTAAAGCGTAACGAGCCTGAAGTATGGGCAAAGACCAAAAAAATCTTTTTACTCGAAGACTATTTACTTTATAAACTCACAGGTAAGTTTGTTACCGAAAAGACACTTCAGTCCTCAACTATCTATTTTGATATAAAGGGCAGCTCATGGTGGGGCGAAATGCTCGACTTTATCGGAGTTGGCGAAGACAAACTCCCCGCGCTTCTTGACAGCGGTGTGCTTGTCGGCGAGTATGACGGTATCAAGGTTGTAACATCTGCTATGGACCAGGTTGCAGGAGCAATTGGCGCGGGCGTTATCAAAAAGGGCGTTGTCAGCGAAATGACGGGAACCACTATGGCGATATACGTACCGACCGACAGCGTGCCTGCTTTTGACAAAGACAGCTTTGTGCCTTGCCACTACAGCTTTGACGGCAGTTATGCACTTCTTTCCTGGAGCCCGACGGCAGGAATGGCGCTCAAGTGGTTCAGAGAAGCATTTTTAAAGGAAGTGTCCTTTAAGGACCTTGACGTTATGGCAGAAAAGATCGCTATCGGTTCTGACGGAGTAACGTTCCTTCCGTACCTTTGCGGCTCAACGATGCCTAAATATAATCCGGATGCAAGGGGAAGCTTTACAGGGCTTACCGCTGAGCATACGGCTGCGCACTTTGTAAGAAGTATTATGGAATCTGTAACGTGTATGCTCAAGAGTAATCTTGATTATCTCGGTGTTGACGTTGACGAGATACGCGTTATGGGCGGCGGAGCAAAGAGTCCTTTATGGTGCTCAATGAAGGCCGATCTGACAGGCAAGCGTTTGCTTACTCTCAAGAATAAGGAAACGGCGTGTCTTGGCGCGGCAATACTTGCAGGAGTTGGTGCCGGTGTATTTGAGTCTGTTGAAAAGGCGTGCGAGCTGATACAGACGGATAAACAATACACACCGTCAGGCAGTGATTACACAGGCGTTTATGAAAACTTCAAAAAATATGACAATATACTTAACGTAAGAAAGGGTTAAAACTATGATTAAAGCGGCTTTTGTCGGCTTCGGTGAAGTAAACACACCGGCTGATATAATCATCAAAAAGTGTAAGGATGCAGAAGAGTCCCTCAAAAAGGAAGGCCTTGACCTTATTAGCGTATACCCCGTAACCGACGACTATGAAGAAAAGGATATAAAGAAGGCTGTTGCTGCTCTCGAAAACAAGTCTTTTGACGTGCTTATCGTTTGCATTGCAGGCTGGATTCCTACACACGCAGTTGTTAAGGTAACAGAACACTTCCGTAACAAGCCCATGGTACTCTGGGGTCTTTGCGGTTGGGTAGAAGGCGACCGCCTCGTTACAACTGCTGACCAGGCAGGTACAACTGCTATCAGAAAGACCTTCTATGACCTCGGATACACATTCAAGTATGTATACGATATCGTAGGACTTCCTTCAAAGACAAAGACAGTTTACAACTATGCAAATGCGGCAGCAGCTGCTGCAAAGCTTCGCCATGCGCGCAGCGGTATGGCAGGTTACCGTGATATGAACCTTTACGGTACACAGGTTGACGGACCTTCACTCAAGAGAGAGATCGGCCCCGAAATCGAAACCTTTGAAATGCTTGAGATCGAACAGCGCTATCAAAAGCTTACAGATGCTGAAATACAGGCTGTTATCGACAAGTGCATGTCAAAGTGGAATTTTGTAAAGCCGGCTAACCCCGAAAGTATGAAGAAAGCGGCAGGCTACTATCTTGCAGTTAAGTCCATTTGTGACGAAAGAGGCTATGACGCGATTTCGCTTAAGGACGTTGACGGTATGAAGAAGCTTCTCGGCTTCCCTCCGGCACCTATCTTTATGCTTCTTGCTGACGAGGCAGGTCTTTGCACGATCCCTGAAAACGACTCTCTTGGTAACATCACACAGCTTATGGTAAAATACCTCACAGGTCAGTGTGCATTCTACCTTGAATTCTATGAATTCTTTGAAGACAGAGTGCTCGCAGGTGTTCCTGACTATATTCCTGCTGAAGTTTCGGACGGCGGTACAACAGTTATGCCCGCTGCATTCGGTGAACTCTCCGAAGGTATCCTCAACGTAAGCAAGGTTAAGCCCGGTAAGGTAACAATGTGCCGTCTTACATATGATGATGGTATGTACTATATGCATATGGTAACAGGTGAGGGCATCACACCCAGAAAGTGGGAAGAAGCAGGATGGACTCAGCCCGCTCCTCAGCTTCCCGGCCTTGAAATCCTTCTTGATGACGTTGAAAGATTTGCACAGAACGTTATGTGCCAGCACTACATAATTTCTCACGGAGATAATACAGAGGTTATTGAAAATCTCTGCGATATTCTTGGCATTCAGATAATCAGATAAGGGGCCGCAGACATGATTTATATTTTGGATACGGCTGATATAGACGCCATAAAACATTGTAACGAATATTATCCTCTTGCAGGTGTTACAACAAACCCCTCTATCATCGCAAAGGAGCACACGGATTTCTGGGATCTCGTTAAAGAGATCCGAGAGATTATCGGTGATGATAAGATGCTGCACGTTCAGACAACGCAGAAAACTGCTGATAAGATCATTGCAGAGGCAGAGCTTTTAAGAAAAGAGCTTCGCGGCAACTTCTTTGTAAAGATCCCGATAAGCGAAGAGGGCTTAAAGGCAACTATGGAGCTTAAAAAGCTCGGTATCGGCGTTACGATGACTGCGATATTCACACCGGCTCAGGCGCTTATTTCCGCTATGGCAGGTGCTGACTTCGTTGCTCCTTATGTAAACAGACTTGACAACATAATAGGTGACGGTATTGAAGTCGTTGCTGAAATAGTAAATCAGTTCAAGCACTATAATCTTGACTGCAAGGTTCTTGCGGCAAGCTTCAAGACTGCTGAACAGGTACACAAGTGCGCATCTGTCGGATGTCACAGTGTAACCGTTTCGGCGGACATACTCAAAACCGTTATATCGCATCCTATGACTGATATGGCTATTGCAGGCTTTGAAAAAGACTGGGCCACGGTTTGTGATGACAGAACTATTCTTGATTTCAATCAAAGATAATTTCGAAAAATTTTTCAATGAAATACTGTTGATTTTAAGAATAATAGTCTATATAATTAATGTAGAGTCATTTGTATTATCTTAGAGGAGAAATAAAAATGGGAAAGATACTTATAGGCTGGGCTGAAGAAAGCCTTGTGCCTGAAAAAAAGGTAAGTCTTGCAGGTCAGTTCTTTGAAAGAATATCTGAATACGTAGAATCGGATATCACAGTTACAGCTATGGCAGTTGAAGCAGACGGAGACCAGATGATCATGGTTTCCTGTGACGTTACAAGCGTAGCTGTAAGCGTTATGGAGCTTGCAAGAGAAAAGTTTGCACGCCTGACAAACGAGGTTGATCCTAAAAAGATCATGATGAACGCTACACATACTCATACGTCTATCAAGCAGGCGATAAAAGGCGGAAGAGGAACTGTTGGTATTCTTAACGAGTTCCTTCCCAAAGACAAGCAGTATACCGCAAAGGTAACGCCTGACGACAGTGTTCTTACTCCCGAAGAGGGAACGGAGCTTATCACAGACAAGATCGCTCTTGCAGCGTATAACGCATGGAAAAACCGTAAGCCTGCTCTTGTAGCTAACGAGTTCGGAAGAGCCGCAGTAGGTATGTGCCGCCGTGTAAGCTATGATGACGGAAGCGCACAGATGTGGGGCGACACGAATACAGCAAACTTTGTTGCACTCGAAGGCGGTAACGATTCGGGTATCGAGCTTCTTTACACGTTTGATAAGGATAAGAAGCTTACAGGTGTTGTTGCTAATATCGCTTGTCCTGCACAGATTCTTGAGCAGAGAAGCTTTATTTCTGCAGACTTCTGGGGCAGAACAAAGGCAATACTCAGAGAAAAGTTCGGGCAGGATATTTATCTTCTTGCGCTTTGCGGCGCGGGCGGAGACCAGTGTCCGAGAGACCTTGTTCGCTGGGTAAATCCCGAAACCCCCATTGACGACCCGAACGTTAAGCGTCCGAATCTCCTTGATCGCAAGGCAGACCCGTCTATGTACGATATTTCGGGATGCAACAGAGTGGGTAAGAGAATTGCAAACGAAATCATCTCGGTTTATGAAGAAATCGAAGATATTAAGGACGAGCTTGTGTTTGAGCACAGAGTGATCGACCTTGATCTCCCGCTTCGTAAAGCAACGATGGAACAGTATAATCACGCTGTACGTGAGCTTGAATACTACGTTGAGCAGAACAAGGACAAGGCAGTCTTCAACTATGAAGACAACGCGCGTATGCACGTACATGCAGGTACTATTGCAAGATACCGTCAGCAGCAGAACACGGAGATACATACGATAGAGTATCACGTAATCCGTCTCGGCGATATTGCGATAGCAACAAACCCCTTTGAATTATTCCTTGACTACGGTAACAGAATCAAGGCAAGAAGCTATGCAAAGCAGACATTCATCGTACAGCTTTGCTGCGGTACTGAAGGATACCTTCCCACAGAAAAGGCTGAAAAGGCCGGCCACTACAGTGCTTATATTTCAAGCGGTACGGTAGGCCACGAGGGCGGCGACCTTCTCACAAGAGAAACGATTACCGAAATCAACGAAATGTTTTCCAAGTAATTTATAATTTCCATGAGCCAATATTGCACTGGCAATATTGGCTCATATAATGCAAAAAAATTATTTGTATTACAAGTGGGTGTTTAAAATGAAAAATATAACGAAACTTCATAACGAAAACGGCGTTGACGGTGTACATATGCACCTTGAAAACAAAAAAATCAGCCGCCACTTTTTTATCTTCCTTTTTGTCATGTATGCAATAGTATATATGACGAAAAACTGCTTCAGCTCGGCGCTTGCTGCCATTGTTGCAGAAGGAGCTATGACAAAGTCCCAGGCGGGTATCATAACGGCGGCGTTTTATGTAGTATATACCCCTCTGCAGATAGTGGGAGGTATATTCGCAGACAAATATAATCCCGAGAGAATGATAAAAATCGGTCTTATAGGCTCAGCAATTTCCAATATTATTATTTTTCTTACTCAGAATTTCTGGGTTATGCTCATTTCCTGGGTGTTTAATGCGATAATACAGTTTCCGCTCTGGCCGAGCGTTTTCAAGATAATGTCGTCTCAGCTTGTGCGCAGCGACAGAAGAATGATGATCTTCTATATGTCGTTTGCAACGTCATTCGGGCTTTTGTTTGCTTATCTTACGGCAGCATTCATAACAAACTGGAAATATAATTTTCTTCTCTCGGCAAGCCTTTTGTTTATTCTTGCAACAGTGCTTCATTTTTACTATAACAGAATTGAACCGAGTATGTTAAAGGATAAAGAAATACCCCTGACGCCACAAAAGGCCGCTTCCAGAGGAAGTTTTGCGTCAACTTTTAAGCTTTTTGCGGCGAGCGGATTTATATTCCTTGTGGTACTGACAATGTTCAGATGCTCGCTTGAGCAGGGAATCAAGGCGCTTGCGCCTACAATTCTTATGGAATCGTATGAAAACGTTTCACCAACGCTTGGAAATCTTATGGGTACCATAATAATTATTATGGGAATACTTGGAACTGTGCTTATAAGAGCCTTGTATCCGAAGGTGATACGTAATGAGTATGCGGGATATCTGCTTCTTTTATGCCTATCGCTTCCGATGATAGTTATTCTAAAATATATCGGAAGTATTCATCTGGCGTTTGCAGTTGCCTCAATGTGTATAGCCACACTGTTTCTTTCGGCAACGCATTTGCTTGCTTCACACTGCAGTCTGTATTTTACCAAGTACGGTAAAAACGGAACGGCGGCGGGAGTTATAAACAGCTCAGGCTCATTCGGCATTGTAATATACAGCTACGGTTTTTCGAAAATAGCCGAGATTTATAACTGGAACGTTGTTATGGATCTTATGATTGTATTTGCCCTTGTTTGTATAACACTAAACGTTATTGCTTGTATATTCTGGAATAGATTTAAGAAAAACGAAAAAGAATTTGAAGAAAACATATAAAAACAAAATCTGCAGGCACTTTGTTGCCTGCAGATTTTTCCTTGCCAACAATTACATTTGATTTGACCCCTTTGGATATGTTACAATAAAAGAGTCATTGTGACAAATAAAACACAAGGAGGAAAACACAATGAAAAAAATTATACTTGCAGTAATGGGCGTACTTTTACTCTGTGCAGCGCTTGTTATCGGCACGTCAGCCAACACGACTCACACGGTTGTACGAGGCGACACTATGTGGAAGATTGCAGTAAAATACGAGGTAGGACTTTCTGAAATAAAGAGTGTGAATACGCATATTGCAAACCCGAATCTTATATATCCCGGGCAGGTGCTGAATATTCCGACTGTAAATGCTGCTGTAACAAGCTTTGAGGGGGAAGTTGTAAGACTTGTTAATGAAATAAGAGTAAAAAACGGACTCAAGGCACTCACACACGATTGGGAACTTAGTCGTGTTGCCAGATATAAATCGCAGGATATGAAGGATAACAATTATTTCTCCCATACAAGTCCCGTGTACGGAACGCCTTTTCAGATGATAAAAAACTTTGGCCTTACATACAGAACAGCCGGTGAAAACATCGCAAAGGGGCAGGCAACGCCTCAGGCGGTGGTAAACGCGTGGATGAACTCATCGGGACACAGAGCTAACATATTAAACTCTTCATTCACAAAAATCGGAGTCGGATACGTTTCAAACGGTAAGTACTGGACACAGATGTTTATTGGATAATTTTACTTGATCTGTACAAGAATATATGATATTATATAATAAAAGCTGATTTTGCGAGGTATATATGGAGCCAAGAGACTACACGATTGTAAAAATCGAGGGAGAATACGCATATCTGAGAGAGGACAGAAAGGGTGACGGGGACGATATTTTTATCGCTCTTGCACTTTTGCCGCTTGGCGTCAACGTTGGCACGCGTCTCCATTTCGAGATGCTCGAATATACTGTTATTAACTAAAATCCGCCAGAACCGGCGGATTTTTCTTTTGTTGACAAGTATTTGTATATGTGTTAAAATGTTTGTTGGAATTTGAAAAGAGGTTTTATTTATGAAAACTGCACGTATTAAGCTTATTATTTCAATGATTATATTCGGTACTCTTGCTCCTTTTGTAAGAAACGTATCTGTTTCATCGGGCGAGCTCGCACTTTACCGTGCTCTTATGGCTATTTTGCTAATTGGTACATATCTTTTTCTGACAAAACAAAAAACTGATTTTGGCAAAATAAAAAAAGAACTGCCTCTTTTAATTATATCAGGCGCGGCTATGGGTATAAACTGGATACTGTTGTTTGAAGCATATAAATACACTACTGTTTCAATAGCAACGCTAAGCTATTATTTTGCACCGGTTATTGTAACTGTGCTTTGCCCTATTCTGTTTCGCGAAAAGCTTGGATTGAAGCAGATAATCTGCTTTGTTATGTCAACGCTTGGCATAGTCCTGATAACAGGCATAAGTACGGGCGGCAGCTCTGATTTTACCGGAATACTGTTCGGACTCGGTGCTGCTATGTTTTATGCCACTGTAATGATACTGAATAAATACATAAAGAATACCGAGGGACTTTCAAGGACTATATGGCAGTTTGCGGGAGCTATCGTGGTACTTTTGCCGTACGTACTTCTAACCGACGGCATAAGCCTTTGCTCTGTGGATTTGTTTGGATTTTCCAACCTGATAATTGTGGGCGTTGTTCACACAGGTGTAGCTTACGTGCTCTACTTCTCGTCTCTCAAGGACCTGCCGGGGCAGAAGACGGCAATACTGTCCTATATAGATCCTCTCGTTGCGGTTTTTATATCTGTAACAATCCTTGGCGAGGCCATGACATTTACTCAGATAGCAGGCGGAGCGCTTATTCTCGGCTTTACTATGTATAACGAGCTTTCCGGCAATAGGAAGTAACCGGTTTATGGGAAAGACAAGAGTATTATTTGCAGACAAAGATATAAACTTATGCAAGCGGATTTGTGAGAGTGCCGCTTTATATGAAAATATAAGAATAGACACGCTCTATTATGACGAGGATATTATAAGTTTACTTAGCGAAATATATTATGACATCGTTATTGTTGACGTAAATATGATAAATGAAGACGACGTCACCGCGATTTATAAAAGTAATCCCGATCCGATAAGGCATCCCATGAATTGCGAAATAATCCTTACGTCAGACAATATAGAGTGCGACCGGATTTTTAAAACTGATACATACGATCCAATATATCTTATCAAGAAGCCTTTTGATGTTGAGTTTCTTCTTAAGCTGATATCTCTTGTGTCAGAAAACCGGGATATGAAAGAGCAGATTAAAAAGGGTGCGTCTGCCCATAATGAGCTTGATGAATGTATAAATCAGGCGTTGATCAGCATAGGCATACCGCCAAGCATGAACGGATACAAGTATTTATATACAGGACTCACGGCGGCATTTGACGATATGGAGCTTCTTGCATACATTACCAAGGATCTTTATACTGAGATTGCCAAGGCTTGCGGTGTTAGTGCCTGCAAAGTTGAGAGAAGTATCCGAAGCGCCATAAGCGCCGCGTGGGAAAGAGGAGATGCGCAAATTCTTGCGGGATATTTCGGAAGTACCGTTGGGCCAAAGAGCAAAAAGCCGTCTAACTCTGAATTCTTCAGAGCGGTCATTAACAGAATAAAGTTAGATAGTCCCCATCTTTCAACTCAGTGCAGATAAAAATAAAACCGAAAAATTTTTCGTTTTTTATAAAAACTATTGAAATAAAAAAATATTGTGCTATACTTTATAAAGACAGTATAATATTTTCTTGGAGAAGATGGCTTAATTTACGGTTTTCACCGGGGAGGATCTGCTTTATGGCTTCAAGACACGAAATGAATATGTGTGAGGGCTCTATTATACGCAAAATGATTATTTTTGCGCTGCCACTTATGATAACAAACGTTCTTCAGGTAGTATTTAACGCAACAGACGTTGCGGTGCTTGGAATACTTGTCGGAGATGATGCCGTTGCGGCAGTTGGCTCAAACGCTGCGCTTATAAATCTTATAACCTGTATTTTTATTGGTCTTTCGATAGGCGCAAACGTGCTTGTTGCCCGTCTTATGGGAGAGAAAAATATCGAGAGATCCCGAAAAGCAGTCGGAACCGCGATATTCATAGGTCTTGCCGGCGGTATTCTTGTTGCGATCGTAGGCGTACTTTTTGCAAGAACCTTTCTTGAATGGACAGCGTGTGATCCTGAAGTTATCGATATGGCGGAAAAATATCTGGTCATATATCTGCTCGGCGCACCGGTGGTTTTGCTTTATAACTTTGCTTCAGCCGTGCTCAGAGCCGTTGGCGATACAACCAGACCGATGATATATCTAATTATCGGCGGTGTTGCAAACGTAGGCCTGAACGTTTTCTTTATAACAGTCTTTGGAATGGACGTTGACGGCGTTGCGATAGCAACGGTTATGTCTCAGCTTATAGCGTCAGTGCTTGCCTTTATCGCGCTCATGAAAAGCGACGGATACGGCAAACTTGAACTTAAACATATACGTATATATAAAGAAGAATTTATTTACATATTAAAGATCGGTATTCCCTCGGGTATTCAGAGCGGAATGTTCAGCCTTGCAAACGTTGTAATACAGTCCTCGATAAACTCGCTTGGTAAAGCCGTTATGTCGGCAAACACTATTGCCGTTCAGATAGAAAGCTTCACGTATCAGTCGATACACGCTATGTCGCTTGCCGCTATATCATTTTCAAGCCAGAATTATGGCGCAGGAAATATGGAGAGAGTTAAAAAGGTTATGTGGCAAAGCAATCTGCTTGCCGTTGTTGTAGGCCTTGCTGTCGGCGGTATAATGGCGCTTTTCAGATATCCGTTGTGCGATATTATGTCAAACGACGAATATATAATAGGTGTTGCCGCAGAGAGGGTTCTTATAGCGGGCGCAACCTATTTCCTTTGCGGAATTATGGATACAATGGGCGGTATTCTGAGGGGACTTGGAAAATCAACCGTTGCAATGTTCATATCCTTGTTCGGAAGCTGTATTTTCCGAGTTGTATGGACTCTTACGGTATTTAAGATCTATCCTACGTATCTTGGCTTAATAAGTGTTTTCCCGATAAGCTGGCTTTTCACGAGTCTTATATACGTAGCTGTACTGCTTCCGCTTATAAAAAAACTTGAGGCGGATCTGCAAAAAAGAAAGGCCGAGCCTCTGCTCAGCCATTAAGGGGCTTTGTTCCAAAAACCTTTCGTCTGTAGTCAGACGGAGTAATACCTGTGTGATAGGTGAAAAATTTAGTGAAAAGATTGCTTTCCTCAAAACCCATGAGGGAAGCAATTTTATTTATGTCGAAAGAAGAAGTTGCAAGCATGTCACAGGCGAGCGCAACACGGCGCTCGTTTACGTATGCTTTCAGCGTTTTACCAACGGCTTTTGAAAAAACACGGCTTATATGGCTGCGGTCAAGCCCAAGTGCTTTCTGGAGGTCGTCGAAATCGAAGTCGCGCGTGAGATTGTCTTCAATATATGCAAATATATCATTCAGCATATCGCGTTCGCGAAGTGTTGAAGGAGATGCGGTATCATATATATGATAAAGGGCACCGTAAAGCAATGCGTTTTTTGCATGAGCACTGTATTCGGGCGCAAATCTTGATCTGTACAGGGAATCTAACAGCTTGTGTGCAACGCTTTGACAGCAAACGGGAACGGGTGATGATATTTTGAAAAAAGGTTCGCTTGTGCAAAAGGAAGCTTTGAAAAATTCAACGCCCTCATTTCCCGAATACCCTGAGCGTATCCGTGTGCCCGGTGCAAGAATAAGCGCACAGCCGCAGTTTATTTCAATATGACCGGGAGTGCACCATAACCTTAGTTTTCCCGAATTTACGAAAAAGAGAGTATAGTTTTCGCAGTATGACGCTCCGTGCTCCCATTTCTCTTTAACGTTTACGTATAAAATGTCATTATAATCAAAGGATTGTTGAGTGTTTTTGAGGCTGAAATCATTACTCATATCACAAAATCTCACTTATTTTACTGGTTTATTGTTATGGCTCTGGCGGTTTTTCTTTATTATAACCTAAAAACACAGAAAAAGCAATATGTGTATATGTTTTAACCTTTTCAAAAATTTCACATTCAGTGCTTTTCGAAAATATTTTCAGTTTTTTGGGCGCAATAACAAAAAAATGATTTTTGTTTGAGGATGAAAGATAAAAGACGGTGAATTTATTGACAAAAACGCTTTAGTATGCTACAATAACCCCAACGATGTTTTTTGAGGAATGCAGAAATGAAAAAGATATTCAACACATATTTTGAATATTACTTTTACTACTTTTACTTTAGCTTTACTGGGGTAAAAGCTCTTTGTGCTGCTTTAAGAAACGCAAAATCGTTTGCTTGATAAACAAGCTTATATAATGATTTTAACGTCACAGTCGCACGGAGCCAAGCGTCCTCGTCTGTGGCTTTATTTTTTGTTAAGGGGAGATTTTTATGATCGCAATTCTGAAAGCAGGAACAACAGAAGAACAAAAGAATAATCTTTGTAATTGGTTTGAAAAAATGGGGCTTAAGACCCACGTTTCCGTTGGTGATTATCAGACTATAATCGGTCTTATAGGCGATACGACAAAGGTGGATATAGGGCTTCTTGAAAGCATGTCTATAATCGACACAGTAAAGAGAATAAGCGAGCCGTATAAAAATGCCAACAGAAAATTCCACACGGAAGACGCTGTTATAGACTGCGGTCACGGTATAAAGATCGGCGGCGGACATTTTGCGATTATTGCAGGCCCTTGCTCCGTGGAATCCAGAGATCAGATCATTTCTGTTGCAAACAGCGTAAAGGCGGCCGGAGCAACGCTCTTGCGCGGAGGAGCGTATAAGCCGAGAACATCGCCCTACGATTTTCAGGGTCTTCACGAAAGGGGAATAGACCTGCTTCTTGAGGCGAAAAAGGAAACGGGTATGCCGATAGTTACAGAGATCATGAATGTTAACGATATCGACGTTTTTGAAAACGTTGACGTTGTGCAGGTGGGAGCGCGCAATATGCAGAACTTCGATCTGCTCAAGGAGCTGGGAAAAACAAAAAAGACCGTGCTTTTGAAGCGCGGACTTGCAAATACGATAAAAGAGCTTTTGATGAGCGTTGAGTATATTATGGCAGGCGGTAACGAAAACGTCATACTTTGCGAGAGAGGTATAAGAACCTTTGAAACTCAGACGAGAAACACGCTTGATCTGAGTGCTGTTCCCGTACTTCACGAGCTGACTCATCTTCCCGTGGTAGTTGATCCGAGCCATGCTACCGGAATCTCAAGAATGGTTCTTCCCATGGCGATGGCGGCAACCGCGGCAGGAGCCGACGGACTTATGATAGAGGTGCACAACGATCCCGAGCACGCTCTATGCGACGGAGCGCAGTCGCTTCGCCCCCAAGAGTTTGCCGAGGTATGCAAAAAGGTAGCTAAGATAAGAGAAGTATTATAGATTATAAAGGCGGCATTAAAATGAATGTTGGAATCGTAGGACTTGGTTTGATAGGAGGCTCTGCGGCAAGAGCATATAAGAATAACGGCTATCATAAGATATATGCCTTTGATATAGATTCGTCAATGCTTGATTTTGCAAAGCTGACGGGGGTTGTTGATGAAACTCTTACAGAAGAGACGCTTGGCGAGTGCGAGCTTATTATAATAGCGCTTTATCCGGAAGCAACAATAGAATATATGAAGAAAACGGCGCAGTTCATAGCAAAGGGCGCAACTGTTATTGATTTTTGCGGAACAAAGAGAGAGGTTTGTAAAGCCGGCTTTGAGCTTGCAGATAAGTACGGATTTCTCTTTGTTGGCGGTCACCCTATGGCGGGTACGCAGTTTTCGGGGTTTGCCAACAGCCGAGACAGTATGTTTTACGGAGCCGGTATGGTAATAGTGCCGCCGAAATTTGACGATATGGAGCTTCTTGAAAAGATAAAGGAGCTTTTGTCTCCTCTCGGATTTGGAAAGCTCTCGGCAACAAGTGCCGAAAAGCATGACCAACTTATAGCTTTTACTTCGCAAATGCCTCATATTTTATCAAATGCTTATATAAAGAGTAAGACAGCAAGAGAGCATTTCGGCTTTTCGGCAGGAAGCTACAGGGATATGACGCGCGTTGCATGGTTAAACCCACGCATGTGGAGCGAGCTTTTTCTTGAAAACCGTGATAATCTTATAAAAGAGATGGACTCGCTTATAACCGAGCTTGAAAAATATAAAAAAGCTTTAAGTGACTGTGACCACGATAGGCTTTATGAACTGCTTGACGAGGGCAGAAGGATCAAATCGGAGGTTGACGGAAAGTGAAAATTGTTGACGTTGGAGTCGGGGGCGGCTATAATGTTGTTATCGGAAGAGGACTTATAGACAAAGCGGGCGAGCTTGTACATGGAGTGCTTGGCGATCGCAGACTTGCCGTGATAACCGACGATAAGGTTGATGCGCTGTATTCAGACAGACTTATAAGATCGCTTGAGAGCGCAAGGTATGAGACGGTAAAATTTGTTTTCAAAAACGGAGAAGCGTCAAAAAACGCAAGGACGTTTATTGACATACTCGAATTTCTTGCAAAAAATCATCTATGCAGAAACGACGCGGTGATCGCCCTCGGCGGAGGTGTTGCGGGCGACATTGCAGGCTTTGCGGCTTCTGCTTATCTGAGAGGGATAGATTTTGTGCAGATACCGACAACGCTTCTTGCGGCTGTTGATTCGTCGGTTGGCGGCAAAACGGGGATTGACCTTGAAGCAGGCAAGAATCTTGCAGGCGCTTTCTATCAGCCAAAACTCGTTATATGCGACCCCGAGCTCTTAAAAACGCTTGATCACGGTGCGTTCTGCGACGGTTGCGCCGAGGTTATAAAGTATGGCGTTATAAAAGATGAAAAAATCTTTAATATGTTAAACGATCCCGAAAATCTTGACATAGAGAGCATTATTGCAAGATGCGTTGAGATAAAAAGAGATGTTGTCGTATTCGACGAAAAAGAGCAGGGCCTCAGGCAGATACTCAATTTCGGGCACACATTTGGGCACGCGGTTGAAAAATTAAGCAATTATAAAGTTTCTCACGGAAGTGCAGTTGCAATAGGAATGGCTATGATAATGAGAGCGTGTGTGCTTGACGGCAAATGTACATCCGGTTATGCAAATAAGCTTGAAGAGCTGATAAAAAAATATGATCTGCCTACACGCACCGATTACCCGGCAGAAAAGCTATATGAAGCTTTGCTTTCGGATAAAAAGCGAAAGGGAGATCACATCACGCTCGTAGTACCCGGTAAAGAGGGAGAAGCCTGCCTGTACAAGGCAGAGCTTGATGAAGTAAAAAGGCTTCTTATTGCCGGTCTTTAATATAATTATTGAAAGGAAGCACGAAAATGGAAGTTCGCATAAAGCCGTGTAAGCTTTCGGGCAGGATACGTGCGATAGAATCAAAATCATATGCTCACAGAGCGCTTATATGCGCCGCGTTTGCAGACAGGCCTACGGAGATATTGTGTAAACAGCTTTCCGTGGATATAGAAGCAACGATAGACTGCCTCAATTCTCTTGGCGCTAAAATTACGAGAGACGCAGACAGACTCTGGGTTGAGCCGGTTGGGGATATACCGGGCGAGGCTTTGCTTGATTGCAAGGAAAGCGGCTCTACGTACAGATTTATTTTACCCTGTGTGTGCATGCGCGGGGCAGACGTGCGATTTAAGCTTGGCGGCAGACTTCCGGTTCGCCCCATGGATGTTTTCTGGCGTCTTGCAGAAGGAAAAGGTATAAAGGTGCGCGGTAAGGGTACAGATACCGTATGCGTATCGGGTAAGCTTGAGGGCGAAAAGTTTGTTATACCCGGAAACGTTTCCTCTCAGTACATAAGCGGCCTTATAATGGCGCTCGGAATATCGGGCAGGTGCGCAGTTATCGAGATCACAGACAGTATAGAATCGCGCGGATATATTGATATAACGCTCGACGTAGTTAATAAATTCGGAATAAAGACCGAGTTTGCAGATAACCGTATTACAGTTTACGGAGAAAAGAGATATGTTTCTACGGGAAACCTGAAAATAGAGGGCGACTGGTCTAACTCTGCGTTCTGGCTGTGTGCCGGTGCGGCCGGCGGTTCAGAGATCACCGTTTGGGATATAGATACAAATTCAAAGCAGGGTGACCGCGCGGTATGCGCTATTCTTGAAAAATTCGGCGCAAAGCTTGAATATACTCCCGATTCGGTTACGGTTAAGGCTTCAACAGAAGGGCTTTGCGGCATTGAGATAAATGCTCAGAATACACCTGACCTTATTCCTGCGATAGCTATAGCGGCAGCCGCCGCTAAGGGAGAAACGGTTATAAGAGGAGCGGAAAGGCTCAGACTTAAAGAAAGCGACCGCCTTTTAAGCGTTAGCGAAACTATAAATTCGCTCGGCGGATATGCTGAGGTTGTTAACGACACGATGATAATACACGGCAGAAGCCTTTCGGGCGGAAGCGTCGACGGATGCAACGACCACAGAATAGTAATGATGTCGGCTGTGGCGTCGGCTGTGTGTACAAGCGAGGTCGTGATAACCGGGGCGCAGGCATGCGAAAAATCATATCCAAGCTTTTTTGAAGATTTCAGATCACTTTGTAAGTAATAAACTATATACGAAAGGCAGAAGTAAAAATGAGCTCTGTATATGGAAAAAATATTAAGGTTTCAATATTCGGGCAGTCGCATTCGGCGGGGATCGGCGTTGTTATAGACGGTATACCCGCAGGAGAGAAGTTTGACGAAGAAAAGATTCGCAAATTCTGCGCGCGGCGCGCGCCGGGAAGCAACTCGCTTGGCACACCGAGAAAGGAAGCTGACGAGTTTGAAGTTCTATCAGGTGTAACCAACAGCAAATTCTGCGGAGCTCCTTTTGCGGCAGTAATTAAAAATACGAACGTAAAGCCGGGCGATTACAGCGAATTTTCAGATAAGCCGCGCCCGGGTCATGCCGATTATACTGCGAATATAAAGTATAACGGTGCAAGCGATTTTTCGGGCGGCGGACATTTTTCGGGAAGGCTTACGGCGCCTCTTTGTATTGCGGGCTCAGTATTTGCAGGCCTTCTTGAAGAAAAGGGAATATATATCGGCTCGCATCACGAGAAGATCGGCGGCGTTTCTGATAAACGCTTTGACCCTGCAAAGGTAACAAAGGCAGACTTTGATTCTCTGTATCGCGGCGAGCTTACCGTTATTGACAAAGCACAGCATGATAAAATGGCAGACGTTATAAAAGCGTGTGCCGCAGACGGAGACTCGGTTGGCGGTGTTATTGAGTGCGCTGTAACAGGACTTCCTGCAGGGATCGGCGAACCTATGTTTGACGGGCTTGAAAACAGGATAGCGCAGGCAGTTTTTGCCGTGCCCGGCGTAAAGGGTATTGAATTTGGAGCGGGTTTTGCGGCGGCTGAAATGAGAGGCAGCGAAAACAACGATCCATTTATAATAGAAGACTCAAAGATCAAAACACAAACGAATAATCACGGCGGAATACTCGGCGGGATATCGTCGGGCATGCCGCTTATATTCAGAGCGGCAATGAAGCCCACCCCGTCTATATTTAAAGAACAGAAAACGGTCAGCATTTCGAAAAACGAGCAATGCACTTTGAGTATAAAAGGTAGACATGACCCGTGTATCGCAGTACGCGCGCTTGCGTGCATAGAGTCTGCGGCGGCGATAGCGGTATACGACGCGCTTCTTGATTATTATAAAACAAACAGATGAGGAAACAAAGATGGAACTTAGTGATTACAGAGTTAAGATCGACGAGATAGACAGTGAGATCGTAAGGCTTTTCAAAGAAAGAATGGAAGTAAGCCGTAACATTGCCGAGTGTAAGCGCGAAAAGGGCTTGCCCGTATACGATCCTAAAAGAGAAAGAGAAAAGCTTGTTTCAATATCGGGTATGCTGCCCGAGGAATTCAAAACTTACGGCGAGGCTCTTTATTCGCTTCTTTTTGAGCTCAGCCGTGCGTACCAGCACAAGAAATTAGACGGCGAATCAGAGCTTACCCTTAAAATAAAGTCGGCAGTTGAGGATACTGCTAAGGAGTTTCCGCCAAGAGCACTCGTTGCGTGCCAGGGTGTTGAGGGTGCATATTCGTCACAGGCGTGTGACAGGATATTCAAAAATGCAGAGGTTATTTACTTCGATTCGTTTGAGGGAGTCTTCTCGTCAATTGCAAACGGACTGTGCTCATACGGTGTTATTCCGCTCGAAAACAGTACTGCAGGCTCTGTAAACAGAGTTTACGATCTTATGATGAAGTATGACTTCAATATCGTGCGAAGTGTACGCATCAAGGTTGACCACTCTCTTCTTGCAAATAAGGGTGTTAAGCTTGACGAGATACGCGAGATTTATTCGCATCCGCACGCAATAGCGCAGTGCGAAAGTTTCTTAAAAGGACTTAACAACGTAAAGGTTACACCGTGCGAAAATACCGCCATGGCGGCAAAAATGGTGTTCGAGTCTAAAAGACGAGACGAGGCGGCAATATCCTCTGATATATGCTCGGAGATATATGGACTAAACAGACTTTGCGAATCTATTCAGGACACAAGCAATAATTATACAAGATTCATATGTATATCCAAAAATCTTGAGATATTCCCGGGTGCTGACAGAACGAGTATAATGATGGTATTAAAGCACAAGCCGGGAGCACTTTCAAGCGTGCTTTCAAGGCTTTATTCTATGGGTATCAACCTCTTAAAGCTTGAAAGCCGTCCTCTTCCGAACAGCGATTTTGAATTTATGTTCTATTTTGACCTTGAAACGTCTGTATATTCAAAGGCTTTTGCAGAGCTTTTCAATGATATTGAAGGCATGTGTACAAAAATAAAATATCTTGGAAGCTATAATGAGGTAGTATGAAAACAGATAAGAAATTCGGCCTTATAGGCGGTGTGCTCGGTCATAGCTTCTCACCTCAGATACACAATTTCCTTGGCGGTTATGAATATAAGCTCTGTGAATTAAAGAAAACAGAGCTTGAGGATTTTTTCAAAAGCTGTCCGCTTTCGGGATTTAACGTAACTATCCCCTATAAAGAGGAAGTTATAAAGTATCTTGATAAAATATCAGACAGAGCAAAGCGTATCGGCAGTATAAATACCGTTATAAAGTGTGACGACGGAAGTTTTTATGGCGACAACACCGATTACGCAGGATTTTCGGCCCTGCTCGGCGAGGGGTTGGGACGCGGAGAAAAGGCGCTTATACTCGGCAGCGGCGGCTCGTCAAAAACGGTAAGAGCCGTTTTAGAGGACAGAGGATATAAAGCGGTAGTAATCTCGCGCTCGGGTGATGATAATTACGATAATATTTCGCGACATTATAATGCCGAAATCATTGTAAATACAACTCCGGTGGGAATGTACCCGAATAACTGTCAGGCTGTGATAAGCCTTGAAAATTTCAAAAACTGCAGGCTTGTGCTTGATCTTATATACAATCCGATAAAAACGGCGCTTATACTTGAAGCAGAAAGGCTTCAGATAGAGTGCCGAGGCGGTCTTTTAATGCTCTGCGAGCAGGCAAGGGCGGCAAGCGAGCTTTTTACGGGCGAGAAAATAGAGGGAACGCGCTCGTATGAGATAAAAGACGCGCTTGAAAAAAGAATGAAGAATATCGTTCTTATCGGCATGCCGGGGAGCGGTAAATCATCAATAGGACAAAGACTTGCAGAGCTTCTTGGGCGTGAATTTGCCGATACAGACAAGCTTTTTGAAGAAAAATATAAAATAAGTGCCGGCGAGATGATAGAGAAGAAGGGAGCAGGCGCTTTCAGAGAGGCTGAAAGCGAAATACTTTCAGAGGTTTGCAAAAAAAGCGGACTTGTTATTGCAACGGGAGGCGGTATCGTGACCGTTGATAAAAACCGTGATATTATCCGTCAGAATTCGTCGGTTGTGTTTACAGACAGAGCGCTTTCAGAGCTTGCAACAGACGGTCGACCGCTTTCTGCAGCTTACGGTGTACAAAAGCTTTACAGCGAGCGCATAGACAACTATTTATCGTGGAGCGACTATAAGGTCAGCGTTCAGGGTGTAGATAAAACGGCAGAAGACATATTAAATACGCTTGGACTTGGAGAGAAAACATGAAAATTCTGATTATAAACGGACCAAATCTTAATATGCTTGGTATCAGAGAACCTGATATTTACGGTGCGGCAACGCTCTCGCAGCTTGAAAAAATGGTAAGCGAGTATTGTGGCGGACTTGGAATAGAAACCGAGTTTTACCAATCCAATCACGAGGGTGATATTGTAGACAGGATACAGGCGGCATACTTAAATACCGATGCCATAGTGATAAATCCTGCCGCATATACGCACACAAGCGTGGCAATTCCCGATGCTATAAAAGCGGTGGGAATCCCCGCAGTTGAGGTTCATCTGTCCGACGTTGATAAAAGGGAAGAGTTCAGACGAATCTCATACGTATCCCCCGTTTGCATTGCCACTGTAAAAGGCAAGCATTTCAAGGGATATATTGAAGCGTGCGATATTCTGATAAAGCATCTTGAAAAATAACAAAACGGCACTAATGTGCCGTTTTGTTATTTTAACTGTCGAGCTGCTTGCCGAGGAATGTGGCGGCAGTCTGAATCAGTTTTGATTCAACGTCTGCATCAATGCGAGAGTTTGAGTCGGTTACAACCGATGCAACGCAGCCGATAAGATCGCCTTCCGAAAGGATGGGCATTGCGCAGGAAATATAGTTTGATGAATCAGAGTCGTCGGTAACGGGTATGCGTTCGCTGCCGTCGTTGTAATGATAAAAAGTGCGGTTTTCGATAATCTGCTCAAGCTCGTCGGAGAAGGCTTTTTCGAAATATTCCTTTTTAGGAAGACCGGCGCACGCGATTATGGCATCGCGGTCGCAGATGATAACTGCCATATCGCAGGTCTTATGGAGCGTTTCTGCATACTGTGCGGCAAATCCACCCAGCTCGCCGATAGGCGAATATTTTTTGAAGATAACTTCACCCTCGCGGTCGGTATATATTTCGAGAGGATCGCCCTCGCGGATACGCATCGTGCGGCGAATCTCCTTGGGGATAACGACGCGTCCGAGGTCGTCAATTCTTCTTACAATTCCTGTTGCTTTCATTTATTTTCTCCTGTAAATACAAAAAGTGTGTTTATAGTTTTAACGCGGATAGGGTAATTATACCGGTTCATAGCCAAATCTGACTTTGTCGGTTCATGTAAGATTTCTTACTGCACACTTATTGTTTGCATAAAGTGGCAGATTATTCGTGTGTTGTTTTATTTCCATTTATTGTTCGGGCGCTAGGAATTTATAGAAGTAAGAAAGTTGGTTCTCCACTTGAATTTTATCAAATATATGATATAATATATTATAGGTATTTGTATACTGTAAATTATATTTGACCAAGGAAAAATAATGATTGTTTTAAGTTGCAAGGACGTAGGGCTTGAATATGGCGATAAGACTATTCTCTCAGGCATCACTTTCGGTATCAACGAAGGTGAGCGCGTGGGAATTGTCGGCGTTAACGGAGCCGGTAAGTCTTCTCTTATAAATATTATATCGGGTAAATACTCTGCATCAAGCGGCAGCGTTTTCGTTTCGGGCGACAAAACTATCGGCGTTCTGGAGCAGAACGCTGCTCTTGAAAGCGATAACACGCTTATCGGCGAGATGCTTTTAACCTTTCCCGAATTGCTTGCGCAAGAAAAAAGGCTTTCCGAGCTTCAGGTAAAGCTTGCCGATGCAGAGCCTGACGTTATCAGCGCATACACAAGCCTTGAAGAGCGTTTCCGGGAGCACGGCGGCTACGAATTCCGCTCTCGCTGCAAGGGAAATCTTATAAATATGGACTTTGGCGAGGATATGCACGGCATGCGTATATCCGCTCTGTCCGGCGGCCAGAAAACGCGCCTTGCGCTGACCCGTTTGCTTATAATGAACCCCGATATACTTATACTCGACGAGCCGACAAACCATCTTGACGAAGAAACGCTCGTGCGGCTCGAAAATCAGCTTTCAAATTATCGCGGAACGCTTCTCGTTATCTCGCACGACAGATATTTTCTCGACCGTGTTACAACAAGCATACTTGAGATAGAAAATCACAAGGCTGAGCTTTACAGTGGTAACTACACCAAATTTGTTGAAGAAAAAAAGCTTCGCCGCGATTCTCTTGAGCGCGCTTACAAGAATCAGCAAAAAGAAATAGCACGAATTGAAGCGTATATAGAACAACAGCGCCGCTGGAACCGCGAGCGCAACATAATAGCCGCAGAAAGCCGCATGAAAGCGCTTGACCGCATGGAAAAAATAGACCGCCCCGAAAATGCTCCGGGCAGCATCAGGCTAAGCTTCTCCACGGCACTTGCAAGCGCAAACGATGTACTCAGCGTTAAGGGGCTTTCAAAAAGCTTTGGCGGCAAAAAGCTTTTTGACTCTTTAAGTTTTGAACTTAAACGCTCGGATCGCCTGTTCATAGCAGGGCCAAACGGCTCGGGCAAATCAACCCTTATAAAAATACTTATGGGCTTTGAAGAGCCGACTTCGGGATATTTTGATTTTGGTTACAACATAAAAATTGCATACTACGATCAGGAAAACCAGAATCTTGACCCGACAAAAACCGTACTTGACGAATTGTGGGACAGCTATGATGATCTAACGCAGACAGAGATTAGAAACACGCTTGCGCTGTTTATGTTCAGAGGCGAAGACGTATTCAAGCTTGTCGGCGACCTTTCGGGCGGAGAGCGCGCAAGGCTCACGCTTGCAAAGCTTATTTTGTCGAAAATAAATCTTCTTGTGCTCGACGAGCCGACAAATCACCTTGACATAAATTCGAGAGATGCGCTTGAAAATGCACTTGACGCTTTCGATGGTACTATTATTGCCGTTTCGCACGACAGATATTTTGTCAAAAAGCTTGCAACAAGAATGTTAGACCTCGGCGCCGCACCTCCTTTGGCTTTTGACGGTACGTATGAACAGTATCAGAGCTATAAGGCAATTAAGAGCGCACAGATAAACGAAAATGAAGCACAAAATTCCACCGGCACTCTATCCGAGGGCAAGGAGCAGTTTCTTCTGGCAAAGGAGCGCGCGGCCAGAAAGCGAAAGCTTGAAAAGAGAAAGGCTTTCGTTACAGAAGAAATAGCCAGAATAGAAAAAGAGCTCGACCGAATAGCGGACGAGCTTGCAGGAGACGCCGGCAGCGATTATATTTTAGCCCAGAAGCTTTTTGAAGAGCAAACTGAGCTTGAAGAAACACTTATGGCGCTTTATGAAGAAAACGAAGAATACTTAAAAGACGGGAACTGATATCACGCGCGGCCTTCGTCTTCGGCCTGCTTTTTTGAAAAAGAACAGCCGCAGTAGTTCTGGCGGTATAAGTTATATTCCTTTGAAAGCTCGACTGAGCGCTTGTATCCGTTTTTCTTCTTAAAATCTGAATAAAGATAGTTTACGTTATATTTTTCGCTCATTTTTTTACCGATCGCGTTTAAAAGGGCGCTGTTTTTCAGGGGGCTAATTGATAGTGTCGTGGTAAAAAAGTCAAAGCCTTTATCGCGCGCCAGCTTTGCTGTTTCTTCAAGCCTTAGTTCAAAGCATTTAACGCATCTTTTGCCGCCCTCACGCTCGCTTTCAAGTCCTTTTATTGTCTGATGGAATATTTCGGGAGAATAGTCGGCTAAAATCAGATCAACTGAGTTTATAAGAGGCATTTCTCCGATAAGCCGCGCTTCTTCGTTTGCACGGTAGGTATATTCCTCTTGGCTATCAATATTCGGATTGTAAAAATATACGGTGATGTTGAAATATCTGCTTAAGTATTCAAGAACGTAGCTTGAGCAGGGTGCGCAGCAAACGTGAAGCAAGAGAGACTTTCTGATGCCCGTTTTTATTATTTCATCAATTACGTTTTCTGTGTATTTACTGAAATTTTCCATAACTTTTCTGCTTTCAATATAAATTCTGATTGGGGGGTAACAATGAAGCACGGTATACTTATTTCGATTTTGGTGATATGCGTCTCTATATCTGCCGGTGTGTTTCTTTTGTTAAATATTGACATATCCTCAAATTTTGAAGATGTTTCACATAATACGCAGAGCCCGCTTTCTGCCCGCGCCCGTACGTATCAGCCTGTGCAGGCCGACGGAGCCAGTAACAATATAATTGAGGACCCCGAAATAGGTATACTTTATGTGCCTTACGACTATACCGCGCCCGTTGCTGAGGGCGAGCCTGCGGATCTGTCATATTTCAAACGGTGTGTGTTCATAGGGGATTCGAGAATGCTCGGCCTTGTCAGATATACTGACGTTGATCCGATAAACTACTGCAGCGAGGGCTTTTCTGTTGTTGAGTACGATAATAAAAAATTCGTTAAGATAGACGGCGGGAATTTCACGGTTAAAGAAGCGCTCAGAAAGAATAATGAGTTTGATGCCGTCTATATAGCAACGGGTATAAACGAGCTTGGTTGGACAAAGGATAAGTTTTCTGATAAATACCGGGAGATGATCGCAGATATAAAGTCTGTTGCAGGCCAAAGGCCGATATATATTCAATTGATCATGCCTGTAACAACAGGATTTGAAACCTCAAAAATAATGAATCCGTTCAAGCTTAAAAATTCAAGCGTTGAAGTCTTTAACGAAGTGTTAAAAGAGATCGCAGTTGACTATAAAGCCTTCTTTCTTGATTGCGCATATATGTTTGCGCTTGACGACAAAACGCTTGACCCCGCAAAATCCACCGACGGAGCGCATCTTACAAAAGAAGCTTACAAACAGCAGCTTGATTTTTATAAAACGCACGTCGTTATTACCAAAAACAGAGTCTTCGTATAAAGTTTGAAATTGGCGGCAGGATAATTCCTGCCGCTTTTTATTTATGAGAATCCATGTAGTTTTGTAATATTATCTGTGCCGAGAGGGTGTCTATTACCTCTTTTCTTTTTTTGCCGCGTGTGTCTGTCATATTAAGTATCTGATGAGCCGCCATAGTAGAGCACCGCTCGTCAAAAAATACGATCTTAACATCTTCAAGCTCGCCCTGCAAAAGCTCGGCGAACTCGCGTATCCTTTGGGCGCGCGGGCCTTCCGAACCGTTCATATTTACGGGAAGACCCAAAACAATTTTTTTAACCCGGTGCTCTCTTGCCGCTTCCGCTACTTTCTTTGCAGTTTGCGGAAGATAGTTGCTGTAGATTGTTCCTGCGGGACTTGCCATAAAGCCGAGCGCATCGCTGACTGCGAGGCCCGTGCGAGCATCTCCAAGGTCCACTCCGAGTATTTTATCTGCCATAATGATCTCCATTCCGCCGCTTACATGCGACACAAACAGTAAAATGTGAAATAATAAAGCAAAACATCCGCAGATTAAACTTTCACGTTATATTCCTTCTTATATAATTTCTCTTGATTTAATAAATTCGGTAACTTCTTCTCCGCTTGGAAGAGAAGAAAAACTGCCGTTTCTTGAAACCGTGATGGCTGCCGCTGCGTTTGCGTATCTTAGGGCAAGAGTTATGTCCCCGCATCTCAGATACTCAAGAGTGAGGGATGCGCCAAAGGCGTCGCCCGCCGCCGATTTATCGGCTACGTCAACCTCATACGGTGAAATCACGTTGTAATGGATGCCGTCGTATACAAACGAGCCGCGATCGCCAAGCTTAATAACTATGTATTTTGCTTTGGCCTTTTTGTGAAGCTCAGAGGCTGCGCGCAGGCAGTTTTCCATAGTTGTCGGCATTATTGATGTAAAAGCATAAGCTTCGCTTTCGTTTAAAGAAAGCGCGGTTATTTCGCCTAAAAGAGAGAGGTTTATATTGTTATCGGTGTGGCAAGCATCAATAAATATAGGTAGCTCTTGCTTTCTGGCGTACTTGCATGCTGTAACAAGGGAGGCAAACGGAATTTCAAAGTTCGCATAAAGCGCGTCGGGATAGCACATGAAAGCTTCTTCAATATCATCATTGCAAAGATTATCGTTTGCGCCGGGATACACAGTCATTCTGCCTGCACTGTTTGCTTCTGCAAATATAACACAAAGGCCGGTTTGCAAAGCAGTATCTGTTTTCACGAATCTTGTGTCAAGCATGCTGTTGGCATAGAACTTTTTAAGTATGTTTCCGCACGCGTCATTACCGAGCCTTGTTGAAAGAACACAGTCGCCGCCAAGCTTTGACACGGCAACTGCAACGTTTCCGCCTCGCCCGCCGGGAATAAATGCGTAATTTCCTTTTTCATATACAGTTTCGCCGGCACCGGGAATACGGTGTATATTAAGTACCATATTCATATTGGAGCTTGCTATAACAAGTATTCTTTTTTTCATTTATATCCCCTCTTTCTGCAAGAAAAGCTTTTACTTATCGTCATCATTTCTTCTAGATTTGAAAAACAACAGTAATGTTATAGTAGAAAGTGCGGTCAATACGATAATGAAACCTGATATAACTGCGGGATCAAGACGGTTTTGACTTTTATCGTCTTGTGCAAGGTTTGTAACAAGCGCTGTAAGCTCATTGTCTGAATATATGCCCGAAAGCCCTTCTATACTGCCGATGCTCAACGTTGTGTAGTCTGATGAAACGTCTTTTACAAGAATTACAACCGAGTCAAAGGGATGCTCATTGTATTCTGAGAGATCGGCGTATACAGTCTGGCTTTCAGCTCCCGTAAGAGTAACATTAACGTCGTGAATGCGTTCTTTGCCTGTGAAGCGAAGTGTAACAGGTATACTTTGTTCGCTTTCTGCTTGTGAAACTGACAGATCAAAAGAAACCAGTGGCGTGTACGTAAAGTTTTTGCTGTTTTCAAAAAACAGTACTCCGCCAACAGAGGTCTGATCTGCGAAGTCTGAAATGCTCGCATCGGCAGTTATCGTTAAATATCTTTTGCCTGTGCGTGAAGCAGATAGCTTTATTTCCTTTGACCCCGAAATGGGCAGTATCCTGTCTATATTTGAGTATGAATCGGTATTAAAATAGTTGTGTTTGCCCAGGGGCTTGAAGGGAAGAGAATACACGGCATCGCAATAGCTGATATTTTTTTTATGTATTTGCCCTTTGCTTACAAGTTCATTGTATTTTTCTGTGTTAATGCCAAACAGAGATAGCTCTTCTGTGTCTCCGCACAAAAATGATCTTATAGCATAAGCTATTCTGTCGGTATATGACGAAGCGTTATCACAGTCTATAATATAACTCTTAACTTTTGTGTATCCAGCCATGTTAAGAAGACGAGAAAGTACGCTTCTGTCGGCCCCTGTATCGGAAATGTTTGTATAACCTATATGATCAATGAATATTACCGGAATGTCCTGTTCCTTAAATATTTCTGACTGAAACAGCATATCAAGAGAGCTTTCATCTGATGCAGACAGAATTTTATTATGAGAGTTTGCGCCCGAGAAAGAATCTATGCAGATACCAAACGGGAACATGCCCTCGTCTGCTATATGTGTATACAAGGATTGCGCAAACAGCTTTGTATCAAAACGGTTGTTTACGTTTTCGTATGACGAATACTCATACACGTCACCAAGAGAAGCGTATATGCACGTTTCAGGCAAGTGCTTTTTTGAATAAGCATAAACGAAACGCATAAGATCGACATATGATGATACGAAGTCGGTTATCGAGGTTGTACTCGTGTAGAAAAGCTCGCTTGAAGTGTTTACTGCTTTTCCTATTATAAATGAATTAACACCCGCGCCGGACTCGCCGGGCACATATCTTTCTGATAAAAACTCCACGCAAGCTCTCATTTTTGAATATCCCGAGTCTGTTGTTATGTCGGGGAAATAGCTGTCGGGTATAAAGGGCGAGTCGGCACGGACGATCTCTGAATGCTTGTCTGAGCCTATCATCAGGCGCAGGGAAATTTCGGCTCCGGCGGCTTTGTATGCGTTGATTTTTTTATCTATACTGTCAATATAAGCCTTTTCAAAATAGTATCTGTCGTCTCCGATGGTGTGTAAATATCCGCTGAGCTCACACGAGAGCATTTTATCTATGTATATATCAACAACGGCGCTTGTTGATATGCTTTCTAATGCGGCAAGCTGTGTGGCGTTTGAAAGACCTGCCTCAAGTGCGCCCTTTTCATAATTCAAGATATCAGATTCTACGTATGAAGGAGTATCAACGAAAAGCATATATGGCGAAGATATCATAACGACGTATTTTTTCAGTTCTCCATTGTCTGCAGGTATGCTGAATCTGAATTTTGTGGACATTCCGTGGCTTGCTATGGGCGTGGCGCTTGCATAATCGTAATCGCGTGCGTTTTCATTAAGGTTCAGACTGTATAAAAGCAACGTTGCATCCGAATATGCAGAAACGTTTGAGCGGGGAATCTTTCCTGAAATGATTATGTTTTTTGAGTCGTCGCTTAAAGTGCACTCACTGACTTCACCGTATGTAACGTATGAATCTCTTCCGTAAACGCTTGAAAATTCGATGCCGTATATTCGGATATAGCCTCCGTCGGCGGCGAATTCTAATTTGACAGCTTTTATATCAGACGGGCGGCGCACATCAAGGTTCAGAACTGTAAATTCCTCAGACTTTGGCAGGGCTGCGAGTAAAACGTCTTCCTCGCCTGTTGTGCGAAGCAGAGAAGCTTTGATGATAGAAGCATCAGAGCGGTTTTCAAGAGCTATTCTGAGTGAGTTTGAGTCCGGATCTATTATAGCTGCAACGTCAAACTCCAGAATTACAGAATCTGTTGACTCGTAAACTTCAAGGTCTAAATATGATTTGTCGGGAGCAAACGAGAGACTTGCTCCCCAAACAGAGTACTTTTCAAAAGAGAATCTGTCTGAGAGCGCAGTATTTATTTTGTTAACAGCGGAGATCTCATCGAGTATAAAGCCGCCGTCCCACCGGCCTATCTCGGCATGAGCAGGAACGACGCCGAACTCTATGGATACAACAGACGATCTGTTGCTGTATGAAGAAATGTCGGCAACAGCCTTTTCCCATTTGCCTGCTTCGAGGCCTATTATGCTTTCGTAGTGATCGCCCCATGAGTCGTTGATTATGATCCTTAGAAAGCAGTCGTTTCGCTCGTGCATCGATAAGGGATCTGCAAAAATACTAACCGAAAGGGATTTATAGAGCGACAGATCTATGGGACGCTCAAACTCGGCTACAACGGATCTTATGGCGGAAGCATCTGCAAACGAGCCCTCTACGGATAAAACCTTGCCTCTGTTTTGGCTTGTATCTATATCTCTGAGAGTAGTGATGCTTGAAACGGCATCCTTGGGCGACCAGGTTATTGCGGACTCACTGTCGAAATCTGCAATTACTGTATAGTCTGAAGCAAAAGCTGTTAATGCGCTGAGTGCTGATATAAGCATAGTTGCCGCAATAACGGCAAGATATCTTTTCACTGCTTTTCCTCCGTTTCTTTCCTTTTTATTATACCGTATCTATATTATACCATAAATTTAATAAAATTCAAGTGGAGGTATAGACTTTGTTGTGCAAGATAAAGTTTTCAAACCTTATTTGGTATTTATAATCGATTTAACTGCATATTCAAGTTCTTCGCTTGTTTTAGTATAGGCACAAACAAAATGCCCGTTTGAATATATCTCCATATCGATTCCTGCCGCAGTTTTGAGTGTTGACGCGCGCCTCATACACATTTTTGCAACCGAAGCCCCGTCGGTTGCGTTTATCAGATGGAATATTGCCGCGTCGGCACACTCTAATCTGTCTGAATACCATACAACTGCATAATCGACCATATCAAGCTCGTCGGGAAGAGCACCGTCTTTTCCGTAAAGCGAGATCAGCGCATCACTTGAGTCGGTTGACTGGGGTGTGTATATTATAACGTTACCGCCGAGTGTATTGCGCATTTCATCAAACTCGGTGCAGATGTAATCGTGAGCGGAATTTTCGCTGCACGAAAAAAGAAACAAAAGGGATAAAAGAATTAAAGAGGCAGAGAAGTATCTTTTCATAGAAGAGCTCCTTTCATAAAAAGCAAGTTTTCTACATTTATATTATATATTATGTGTTGGTGCAAAAGTAATAAACGAAGTTAAACAAGGAAAAATTACAAATATATTACAAAAATGAGATAAATATTGCAAAGCGGCGGTATTCGTAATAAAATATAAACAGATCTTACAGGCGCAATATTTGGAATATAAAAAACATTTTGTAATGATCGGAATTATTAAACAGTGTTTAATATTACATAATAATTACAAAAATGGTAAAGATATTGCAAATAAAAGGGGCTTGTTGTAAGATGTAGATAAGGTAATCAGGCTATGGCTGAGATTACCGAACAAAAATATTTTTTAGAAGGAGAAACAAAAATGAAAAAGTTTCTTGCACTCGTTCTTGCAGTTCTTATGATTGCAAGCACAGTAGTTTCTGTATCAGCTTTCACTGATGTTGCAGAAGACTACGCACACGTAGACGCAATTAACGCTCTCCAGGAATACAGCGTTGTTCAGGGTAAATCCGCTACTGAATTCGCTCCCGATGAGAACGTTACAAGATTGCAGATGGCTCTCTTCATGGCTAGAGCAACTACAGCGATAGTTGACGATGCTGAATGGGCAGAAGGCGACGAAAACCTCTTCGCAGACTGCACACAGTACCTCGGCGCTATCCAGTACTGCTTCACACAGGGCATAATCAAGGGCGTTAACGCTACTGAATTCGCTCCTGAAGCTAACATCACTCTCAGAGACGGTGTTATCATGGCAGTTCGTGCTCTCGGCTACGAAAAGGAAGACGAAGGTAAAGACGTTTACAACAAGAAGTACAATGTTCAGGGCGCTAACTACTGGCTTCCTTACTACCAGACAGCTAAGGAAATCGGTCTTCTCGAAAACCTCGACAAGCTCGCTGTAACAAAGGCACTTACACGTGGCGAAACAGCACAGCTTATCTGGAACATGCTCAACACAGAAGTTTATGTTGGCGGCGACGACTACAATAATAACTACACTCTTGCTGACGTAGTATTCGGCGGCAAGCAGATCGTAAATGTTAACAGCGTAGTAGCTGCATACATTAGCGAAACTCCTCTCCAGTCTATCGGCGCTGACACAATCGGCGAAGATGAAGAAATCGTAGTTATCACAGTTCTCGACGAATCTGAAGGCAACCCTGAAGTAGAAGTTCCCTTCGCAGATCTCGAAGAAGCTGGCGTTGATGTAGAAAACATCGAAGAATACTTCGGTGCATACATCGAACTCATCAACTGCCGTGTTGCTTACTCAGGTAAGGACGAAGACGGTTACGTTGTATACAAGGATTACGAATATCTCTCCGGCGTAAGCAAGGCTAATGCAGTTGAACTTACAAACGCTGATATTCAGTATCACAAGAACGAAGACAGAATCAGAATCGAAGGCAAGACACATTACTTCGATGTAGACAGCAAGGCTAGAAACTACATTGCTCTCTACACAGCTAACGAAGCTGAAGACGGTTGGGAACAGATCGACGATTATGATGCAAACGATGCTCTTTACGGCAAGCTTTACGACATCACACTCATCGATACAGACCTCGACGGTTACTATGAAATCGGTCTCGTAACATACTACAACATTGCAGAATACGCAGCAGCTAAGACAAACGGCAAGGCAGCTTGCGGTATCATGAAGGGCATCAAGGATGTTGAATTCTCTGAAGAACTCACAGCCGGCGATGTATTCGTATACACATACAACCCCTTCGCAAACACTGTTGAAGTTAAGGAAGTTCTCGTAATGTCCGAAGGCAAGATCACAGGCTACTCTGATGATATTGACGACGGCATTAAGACAGCTGTTATCGAAATCGACGGTGTTGACTACGAAGTAGTTGACGACACAACAACAGCTGCAGATGATCTCGTAGTAAGCGCATTCGACAACGTTGAAAACGCTGACGAACTCATCGAAGACAGCATCATTGGCGAAGATGATCTCGCTAAGATCGAAAAGGCAGCTCTTATGGCAGCTGCAGAAGATAATGTTGGCGCAGAAGTAGAATACTACCTCTACAACGGCAACCTCCTCGCTATCGGCGACGAAGTTGACGAAGCTGCAGCTACATACCTCGTAGTTAAGGAATGGACAGACTTCGAACTCGGTGAATACATAGTTGCTACAGCTATCATCGACGGTATTGAACAGTCCATCAAGATCAACAAGGTTTACACAGCAACAGCTAACGGTCTCAAGAAGACTGAAGTTGCTGACCTCGGTTACAACAAGCTTTCTAAGCTCCTCGAAGGTATTTTCGGCATGTACTCCTACACAGTAGACGAAGACGGCTACTACATAATCAAGGAATACACACCTTCTCTCAAGGTTGGTGACTACTTCAACACAGCTGACCACGGCGTAGTTAACTTCTCCGAATGGCAGACAAAGTGGGCTGACGTTACAGACCAGGATAGAGAAGACATCATCAGAGTTAACTCCAGCACAGTTATCTACGTAGTTAACGAAGACGACGAAGAAGTTGACATCGTAACTCCTGCTGCTAACTTCTCCATCGAATTCTTCACAGACATGACAGATGCAGCGTTCATCGCAGACAAGATCGGTTTCGGTGATACAGCTGAACTTCACTCCACAGCTGGATACGGCATCAAGCACGGTGTTGCATCCTTCCTCTACTTCGTAACAGACGGTGACTACACAAGCGTTAACCGCGCTGGTTACCAGATCGTATTCGTTGAATCTGCTCTCAAGAGCGTAGGCGTAGGCAGCGCAGCTGACTTCGATCTCGAACTTGGCGAAGAAGACATCAACTACTACAAGTACACAGCAAAGGATGCTGAGGCTTACCTCCTCTCCACATTCAAGACAATCGACGAAATGTACGTTGATAAGAACTACCGCGCAACTCTTGACAACAACAAGATCGTTCCCGGTGTATACCTCATCAACAAGGACAACATCGTTGTTGACCACATCAAGGCAGCTAACCTCACCGCTACAAACACACTCGTAGACGGAAACGTTGACTTCCCTGTATACGTAAAGACACTTAAGGCTTCTGAAATCAACCTCTTCGATTACGCTCAGATCAGATTTGACGTAACAGACGCTGACCTCTCCAGCCTCAAGGGCACAGCTAACATTCAGACAATCACCTTCAAGTTCTTCGAAAATGACGGTGAAGAAACATACGCTGTAAACAAGTCTGACAAGACTCTTATCGAATACCTCAACAAGTACTTCACAGATGCACAGACCGGTGATGACATTGCAGTTGACGTTCTCGTTGCTCCTAATGCATACACAGGCTTCAACTCTGAAAAGACATTCACAGACAACACATTCAGAGGTATCGTTTACAACGAAATCATTGATGTAGCTGATCCTACAATCCCCACACCTCCTCAGGGCGGTAACGATCCTGTAGTTAAGACAACTTACACAGTTTCTTACGACCTCAACTATGCTGCTCCCGAAGGAACATACGTTCCCGAAGCTCAGGAAGTTCAGATCGGTCTCTCTGTAACTCTTAACTCTGCAGCTCTTGCACGTGCTAACTACACATTTGCAGGTTGGGCAAAGGATTCCAGCGCAACAGTTGCTGATTTCGCAGCAGGCGCAACATACCAGGACAACGCAGACGTAACACTCTACGCTGTATGGACAGCTAATCCGTAATCGCTGATAGCATTACAAATATAGCTAAATAAAACTTGGTCCTCCGACGAAAGTCGGAGGACCTCTTTTTTGCTTCCAAATATTTTATAATTGCTCGACTCTACTTGACAAAGGTTTTATAGATTGTTATAATTATATGTATGAAAATGGGTTAGTTTGCCCTTATAAGAATAATGAAAGGAAAGTCGCAAAATGAAAATAGCAGTTGCGATGAGCGGCGGAGTTGACAGCTCTGTTGCGGCATATTTGCTCAAGGCTCGCGGAGATGATATTTGCGGCGTAACCTTCAGAATAAATAAATACAATGCTGCCCTCGATATTGAAAACTCATGCCTTTCAAATGAGGATACCGAATTTGCAAAATCTGTTGCAGACAGACTTGGTATAGAGTATCACGTGCTTAATTACGGTGAGAATTTCCGACGCGACGTGCTTGACAGGTTTGTTTGCACCTATATTCAGGGCGGTACGCCAAATCCATGTATAGACTGCAACAGGCACGTTAAATTCGGAGCTTTGCTAAGTGAATCGGCGGCTTTAGGATACCCAAATATTGCTACAGGACATTATGCGAAAATTGAGTATGACAGCGGCTCGGGCAGATATTTACTAAAGCGTGCAAATGATACTAAAAAGGATCAGACGTATATGCTCTATACTCTCACGCAGGACAGGCTTTCAAGGATAGTTTTTCCGCTTGGTGAGTATACAAAGGCGCAGATACGCGAGATAGCCGCAGAAAATGGCTTTGAAAATGCTAACAGACGCGACAGTCAGGACATATGCTTTGTGCCCGACGGCGATTATGCCGCTTTTATAGAAAAATATACCGGTAAAAAGGATTTGCCAGGCAATTTTATTGACTGTGAGGGCAACGTACTCGGTGTGCACAACGGTATTATGCACTACACGATAGGACAAGGCAAGCATTTAGGCATTTCAATAGGAAGAAAAGCATTTGTTACGGCCATTGACCCCGAAACAAGGAATATTACACTTGGCGATAACTCGATGCTCTTTAAAAAAGAGCTTGTTGCCGATGATGTTAATATAATTGTTGCTGACAGGCTCGATACAAGAGTGCGTGTCAGTGCCAAAATACGATACAGCGCAAAAGAGGCGCTTGCGTGGGCAGTCCAGGATGATAACGGACTACTTCATATCGAATTCGACGAGCCTCAGCGTGCGATAACCAAAGGTCAGGCAGTCGTAATGTACGACGGCGACACGGTTATCGGCGGCGGCAGGATATTATAGATTATTATGCGGTGGAGCCCTTTTGAGAAAAGGTCCTCCCCCGCACCCCCTCCCAAAAGCTTTTAAGCAGGGGAGTATGTAAGATTTTGTTTTCAATCGGATTAAAGTTTGTCAAAATCTGAGTTGTTTTAATTGCAAGTCATAAAAGAAAGGACATATTATGATACAGAAGCCAAGAGGAACTATGGACATACTGCCTGAAGACGTAGGTGTCTGGCAGTATATTGAAGAGACCGCAAGAAAGGTGTCGGCAAAGTACGGTTATAGTGAAATAAGATTTCCGACCTTTGAGTCTACCGAGCTTTTCGCAAGAGGTGTCGGAGATACCACAGACGTGGTCCAGAAAGAAATGTATACATTTACCGACAGGGAAGATAGAAGCTATACACTCAGACCCGAGGGTACAGCGTGCGTTGTACGCTCGCTTATCGAAAACGGACGTTGCTCGGACACCATGCCGCTAAAGCTTTACTATATTATAAATTGCTTCAGATATGAAAAACCGCAGGCAGGCAGAAGCCGTGAGTTCTTCCAGTTCGGAACGGAAATGTTCGGAGCTGCAGCACCTCAGGCTGATGCAACTGTAATCGCTCTTGCCGATTCTTTTATAAAAGAGCTTGGCATAAAGGATACAAAGCTTCACATCAACAGTATAGGCTGCCCCGAGTGCAGACCTAAATACCATGAAGCGCTCGTTAAGTATTTTTCTGACAATCAGGACAAGCTTTGCCCGACTTGCAAGGAAAGGTTGAAGACTAATCCTCTCAGAATACTTGACTGCAAGTGCCCCGAATGTAAGGCGTTGGCGGCTGATGCGCCCAAAACAATTGATAATCTTTGTCCTGAGTGTGAAGAACATTTTGGCGGGCTCAAGGCGCTTCTTGACAATGCAGGAATAAAATATGAGATCGATCCGCATATAGTGCGCGGACTTGACTATTATACAAGAACAGTATTTGAATTTATTTGCGACTCTATCGGAGCGCAGAGCACGATATGCGGCGGCGGACGTTACGACGGACTTATGAAGCAGCTCGGTGGTCCGGCTCTCCCCGGTATCGGTTTTGCTATGGGTATCACAAGACTTATTCTTGCGCTCAAGGCAAGCGGAGTTGAGATAAACTCCGATAATGCTCCGAGCGTATACATCGCGCCTATGGGTCAGGCGGCAAGCATTCGCGCATTTGAGCTTGTTGAAAAGTTCAGGGAAGCGGGTATATATGCTGAAACAGATCTTGTTTCGCGTTCGCTTAAGGCGCAGATGAAGTATGCTGATAAAACGGGTGCAGGATACACGGTAATTATTGGCGACAGTGAACTTGAATCCGGTAAAGCTCAGCTTAAAGATATGAAAAATTCCACACAGACAGAAACAGAGCTTGACAAGATCGTGGATTATATATTAAATGAAGTCAGGTAACGGAGGCAGATATGGCAGTATTTGAAAAAAGCGACAAGAGAACGTGCTATTGCGCAGAGCTCAGCGCAAAAAACGTTGGAGAAAGAGTATGTCTTATGGGCTGGGTACAGCGCCAGAGAGACCTTGGAAGCCTTATATTTATAGACCTTCGCGACAGAACGGGTATCGTTCAGCTCGCGTTTGACGAAAACACTGATAAGGCTATATTTGCAGACGCATTTTCTGCAAGAAGTGAATTTGTGCTTTGCGCCAAGGGCGTTGTACGCCATCGCGGCGAGGGCGCAGTAAACAAAAATATCCCCACAGGTGAGATCGAAGTTGCCGTTGACGAGTTCAAGATACTCTCAAAGGCGCAGACTCCTCCTTTTGAAATAGTAGAAAACAGCGAGGTTAAGAGCGAGCTCAGACTCAAACACAGATACCTTGATCTTCGCCGTCCCGACCTTTCTAGAAATATTCTCGAAAGAAGCAAGATCGTAAAGATAGTACGTGACTACTATGCGGAAAACGGATTTCTTGATATTGAAACTCCCGTGCTCGTAAAGCCGACGCCCGAGGGAGCAAGAGACTATCTCGTCCCCAGCCGTGTGCATCCCGGCTCATTCTATGCGCTTCCTCAGTCACCTCAGATATACAAGCAGATCCTTATGGTATCGGGCTTTGACCGCTACTTCCAGATAGCAAAGTGCTTCAGAGACGAGGATCTCCGCGCCGACCGTCAGCCTGAGTTTACTCAGATAGATACTGAAATGTCATTTGTTACAGAAGACGACGTAATGAACATGCACGAGGGCTTCCTCAAGCGCCTGTTCAAGGAATATATGGGCATCGAGATGACAGAGCCTTTTGTCAGACTCACGTGGCGCGAATGTATGGACAGATTCGGCTCAGACAAGCCTGATATGCGTTTTGGCTTTGAGCTTTGCAACATTTCCGATGAAGTTCGCGACTGCGGCTTTAAGGTGTTCTCGGGCGCTGTTGAAGCGGGCGGAAGTGTCCGCGCTATCAACGTAAAGGGCGCGGCAGACAAGTTCTCGAGAAAAGAAATCGACGCGCTTGTTGAATTTGTAAAGACTTACAAGGCAAAGGGCCTTGCGTGGTATAAGAATAACAACGGTGAAGTTACTTCCTCTTATGCGAAGTTCTTGACCGACGAAGAAAATGCACGTATTTTAACAAAGCTTGGCGTTGAAGCGGGCGACGTTGTATTCATCGTTGCAGACCGCGACAAGATAGTATTCGACGCGCTCGGCGCGCTCCGTTGCGAGGTTGCAAAGAAGCTCGGCATACTCAAAAAGGATGAGTTTAAGTTCCTCTGGGTAACAGAATTCCCGCTCTTTGAATACGACGAGGAAGAGGGCCGCTACTACGCGATGCACCACCCCTTCACGGCTCCTATGGACGAGGATATTGTGCTTCTTGATACAGACCGTGGCGCAGTACGCGCAAAGGCTTACGATATCGTACTCAACGGTACTGAGCTTGGCGGCGGTTCTATCCGTATTCACGATGCCGAGATACAGAAGAAAATGTTTGAGTGCTTAGGCCTTGACGAAGAAGCACAGCAGAATAAGTTTGGCTTCTTACTTGAAGCCTTCAAGTACGGTACACCTCCGCACGGAGGCCTTGCGTTCGGTCTTGACAGACTTGTAATGCTAATTCTCGGACTTGACGATATCAGAGACGTTATCGCATTCCCGAAAGTGCAGAACGCGTCCGAGCTTATGTCTATGTGCCCCGCGCCTACCGATGAAAAAGCCCTCGAAGAGCTTTGCATCGCCGTAGTGAAGGGTGAGGATAAGGAGTAATTATGTGTGATGCGAGGGGAACTTTTTATAAAAAGTTCCCCCTCGCACTCCCCCTCAAAAACTTTTAGGGAAGGATTTAGGGGTGCGTTTGTTTTGTGCGCTTTCCAATGTCTGCGACGGCTTTAGCCCGTGCACTTCGCGTTCTGCTACTCTGGGTCCTTGATGTGTTTCTTACTCGGGTCCCTTCCCGAGCGAAACATTCGGTGGGAGATGTTTGATGAAAGAGGTATGTTATGAAAACAAGAATATCTACGTTGCTTTTCATTGTGTCCTTGCTTGTTATATCGTTGACATCATGTATAGCAGATGTGGACATACGTCCGCAAGTAGATGATAATGAAGTATGGGTTTGTGAAGAACCGTATTTATATTTCAGATATGA
The DNA here is from genome assembly GCA_015064205.1 of Oscillospiraceae bacterium. GTDB lineage: Bacteria > Bacillota > Clostridia > Oscillospirales > CAG-272 > UBA4717. The sequence goes on from SVSR01000001.1 coordinate 51,237, forward strand.
TGAGGTAACTTCACTTTCTCCCGGAATTCTTATAATTAACGATCAGACGTATGAAGTATGTATGGAAGATAGTTCGGGTAAACGTATTGGATTTGTTGATCCGGGTGCATATGATATGGAGAACGATACTGTTAACGAAGAAGGACATTTGATATTTGACGGAATGGCTGAATTCTATGAGGGATATTTTGATCTGACGTTAAGGGAAGATCCTCACGATTTATTTGGCGAGGATGTTGAAACGATAAAATTTGTAAGATATACCCCCGAAGAATTTGAAGCAAAGTTTTCCCACATATTTGCGATGAACGAATAAGAATCTAAAGTAAAACAAAAGAGAGAAAACGCAAGTTTTCTCTCTTTTGTTTATGAGAAGGAATTTTGCCAAAAATGAGACAAAAATCTCATAATTGATAAAATTGTATCAATTATGGGAGAATTTGGCAAAAACTAGTGACAAACAAAAAATATTATGATAGACTACTTTTGCAAACCGGTTTGACAAATAAATTTGACTTTAAAATTATATTATGTTAAAATGGAGGTAAATTAATGTCAAATAGATGCAGAAGATGCAACAGGAAACTAAAAGACCAGGATGCACTTTTCGGCTGGAGATGCGCAGAAATATTAGGAATTTCAGAAGCTATGTCGATGGTGAATTATGAGACTTTTCTCAAATTCACAGAAAGCATAAAATATGCAGACAGCTTATTTAAGAATTCCAATTTGAATTTTTCTGATTCACAAATGAAAGAAATATACAGTATTGTTGCAAAGATGTTCCTTTGGGATGGTATAGATGAAGATATTGTAAAAGAAACAAAAAAGAAACTATACAGTATAGTTGATGGAGCTAAAAAGAAGGGCGAGAACTTAACAAATATACTGGACGAATATTGGACGAAAACCGTTAACATGGCAAAAGAAACATGGGATACAACGAGTGAATTTGCTAAGTCTGTCGCTGATAATGTTAAAAACACTTTCAATAATACTAAAGATTACGTAATCAATGAAGCTGAAGGTATGGTAAACGGTATGAGCAAAGATTTAGCCGACATATCAAAGCTTGATGATATAACCTCAAAAGGACTTGCTTTATATGACAAATTAAGTAATACAACTGATAAGGTAATAGATGAAAACGGGAAACTCATTGAAAACTCGAAAAACGAACGAGGGGTTAAGAATTACAAATACAATAAAGAAATTGATATGAGTGAGTATACCGGATTTATCAACGGACAGGGCAATGGCAACGTTTCTAAATTAAGGTTTGGTAATAATACAATGAACAGAAACGGATGTGGAGTTATTGCTACGTATAATGCGCTTGTAGCGATGGACGACCGCGAGGATATTTGTAATATAGCCGCACATTTTGAGTCTGATGGTCAGATACTCGGCGGAGACTGGGGAACTAACATATATGCTATTGGCAGATATTTCGAAGCCCGAGGATATGATGTTGAAAAGGTTTCTGGTGATAACGTTATTTCGGGTGAAATTCCAAAGGCTGATTCATACGTGCTTGCATCATGGAATTCCACAGAGGTTACTGACGGTATGCACATAGTAGCAATGAGGAATTCAGGTAAAACAGGATTTCAGGTGTTTAATTATTTAAATTCAATGAAAAACAGCAAAATCTATAGTGAATTATCAACATACTTAGAAGAATTTAAGGTTCAACCTGTTTTAATGATTGCCATAAATAAAAAGAAATAATTTTATAGATGAGAGAGGCAAGTTATGAAAAAAAGAGTATTTACGTTGTTTGTGATTGCGTCCTTGCTTATCATATCGTTGACATCGTGTATAGCAGATGTGGACATACGTCCGCAGGGGGATGCTGGTGAAATATGGGTTTGTGAAGAACCGTATTTATATTTCAGATATGATGAGGTTGCTTCACTTTTCCCCGGAATTCTTATAATTAACGATCAGATGTATGAAGTATGTATGGAAAGCAGCTCGGGTAAACGCATTGGATTTGTTGATCCGGGTGCATATGATATGGAGAACAATACCGTTAACGAAGAAGGACATTTGATATTTGACGGAATGGCTGAATTCTATGAGGGATATTTTGATCTGATATTAAGGGAAGATCCTCACGATTTATTTGGCGAGGATGTTGAAACGATAAAATTTGTAAGATATACCCCCGAAGAATTTGAAGCAAAGTTTTCCGATATATTTGCGATGAACGAATAAGAATCTAAAGTTAAACAAAAAGAGAGAAAACTTGTGTTTTCTCTCTTTTAAATTTTCACAGATATTGGAGTACGGGTTGAGATTGCGAATTGGCACAAACCTCACGCGCGTTATGCCTGTCCGTGCTACGGACCGCTGTTTGGCCGTCCGGTCTCCCGGACCTTAATAAGCTTTGCCCCAGTATACAAGCTTGTGAGCTTCTTTGCCGCAGCAGATGCACTTGTCGCCAACAGGCTCGCCGCCAAAGGGCATACATCTTGATGATACGTCTGCAACTTCCTTGAGCTTGAGCTCGCATTCGAGCTCGCCGCACCACATAGCCTTGATGTATCCGGGCTTGTTCTTAGCCGTTTCGATAAAGCTTTCAAGCTCGGTCTCGGTGTATGTCATATTTTCGCGTCTTTCGAGAGCCGCATTGTAAAGCGACGTTGCAACAGAATCAAGAAGAGCAGGAATTGTAACTTCAAGCTCGTCGAGCGATACGAAGCTCTTTTCTCTGTTGTCGCGGCGAACGAGTACGCACTGGTTACTTTCTATATCCTTAGGACCGATTTCGAGTCTGAGCGGTACACCGCGCATTTCGTGCTGAGCGAACTTCCAGCCGGGAGTATTGTCGGTGTCGTCAATTTCAACTCTGAAAATGTTTTTTAGCTTGTTATAAAGCTCGTTTGCCTTTTCAAGCACGCCTTCCTTATGCTGCTGTATCGGTACGATAACAATCTGTGTGGGAGCAACTGCAGGGGGGAGTACAAGACCGTTGTTGTCGCCGTGGCACATAATGATAGCGCCTATCATTCTTGTGGAAACACCCCATGACGTCTGGTGGCAGTGCTTTATCTGATTGTCACGGTCAAGGTACTGTATGCCGAAAGCTTCTGCAAAGCCGTCGCCGAAGTTATGAGACGTACCGCCCTGGAGCGCTTTACCGTCGTGCATAAGAGCTTCAACTGTATAAGTAGCCTTTGCACCTGCGAATTTTTCCTTATCGGTCTTCTTTCCTTTTACAACGGGTATGCAGAGAGCCTTTTCAAAGAAATCTGCATACACGTTGAGCATTCTGATCGTTTCTTCCTCTGCCTCTTTAGCCGTTGCGTGAACGGTGTGACCTTCCTGCCACAAGAATTCGCGGCTGCGAAGGAAAGGACGGGTGGTCTTTTCCCATCTTACAACGCTGCACCACTGATTATAGAGCTTGGGAAGATCTCTGTATGAGCGAACGATATTAGCGTAATGCTCACAGAAGAGTGTTTCGGACGTAGGTCTGACACACATTTTTTCGGTAAGCGGCTCGCTTCCGCCGTGTGTTACCCACGCGGCTTCGGGCGCAAAGCCCTCTACGTGATCTTTTTCCTTGTTAAGTAAAGTTTCGGGAATGAACATCGGCATATATACGTTCTGATGCCCTGTTTCCTTGAACTTGTTATCAAGAATTCTCTGGATATTTTCCCAGATAGCGTATCCGTACGGACGGTATATCATACAGCCCTTAACGCTTGAATAGTCTATAAGGTCAGCCTTTTTTACGATATCGGTATACCACTTTGCAAAATCTTCCTCCATAGAGGTGATCTGCTCTACCATTTTTTTATCCTGAGCCATTTTTACTTTTCTGCCTTTCTAAATGACAATTATCATAATTACTAATAATATATTATATATGTTAATCGTTCTCTTGTCAAGCATTTTTGATTTATTGGGGCGCTGTTTGGTGTGTCAGAATACACGAGAAGGGGAAAAAATATATAATAGAGGAAAAGTTGGGACAAACTGTTGACAAAACAAAAAAAGTGTGCTATACTGATTCTACCTCTGTTGAGGGTTCTTTTTTTGCGCAAAAAAACGGATAAACGGTAACACCCGAAAGTGCAAAAAAAGTCTTTTCAGAGGGAGGTAACATCACTGGGCAAAGGCGCACGCTGCTGCCTAAATTTAATTGGAGGTGCCGAAAACATGAGAGTTAAGATCACTTTAGCGTGCAGTGAGTGTAAGCAAAGAAATTACGACACGAAGAAGAACAAGAAAAACGATCCTGACAGACTTGAAATGAACAAGTACTGCAGATTCTGCCGTAAACACACTCTGCACAAAGAAACAAAGTAAGGCGGGAGGAAAGAAAAATGGCTGAAACAAAAACAAAGAAACCCGCAAAAACTCCTTTCAAGGAGAAGATAGCCAAGTTTTTCCGCGAGTACAGAAGCGAGATCAAGAAGATCTCGTGGGCAAAGCCCTCGCAGACCTTTAATAATACGTGGGCGGTCGTTGTAGCATCGGTTGCAATAGCAGTTGTAATCGGTCTTGTAGACCTCGGCGTATCGCAGGGACTGCTTCTGCTCGGAAGACTTATTTAAGTAAAAAGATAGCGGATTATGACGAAAGGTATGGTCTATAATGGCATTTATTGATGAATACTACGATCAGAGCGGCGAAGCCAAGTGGTACGTTGCTCACACATATTCCGGCTACGAAAACAAGGTTAAGACTAACCTTGAAAAGATAGTGGAAAATCGCGGCATCGGCGACAAGATCGTCGACGTACGTGTTCCTGTTGAAGTTGTAACCGAAATAGACGGCGGCAAGGAAAAGCAGGTTGAAAACAAGATTTTCCCGAGTTACGTGCTGATAAAGATGATAATGTCGGATGAAACGTGGCATGTAGTCAGAAATATCAGCGGTGTTACCGGATTTGTAGGGCCCGGATCCAAGCCGATCCCGCTTACCGACGCAGAGGTTGAGGCTCTAGGTGTTGAAGAAAACACGCCGAAGGTTTCTGTAAGCTTCAAGGTAGGAGACGCGGTTGTTATTATCGACGGACCGCTTGAGGGAAGCCGCGGAACAGTTCAGGAAATATCACCTGATCTTGAAAAGGTAACGGTTCTTGCAAATATGTTCGGACGCGAAACACCGTTCGAGCTTGAAACAAAGAGCATAAAACTCGCAGACTGATAAAAGTCTTTAAACATTGTGCCTGAAAACAGGCAAAGGTGGGAGGGAGTAAAATTTTTGAGTACTCCCGATTAAGTTACCACATGGAGGTGTATTAAAATGGCAAAGAAAATAATGGGCTACATCAAGCTTCAGCTGCCCGCAGGTAAGGCAACACCCGCTCCCCCGGTAGGTCCGGCTCTCGGTGCATACGGCGTTGCTATCCCTAACTTCACAAAGGAATTCAACGAAAGAACAAAGAATGATATGGGTCTCATTATCCCTGTTGTTATCACAGTATATGCAGACCGTTCGTTCACATTTATCACAAAGACTCCTCCGGCGCCCGTTCTTATAAAGAAGGCGTGCGGAATCGAAACTGCATCCGCAACACCCAATAAGACAAAGGTTGCAAAGATCACTCGTGAACAGCTCAAGGCTATCGCAACAACAAAGATGGTTGACCTCAATGCGGCAAACATTGATACAGCTATCAGCATGATTGCAGGTACAGCACGCAGCATGGGTATCGAAGTTGTAGACTAAGAGAGGAGTAGAGAATAATGGGAAAGAAATATCAGGACAGCGTTAAGCTTTTAGAAAAGTCAAAGCTTTATGATCCGGCAGAAGCTCTCGCTCTTGTTTGCCAGACTTCAAAAGCAAAGTTTGATGAAACAATAGAAATTCACGTAAGACTCGGCGTTGACTCCCGTCACGCAGACCAGCAGGTTAGAGGCGCAGTTGTGCTTCCCAACGGTACAGGTAAGACTGTAAGAACACTCGTATTTGCAAAGGGCGACCTTGCAAAGGCGGCTGAAGAAGCAGGCGCAGACTACGTTGGTGCTGAAGAGTACGTACAGAAGATCCAGACAGAAAACTGGTTTGATTTTGATATAATCATTGCAACACCCGACATGATGGGCGTTATCGGACGTCTCGGTAAGGTGCTCGGTCCTAAGGGACTTATGCCTAACCCGAAGGCTGGTACAGTAACGATGGACGTTGCAAAGGCAGTTGTTGAAGCTAAGGCAGGTAAGATCGAATACCGTCTTGACAAGACAAACATCATCCACTGCCCGATCGGCAAGGCATCTTTCGGCGCTGAAAAGCTTGCTGAAAACTTTGACGCACTCGTTGGTGCGATCATCAAGGCTAAGCCTGCTGCAGCAAAGGGTCAGTACATTAAGAGCTGCGTTATCGCATCTACAATGGGTCCCGGCATCAAGATCAACTACGCAAAGCTTGGTTAATTAAGATGACAAAAAACGGAAAGCGAAAAGCTTTCCGTTTTTATTTTAATCCCAATTACCTTTTGTGTTCCTACACAGAAGCCTGAAACAGCCGAAATTGCGCGAAACGGCGGGAGCAAGCCCCCGCCCTACGGCAAATTTGCATGTGCACAGACAGTGGGAACACATTGTCGAATTGGGACTTATTTTACCAATATTTTTTATCAAGTGTGCGATATCGTATAGCTTCCGCAACGTGAGAGTCGCTTATCGTCTCAGAGCCGTCAAGGTCGGCGATTGTTCTCGATACGCGGATAAGCCTGTCGTAACCGCGAGCCGAAAGGCTTAACTTTTCGTATGCCGCCGAAAGCAGTTTTGATGCGCTCTCGTCAAGATTGCAGAAACGGCGGATATGGCGCTGACCCATCTCTGAATTTTTGTATATCATCGGTATGTCAGAGGCGGCCTCTTCGCTTGCCTTTCTGTATCGTTCAACTGCAAATTCGCGTGCTTTACATACACGTTTTCGTATACTCTCGGATGATTCCGACGGTATGTTTTTAGACATGTCCTCAAATGAAACCGAAGGAACCTCTATCTGTATGTCGATACGGTCGAGAAGCGGCCCGCTTATCTGCGAAAGATACCTGCGGATATCGGCTGGCTTACAGTTGCATTCGTGAGTAGGATGACCAAAGTAGCCGCATTTGCAGGGGTTCATGGCGCATACGAGCATAAAGGACGATGGGTATGTAAATCTGCCTGCCGTTCTTGTAACGGTAACTTTGCCGTCCTCAAGAGGCTGGCGCAGAGAATCGGTTATTGCTTTTGGAAATTCTGGCAGCTCGTCGAGAAAAAGTATGCCGTTATGCGCAAGCGAGATCTCGCCGGGCATTGGTATAGAACCGCCGCCGACAAGGCTTGTTGCAGACATTGTGTGGTGCGGTGATCTGAAAGGACGGGTACATACAAGCGAGTGTCCCGGCGTAAGCAGGCCTGAAACAGAGTGAATTTTAGTGGTTTCTATCGCTTCTTCAAAGCTAAGCTCGGGCAAAATTGTCGGAAGTCTTTTTGCAAGCATGGATTTACCCGTGCCGGGCGGGCCGATAAGCAGCACGTTGTGTCCGCCTGCGGCGGCTATTTCAAGCGCACGCTTTACCTTTGCCTGACCCTTTACGTCTGAAAAATCAAGCGAGCTTTTTGAAAACTCTGCTTTGAATTTATCTTTATTAAATGACTGCTTTTCTATAAATTCATGCCCCGTAAGGTGCATAACAAGCCCTCTTGCGTTGCTGACTCCGTACACGTTTATGCCGTCAACAACGGCGGCCTCGGCGGCATTCGCTTCGGGTACGAAAACGTGCTTAAATCCCGCTTGTTTTGCCGCAAGGCACAGGCAGAGAACACCGTTTACAGGCCTTGTTTCGCCCGATAATGAAAGCTCACCTATAAAAACACAGTCGGAAACGTCAATTTCGCGCGGGATCATGCCTGTAACGCTCATTATACCGGCAAGCATGGCCATGTCGTAATACGAGCCCTCTTTCTTGCGTGATGCAGGAGCAAGATTTATCATCAGATCAAGCTCGGGGAATATAAATCCGCTGTTTTCGATAGCGGTACGTACGCGCTGTTTTGCTTCTTTAACTGAGGCATCGGGCAGTCCGACGATCTCAAAATTCGGCAGGCGCTGTGTTGAGTTACATTCGACTGTTACGATAAATCCGTCTATTCCTGCAATTCCGGCTGAGTATACGCTTTTAAACATTGAAGCTTCACCTTTCGGTCAAAATGGTAAAATTTAATTTTATTTCAATAATAATTCTATCATAGTCAAGAAAATATTACAATAGTTTTGGCAAAAGACCGCTATTGATTTTTGCTGTTGACAATGTTATAATTAGCATATACGGATTTTTGCTATACAAAAATCCTGTGAGTTTGCAACTCACCGCGGCCGTGCCTTCCGCGTATGCTAATTGACGGCGTCGTAAAAATGCCCTTGCGAGCAAGCATTTTTACTTCCTGGTAGAGTTGATATATACGGATTTTTGCTATACAAAAATCCTGTGAGTTTGCAACTCACCGCGGATGTGTCTGCCGTGTATGCTAATTGACGGTGTCCTTATTTTACTTGAGCTTAAACGTTAAATTTCAATAGGGAGAAAATGACAATGAAAAAGGTCGGCATTTTAACTTTTTCTTATTCAAGCAATCCAGGCTCGGTGTTGCAGGCATTTTCACTGCAACAGAATATTTCAAAAATGGATAGTGTTGAGGCACAAATAATAAATTATCAAAAGACCAAAGCGGGAAAACCTGTGATAGGCAAAACAGTTTTTGAGCCGCCTTGTTCAAAGTGGAAACTCAAACAAGTAATTGAATGGACTGCAAGAATTATTGCGCATCCCATACGTATGCATAAGTATGAGAAATTCTTTAATAAATATTATAAAGGGTATCCTCAGAGACCAATTACAAGAGATGAATTAATCGATATAGAAAAAAATTATGATTGTTTTGTTGTCGGAAGCGATCAGGTTTGGAACTACGGAAGCTACAATGTGGATGACACTCATTTCCTTGATTTTGTAAAGGATGATAAGAAAAAGATTTCGTACGCGGCAAGCTTCGGACGAAACGGTGTGCCGGAAAATAAAATTGAAGATGCAAAGAGATTTATATCTGATTTTTCATATATTTCTGTCAGAGAAAAATGCGGCGTTGATATAGTTTCTGAGCTTACCGGGAAAAATGCAGAATTAGTTTTAGATCCATCCTTGTTAACTGATAAAAGAGAGTATCGTGAGTTTGAAAAGATCCCATTTGCAAAGAAGTATGTTTTTTTGTATTTGAGAGAAGATTCAAAAGAGCTTACAAAATATGCCGATAAGCTTGCTAAGCTTAAAGGGTTGAAGGTTATAAAGGTTGTTAAGCACTGGATGTATGGATTAAACGGCAGACCTATATATGCTGTTGGTCCTCAAGAGTGGCTTGGGTACATGGATAATGCTTCATATGTTATAACTAACAGTTTTCACGGAATCTGTTTTTCTGTTATATTTGAAAAGGAATTCTTTGTAGGCTTACTCAAAAATGTAAGTGTTGAAACAAATCCGAGAATTTCCGAAATCCTTGAGTTGTTTGAAATAAAAGACAGATACATAGATGAAAATTATGATTTTACTGAAATAAAGCCGCTTGATTATTGCCGTATTAATGAAAATAAAGAGTTGATGAAAAAACAGTCTCTTGATTATCTTTATAATGCAGTAAAACGGAGTGTGAATTAAAATGATCCAGATCTGCAATGATCCTGAAAAATGTACGGGCTGCGGGGCGTGTGTCAATATTTGCCCCGTAGATGCAGTGAAATTAGAGGAAAATGAATACGGTTTTGTTTATCCTGTAATTTCTGAAGAAAAGTGCATTGAGTGTAATTTGTGTTCAAAAACCTGCGAAAAAATTTTTGATACAAAACTTTTGGAGCCGTCAAAGGCATACGCGTGTACGATAAAAGATAAGGATATACTCATGAAGAGCAGTTCCGGAGGGGTGTTTTCTGCTTTGGCAGAACACGTACTCTCAAATAACGGGGCGGTTTGCGGATGTATATATGATAACACTTTAAAGCCTGTGCATATTTGCTCAGAAAAGAAAGATGATTATTTATTAATGCGCAAATCCAAGTATGTTCAAAGCGATACGGGACTTGTATACCGCGGTATTAAAAAAAGGCTCGAAAGGGGACAAGAGGTGTTGTTTACAGCCACTCCGTGTCAGGTTGCTGCTCTTAAGGGATATCTTGGGAAGGATTATGAAAATTTAATAAGCATTGATTTGATTTGCCACGGCGTTCCTTCCTATGGGATGTTCAGAGAGTTTGTGAAATATCTTGAGAAAAAATACATAACTAAAATAGTGGATTTTGATTTTCGCAGTAAAAAGTATACATGGCAACGCTATACCATGGAATTTACCGATTATACAGGCAGAATTAAAAATATCGGTAAAAACGACGAGTTTTATATGTATGGTTTTTCAATGGGAAATCTCATGAGACCGAGCTGCTTTAAGTGCAGATATGCAACAGAGAAGCGATGCGGAGATGTAACAATTGGGGATTTCTGGGGACATGACGATTTGAAACTGCCGTGTGATAAGGTTAACGGAATTTCTGTGTGTATGCTGAATACCGAAAAGGCAACAAAATTATCGTGCGTTTTAAAAGGCAGCATGATAATGGAAGAAGTTGACTATAATGCAGTTGTAAACGGTAATACGTGTTTGCGCCATCCGACGAATAAAGGAATAAAATGGGATAAATATATGGAGGCGTACAAAAACGGTGGTATCAGCACTCTTGCAAAACAATACAGAAAAAACAATTTTAAAAGCAGGCTGAGAGGAAATATAAAATTACATATGCCTTTAAAGCTATTTAAATATATAAAAAAAGCATATTTTTAGGTTGTATTTATAAAACCGGCTTTTTGCCCCGGCTTGAGACAAGCTTATAATATGCTTATTAGATTATTTTAGCAGAGGACAGTTATGAAAACGACAATAAGAATGGTTGTAGTTGTTGCAGCACTGCTTTTAATAACGTTTGTAATGATTTTCGTTATTTCGTGTGACCAACGAGAAAAGCAGGCAGAGGAAAACCGTTGGCTTACTGTGAGTGAGCAGCTTGAGTTGTACCACATGTCAAATGAAGAATCGATGCGTGACGACGAGATTGTAAGTTCTTCTGACAGTAAAGCGGCAATTGGGGCTGAAGCTGTTGCAACGGCTCCTGCAACTGAAGACAAAACAAAAGAAGCGCTTGTTTCGCAAGTGTCAGGAAAAGAAATTACATACGTGCTCAATACCAACAGCGAAAAATTCCACAAGCCCGACTGTTCAAGCGTGTCTACCATGAAGAATGAAAACAGACGTGATTTTTACGGTACACGTGAAGAGGTAATGGCGATGAATTATGATCCGTGCGGCAGATGCAAGCCGTAATTATATAAGGAGAGAGACATGAAAAATCAAAGGACGATAACAGTAAGAATAAGTGAAGATCTTCTTGCAAAGCTTGCATACGTGAGCGAGAGCGAGGGGCGTACTCTTAATAATCAGTTTTTACTTTTGGCACGTAACAGCGTTGCTTATTTTGAAAAGAATAAGGGACGTATAGACAACACAAAAGCAAATAGCGCACTTGAAAAGCTTGACTGTATTGTTGACACATCTGAAGAGTAAAATTTTTAAAAATACAGAAAAAGGACGATTTCAGGAGAAAATATGTAATTTTTTCGTAAATTTGTTTCAAATGTTTGCAAATACATCTTTACTTTTTACTTAAAAAATGTTATTATATATTGGAATGTGCTCACAGAGCCGTTTTATATTGTTTAATTAAATTATCTTAATATACAGGAGGAAACAAAACATGGCAAGAAGAAAAATCTCCATGGACGGTAACACCGCTGCCGCGCACGTAAGCTACGCGTTTACGGAAGTTGCCGGAATCTATCCTATCACTCCCTCCAGCCCTATGGCGGAAGTGACAGACACATGGTCGGCTAACGACAAGAATATCTTCGGCGAGCCTGCAAGAAACATCTTCGGCGAAAGAGTCAAGATGATCGAAATGCAGTCCGAAGCAGGTGCGGCTGGTACCGTACACGGAAGCCTTGCAGCCGGCGCTCTTACTACTACATACACTGCATCTCAGGGTCTGCTTCTCATGATCCCGAACATGTATAAGATCGCAGGTGAGCTTCTCCCTTGCGTAATTCATGTATCTGCTCGTTGCGTAGCATCTCACGCCCTCAACATTTTCGGCGATCACTCTGACGTATATGCATGCCGTCAGACCGGTTTTGCTATGCTTGCTGAGTCCAATCCTCAGGAAGTAATGGACCTTGGCGCTGTTGCTCACCTTGCAACAATCAAGGGCCGTGTACCTTTCCTCAACTTCTTTGACGGTTTCCGTACATCTCACGAGATCCAGAAGATCGAAGCATGGGAAACAGAAGACCTCAAGGAAATGGTTGATATGGACGCTATCGCACAGTTCCGTGCACGTGCAATCAACCCTGAACACCCCGTTCTCCGCGGTTCTGCAGAAAACGGCGACATCTTCTTCCAGCACAGAGAAGCATGCAACAGATACTATGATGCACTTCCCGCAATCGTTGAAGAATACATGGATAAGGTAAACGCTAAGATCGGTACCGACTATAAGCTCTTCAACTACTACGGCGCAAAGGATGCAGACAGAGTTATTATCGCTATGGGCTCTATCTGTGACGTTGCTGAAGAAGTTATCGACTACATGCTCGCAAACGGCGAAAAGGTTGGTCTTATCAAGGTTAGACTTTACAGACCTTTCGCAGCTGATAAGCTTATCGAAGCTATCCCTGCAACTGCAACAAAGATCGCAGTTCTTGACAGAACAAAGGAACCTGGCTCACTCGGCGAGCCTCTCTACCTCGACGTTGTTACAGCTCTTGCAACACACGGTGTAAAGAAGACGGTAGTCGGCGGACGTTACGGACTCGGTTCTAAGGATACAACTCCTGCATCTGTATTTGCAGTATTCAATAACCTCGCAAAAGACGAACCCAAGAACAACTTCACAATCGGTATCGTGGATGACGTAACAGGTCTTTCTCTTGAAGAAACAGTTGCTCCCGATACAGCTCCTGCAGGCACAATTGCTTGTAAGTTCTGGGGTCTCGGCGGCGACGGTACTGTTGGTGCAAACAAGAACTCCATCAAGATTCTTGGTGACCACACAGACAAGTACGTTCAGGCATACTTCCAGTACGACTCCAAGAAGACCGGCGGTGTAACAATTTCTCACCTCCGTTTCGGCGACCAGCCCATCAAGAGCCCGTACTACATCACAAAGGCAAACTTCGTTGCCTGCCATAACCCTGCATACATCTTAAGCGGTTATAAGATCGTAAACGACGTTAAGCCGGGCGGAACATTCCTTCTCGACTGCCAGTGGGACGCAGCACAGCTTGAAGAAAAGCTTCCTGCATCCGTAAAGAGCTACATCGCAAACAACGACGTTCAGTTCTACACGATCGACGCTACTTCAATAGCTATCAAGGAAGTTGGTAACGCAAAGGTTAAGAATACAATACTTCAGGCAGCGTTCTTTGCTCTTGCAAAGGTTATGCCTATCGACGAAGCTGTTGAATACATGAAGAAGGCAGCTACAAAGTCATACTCCAAGTTCGGTGACGCAGTTGTTGCTCAGAACCACAAGGCTATCGAAATGGGCGCAGGTGCACTTGTTAAGGTTGACGTTCCTGCAGCTTGGAAGAATGCCGGCGAAAGCGCTCCCGAAGCACCTGCAACAGGCACACGTCCCGAGCTCGTTGACTTCGTTAACAAGATCGTTAAGCCCGTATCCAAGATGGACGGTGATTCACTCCCCGTTTCCGCATTTGCTGATATGGCTGACGGTACATTCCCGCAGGGCTCATCCGCTTACGAAAAGCGCGGCGTTGCAGTAAGCGTTCCTGTATGGCATGCTGAAAACTGCATCCAGTGTAACAACTGTGCGTTTGTATGTCCTCACGCAGCTATCCGTCCCTTCGCTATGAGCGAAGAAGAAGCTGCTAATGCTCCTGCAAGCACAAAGTTCACAGAAAAGCCTGCTATGCAGACAAATTATAAGTTCACAATGGCAATAAGCCCGCTTGACTGTATGGGTTGTACGCTTTGCGTAAAGGCATGCCCCGTAACAGCAAAGGCTATCAAGGACGGCACAGACAAGAAGGCTATCGAAATGGTATCCAAGGATTCTCAGCTCGAACAGCAGGCAGCATTTGACTATGCAGTTGCAAACGTTGCTGAAAAAGAACTTCCTTACAAGCCCGATTCAGTTAAGGGCAGCCAGTTCAAGCAGCCGCTTCTCGAATTCTCCGGCTCTTGCGCAGGATGTGCTGAAACATCTTATGCACGTCTTATCACACAGCTCTTCGGTGAAAGAATGTACATCTCAAACGCAACAGGTTGTTCTTCAATCTGGGGCGGCTCGGCACCTGCTACACCTTACACCGTAAACCGTGAAAGCGGACGCGGTCCCGCATGGGCAAACTCACTCTTCGAAGATAACGCAGAACATGGTCTCGGTATGGCTCTCGGTCAGGGCGCTATCCGCGAAAAGCTTATCTCTAAGGTTGAAGAAATGGCTAAGTCCGACAAGGCAAGCGATACATTCAAGGCAGCTGCTGAAGAATATCTTGCTACAAAGGACGACGGTAAGGCTAACGAAAAGGCTACAAAGGTACTCGTTGCAGAGCTTGAAAAGGCAGCTGCAGCAGGATGCCCCACAGCTCCCGCTATCCTTGCTGAAAAGGATTACCTCTCCAAGAAGTCCGTATGGATCTTCGGTGGTGACGGTTGGGCATACGATATCGGTTTCGGTGGTCTTGACCACGTACTCGCTTCGGGTGAAGACGTAAACATCATGGTATTCGATACAGAAGTTTACTCCAACACAGGCGGTCAGGCTTCCAAGGCTTCCAACCTCGGTCAGGTTGCACAGTTCGCTGCTGCAGGTAAGGCTATTGGCAAGAAGAATCTTGCTGAAATTGCAATGTCCTACGGCTACGTATACGTTGCACAGGTTGCTATGGGCGCTGATATGAATCAGCTCCTCAAGGCGCTCACAGAAGCTGAAGCATACCACGGTCCTTCGATCATCATCGGCTATGCTCCTTGCGAAATGCACGGTATAGCTAAGGGCGGTATGCAGAACTGCCAGGCTGAAATGAAGAAGGCAGTTGACGCAGGATACTGGAACCTCTTCCGTTACAATCCTACACTCGAAAGTGGCAAGCTCATAATCGATTCCAAGGATCCTACAGCTGATTACAAGGAATTCATTTCTAACGAAGCACGTTACTCACGTCTCGCTAAGTCCTTCCCTGAAAGAGCAGAAGAGCTCTTTGCAAAGGCTGAAGAAGCAGCAAAGGCAAGACATGAAAGACTCGTTAAGATGGGCGAGCTTTACAAATAAGATAAAACGGGAAAAATCTCCCCGTTTGCTATAAGTTTTCATCTTTACTGATGAAAAAATCGCGCATACTTAAAACAGAGCCTCCGCAAAAGCGGAGGCTCTTAATTTTTGGGAGAGGTTTTTATATGCGTGAGATAGTATTGTCGGTGCTTATATTAGCGCTTGCGGCAACAATGGCATCAGGAATATGCACAAAGGCTGATATAATCGGAGTATGGGAGTCGCAAGGCGATATACTTGAGTTATGCCCGGCAGGCAAATGTCGTATAGATCAAAAAAAGGCGCATTACAGGCTTCATAGAGGCGATAAGGTCACGATATACCAAAACGGTAACAGATATGATTTTTCTTATATGATATCTTTTGATAATAAAACCATGCAGTTTGGAAACAGAAGCTATAACAGAATAAATCAGTCGGGTGCGGAAAGGTCGATAATGGAGCTCTTTGAATAATGCTCGTTTGATTCTTTGTCATAGGCAACTTCTGCTTTGTTTTTGGAGAGAAAATTTGTAAACTCGTACATATCCAGCCAGATCTGATTCCAACCCTCTTTCTGAGATTTATCAAATATTATCTGCATTCCGAAATGAAGGTGTGGCACGTTTATATTGTTCGTATCCTCTTTTGAACTGTATCCCGTCATTCCGAGGTAACCGATAACGTCGCCTGCGTTTACGATTTTTCCCTCATACATGTCAGCGGCATATGGATGACCTTTTCTCAAGTGCGCGTAGTAATAATACCGCTTTGAGTCAAACGAGCGAATACCTATTCTCCAACCGCCGAAACGGTTCCAGCCCAGAGCTTCAACGATGCCGGATTCAACGGCTACAATAGGTGTGCCCACCGAGCCCATCATATCGTGACCGAGATGCACACGCTTGTAGCCAAAGCTGCGTGCGGCGCCAAAATCGTCGTAATGATTATAGTAGTACCCTGCGGCTATCGGCGAAAATAGCTTGAGTCCGTATCTTTTTTCATAGTAAAGACCGCTTTCTTCGTAATCGCATGGGACTGCATACTCGCCAACAAGTCCTCCGAGTACTGCACCGTATGCTTCTTTGTAATAGTTGTAGGTTTTAAGATTCGGAGCGATGTCTTCAGGCTTCTCGCCAGATCTCAGCTTCTCGCATATTTTATCCATGTCGGCTTTTTTGTAGCTTTTAAAGCTTCCGCCGTATTTTGTTGCAAGTAGGGAGAGCAGGGTGACAGCATCGGTGTGGACCTCGCTGTTTTTGCTTTCTACGTCATATTTTACAGCGTCTGTAAGTGCTTGTGAACTTATATCGAAGTCTATCCATTTTATGTATTTTGTGCCGTCTGACGACGTTTGCGTGCTTTTCAGGTGCGCATTATAAGCGATCTGTTGTATGAGCAAAAGAAGCGAGAGCGCACATAAATATATAGACTGAAGTGCGCGGCGGCGAAACAGATTCATGCTTACCTCCAAGTGTGTTATATAATAGTTATGTATGCTAGTGCCTGTGCTAAAAGACAAGGCGAACGAGTTTCAAATGAAAACAATTTGTAAATTTTCGTTTTGCACAAAAATTTTTATACATCTTTTCACGCATATTATGCAGTTATTTGCCTGTAATATCAAATATAACCCTTGCATTTATATAAATTTATGATATAATATTATTATCATATAATGGGTAAGTGTAACAATAAACGGATAAAGCACAAAACGAAAGGCTGGCAAACATTATGAACAGACACGAAGCAAGAGAAGCAGCACTGGGAATTGTTTTTGAAAAATCATTTCAGACAGCGGAAGATGCAGGCAAGCTTTACGATACTGCGATAGTTGAAAGAGAGCTTGAAGAGGACGATTACGTGCGCCGCGTAATTAACGGCGTATTTGATAACCTTGAAGAAATAGACAAACTCATAGAGGGCGCGGCAAAGGGCTGGAAGATAGCGCGTATGCCGGGCGTGTCACTTGCGCTTATGCGAATTTGCACATATGAGATGCTATATGAAAAGGATATACCTGTAAACGTATCTCTCAACGAGGCGGTTGAGCTTGCCAAGAAGTTTGATTCTGACGATGCTCCTGCATTTATTAACGGAGTGCTTAATAAAATTTCAAAGAGCATTGACGTGAAAAAAGACGCAGAATAAGAAAGCTTTAAGAGGACTTAAAAACGATGAAAGAAGTTAAGCGTGTGTCAATTGGCTTTGATACAAGCAACTATACGACCTCGGCAGCTGTATTTGATATTGACAGATCAGAGATTATAGCTAACTTAAAGCTACCCCTGCCCGTTGCAAGCGGCGCGAGAGGGCTCAGGCAAAGCGATGCGCTTTTTTCGCACATAAAGAATCTGCCTGAGATATGTGAGAAGCTAAAAGAGTATTATAGCTACGGTGAGCTTTGCGCAGTCGGGTACTCGGCTTATCCGAGGGATATAGAGGGCTCATACATGCCCTGCTTTCTTGCAGGGGTGAGCGCGGCATCTGCTCTTGCATCTGGAGGTGCGCCCGAATATGCGTTTTCGCATCAGGCGGGGCATATCATGGCGGCTCTCTGGCATAGCGGCAGACGTGAGCTTATTAAAAATGATTTCCTCGCATTCCACGTTTCGGGCGGAACAACAGAGGTCTTATACGTAAAGCCCGATAAAGACGGGTTTGACATAAAGCTTATAGGCGAGAGCGAGGATATAAATGCAGGTCAGCTTGTAGACAGAGTCGGTGTTATGCTCGGGCTTGATTTTCCTTGCGGACGCGAGCTTGAGAAGCTGGCCGCAGGGTTTGATAATAAAAACAAAAAATGCTCTATATTGCAAAAGGTCACGGTGCGTGGAATATCATGTAATATGTCGGGTGCTGAAAACAAGGCGTCTGCGGCGCTTGCGGGGGGAACCTCAAAGAGCGAGATCGCTTTTTTCATACTTGATTTTATAGCAAGGGTTCTTGATAAAATGACACTCTCGGCAAAAGAAAAATACGGAAAGCTTCCCGTTTTATATGCCGGCGGAGTTATGAGTAATAATTATATAAAAGCGTATCTGGCAAAAAGACACGATGCGGCGTTTGCGCCGAGTGAATATTCATCGGATAATGCATGCGGCACGGCGATACTTGCCGCAATGAAATATATTTCTGATAATTAACAAAAAGGAGGCAGGTTTATGGAGAGAGAAAAGAATATACTCACGGTAACACAGCTTAACGAATACGTGAAAATGCTTCTTGATAAAAATCAGATGCTTGCCTCGGTATATATCAAAGGCGAGATATCAAACTTTGTAAATCACAGAACGGGGCATTTCTATTTCACGCTCAAGGACGAGGGAGGAACGCTCAGAGCCGTGATGTTCAAGGGCGCAAACTCAAAGCTTAAATTTCTGCCCGAAAATGGCATGAAGGTTATAGTCCACGGGCGCGTTTCAGGCTTTGTTAAAAGCGGCGACTATCAGCTTTATGCTGACGATATGGAGCCTGACGGCATCGGCAGCTTGTATATACAGTACGAGCAGCTTAAAAAGAAGCTTGAAGCAGAGGGGCTTTTCGATATATCGAGAAAGAAAAGGCTACCCAAGATTCCTTCAAGAGTTGGTATAATAACCTCGCCAACGGGCGCGGCTGTGCGCGATATGATAAACGTTACGGGAAGAAGATTCCCATTTGCAAAAATAATACTTTATCCCTCGCTCGTTCAGGGAGAGGGAGCGCCTGCTCAGCTTATACGGGCGCTTGAATATTTCAATTTGACAAACGGAGCTGACGTTATAATAATAGGACGCGGCGGAGGCTCGATCGAAGACTTGTGGGCTTTTAACGACGAAGCTCTTGCGCGTGCGGTTGCCGCAAGTAAGATCCCCGTTATTTCTGCGGTAGGTCATGAGACCGATTTCACGATATGCGATTTTGCAGCAGATATGAGAGCGCCGACACCCTCGGCGGCGGCAGAGATCGCAGTGCCCGATACAACAGAGCTTAAAAGAAAGTTTACAAACGTTATTTCAAGAATGGAGCTTTCGCTTACAAAAAAGCTTGAAGCATCAAGGCGCAGGCTCGAAGGCGCGGCAAAAAGCAGGGTATTGTCAAACCCGAAATACCTGGTTGAAGATAAACGAATGATGTTACTTAATACTTCCGGGCGGCTTGACAATTCATTTTTTATAAGTTTTGAAAAGAAAAAGCAGGAGTTTGCGCTGAAAACGGCAAGGCTTGAAGCGCTGAATCCGATGTCGGTAATATCGAGAGGATATTCGGCGGTATTTCTTGGAGACGGAACGCTTGTTAAGAGCGTGGATCAGGTCAAGTGCGGAGACACGTTTGCGTTTAAAACGGCAGACGGTGAGGTAGACGCGCTTGTAACGGGTGTTAACAAAATTGAAAAGACGAAAGGGAAAAAGATATGAGCGAAAAGAAATTAACCTTTGAAGCGGCACTTTTAAGACTTGAAGAAATAGTAGGACTTTTAGACAGCGCAGATGCGCCGCTTGATAAGTCGCTTGAGCTTTTTGAAGAGGGCGCAGGTCTTGTGAAGCTTTGCTCATCGATGCTTGATAACGTAGAGCAGAGAGTAAAGGTCCTCACTCAAGACGAGGACGGTATTATGGAGGAAAAGGACCTGGGTCCTATCAGAGAATGATGTCGCTTAGTATAGAAGACCGCCTAAAGAAAAGTGCGGCTGAGTTTGAAGAGTACTTTGAAAAGTACTTCAGTTACTGTGATGAAGATTTAAAAAGGGTAACGGATGCGATGCGATACAGTGCGATGAGCGGCGGAAAAAGAATACGCCCGTTTATTGTACTTGAAATTTGCGAGATGCTTGGTGGAAAGTCTGAGGCGGCGATGCCTCTTGCGTGTGCGCTTGAGTGTGTGCATACCTACTCGCTGATACACGACGATCTGCCCTGTATGGACAACGACGATTTCAGGCGCGGCAGACCGACCTGCCATAAGGTATACGGCGAGGAGTTCGCGCTTCTTGCGGGAGACGCGCTTCTGACGTATGCTTTTGAAATAATAGCCGATGCAAAGATGCTTGATGAGAGGGCAAAGCTTGAAGCCGTAAAGCTTCTTGCGGCTAGTGCAGGCATTTTGGGAATGGTTGGCGGACAGACGATAGATCTTGAAAGCGAGGGCAATCAAATAAGCCTTGAAAAGCTTTTAAAGCTACACTCGCTTAAAACGGGCGCGCTCATAAGATGCGCGGCAGGGCTTGGCGCGCTTGCGGCAGGTGCTGATGACGTGGCACGCAGAGACGTCGATAAGTATGCAGAAAAAACAGGTCTTGCTTTCCAGATAGCCGACGATATACTCGACGTTACGGCAGATGAGAAGGAGCTTGGAAAGCCTGTTGGAAGCGATGCTCAGAACAAGAAGGTAACTTTTATGACGTTCATGAGCCTTGAAGAAGCGAAAGAATATGCCGCCTCTCTTGCAGATGAAGCTAAGAAGTATATAGGCAAATACGATAAAGACGAAATAATGTGCTCTCTTGCAGATTATATTGTAAGCAGAAGAAAATAACAGAACCTTATAAAAGGAAAATTTAATGGAATATATAAAAGAGTTAGTCAGTAACAAAGCGCTTATTGCCGCGCTTGCGGCGTGGTTTACAGCGCAGTTTATAAAAATAATTATAAATCTTATACAGGAAAAAAAACTTGATTTCGGGCTTATAATGTCATCGGGCGGTATGCCGAGCTCTCACTCGGCAACGGTTTGCGCGCTGTGCGTTGCCGTGGCAAGAATATACTCTCTTTCATCTGAGCTTTTCGCCATAGCCGTTGTATTTGCGTTTATTGTAATGTACGATGCGGCAGGAGTCAGACGTGCGGCAGGAGAGCAGGCGAAGGTGCTCAACAGGATAGTCGAGGACCTTGCCAAGGGAAACACCGAGTATATGGAGAAAAATCTCAAGGAGCTTATAGGACACACCCCGTTTCAGGTAATTATCGGGGCGATACTCGGTGTGTTTATAGGCTTTATTCTTCCGGTTTAAGACAAGGAGAAATATTTATGAGGCTTGATATCTATCTTGCCGAAAACGGCTTTGTGTCAAGCCGTACGAGAGCACTTGATCTGATAAAAAAGGGTAGTGTTCTGGTAAACAATAAAATTGTAACAAAGTCCTCGCATAGTGTCGATGAGACCGACGTGGTCACTCTTGCAGCACAAGAGGATAAATACGTAAGCCGCGCGGCGCATAAGCTTTTATTTGCAAAAGAGGCTTTCGGGATAAGCTTTGAGGGGCTTGTTGCGGCAGATCTCGGTGCATCTACGGGCGGTTTCTGCCAGGTGATGCTTGAATCGGGTATAGACGAGGTATTTGCCGTTGATATTGGTCACGGTCAGCTTCATGAAAGTATCAGGGCAGATAAGCGAGTGCATCTTTTAGAGGGAGTAAACGCGCGCTATATAGACGTTGATACGATCGGCAAAAAGGTTGACATTGTAACGGCAGACCTTTCATTTATTTCACAAACGCTCGTGCTTGAAGCACTAACGCGGATACTTAAAGAGGGCGGCATATATATCGGGCTTATAAAGCCGCAGTTTGAAGCAGGCAGGGCAAATATCGGGAAAAACGGCGTTGTAAAGGATAAGCGCGTGCATGCAGACGTTATAGAAAAGGTTATTCTTTGTGCAAATTCCCTTGGTATTGTATGCCGTAAAATAGACGTGTCTCCGATTGCTGGGGGAGATGGAAACCGCGAGTTTTTAGCGTATTATACATTTGAAAATAAACCCGGAATAATTCCTTCAAGAGAAGAGATCGAGATCATTGCAGGGAGGGTAGCCAAATGATGGATAATATTATCGTAATCCCAAACGAATATAAGGACGAGGGGCTTAAATATACAAGAGAGATCGTAAAGATCGTGCTTTTAAACTCAAAAAAGGTATTTCTGCCCGAAGAGTACAGAGAATACTTTTGCGATATAGACGGCGTGACTCTCAAGTCTGAGTCAGAGCTTTTTGAAGAAGGCGATATTGCGCTGGTTGCGGGCGGAGACGGCTCGATAATACATACCGCGAGAAAAGCGGCGCTTGTCGGCATACCGATCATAGGAATAAATCTTGGCAGACTCGGTTATCTTGCAGAGCTTGAGCTTGAAGATATACACATGCTCTCAGACGTATTCGAGGGAAAATTCAAGCTTGAAAAGCGTATGATGCTTTCATATGAGATATACAAAAACGACTCAAGAGTTCTTGTGGGAAAACCGGCGCTTAACGATATAGTACTGACAAGCATTGGAAACACAAACAGAGTTGTTGATATAGAACTGCACGTTGGTAAAGAAGAAGCTTTTGCAGGCCTTTTCAAGGGAAACGGAATTATAGCATCAACGCCAACCGGATCAACGGCATATGCGCTTGCAGCAGGAGGGCCGATAGTAGACCCGCTTCTTGAATGCATAAATATAGTTCCGCTTTGCACTCATTCGCTGACGGCAAGGCCGATGATCTTTGGCGCAGACAGCGCACTTAAGCTCGTTAACGCAGGCAGGGTCGATATAAACGTCTCGGCTGACGGAAGTGACGAGTATACGATAGAGCCTGGTGAACACGTCGTTGTGAAAAAGTCGGTGTATGCGGCAGAGCTTGTGCGGTTAAATCAAAGCTCCTTTTATGAGGTGCTAAAGCATAAAATGGCAGACAAATAAATTTTTGGAAAAGAGAGAAGATATGAAAAACGCCAGACAGGATAAGATAGTAGAGCTTATAAGCGAAAACGTTGTTGAAACCCAAGAGGAATTATCTGAGCTTTTAAAGAAAAGCGGCTTCAGAGTTACTCAGGCAACAGTATCGCGCGACATACGCGAATTAAAGCTTGTAAAAACACCGACGCACGGTTCAAAGAGCCGTTACAGTATCGGTCGTGAAAAGAGCGATGCAAATGCGCATATACAGAGAAATCTTCTTGTAACAACTGTAACCAAGGTGGATTTTGCATCTAATATCACAGTTGTAAAAACGATACCCGGTATGGCGCAGGGCGCTGCGGCGGCAATTGATGCTATGCATTTTGACGGCATAGTGGGATGCGTTGCGGGAGACGATACTATAATAATAGTTATGAGAAGCGAACAATCGGCAGAAAGTCTCAAGGAAGATATTGAAAATCTTAAATGATCTTTAAGGCAGAGCACTCATACGAAAGGAGCGGTTTAACAGTATGCTTTCATTTCTGCATATAGAAAACATTGCTGTAATCAAAAAAATAGACATAGATTTTTCCGAGGGGTTTACTGCGCTCACAGGTGAAACGGGTGCCGGAAAATCAATTATCATAGACAGTATATGTCTGCTGATGGGTGCAAGAGGTTCAAAGGAGATTATCAGGGGCGGCGAGGATTTTGCGAAGGTAAGCGCGCTTTTTGAAAAGCTTGACGGCGAGACACTTTCGCAATTAAAAGCGCTTGATATAGAGCCTGATGAGGAGGGTGTTATATCAATCTCGAGAACACTGTATGCAGACGGGCGCACACAGGCTAAGATAAATTCGCAGTCTGTGCAAGTATCCCTGCTTCGTGAGGCATCAAAGTATCTTATCAACATACAGTCTCAGCATGAAAACCGCACGCTTCTTGACAGCTCAAATCATATCAAATATCTTGACGGTTATGCCGCGTGCTCTTTGGATATACAAGCGGCAAAAAGCGAGTATACAGATAGATATGAAGAATACAGAAAAAGCAAAAACAGACTTGACGAGCTTCTCGCCGATTCGGGCGAGAGCGAAAGGATGCGCGATCTTTTAGAATATCAGATAAAGGATATAGAAGCGCTGTCATTAAAGGCAGGCGAGGACGAAGAGCTCGAAGCGCGCAGAATTAAGCTTCAGAATGCAGAAAAGCTTGTTAAAGGCTCGGATTTTGTATACAGAGCGCTTGCAAGAAATCCCGGCGGACTCTCTGCAGGCGAGCTTATTGCAAAATCGGCAACTGCGCTGGCAAAGCTTTCAGAGTACGTGCCCGAGGCGGAAGAGTTTGCACGCAGACTTAATGAATATAAATACGAGATAGAGGATATCGGAGAGAGGGTTCGCGATTTTGTACCCGACGATATCTCAAACGCAACATACGAGCTTGATAAGATAGAAGCAAGACTTGACAATATATCGAAGCTAAAGAGAAAATACGGAAACAGTGTTGATGAAATACTTGCTTTCAGAGACCGCGCAAAATCAAGGCTTGACGAGCTTGAAAATAACGAGGAGCTTGTTATAAAAGAAAAAGAAAAGCTCAAAAATCTTACGTCTTTACTTAAGGTCGCGGCAGAAAAGCTAAGTAACATCAGAAAAGAAGCGGCGCGTGATTTTGAAGAGAAGATCGGCAAAGAGCTTGAGTATCTTGATATGAAGGGTGCGCGCTTTAAGATAAAAGTTGATATTATAAGCGACGTGGAAAAATACACAAAAGAGTCGGCTGATGAGGTCCTATTCCTTATAGCGGCAAATCCGGGCGAGGAATTAAAGGCTATGTCCAAAACCGCGTCGGGCGGTGAGCTTTCGCGTGTTATGCTTGCCTTAAAGAGCTCTCTTGCAGGCAAAGACGGAACGGATACGCTCATTTTTGACGAAATAGACACGGGAGTATCAGGCAAGACCTGCGAAAAGATCGGCCTTCGAATCAAAGCCATATCAAAAAATTCTCAGGTTTTCTGTATAACACATTCCGCGCAGGTGGCCTCTCTTGCACATACTCACATGCGCATATCCAAAGCAGAGCGCGACGGAAGAAATGAAACAGAGATCAGAATTCTTGATTTTGACGAGCGTGTTCTCGAGTGCGCACGCATAACCTCGGGCGTATCAATAAGCGAAAAACAGCTTGAAGCGGCGCGTGAAATGGTACTTGCCGGAAGTATAAAGGACTAAACTTACCGATAGATACTTACGGAGGCATTTTTGTGATAGAAAGAATACTTGAAGACTTTAGTGCAAAGGGGCTTTGCACGTATATAATGGATTGCGACATGAAGCCGTATACAACCTTTAAAATAGGCGGCAAGGCCGATTATGCGGTATTTGTAAATGATCCGCAGGCGCTGGCAGAGCTTTGCGCGGCGCTTGATGAGGCGCGTGTGCGCTACACTGTTGTTGGCAACGGCTCAAATCTCCTTTTCCCCGACGAGGGCTTTCGCGGAGTGGTCATACTGACCGTGCAGATGAAAAAAATATCGGTTTCGGGAAACAGCGTTTTTGCCGAAAGCGGAGCATCGCTTATAAAGGTATCGTGCACGGCAAGCGAAGCATCGCTTTCAGGTCTTGAATTTGCATACGGAATACCTGCAAGCGTTGGCGGCGCGATCTATATGAACGCGGGAGCGTACGGCTCGGAGATCTCCGAGGTGTTAAAGAGCGTCAGATGCTACGACAGAGAAAAAAGGGAAATCGTAAAGTTTGATAATAAAGACTGTGATTTTTCATACAGGAACAGTATTTTTGAAAAAAGCGAAAACAGGTATGTCATTCTTGACTGTGAGTTTGAATTATTAAGCGGTGAAAAGAGTGAGATCAGAGCGCTTATGGAAGATTATATGTCGCGCCGCCGCGAAAAGCAGCCGCTTGAGTTCCCAAGCGCCGGAAGCGCGTTCAAACGTGCACCGGGTTATTTTACGGCAAAGCTTATTGATGAAGCGGGGCTTAAGGGCTACAGTATCGGCGGAGCGCAGGTGAGCGAAAAGCACGCAGGATTTATTATAAACACGGGCTGTGCAACGGCAGATGACGTAAAGGCGCTTTTGGAGCACGTGAGAAAAACAGTTTTTGAAAAATTTGGTGTTGATATAGAGCCCGAGATACGTATAGTTGAATAAAGTTTAAAACAACCACCTTGTTTATGGGGGAAAGTTGAGTGGAATTTACAATTATTACCGGAATGAGCGGTGCCGGCAAATCACAGGCGGCGAATATTCTTGAAGACGCCGGATATTATTGCATAGACAATATGCCGGCAAAGCTGATGCCCGAATTTGCAACGCTTTACAGTTCGGCAGGCAAAGAGAGCGCGGTTGCTTTTATAATCGATGCAAGAGGTGAAAATGATTTCAATAACCTTTTTGCAAGCATGAAGGACCTTGAAGACAGGGGGCATAGCTTCAAAACGGTATTTATCGAGTGCTCTGACGAAGTGCTTGTAAACCGCTATAAGGAAACGCGGCGCGTTCACCCGTTATCAAGAGAAAATAATATGAATATCAGAGAGGCAATAGAGAGGGAGCGAGATATCCTTTCTGTTGTTAAGGAGCACTCTGATATAGTAATTGATACAACGAAAACAAATCTTGCCCAGCTTCGTGAGATGATATATTCGGCTATAAAGGAAAAAGACTCGTCTAAGATCTACGTCAGCTGTTCATCATTTGGTTTTAAGTATGGGTTGGCAAGCGAAGCTGATCTTGTTTTTGACGTAAGATGCTTCCCGAACCCCTTTTATATTCCCTCGCTTAAGCATAAAACGGGGCTTGATGATGAGGTGCGCGAGTTTGTTTTCGAAAGCGAAGAAACTAAAAGCTTTCTTAAAAAGCTTTGCGAGATGATAGACTTTCTTCTTCCGCTTTACATAAAAGAGGGAAAGAGGCATCTTAGCGTTGCCATTGGATGCACGGGCGGTAAGCACCGCTCGGTAGCAATAGCCGAGGCGCTGGCCGCTCACGTTTCAGAGAGCGGATACACGTCAGACGCATTTCACAGGGATATAAACAAAGAATAAAAAATGAAAGGAGAGATGACGGATGTCTTTTGCAATACAGGCAAAGCAAAGCCTTTGCCTGATGAACGTGAAAAAAGACTGTTGCCGCCGGGCTCTCTTATACGGCATATTACTTTTTGCCGTAAACTTTGATGAAAACAGAATAAGGCTTATAACCGAAAGCGAAAAAACGGCAGAGCTGACACTAAAATTGCTTTTTGACCTTTATAAGATAGAAGGAAATCTTTACGTAACAAGAAAAAAACAGTCGGACAAAGATGAGGACTCTTTTAAAAGCAGTAAAATAACTGTTTCTTCAAGAGAGGATGTAAAAAAGCTTTTATCAAAGTTTCTTTATATACAGGGTTCAGATGAGGACATAAATACCGATCTTTTCACATGCGAAAACTGTAAGCCGTCGTTTTTAAGGGGAGTATTTTTATCTGCCGGGCTTCTTACAAATCCTGAGCATTCATATCATCTGGAAATACCCGTAAGAAGCGAAAAGCTTGCAAGAAAGCTTCTTGAGATCCTTGAGGGCGCTGATATACACGCAAAATACGGTGTGCGTAAAAATCAGGGCATGGTATATATCAAATCGAGTGAGCAGATAGAGAATTTTCTTGCATATATAGGCGCGTCAAACGCTTTGTTTGAGATAATGAACAGCCGTATACTAAAGGGCGCAAAGAATGACGCCAACAGGCAGAGAAACTGCGATACAGCCAATCTTTCCAAGGTGGTATCTGCATCAAAGGCACAGATCGAGGCGATAGAAAAGCTTTTGTCAAGCGGAAGACTTGAGCTTTTAAGCTCTGAACTCAAGGAAACGGCGCTTAAAAGACTTGAATTTCCCGAACTTTCAATAAAGGATTTCGGGCTTACTTTTACCCCGGCGATATCAAAATCGGGCATAAATAACAGGCTTAAAAAGATAATGGAATTTGCAAATAAATAAGTATAGAAGGGAGTGTTGACCGTGTCAAGTTTCGTGCATCTGCATCTGCACAGCGAATACAGCCTGCTTGACGGCGCGTGCCGTGTGGGCGATATAGCAAAGGCCGCAAAGCGCCATGGTCACACTGCTGTTGCCATAACCGATCACGGTGTTATGTACGGTGCTGTTGATTTTTATAACGCCTGCAAAAAAGAAGGCATAAAGCCAATCATCGGTTGCGAGGTGTACGTTGCTCCGGGATCAAGATTTGAGAAAAACCGCGTTAACAACACCGTCGGCTATCACCTTGTGCTATTAGTTAAAAATGAAACGGGATATAAAAATCTTATTTATCTTGTAACCAAGGCTCATACCGAGGGCTTTTACTCGAAGCCGAGAATAGATATTGATCTGTTAAAAGAGCATAGCGACGGGTTAGTTGCGCTTTCAGGCTGTATTGCAGGATATGTCCCTCGCCTGATCCTTGAGGGTGATATTGAAGGTGCGATGAGGCACGCGCTTGAAATGAAGGAGCTTTTTGGAGAAGACTACTATCTTGAAGTTCAGGATCACGGTATGCCTGAGGAAACAAGAGTTCTTGCAGGACTGAGGCGTATACACGGAGAAACTGGTATCCCGTACGCTGCAACGGGTGACGTGCACTATATAAACAAGAGCGACGCCGAAATACAGGCGATACTTATGTGCATACAAACGGGAAGCGTTATAAGCGACGGCAGACCGATAGGCTTTGAAAAGGACGAGTATTATTATAAATCCACAAGCGAGATGGAAGAGCTTTTCGGTAGTTATGAGGGCGCTGTTGAAAACACTGCAAAAATTGCCGAGAAATGTAATTTTGATTTTGATTTTGACTCGCGCTATCTTCCAACGTTTAAACCTGAAGACAACAGCACACCCGACGAGTATCTTAAACGCCTGACCTACGAAGGACTCAGAAAGCGTGAAGAAGCGGGTCAGATAGTTTACGACAAATACGATAAAAAGGTATATACAGACAGAATAGAATACGAGCTTGGCGTTATCGCATCTATGGGCTTTTGTGAGTATTATCTCGTTGTGCGCGATTTCGTCGGCTTTGCCAAAAGCAAGAATATACCCGTCGGTCCGGGGCGTGGCTCGGGTGCGGGAAGCCTTGTTGCATATCTTAATTATATAACCGACGTGGACAGCGTTAAGTATAACCTTCTCTTCGAGCGTTTTCTCAATCCGCAGAGAGTAAGCATGCCCGACTTTGATATAGACTTCTGCTATAACAGACGCGACGAGGTCATCGGGTATGTAAAAGAGCGCTACGGCGAAGAGCGCGTTTCGCAGATAATAGCCTTTGCAACTCTTGGAGCGCGTGCGGCGATAAGAGACGTCGGACGTGCGCTTGGAATGTCATATTCGGCAGTTGATGCGGTTGCATCACTTATACCGAGAGATCCGGGTGCTACGGTAAGAGGGCTCTTGGACGGCAGTGTAAGCCTTAAAAAAGATAAGCAGGCAGGCGAGTATATACGTAGATTCAGAGAGGCGTATGAGTCTGACTTTGAAACAAAAAGACTTATTGACATAACGGCGGCGCTTGAGGGCATGGCAAGGCATACTCAGGTGCATGCGGCCGGAGTTGTTATTACGGACAAGCCCGTTTCAAACTATGTTCCTCAGGCGCTGAGCAAGGGCGCCGTGGTAACTCAGTATGATATGGATAAGATATCGGCTCTGGGTCTTGTGAAATTTGACTTCCTTGCGTTGAGATATCTGACGATAATTGCCGATGCCGAGGCACTCGTTAAAAAGAAACACCCTGATTTTGACATAGAGAAGATAGAGCTTGACGATAAAAAAACGTATGAGTTTATATCATCAGGCAGTACCGACGGGCTCTTTCAGCTTGAGTCTCCCGGCATGAAGAAGCTTCTTATTGAGCTTGCGCCGAAAAATATTGAAGATATAACGGCGGCGATCTCGCTTTACAGGCCCGGGCCTATGGACAGCATCGGTGAATATCTTAAAAACCGTGCTGCTCCCGATAAAATTGAATATAAGATACCTGCATTGAAGGATATTCTTGACGTAACCTGCGGTTGCGTTATATACCAGGAGCAGGTTATGAGCATATGCTGCGAGGTTGCCGGATACAGCCTCGGCAGGGCGGACATAGTTCGCCGTATGATGGCTAAAAAGAAAAATGCCGAAATGGAAAAAGAACGCGAAGCCTTTATAAAGGGCGCTTTAGAGAGAGGCACGGACGAGGCTGTGGCGAACGAGCTCTTTGATAAGCTTGTTGCTTTTGCAAGCTATGCCTTTAATAAGAGCCATGCCGTAGCCTATTCGCTAATTGCATACAGAAGCGCGTATCTCAAATGCAGATATACTGGCGAATATATGGCGGCGCTTTTGACATCGGTTCTCGGCAATATTGCCAAAAGCGCAGAGTATATAGCGGAGTCGCAAAAGCTTGGTGTTAAAATACTTGCGCCCGACATAAACGAAAGCTATACCGATTTTACTGTATCCGACAAGGGTATCCGCTTCGGCCTTGCGGCGATAAAGAACGTCGGTCCTGCTTTTATTGATTCGATAATAGAGGAAAGGCATAGCGGCAGGTTCGTTTCGTTTGAGGATTTTGCCGCGCGCATGTCTAAAAGGGATATAAACAAGCGTCAGGTGGAGTCACTTATCAAATGCGGTGCGTTTGACTCTCTCGGTGTATACAGAAGCAGACTTCTTCTTGCTTATGAAACTATAATAGAAGAGTTCCAAAATGAAGTGCGCACGAATACTCAGGGTCAGCTTGATATGTTTTCAGATATCGCGCTTTCGGGAGTCAAGGGGCTTGAAATAGAGTATCCTGACATACCCGAGCTTGAGCTTCGCGATATGCTGCGCTTTGAAAAGGAGTGCGCAGGTCTTTATTTCTCAGGACATATACTCGACGGTTTTTCAGAGCATATAGCCGCGCTTTCTTCGGTGCCTCTTGCTCAGATCGTATCACAGTCACAGTCGGACGAGGATGCCGTTGATGAGATAACTCCTTATTATGAGAATGCAAGCGAGGTTGTTGTAAGCGGAATAATAAGCTCGCGCAGTGTAAAGTATACGAGAAACAAGGAAAAGATGATGTTTTTAAATCTTGAGGATTCAAGCGCAGAAATCGAGCTTATCGCTTTTCCCGGGATCCTTGAAAATT
Organism: Oscillospiraceae bacterium; assembly: GCA_015064205.1. Classification (GTDB taxonomy): domain Bacteria; phylum Bacillota; class Clostridia; order Oscillospirales; family CAG-272; genus UBA4717. Next base: position 82,447 of record SVSR01000001.1, read on the forward strand.
ATGCCCATCTTCTTGTTGTAGACAAGCCCATAGCAGTTAAAGGCAAGCTTTCAATAAGAGAAGGAGAAGCCTCAAAGGTTATAATTGATAAGATCATGCCTCTTTTAACAAACAAAACAAAGGACCTTGAGAGTTTTGGCGCAAGCAATCCGGAAAACAAAAAAACAACCGCCACGCATAAGGTAAAGCGGCTGTTTTTAAGGGTAGACTCAGAGGACTGCGGTAAATACAGAAAAGCGGTTGCGCTTAGTTCGATATTTACGGGAAACACACCAGTTATATTCTATAACAGCTCAGAGGGGAAATACTTGTCGGATAAAATGCTTTCCGTTGAGATAAGCGATTTTCTCATAAGAGAATACAAAGACCTTCTCGGAGAAGAAAACGTAGTTTACAAATAATCAGTTTGTATACTCTTTTACAGTGGATATAAGTTCAGACAGCGATGCAACGTATACGCCGCTTTCGAGTGATTGCTGTGTATCGTTTGAAAGATCGCTAACGCAGATGTCAAGCACTTCAATGAGGCTCAGATCGGAATAATCGCAAACGGCAATGTAACCGTTTGAATTTGTGAGAATATAGGCCGATACGGGTGCTGACGCGTATACGTATTCGGGGGAGTATGTTTTATCGGAATCATTATAAAGCTTGCTTTTGGAGTAAAACAGAACGCTGAGGGTACAGAGCAGAGAGAATGCGCAGACCATTATAAGAGAGGCGAAAAACGTTTTTCTTGAAACGTATTTATACATGTCGTTATACGGCTGATTCATTTTAATAACTCACCTTTCGCGGTTTATATTTATCGGGGGACACTTGTGTGGAAACTATAAAAAGTATAACTATATTCATAACAGAGTCGTCAATGCTCGGAGTATTCGTCAATTTTATCGCGGTGCTCCTTGGAGCTTCTGTGGGGCTTTTGCTTAAACGGGGAATACCCGACAGAATAGGAGATACGATAATGAAGGGCCTTTCGCTATGCGTTCTCGTTATCGGAGTTCAGGGAGTTATGAAAGGGCAGAATTCTCTGATAACTATTCTTTCGGTTGCAATAGGCGGACTTTTGGGAGAGCTTTTACGTCTTGATGACTTCATGATATGGCTTGGGAACGCTGTTGAAAAAAGGCTTAAGAGTAAAAACCAAGAAGGCTCTGTTGCACGCGGCTTTGTTAGCTCAAGCTTGTTGTTTATAGTCGGTGCCATGGCGGTTGTAGGCTCGCTTCAGAGCGGTCTTGCGCACGATCACAGCACAGTGTTTGCTAAAAGCACTATCGACTCCATATCGGCCGTAATATTTGCTTCTTCAATGGGAATAGGGGTGCTGTTTTCGGCTTTTGCCGTACTTATATATCAAGGTGCGCTTACCTTGTTTGCGGGCTTTCTTGCTCCGATACTAAACGACGTAGTTATATCCGAAATGACCGCTGCAGGCTCTGTACTTATCATCGGTCTTTCATTTAATATGCTCGGGCTTACTAAAATAAAGGTGGTAAATTACCTGCCCGCGATATTTCTGCCTATACTTTTTTGCATGTTCATGTAATGTTTACGGGAGTTTGCGATACCGTAATTTTATTATCGCCAAATATTCACAAAGTATTCAAAAAGAACAGTTATACTTTAACTTGAGTGGTTTGTGACATAAACAGGAATTTAATGAAAATAATAAGTAATAAATCTGAAAGGAAACGTGTTAAGAAATGAGCAAGCTGCCTATGAAATCCAAAAGCTCAAAGCAAACGTCTGCAACAGCAAAAAAAGTGTTTACCTATATACTAAACACTTTGTTGACACTTATACTGATACTTTTTATAACGGGTATCATAGTCGGATGTGCGTTTGCCGTATATATCAATACTTATCTTGACCCTGAAATAGACGAGTCGCTGTTAAACGTTGGGCAGAGCCTCACTTCAAAGATATATTACTATGATTATGAGGACCGCGAATACAGAATAGGCGAAGCGATAGAGATAGAGGACCAGCGCCTTTACGGCGCACAGAATAACATCTGGGTAAGCTACACCGATATCCCTGAAGACCTCGTTGACGCTTTTGTGTCAATAGAGGATCACCGTTTCTGGGAGCACAGCGGAGTAGACTGGTACAGAACTGCCGGAGCCGTTGTTAATTTTGCAACTTCATATACAAGCCGCTACGGCGGATCAACGATAACTCAGCAGCTTATAAAGAATCTTACAAAGGACGACGACGTTACCATACAGCGTAAGGTTCAGGAGATACTCCGGGCTCTCAATCTTGAAAAGAAAAAAGAAAAGACTGAGATAATGGAGATGTACTTAAATACTATATTTCTTTCGCAGAACTGTAACGGTGTTCAGGCGGCGGCATATACGTATTTCGGTAAAGATGTCTCTGAACTGACGCTTATAGAGTGCGCCGCAATAGCGAGCATTACAAATGCGCCAACTAAATACGATCCTGTTTTAAATCCCGATAATAATGCTCAAAGACGTAATACCGTTCTTGATATGATGCTCAAACACGAAAAAATAACCAAGGAAGAGTATGACTCGGCTTACGGCAAAGAGCTTGAGCTCAATTATAAGGGACGCGCTGTAACAACGGCAAGCACGTCAAACAGCTGGTACACCGATGCGGTTATCGAAGACGTTATAGACGCGCTTGTGGAAGAATACGGATTTACAAGCGAATATGCGTCCAACCTTGTTTGGTCGGGGGGACTTCAGATATACACGCTTATGGATCCTGATATTCAGAAGGTCCTTGAAGAGGTATATGAGAACGAAAACAGCTTCCCCAAAGCAAATAACGCGGTACAGCCTGAATCGGCTATGACGATAATCGATCCCAAGACCGGCGACGTGCTCGCTCTTGTGGGCGGCAGAGGCGAGAAGGTAAGCAACAGAATACTTAACCGTGCAACGCAGACAACGCGTTCGCCCGGTTCTTCGATAAAGCCTTTGTCTGTATACGGCCCGGCGCTTGAATACGGGCTTATCACCTACGGCAGCGTATTTGACGACGTACCTGTAACCTTTAATTCCAAGGAATATTCCGAAAAAGCACTTGAAGCTCTCCCTAAGGATGAGAACGGCGAGACGGTATTCCCCGATCCGACACCTTATCCGAAAAATCTTCCTTACGTTTATAACGGACTTACAACTGTTCACGATGCGCTTCGCCGCTCGGTAAACACCATTTCTGTAAGAATACTCGACAGGCTTGGTATCGAGGAGTCTTTTGACTTTGTTAAAAATAAGCTTCATATGGATAGCTTTATTGAATACACCGATGTTAACGGAAGAATACTTTCTGATAAGACTGTATCTGCTCTTGCGATGGGAGGTATGACGTATGGCGTTAACGTTCTTGAAATGACGGCAGGATATCAGATATTTGCCAATAACGGTGTATACAACAAGCCTAGAATGTGGGATAAGGTTGTAGACAGTAAGGGCAACGTTATACTTGAAAATAAGCCTGAAAGCGAAGTTATTATGAGCGAGCAGAATGCGTCTATAATGGTTAAAATGCTTCAGGACGTAGTAACCAGCGGTACTGCCGCAGATATCACACTTAAAAATAAGGTAAATACGGCAGGCAAGACGGGTACTACCAATGACGACTATGACCGTTGGTTCATAGGATTTACTCCTTATTATGTTGCCGGAATATGGTTTGGCTATGATATACCCCAGTCGCTTGACAGTCTTTCGTTCAGCCCCACAACAGTACCGTGGGATAACGTGATGACAAAGCTGCACGAGGATATAATAGCCGAAGCGGCGGCAGGCGGAGAACCGATCAAAAAATTCAAGATCGCCGACGGCGTTACGACTGCAGAATACTGCCGTGATTCAGGAAAGCTTTTGACTGAAGCGTGCAGAAACGACCCTAGAGGAAACCGCAAGGAAACAGGTTATTTTACAAGCTCAACGGTGCCTACCGAATACTGTGACTGCCATGTTCTCGTTGAGTACGATTCTGTTACGGGCGGAGTTGTAGTAGGCGACTGTCCCGAAGAGAATATTGTCAAGGTTGGTATGATACAGGTTGAGAGAAACTTCCCGATAGAGATAACGGTAACAGACGCTCAGTACGTATATAAACCGCTTAGTAAAGGTCTTGAACCCGGACTTTGGTGGGGTGTTCCGTTCTTTGAAAACGCGATACCCGAAAAAACTTACGTTGGAATTACAAACTTAAACGGCGGAAGACAGTTCAACTCAGCATGCTATGAGCATTATGACGAGACAAACTCCTCTGACTTTGAAGATGAGTCTGATTCTGAGGAAGTAACAGACGAGCTTATAGAGCCTGACCCTGATAATGAAAAATTCGAGGATGAAGACGGAAGCAACGAAACCGAAGATAGTACAGACGAAAGAGAAACGGAAACGCAAGACTCGGATAAAACAATGCCGCCGTGGCTCGGAGTATGAACCGAATAAAAATAAAAATCACCTCATACGATATTATGAGGTGATTTTTTATGAAAAAATGCTCGCTTAAAAATAAACTGCTCTGCGAGATGAGCTCTTTTAATCTGAAAACGGTTGTTTTATGTGCGATCTTATGTCTTGTTCTCGGAATAATCTCAGGCTTTGTGTCCGGAGGATTTGATCTATACAGCAATCTATGTCTGCCACAAGCTGCACCGCCTGCTTTTGTATTTCCTATAATATGGAGCATATTGTACGTTCTTATAGGCGCTGCTACGGGAATTATAATATCAAACAGGGACAAATGCTTTAAGGTTTCAAAATCCAGAGGGCTTTTGTATTTTGGTGTAATGTTCTTGCTTAATCTTTTGTGGTCGCCCATATTTTTTGGAGCAGAACTTTTTTTTGTTGCCCTTGTTGTGCTTGTAGCGATGATAGTGCTTACCTTTTTCGTTGTTCTTTGTTACAGTAATATAAGCTTTATAAGCGCTCTTATAATGTTTATATACTGGCTCTGGCTCTTTTTTGCGGCGTATCTTAATCTCGCTATTATATTTCTCAATTCTTAAAAAGTATTAAATATATTGACAAAAGTCAAAAAAAATAGTATAATTTTAAAAGGAAGTAAAAGGGCGGAGCGGTTGCTCTTTCAAACTAAGAATGATGAAAACAAAACCGCTATGCAAAACGGAGGTCTGTATGAAAAAAATTAGAATACTCGCTCTTGTATTAGTTATCGTGCTTGCAGCATGTTCTCTTTATTCCTGCGGCAAGGACGACACTGTAAAAGAGGGCGATATGAATGTAAACATTATAATCAGCTCTGATGAATACGGCGTGCTTGCGGAGGGCGTTGTCGGTGTTGGCGAGGGCGCTACTGTAATCGACGCTATGGTTACATATTGCGATAGGGAGGGCATTGAGTATAAACTCAATGCCGAGATGGATACTATTGAGTCTCTCGGTTCATACAAAGAAGTTGTACGTAACAAGCTCGGATATTACTGGCAGTATAAGCTTGACGGCAAGGAACCCAAAGGCCGTGCCGGAGAAAACACAGTAACCGAAGGAAGCGAAGTTGTGTATAACTATACGTTCATTCCAACAGGCGATTATGTAAATGTAAGATTTGAGGCTGAGGGCGAAGTTATCGTTGAAAATACAGTGGTTGTGTTTGATGCGGGCGATACACTTCTCGATGCTGCATTTGATGCACTCAAGAGAGCAGAGTTTGATTACGATAAAACCGCCGACGGTTTGAACCTTGACTATGTTGACGATTATACAACAAAGGTAACTCCCGTTTACGATGAAATGTGGAAGGTTACCGTAAACGGCAAGGCGGTTGATGGAAATCACGACGACATTGCAGTTGCAAGCAACGATGATATAGTGTTTACCTTTACAAGAGTTGAAAAGGAAGCAGCAGATATACAGGCATAATTATATTCTCCGCCCATATTCCGGGCGGAGAAATTTTATTTTATAATATCTATTATAAACTTGACAAATATGGGAAAAATCTGTATAATATTCTTTGGAGTAAAATGTAAAGATTATATACAAGTTCAAAACCAAATAAACTTGTAAAAAAGAAAGGGACGGTATAAAAATGTTAGTATCTGCAAGAGAAATGTTATTAAAGGCTAAAGAAGGTAAGTATGCTGTCGGTCAGTTCAATATCAACAACCTTGAATGGACCAAGGCTATACTCCAGACAGCACAGGAATTAAATTCCCCTGTAATTCTCGGTGTATCCGAGGGCGCAGGCAAATATATGTGCGGATATAACACCATCGTTGGTATGGTAAAGGGTATGATCGATACACTCGGTATCACAGTACCCGTTGCGCTTCACCTTGACCACGGCAGCTATGAGCATGCATACAAGGTAATGGAAGCCGGTTTTTCCTCTGTAATGTTCGACGGTTCGCACTATGCAATAGATGAGAATATTGAAAAGACAAAGGAAATCATCAGAGTAGCTCACGAAAAGGGCATATCTGTTGAAGCTGAGGTTGGCTCTATCGGCGGCGAAGAAGACGGCGTTATCGGCGGCGGCGAGGTTGCAGACGTTAACGAATGCAAGATGATCGCAGATCTCGGCGTTGATATGCTTGCTGCAGGTATCGGTAACATTCACGGTAAGTACCCTGAAAACTGGGCAGGACTTCGTTTTGACGTTCTTGAAGAAATTTCAAAGGCAACATCACCCATGCCTCTCGTTCTTCACGGCGGTACAGGTATTCCCGAGGATATGATAAAGAAGGCTATCTCTCTTGGCGTATCCAAGATCAATGTTAACACAGAATGCCAGCTTGCTTTTGCAAAGGCAACAAGAGAATATGTTGAAGCAGGCAAGGACCTTCAGGGTAAGGGCTTTGACCCCAGAAAGCTTCTTGCAGACGGCGTTGAAGCTATAAAGGCAACAGTTAAGGAAAAGATGGAACTCTTCGGTTCTGTTAACAAGGCTTAATTCAGTTAATACAATAAAAACGGTGCGGAAAACTCCGCACCGTTTTTATTACATAGGAAATTTTGTTAGCAATTGCTTGTAACAAAAAAGTCTACCTTAAAAATGTGAGCGCAGCGAACATTAGTTTCCAAAGGAGACTTTTTTATATTGCTTCAATTGTTGTTTTATAATATTTTTCCTGAAATAACACAAGCTTTGTTATCTCATTACTTGTAAAGCGCATGCCGTCGGGCGCGCCGATAAGCTTATCCTCAACGTCGTTTTCTCTGTGAGCGATGCCGATTATACGAACACGGCATTTCTCAACAGGCTTTTCTATTCCGAGCACGTACACGTCAAGCTCTTCGCCGTCACCGCCGATAACGTCGGGGATAAAACCGTAGTTAATAGGATAGTGAAGATCATAATCCTTTTTGTGATGAACATATCCAATAGGTCGGTCTATCTCAACATCAACAAGCTTGCCAAGATAGCTTTTAACCTGTGCTTTTCTTTCTTCAAACGTCATATATGCCCCTCTGTCAAAATTTGTTGACTATATCCTTGAAGAAGTTGCCACGCACCTCAAAGTTTTTGAATTTATCAAAGCTTGCCGAGGCAGGTGTAAGTATAACCGCTTCTCCCTCTTTTGCTATTTCACGCGCCTTGTTTACAGCTTTTTCAAAATTATCAATTACATAAATATCGGGCAGAGCGCTCTTTGCTTCTTTGCTGTTTTCTATTGCAGACTTGATTTTCTCAGCCGTTGCTCCCGTAAGTACTACCGCACGAGTATGAGTGCAAACGCAGTCGCCCATAACATCATAGGGGATATTCTTGTCATAACCGCCCATAATCGCTATGACTTTCTTATCAAAGGAGTTTAAAGCCGCCATTGTACGAGAGGGACTTGAATCTATTGAACTGTTGTAATACTTTACGCCGTCAAGCTCACGAACAAATTCAATTCTGTGCTCAACACCGCCAAAACTTGTGGCAATTTTCCCAAACACCGTGTTGTCAACTCTGCCGTAAAGCAGAGCTATTGCTGTCATGTAGTTTTCAATATTATGCTTGCCGGGAACGACTATGTCCGACTCGTTCATTATAAACACACTTTCGCCGAGTTTTGCATCACGCACAAATATTTTGCCGTCTTTTTTGTAAACGGCAGTATATTTTTCGGGAATTTCTTCAATATTTCCCGACGTAAAGAAGCGCACTTCCACATCTGCAGAGGCGTCGTCAGCAAGTGTTCTTGTTATATCATTTATATAGTTAAGTACAATAATGCCACTCTCCATAAAGGAAAATATGCGGCGCTTTGAGTCGATATATTCATTATAGTCTGTATGCCAGTCAAGGTGATTGGGCGAAATATTAGTTATAACCGCCGCGTCAGGTGCGATCTCCATAGCGTGAAGCTGAAAGCTTGACAGTTCCAGAACGGCTATGTCGCTATCCTTGATTTCTTCAACCTGGGAGAGCAGAGGCTTACCTATGTTACCGCCAACGTATACTGTGCGCCCGGTATCCTTATAATGCTCGCACATCATAAGATATGTTAGTGTTGTCGTGGTGGTCTTTCCGTCGCTTCCCGTTATGGCAAGCTTTTCACAGCCGGAAATTTTAAAGAAAAGCTCCATTTCGGAAGTAAGCACAGCACCTCTTTCAACTGCGAGAGGAAGCGCGCCTGCATCGCGTCTGATACCCGGCGCTTTGATTATAATATCCTCGTCAAAATTATTGAGATAATCCTTGCCTAAAAAGAGTTTGATATTCTTATCCTTCAAAGAGCTTATAAAATCAGAGTCAAACTCGGCTTCTGTTTTCTTATCGTGTGCCGAAACGAGAGCACCGCCACGCAACAGAAAATCAATAAGTGGAGTGTTTGATATTCCAAGCCCCACGAGAGCCACTTTCTTGTTCTTTATAAAGCTTACGAATTGATCAAACTTTTTCAAGATGTCCTCTTTTCCGGCCAAAGGCCACAGATTCTTTTAATAAAAGGATATGCAGTAGGAGATTATTTGTAAATATCGCCGTTGAATACGATTCCCTTTTTGCAGTCGATCGTAACGGCAGTCTTGCTCTTTAAGATCTTGGTAGCACCTGCAGCACCCACAATTACGGGTATGTTAAGCGCTCTGCCGATAATAGCCGCGTGAGAATCAGCGCCGCCCTGCTCGCATATTATTCCTGCGGCATTTCTTATAACGTCAATGATTTTATTCGTTGTAAAGGGAATAACCAGAATAGTTCCGCTCTTGTAGTTTTTAAGCGCGTCATCGTCACTTGGACATACGCAAAGCTCGCCGCAGACAATACCGTCTCCGATACCCATGCCCGTTGCAAGTGTGTCGCCGATTATAGCAACCTTTATCATATTGGTCGTGCCCGATATGCCAAGCGGAGTTCCTGCGGTAAGCACGGCAAGGTCGCCAAGCGAAACGAGCCCCTGCTCAATAGAGCGTGCAATTGCATGGTCGAAAAGATCGTCGGTGCTTTCTCGCTCTTCCATAACAAGAGGAGTAACACCCCAGGAAAGCATAAGCTGACGGCATGTTTTTTCAACGGGAGTGCAACCGATTATCATGGTTTTCGGTCTGAAACGACTTATCATTCTAAGCGTTTTACCGGATTTTGAAACGGCTATTATAGCCTTCGCGTCAAGGTCAAGCGAGGTTGTGCATGCCGCGTGCGATACGGCAGTTGTAACTCCTAAGAAGCCATGCGGTGCGAAACGCGAAAATCTGCTTGAATAGTCAATATCGCTTTCTGTTCGCTCGGCGATTTTTACCATGGTACGAACAACCTCAACCGGATGCTTACCGATGGCAGTTTCACCTGAAGTCATAATAGCGCTTGAACCGTCGTAAATTGCATTTGCAACGTCGGTTATTTCTGCACGCGTGGGGCGCGGATTGTACGTCATGCTTTCAAGCATCTGAGTTGCCGTTATAACAGGCTTTCCGGCCGTGTATGCCTTGGATATAATACTTTTTTGAATAACGGGTATCTCCTCAAGCGGAATCTCAACGCCAAGGTCGCCGCGGGCTACCATGATACCGTCGGCAACGCCGAGTATCTCGTCAATATTTTCAACTCCGGCTCCGTTTTCTATCTTTGCTATTATCAGTATATCGTGGCAGTTATGCGCCTCAAGAAAATGACGTATCTTCAGAATATCGTCTGCGCATTGCGTAAATGACGCCGCTATAAAATCAAAATCTTCTTTTATACCGAATTCAATATCGGATTTGTCGCGATCAGAGAGAAAATCAAGCGAGAGATGTACTCCCGGAACGTTTACGCTCTTGTTGTTTGAAACCTTGCCGCCGTTGATAACACGGCAGATTATCTCGCGAGAGTTTTTATCTTCAACCCTCATTTCGATAAGGCCGTCGTCAATAAGTATACGGCTGCCGACGTTTATATCTTTGTAAAGTCCTGTATGTGTAACCGAAACTTTACTTTCATCACCCTCGGTGTCGTACATACATAATGTGAATGTTTGTCCCGCTTCAAGCGTAACGGGAGGATTTATAAAGGATTTCGTTCTGATCTCAGGGCCCTTTGTATCAAGAAGCAGAGGAGTGTGAGTTCCAAGCTTTTCTCTGAGAGCCTTGAATCTGTCTATCGTGATCTTGTGTTGCTCATGTGTTCCGTGCGAGAAATTAACTCTTGCCACGTCCATGCCTGCAAGCATCATTTCTTCAATTACTTTGTCTGATTCGCAAGCGGGGCCCAGCGTACATACTATTTTTGTTTTTTTCATATTAAAACCTGTCCTGTCATAGGTATATATATAATTATTGTCTTTTTTTTATAAGTTAAACTTGTAATCAGTCGGCTTTAAGGGCTTTCAAGGCAAAATAAACGCCAACGTTTGCCTGAGCATCACTTGATGCACGATGAGCCTCTTTTTGCTTTATACCGAAAAGCTCGCTTAAATATTCAAGCTTTATCTTTTGCCAACCGTATTTATCCTTGAGCCTTGCCGCATAGTCGCAGGTATCAAAAAACTCGTTTTTGAATTCAAGCCCCGCCTTTGCCGCAACCTTGCATATATAGGGAAGATCGCTTGCCTTTATACTGTGGCCGACAAGTATGCTTTCACCGGCAAATTCAATGAATTTTTTGACGACTTCGTCAACAGGGGGCTTGTTTGCCACCATTTCGTCTGTTATGTGAGTCAGTTTTACAACGTGAGGAGTGATGCTCCTGCCCGGATTTGCGAGCATTGAAAATGTATCGGTAACAACTCCGTTTACAACCTTAACGGCACCGATCTCAGTTATCTCTGCAGGCTTGTCTCCGCTTGCAGCCCCATACGAGCCCGTAGTTTCTATATCAAGGGCAACAAATGAATCGAAATAAGGTTCTTTTATCTCGTGCAAAACGGTTGGATACGTGCAGGATTTAACGTGAAAATCTACGTTCATAAGCTTTAACTGATCAAGCGTTCGAAGAAATGTGTCTTCAGAACAGTTAAGGACGATCTCTCCCTGCCCGCCTCCCTCGTCTGCGGTTCTGACAATACCCCCGAGTCTTCCGTTCGCAGCCTTGACGATTGCTTCTCTGAAGCTTATAACGTCGCTTATTGAAAGCGTTTCAAAATATTTAGCAAGCAAGACAGGCGCAAGGCTGTGCGTTGTGGTTTCGATAGAAGAAATATCTTTTGCCGCGAGATTTATCTTTTCAATGATAGCGTGCTTAGTGCTCATTGTGAGCGCCTTTGCTTCCAGCCACTTATCTTCAATAAAAGCAGGACTTTCAATAATGCTTTCGGCGTATTCTCCAAGAGGCGCGCAGTTTGCTTCAAAAAATGCGCGTATTGAAGAATTGAGCTTCTTTTTGCTTTTGATGCTGTTGCTTTTTGTGTATTCGTCTATTGCCGCAATGGGAGTATCAATAATTGCAGAAAGCTGCATGATTAAAAACCTGACTTCTTCAAGCGGTGTATTGTATACGCTTACAGCTTCTTTCATGCCTGCTTCAAGCTCCCCTTTGAGCTTTACTAACATCTTTCTGTTATAAGCCGCTTTAGATGTGTTTTCGCCGTTTTTGCCGATAGTGTACGGCTTAACGGCCTCGGTTATATACTCCTTCAACTCATCAAAATTATCTATATTTATCTTTCCCGGTTTGCGTGAAATGAGCATTTTTACTTTTTTCATCAAAAGGGCGCTCCTTTAAAGTTACAAATCTAGATAAGTATACCACATTATACCACTTTTTGCAATAGAATAAGGCTTTTTTATGCATAAATTGCAGTGCGGGGTCAAAGATAAAATATCATATGCTAATTTATAGGGGGATCTATGAAAAAAGCTGTTGAAAATATCAGTATATTACTCGCAGGCGGTGTTATGTATGCGGGCATTGAGCTTTTGTGGAGAGGGTATACTCATCCGAGCATGGTGCTAACCGGCGGCGTCTGCTTTTTGATAATTTACAGGATAGCACCGTTTGACTCTCCGCTTTTGCTTCGTGTTCTTGCTTGTGCTGCGGCGATAACCGCAATAGAATTTGCCGTTGGAGTATGCGTGAATATCATATTCGAATTAAATGTGTGGGATTATTCAGACAGGCCGTTTAATCTTCTTGGCCAGATCTGTCCGCTTTACAGTTTCTTCTGGTTTATATTGTCCTTTGCGGCAATACCGCTTTGTAATTATATTTATAAATGGTACAGAAGGCTTCAGAAAAGTCAGTCTGAAAAAGAAGTTATTTCGTGATAACCGTAAGGTAAAATCGTTTGCCGCAGTAAAACTTTTGACTCTTCTAGCGCATTTGGATAAACGATAAGCTTGCAGTAAGCAGAAGTAAGCGCGGATAAGATTAAAGTATCATTTGTTTTCGGCCCGTGATTACCTTTGAGAACAAAGTCTGCCTTTCTGAGTACATCTGAATAGAGCTTAAAGCTTTCGCATTTTTCGTTATATCCTGCAGAGTAAACAAATACTTCTCCCGCTTCTTCTATACTGAGAGCAATTCTGACGTGTGAAGAGCCCGATACTCTGTCAGGATTATACGCAGTTACACAGACGCCGTTTACGTTGAGCGGCGTGTCTGCTTCATAATACTCGTAATCAATTCCGAGCGCTTTGGCGGTCTCTTCAAGATCTGCGGCGTATATTTTATCGGTATCGTTTGAAGGCACGGGCAAAATCAATTTTCGTATTACCAAACGGCCGTTTATCTTTCTCAGAGCCGAGATGTGGTCGAAGTGATAATGAGTCAGCATATAAACGTCTATATCCGTACCTCTGTAACCGGTGACGGCAGAAGCAACCGACGCAGACGAAGCAGACGATCCACCCGATATATCAATATACACATTGTTTTGCGAGTTTGAAATAACTATACCGTCATCTTTTTCACTTGAAATAACACAAAGGTGAGTTTCGGATAAGTCTTTTGCGATACATAAAGCGATGCAGAGTACGCATATCAACGAAAACAAGAGCGAGAACGTGGCAAAATGTTTTACCTGCGCGTCTTTTATTACAAAATAAAGAAAAACAAGAATGAAAATAATTGCAAGCGGTTTTACAACAGTATATCCCGTTGAAATGCAAACAAAATCCTTATCTGAAAAATAAGAGGAAAAATTGCTTATCCATTCGCAGAGCAGTTCTGATAATGACAGGAAAACCTGTGATAGGGTCGGCAGAAAGCCAAGCAACAGCGTCATCGCAGAGCTTATCATAAAAGCAACGATGAGCGGTGTCAAAACAAGCGTTGATATTGCACTGACAAGCGATACACAGTCGAATATAAAAACAGCTGCGAGTGTAACGAAAACACCGGCAAAGAAAGAGATACAAAGAGATTCAAAACAATATCGCAAGAGCTTTACGGGAATGTTTGAGTCAAAGGGATTGCCGAAAAGCTTTAGCGATGTGCCTCTCAGAATATCTGAAAAGAGAGCAATGCCAAAGGTTGCCGCAAAGGAAAGAGTAAGGCCCGCGTCGAGAATCTTTAAAGGATCTGATAATACGATTAGAGTTGTAACGGCAAAAAGCGCCGTCATCAAATCAGACCGACGGCGCAGAAGATAACCGGCCTGACAGTAGATCAGCATAAGACCGGCTCGCATTATAGATGGAGAAGCGCCCGTTATGAGCATGGTAAAGAGGGCTATGAGAGCAACACATATAAAACGAAGCTTGTCGCTTCTTATTAAAAATTTGAGAAAATACATAATGAAGCCGACAATGAGCACAAGATGTGTACCGCTCAGCGCAAGGATATGCGATATACCGATCCTGCGGAAGTTGCGTTCGGTTATATCCGAAAGCTCATATCGGTCACCAAGCAAAAGCGCCTTGGCAAGAGAGGCTGTACTGCGTGAAAACGTGCGGTCAAATTTGTATCCAAGCTCGTCGCCCGTTTGGCCGAAGTATGTAAGTAAGGTTTTATGCTTGCCTGTAATTTCAAAATTTTCTGCAGAAGCAATATCGGCGGTGAAAATTATATTTTGCCGCTTGAGCATGTTCTCATTGTAATAAAGCGACGTTTCTGCAGGCTCTAAAAGCGCATCGCAAACAAAAATATCGCCCTCGGATATCTGAGGGGAAAAGCTTGTAAAGACGGATATGCAGAAGTCGACGGCCTTACCGTCTGCTTTTGTAACCTGTGCAATAAAGGAAGCATATTCGCTTTGCTCGGAGTGAAGCTTTGTGACATAAGCGGTGATACGCGCGTTTTTCATCTCGAATTCTTGTAAAGTCCTATATTTGAAACTGAACATGAAAATAGTTTTCAGAACAGCTATAGATGATATTATTATGCAGAATATAATAAGGATAAGGCTTTTTGAAAACGGTAGCCGGCGGATAAACTTGTATGACAATACGCCTACAATGCAAAAAGTTGCAAAAATCAAGTATAAAGAGACAAGAAAAGGGCGCTTCCCGTCTGCGATATAGGAAAACACAGCGAGAGGCGCCAGATAGGCAAGACAAAGACAGAGAAGGGGACGCATGCGGAAAATGTTCAATTAAAGCACCCCTTTTCTTGACTGTTAATTAAGCTATCAAATAAATTATAACATATTTTTCCTCAAAAATAAATAAAGCAGATCAAAAATACTTGACAAAAGATGTAGCTTGTGATATAATATCGTCCGTAGCGAAATAAAGGGGTATAGCTCAGTTGGTAGAGCAGCGGTCTCCAAAACCGCGTGTCCAGAGTTCGAGTCTTTGTGCCCCTGCCAGAAATCCGTACACATAAATGTGCGGATTTTTTATTTTATAATATCCTGGTTTATTTAACAGAATCGTTTTTCATGGCTTTTATAGTTTGCAAAACAGCTTGCTTTTGCTTCGTATTTAAATACAGCCAATTGTCAAGAAGCTCTTTTATCTCCGGTGTGACCTCAATCAGTTCATTTTCTGAGAAAAATTGAGAGAGCGTTATTCCCAGCGTATTACATATAATTTCAAGCGTGGAAATCGTTGGACAATTACCTCTTGTGAATATGTTTGTTAAGGTGGATTCGGGAATGTTTCCTGATTTTGACAGTTTATAGCGCGTCCACCCCTTGGCTTTCAGCGCTTTTTCAAGTAAGCTTTGTATATCCATAACACCCCTCCTTATGTAATTATTTTACAGTTAAAATGAGATGTGTTGTAGACTGCCAAATGAAACAATTATACAGCTTATTATAACCGTATAACTATGGTTTAACTAAATAAAGGATGATTTTACAATCAAATAAATGACCTTGCGAAAAAATCATGTCGGGTGATTGACAAAAAAGACAGGATAGAGTATAATTATTAAAGAATACTAAATACGATGTAAATCTTAAAATATAAAGGAGAACAGTTATGGGATTTTTTGACGATTTGAAGGAAAAGTTCAGACCTGTTGGAGAAAAGCTGTCTGAATCGGGCAAAAAAGCAGTTGATAAAACTAAGGAGCTTGCCCAGATCGCTAAGCTTTCGCTTTCTGTTAACGAGGAAGAAAAGAAGATTACTGAAATGTTTGCAAATATCGGCCGCGAATACGTAGAGCGCTTTGCAAATGATGAAGACCGTATTCTTCCCGAGGTGATCGCTGAGATATTTGAGGCGAAGAAGAGAGTTGAAAAGTTAAACGAGCGTATCAGAGAGCTCAAAGGTGAAACTCTTTGCTCATCCTGCAAGGCAAAAATGGACGACGGGGCTAAGTTCTGCCCCGAATGCGGTGCTGCTGCAGATAATAAGGATGAAGAGTGCGAAGAAGCTCCGGCGCAGATCGAAAGCGCTGAGTAATTATCAAACGAACCGACAAGCCGAA
Source organism: Oscillospiraceae bacterium (assembly GCA_015064205.1). GTDB lineage: Bacteria > Bacillota > Clostridia > Oscillospirales > CAG-272 > UBA4717. The sequence continues at coordinate 98,626 of SVSR01000001.1, forward strand.
AGACAGATTGTCTTTTCGGCTTGTTTTTTATTTAAATTTGTCTCTATTGCACCATATTAACAAATAATTCACACAAAAACAATAGAATGTCATTGAATTTGAGTCAGAATAATGTTAAATTATATTAGCACTCGAAAGTATAGAGTGCTAAAAATATAGAAAAACTATTATAGAGAGGTGATGGGATGTCTGAAGAGAAAACAGAGCTCAGCGAGCGAAAAAAGCTTATTTTAAAGGCAATTGTAGACTCCCATATCCAAAACGGAGAGCCTGTTGGCTCAAAGTACCTTTCGGAGAATAAGCAGATATCGTGCTCGTCTGCTACCATACGTAATGAAATGGCAGAGCTTGAAGAGGCCGGATATCTTGAACAGCCGCACTCGTCTGCGGGAAGAGTACCCTCAGAAAAGGGATACAGATTTTACGTTGATTCGCTGATGCAGCAGTATAGTATGACTTCAAGCGAAATCGCACAGCTTAATAAGATACTTGGTATGAAGCATTCCGAGGCAGACGGAATACTTGAAAGCGCAACGAAGGTTATGTCTTTAATGACAAACTACACCGGGCTTACTGTAAGGCCCAAGCCTGCAGGGGTTGTTATAACCCGATTTGATACTATGTACGTTGACGAGAAGTGCTTTGCACTTATAGCTCTTACGAGCACGGGCGAGATAAAAACGAAAAAGATAAGATCAGGATTTATTCTTGGCCCAGGCGACATAAAGCTTATAGCCGATGCGATGAACGCAACGCTTGCAGGGCTTGATCCCGAAAACATCAATGTTCCGGTTATACTTGAGCTTGAAAAACGGCTTGACCGTTTTGAGATACTTGCCAATCCGTTGGTAAAGATAGTATACGATATCATTCGTCAGGGCGACGGCTCGGAGCTCAAATATGAGGGCGTTAACAGGCTTTTGGAGTATCCTGAATTTTCAGATACCGAAAAGCTTAAGCATATGCTTGAAGCATTTGATAATAAAAGCGGCCTCCTCGACGTGGTCTCAAAGGATCTCGGAGACGATACGAATATTATTATCGGCTCGGAAAATCCTCTTGGAGAAATGAACGACTCTTCCTTAATATATAAGAGTATAAAGATCGGCGGTAAGACGGTTGGAGCGATAGGAATCGTCGGGCCCAGGAGAATGGACTATGCGAGAGTTTGCGCGATGGTCAAGTATATTGCCGATTCTCTTGAAAAAACTATGGATTCGGGTATGCTTTTGCCGCCTGAGGCAAATGATGTGACTGACATATAGAAAGCTTGAAAGGAAATAAAAATGGCAGAAGAACTAAAGAAGAGTGCCAAGAGCACAGAAGAGGAAAGCAAGGACAAAAAGAAAACATCTGAAAAGAAAGTGTCGGGCGAGGACAAAAAGCTCAAGGGCGAGCTTGAAAAGTTGAAAAAAGAACTTGAAGCCAAAACGCATGAGCTTGAAGAACAAAACGACAGATACATGAGAATGATCGCCGAATACGATAATTACCGTAAGCGTACGGCAAAAGAAAAAGAGGGCATATACACAGACGCTTATTTCGATGCGCTTGCGCAGATGTTACCGATCATCGATAACATTGAAAGAGCATCGGCGTATGATGACGGCGAAAAGGTGCTTGAGGGATTAAAGCTTATATTAAAGAGCGTAAGCGATATGCTTGAAAAAATGTCTGTTTGCGCATACGGTGCTACGGGCGATGAGTTCGACCCGAATATCCACGATGCTATGCTTCACGTTGAAAGAGAGGATCTTGGAGAAAACGTTATAGCCGACGTATTTGAAAAAGGCTACAAAAAAGGCGACCGCGTTCTGAGGCACGCAAAGGTCACCGTTGCTAACTGATCGAAATAAAAAATATATAACATTTAAACGGAGGTTTTTATTATGGGAAAGATTATTGGTATAGATTTAGGAACAACAAACTCGTGTGTTGCGGTATTTGAAGGCGGCGAACCCGTCGTTATAACAAATCCCGAGGGCGCACGTACAACACCGTCAGTAGTGTCCTTCTCTAAAACAGGCGAACGTATGGTAGGTCAGGTTGCGAAAAGACAGAGCATCACAAACCCTGAACGTACTGTTATCTCTGTTAAGAGAGAAATGGGTACTGCATATAAGGTTAATATAGATGAGCAGACATATACTCCTCAGGAGATTTCCGCTATGATTCTTCAGAAGCTCAAGGCAGATGCTGAAGCGTATCTCGGCACAACTGTAAGCCAGGCGGTTATCACGGTTCCTGCATACTTCTCAGACGCACAGCGTCAGGCAACCAAGGACGCAGGTAAGATCGCAGGACTTGAGGTTATGAGAATTATAAACGAGCCTACCGCTGCAGCTCTTGCTTACGGTATGGATAAGGAAGAAGAGCAGAAGATCATGGTATACGACCTTGGCGGCGGTACGTTTGACGTTTCTCTTCTTGAAATTTCAGACGGCGTTTTCCAGGTTCTTGCAACTGCAGGTAACAACAGACTCGGCGGTGACGACTTCGACCAAAGAATCATCGACTGGATCGCAGATACGTTCAAGGCTGAAAACGGCATAGATCTCAGACAGGATAAGATGGCGCTCCAGCGTCTTAAGGATGCTGCTGAAAAGGCTAAGATCGAGCTTTCGGGCGTTGCAACAACAAACATCAACCTTCCCTTTATCACGTCCGATGCAACGGGCCCCAAGCACTTTGATGCTAACCTTACAAGAGCAAAGTTCAATGAGCTTACAGCGGACCTCGTTGAAAAGACGATGATACCCACAAGACAGGTGCTTTCCGATGCAGGCGTCAGCGCCGCTCAGGTAGATAAGGTGCTTCTCGTTGGCGGTTCAACAAGAATTCCCGCCGTTCAGGAAGCAGTTAAGAGCTTTATAGGCAAGGATCCCTTCAAGGGCATTAACCCTGACGAATGCGTTGCTATAGGCGCGGCTATCCAGGCAGGCGTTCTCGGCGGCGACGTTAAGGACCTTCTCCTTCTCGACGTAACTCCCCTTTCTCTCGGCATAGAAACCCTCGGAGGAGTATTCAACAGAATTATTGAAAGAAATACAACTATCCCTGTAAAGAAGAGCCAGGTATATTCAACTGCGGCTGACGGACAGACGTCTGTTGAGATTCACGTTCTTCAGGGTGAGCGCGATATGGCGGCAGGCAATACAACTCTCGGACGTTTCGTGCTCGACGGTATCCCGGCGGCTCCCCGAGGGGTTCCGCAGATCGAGGTTACTTTTGATATCGACTCCAACGGTATCGTAAACGTAACGGCTCAGGATAAGGGAACAGGTAAAGAACAGCATATCACGATCACAAGCAGCACCAATATGTCTAAGGAAGACATTGAAAAGGCTGTAAAGGATGCAGAAAAGTTTGCTGAGGAAGACAAGAAGCAGAAGGAAGCTGTTGAAACCAAGAATCAGGCAGACAGCCTCATATTCCAGAGCGAAAAGGCTCTTGGCGAGATCGGCGACAAGGTCAGCGAGGCAGACAAGGCTGACGTTAAGGCGGCTATCGACAAGCTTCGCGAAACAGTAAAGACTGATAATATTGAAGCAATAAAGGCTGATACAGAAGCACTTCAGCAGAAGTTCTACAAGCTTTCCGAGGAGCTTTATAAGCAGGCTCAGGCAAGCGGCGCGGCAGGTGCAGGCTTTGACGGCGGTGCACAGGGTGCATCGGGCGACGGCACGTATTATGATGCTGATTTTGAAGACAAGAGCGGTGACAACAAGTAATATCAGAGAAAAGAACTGTTAAATAAAACGGTACAGCATCGCTTTCACAAAGGTGGGGCGATGTTGTACTTCTTTGTTAAACAAGCTTGAAAGTTTACAAAATACTGTATAAATGAAAAAGCTAAATCAAGTATAATTATACAGTTAATGCTTACACTCAGAAAGGCAGAGTCATTAAGATGGCAGAAAAACGGGATTATTATGAGGTGCTCGGGCTTCAAAAGGGAGCAGACGACGCGGCTATAAAAAAAGCATATAAGACGCTTGCAAAAAAATATCATCCCGATCTTAATCCGAACAATCCCGAGGCGGAGGAAAAGTTCAAGGAGATCAACGAAGCTTACGGCGTGCTTTCGGATAACGATAAAAAAGCGCAGTACGACAGATACGGTCACGCGGCGTTTGATCCGGGTTCCGGCTTTGGCGGCTCAGGCTTCGGCGGTTTCGGAGGCTTTGGGGGATTTGGCGACGATATTGATCTGTCTGATATATTCTCGAGCTTTTTCGGAGGCGGCGGACAGTCGGGTGCACGCAGACGCGGACCTGTAAGAGGCGACGATATACTTCAGAGAGTTATCGTTTCCTTTGAAGAAGCGGCTTTCGGATGCAAAAAGGAAATAGAATTTAACCGTATAGAAGAATGCCCTGACTGCTCTGCAACGGGCGCTCAGAAGGGAACTTCGCCCGAAACGTGTACTGTCTGCTCGGGTACGGGTCAGGTAAGACGCACGCAGAGAACACCTCTCGGTATGATGCAGACAACGGGGCAGTGCGATGCGTGTCGGGGACGCGGTAAGATAATCAAGAACCCGTGTAACAATTGCCGCGGTACGGGCTATATAAGAATAAAGAAGAAACTTGAGGTATCGATCCCTGCCGGAATTGACGACGGACAGAGAGTTGCTATACGTGCTCAGGGTGACGTTGGACGTCAGGGCGGACAGACGGGAGATCTTATAATAACTGTATCTGTCAGACCTCACCATATATTTGAGCGCGACGGTTACAATATATACTGTAATATACCGATCACGTTCTCGCAGGCGGCGCTCGGAGCAGAGATAAACGTACCGACTCTTGACGGAGGAACTACTTATAAGATACCCGAAGCAACGCAGACGGGAACGCAGTTTTCTATAAAGGGCAAGGGTATAAACAAGCTTGAATACAAGGGTACGGGTGATCTTTATTTCACCGTTACAGTACAAACTCCGAAAAATCTCAGCGCAGAGCAAAAGGAGCTTTTGAAAAAGCTTGAACAGACCCTTGAAGCAGAAGGCTCCAAGGACGGATTTTTCAAAAAATTCAAGGGCAAAAAATAAAAGGGCATAACGGAGAGTTATTTATGGAATGGACACAGCTGAAGGTAACTGTCAATATAGAAAAGCTGGACGAAACCGCGGCAGTTATGGGTATGCTTGACAACGGTCTTATGATCGAGGATTACAGCGATATAGAAACAAATCTTAAAACTGTGTATGGGGATCTTATAGACGAATCTATACTCAATGCGGACAAAAGTCTTGCATCGGTATCAATATACGTGCCCGAAGAAAAGAACTACAACGATTACATTGCATTTTTGAAGGAAAGATTTGAAGCGCTTTCGATAGACGCAAAGATTGAGCTTATAGGTCTTGACGAGGAAGAATGGTCAACGGCGTGGAAAAAGTATTATAAGCCGATAAACGTTAGTGACAGGCTTGTTATCGTTCCAATGTGGGAGGATTATGAGGCGAAAAACGGCGAAGTGATCGTAAAGATGGATCCCGGAATGGCATTTGGAACGGGAACACACGAAACGACAAGACTTGTTGCAGGGCTTATAGAAAAGTACATGAAGGTTGGCGACTGTGTTCTTGACGTTGGTACGGGAAGCGGAATTTTGTCGATATGCGCGGCAAAGCTGGGAGCTTCACGATGCGCGGCCTATGATATAGATCCTGTGGCTGTCAGAGTTGCTTGTGAAAACTGCGAAAAGAATGGCTGCAGTGATATAATCAAGTGCGGGGTGTCCGATCTCCTTAAAGACGTTGAAGTACCTGTGGGCGGATTTGATTTTGCTGTTGCAAATATCGTTGCCGACATAATTATAAGGCTTTCTCCCGATATAGGTGCATGCCTTAAGGACGGAGCATTTTATATAACTTCGGGCATAATAGAAGAGCGTGAACAAGACGTGCTCGATGCTATGAAGAATGAAGGATTTGCGCCTGTAGAAACCGTGCGTGAAAACGGATGGTGCGCTATCGTCTTTCAAAAAAAGAATAAATAATGAATAAAATTACCGCCGTTTTGGTTAAAATACTCGAACGACGGCAATTTTTTTTATGAAATTTGTCGAAATTATTTGACAAATTGACGATAATATAGTATAATGTCAAAGTGAGGCAGAGTGCCGCAGAAAAGAGGTAGTTTGATTGCCGCGTTTTTTTGTACCCGGTGAAAATATAGATAATACTCATATTCGTATCACCGGAAGCGACGCTTCTCATATTATGCGCTCCCTTCGTATGAAAAAGGGAGAGGGCATTACCGTTTGCGACATGCATTCTCTGGAATACGAGTGTGTTATTAAAGATTTTGAAAACGATACTGTTATTTTGGAAATAGTATCCGCAAATAAGGGAAATACTGAGCCGCCGTACATGCTGACTCTTTATCAGGCCCTGCCAAAAAACGACAAAATGGAGTTTATAATCCAGAAGTCGGTTGAAGCGGGCGCATGCAGGATAGTTCCGTTTATAAGCGAGCGGTGTATATCCCGCCCCGATAAGAAGAGTGCACGATCAAAGGCTGAGAGATGGAATAAGATCGCTCTTGAAGCGGCGAAGCAGAGCGGGCGCGGAATCATCCCCGTTGTTGAAGACGTGTGCACGCTAAACGAAGCTTTGAATGAGGCTGTAAAGGCAGATATCCCGATACTCTTTTATGAGGGAGATAATACACTCCCCTTAAAGGACGTTCTCGATAAATATACAGATTTTGATAAAGAAGATATGAGCATATCCGTTATCATCGGATCAGAGGGCGGCTTCTCGCAGGGTGAGGTTGAGCTTGCCGGAAAATCCGGTATGATCATAGCAGGGCTTGGTCCGCGCATACTCAGATGCGAAACGGCTCCCATTGTGGCGCTTGGAGCAATATCGTATGCTCTTGAACTTTAATAAAACAAAAATGATGCTTAGAAAGGTATGGGCATAAAAGTGAAAAAGGCAAAGAAAGTGGTATCCCTAAAGGAAAGAGAATTAAGACGCAAGAGCGCGCAGGCAAGAGAAACCCTGCTTATGTATAAATTTGTGTTTGCCGCGATTGCAATGATCGTCGGAATAATGGCGGTTATGACTATAAGAAAGAACGGCGCGATCACGGTAGGCTTTCTTTTGAACGTACAGCTTCCGCTAACTATCGTGCTTGGGGTGCTCACCGTAGCAGCTATTGTATATTATATAATCAAAAGAAACAGCGATGAAAGCATGCGTGTGGTAACGAGCACGTCGCTTTTGGCGGTGTCGTTTGCGGCTTTCTGCCTGTCGGCATCGTACGGTTACATAGACGTTCTTTACGATACGTGGCGCATAGTTGCGATCGTAGTTCTTGCAGCGCTTTATTTTATCTACCATATATATGATACAGTATTTTTTGTAGTCAGCCTTCAGTGCTCTGTCGGCTTGCTTGCCGTAAATATTTTATCCAAGTCGTCATCTGGCGATGTATTTAGGATATTAGTTGGAATACTTACAATAGCCGTTTGCGTTATAGGCGCATACCTTGTGCTCAGAGCTATGAACAACACGTCGCTTATAAAGGATTATAAGCTTGTTATAATGAGTGCTATAATAATAGCAGGCGTGCTTCTTTCGCTCCTTATACCTATGATAACGTCGTATGCAATTTTTGCTCTCCTTGCAGTTTACGTTATAATTGCCGTCATTTCTACCATAGAATTGATGTAAAATTTATAAAAAAAATCAAAAAAACTATTGAAAAATCACAAAAATTGTTGTAAAATATATTTAAAATAACAAATTTTTATGAATTGAAAGGAGGCGCCGTATGTCGAACAGAATGTTTCAGGGAGTCATTCATCAGATGAAAGAAGCTGTTGACCGTATCATCGGCGTTATCGACGAGAACGGAATAATCATTTCCTGCTCTGAGCTTGTGAAGATTGGAGAACCTCGTCAGGGAATACGTGATGAACTGAGCTACACGACAGACGCCATTGTATCGGGAGGATATACGTATCGTCCTATCGGAACGTCAGCTAAGGCGGAATATGTAGTTTTTGTTGAGGGAGAAGACAAGTTAGCCGATAAGATCTCAATGATCTTATCAATTTCTCTTTCAAATATAAAGAGCCTTTATGATGAAAAGTATGATAAGAGTTCGTTTATAAAGAACATTATTCTTGATAACATACTTCCCAGCGATATATACATAAAGAGCAAAGAGCTTCATTTCAATTCAGACGTTGCCAGAGTTGTTTACCTTGTAAAATTCTACGGAAAGAGCGAGGTAAATCCTTTTGACATGGTTCAGAACATGTTCCCCGACAAGAACAAAGATTATGTTATAAGCGTTGGAGAGCATGATATCGTGCTTGTTAAGGAAATCAAGCAGAATTGTGATATTAAGGAAATAGAAAAGATCGCAAAGACAATATCGGATACGCTCAGCACGGAATTTTACACAAAGGTTTCGGTTGGTATAGGTACGGCAGTTGACAGTATAAAGGATCTTGCCCGCTCGTTCAAGGAAGCGCAGGTTGCACTTGAAGTCGGCAAGGTATTTGATACGGAAAAGAATATAATAAGCTATGAAAATCTCGGAATAGGAAGACTTATCTATCAGCTTCCCACAACGCTTTGCGAAATGTTTTTAGCTGAAGTGTTTAAGAAGGGTTCCCTTGAGTCTCTCGACCGCGAAACACTGACAACGATACAGTGTTTCTTTGAAAACAATCTTAACGTGTCGGAAACATCAAGAAAGCTTTTCGTACACAGAAATACCCTTGTATACAGACTTGAAAAGATCAGAAAGCTCACCGGACTTGATCTGAGAGAATTCGAGCATGCGATAACCTTCAAGGTTGCGCTTATGGTCAAGAAGTATCTCTCAAGTAAGCCGATAAAGTTTTGACGGGTTTTCAACAATTTATAAAGAACAACGCCGGAGATAAGCTATTTTGCCATCCTTCGGCGATTCTTGTTCGATAACACGGAGATTTTAAAATGATAGAATTCAGAAACGTCAAAAAGGTATATCCGAACGGGACGGTTGCGCTCGACGGTATCGATCTTAAAATAGATGATGGCGAGTTCGTTTTCATAGTTGGAGGAAACGGCTCGGGAAAAACTACTCTTACAAGACTTCTTATTAAGGAAGAAGAGATAACAAGCGGAGAGATAGTTGTAAACGGGCAGTCCCTATCTAAGCTAAGAAGCGGTCAGGTGCCTTATTACCGCCGCGGACTCGGAATGGTGTTCCAGGATTTCAAGCTTTTGGAGCAGAAGACTGTTTATGAAAACGTTGCTTTTGCAATGGACGTTATAGGAAAGTCGCCAAAAACTAAAAAGCTTAATGTGAAAACAGCGCTTGAGCTTGTAAAGCTTGTTGATAAATGGCAGTGTATGCCTCACGAAATATCGGGCGGCGAGCAACAGAGGCTTGCGATTGCAAGAGCGTTCGTTAATGAGCCCAGTCTTATAATCGCCGATGAGCCCACGGGTAATATCGACCCTGAGATGAGCCGCGGCATAATGGAACTGCTTATCAAGATAAATCAGCAGTTTGACCGTACGATTATCGTTATAACGCATGAGGAAAAGTTTGTTAACTACTTCAAAAAGCGCGTTATCAGGATAGACGACGGAAAAATAATAAGCGATAAAGTAGGAGGTATGATGTGATGAGACCGGGATACTTTATCAAGGAAGCCTTCAAGGGCTTATGGCGCAACAAGCGATACAGTGTCGCAACGGTGCTGGTGCTTGTGGGTTGCCTTATAATGATAGGAAGCTCCTACATAATCTATGCAAACGTTGATTATAACATGGAAAAGCTTGGCCTTGCCAAGGAGATCGTTATATTTATCGATTCAGAGAAGAGTGATGCTGAAGTAGCGGCTATTGGAGAGAGAATAGCGGCTCTTGACAACGTTGATGCGGATAATATTGAATTTATATCAAAAGAAGAAGCACTCAAAGAAGAGGCTAATAAGTACGCGCAGTACGGAAACCTTTTTGAGGTGCTTGAGGGAGACAACCCCCTGAGGGATTCTTATGTTATTCCGTATTTTACAAATGAGGGTGTTTCAACGCTTGTTTATCAGCTTAATCAGATAGACGGTGTTGTTAAAATAAACAACCGTCTTGACCTTGCGGACAATATAGAAAATCTTAAAAACGGTATACTCTTCGTACTTATAGTTTTCATGATAATTCTCGTAGTAGTTTGCGTATTTGTTATAGTAAATACTATAGGACTTGCGGTTATGGCGCGCGCTGATGAAATAGTTATCATGAGATATATCGGAGCTACGGGGCGGTTTATAGCCATGCCTTTCATAATAGAGGGTATAATTATAGGAGCGCTTTCAAGTATTATTGCATATTTCGCGCAGGCATTCATGTATAATTATATCATCGTTACGATAGGCGACAGTTTTTCTATAATAAATACCTGCCCGTATTCATATGTACAGGGAACAATACTCACAGGCTTTATTGCAGCAGGACTTTTCTGCGGAATTGTAGGAAGTATCCTTTCCATGAGAAAATATCTTAAAGCTTAACTTGAGCACGGAAGGAAATAAAAGTGAAAAACAGAAATACACAAAATGCGCATGCTCTAAGAAGACTTCAGTGTATTATCAGTATATTTCTTGTAGTTGTTATGCTTATTACAGTAGCTGCTTCGCTTAAAGTTGAGGGGGCAAACTATTCGGATGCCAACGTGCAAAAGCTTGAAAACAGGCTTGCAGGTATCAAGAAAGAGATAAACTCGCTTAAAACTCAGATAAATTCAAACAAAAGCAGCCAGAGCGCAGCACTTGAAAATAAAAAATCGCTCGATCAGCAGATAAAGCTCGCGCAGGATCAGATTGAGGTTACAGAGCAGCTTATCGAAACGCTTACGGTAAACATTTCCGTTAAGGAGATAGAGATTGCCGAAAAAAAGTCGGCATATGAGAAAAAGCTTGAAAATTTCAAAAAAAGACTCCGTATAAACTATGAGGAGGGCGAGATCAGTTATCTTGATATGATACTGGGTTCCAGCGGTCTTTCTGAATTTTTTGTTCAGATGGACCGTATCGGAAGCATGATAGAATACGATAATAAGATAATGACCACGATCGCCGATGATAAAGCGCTTCTTGAAAAAGAAAAGGCTGACTTTGAAACGACGCTTGCGTATCAGGTTTCATTAAAAGAAGAGCTTAAAGAAACAGAGGAAACACTTGCGCAACAGGCTGACGAAGCGGCAAATTATATTAACAGGCTGCTTGCAAGCGAAAGCGATTTCAAAAAGCAGCTTGCGGCAAAGGAAGCTGAGCGAGATGCGCTTGATAAAGAGATAGCCGATTACGTAAAACAGCTTCAGGCTCAGAATACAAAATACGTTGGGGGAGAGTTTATGTGGCCGGTGCCCACAACTCATACGTATGTGTCTTCGGAATGCGTGTGGAGAACCAGTCCTATTTCGGGAAGAAAAGAATTCCATAACGGTATAGACATTCCTGTTCCGTTTGGAACGGATATATACGCTTCAAACTCGGGTACGGTTGTAAAAAGCCAGTGGCACAACAGTTACGGTTATTATGTAATGATCGATCATGGCGGCGGATATGCAACGCTTTATGCCCATAACAGTAAATTGCTCGTATCTGTAGGAGACGCGGTCAGCCGCGGTCAGGTTATTGCAAAGGCAGGTTCAACGGGCGATTCAACGGGTAACCACTGCCACTTCTCTATGTATGAAAACGGAGCTATAATAAATCCGAGAAAATATTTCCCGGCATAAATATCACAAAGGAAGAAAAAAACTTTTGAATAAGAAAATATCTATATCAACGATGCTTGTGGTTGTCGCGCTTGCGGTGCTTATCACGTTTCAGCTGACTTATATTACAGTAAATAATAAGTATGAAAAAGCATTAAACGAGATCAAGGACACCCAATTGCTTTACGACAAGCTTGCATCGGTGGATTCCGCGTACAGAACCAATTACGTTGGAGAGATTGATGAAAATATGCTTGTTGACTCGGTGCTCAGGGGATACGTTGCCGGCACGGGTGACAAATACGGAGCATATTTTAATAAAGATGAATTTGCAGAGATCGTAACCGATGCGAATGCCGAGTTTGTTGGAATCGGAATAAACGCGCTTTACGATTCGGATCATTCGGCAATTTATGTTGTAAACGCTATACCCGACTCTCCTGCTCTTGAAGCAGGGCTTAAATCAGGAGATCTGATAACACACGTTGAGGGACTTTCGGTTGAGGACCTTGGATATTCAGCTGCTTTGTCCAAGATCAAGGGTGAAGAGAAAACCTATGCGGAATTTACCGTTCTTCGCGATGCAAGTTATATTGACTTTAAGATAGAGCGCAGAAAGGTTACTGATTATACCGTATACTCAAAACTATATTCAAATGATAAGAGTATAGGTATAGTGCAGATCCTTGAGTTTGACAACGGTACCCCGCAGCAGTTCAAGGCGGCTGTTAAAGAGCTTATGGGCAAAGGCGTAAGTAAGCTTGTATTTGATGTAAGAAACAATCCCGGCGGAAATCTTGAGGCCATTGAAGAGGTTCTTGATTATCTCTTGCCTGAGGGAACTATAATACGTATATACGATGCGGCAGGTAATGAAGAAACGCTCGCATCCGATGCAGAATGTATAGACCTTCCCATGATGGTACTGGTGAACTCGAACACAGCAAGTGCGGCAGAGCTTTTCTCAAGCGCTCTTCGTGATTACGGCAAGGCAAAGCTTATAGGTGAAACTACTTACGGCAAAGGAACGATGCAGACGATACTTCCTCTGTACGACGGCTCGGCAATAAGCGTATCGCAGAGCATGTATGCGCCCCCCGTATCAGATAATTACGAGGGTGTGGGACTAAAGCCCGATATAATAGTCAAGCTTGCCGATGAGGTTAAAGATAAATCACTATTCTTGCTTGGTGAGCAGGAAGATGCACAGCTTTTAGCAGCAATCAAAGAATTTTCAAAATAATAACAAACCAAAAGGAGATAAATAAAAATGGCGAACATGATGACAGTTACAACAGACGGATTTAAAAAGCTTGAGGCTGAGCTTTCATTCCTTGTAAACACAAAGCGTGAGGAAGTAAAGGAAGCAATAGCCGTTGCAAGATCGTTTGGTGACCTTTCGGAAAACAGTGAATACGATGAAGCAAAGAACGAGCAGGCAAAGGTTGAGGCAAGAATTGCCGAGCTTGAAGAAATACTCAAGAACGTTACGGTTATTGACGAAAGCTCTATAAGCACCGACGTTGTTGGACTTGGAACAAAGGTGAAAATACGCGACGTTGAATACGGCGATGAAGAGGATCTTTCCATTGTAGGCTCAAATGAGGCAGAATCCCTTGCCGGTAAGATATCAGACCTGTCACCTTTAGGCGTTGCCCTTATAGGCAAGAAGATCGGCGATGTTGTAACGGTTGAAGCTCCCTCGGGTTCTTACGAAGTAGAAATACTTGATATTTCGCTCGATAAATAAATTATATAAAATAAAAAGGCGTCGTGTGACGCCTTTTTATTTTACCATACAAGCAGTGCCGTAATTATATAAGGAGCATTTATGTTGTTTATGCTAACGTTCATTGTCAGCGTATGTTCTCCTGGCTCTTGTGAAATGTCCGTTGCAAGTAACAGCGGATGATAACCGCGCTGATTCTGAATCCGCTCGTGATCTGAGTCTATCTTATATATAAGTCTGTTTTCCGATCCGTATTCCGCAAAGAGAGCAACATTGTTTCCTGTAAACTTTAATTTTATCTGATTGTTTTCAGATGTGGGATAGATATATCCGCTATAAGGATTTGCCGTTTTCCAATAAGACTCATTTGAGAAAGCAAAATTTTTGTTTTCGATAATATCAAGCTCGTTTGCATAGTATATTTTTGGAGCAAATTCAACTGTTGTAAGCTTTGGAGGCAGCTCCTGTATGTTCGGCTGCGTTGTGAAAGATGCGCCGTATACAAGCTGTGTTTCAAAGAATTCTTTTATTATATCAAAATAAAGAGCGTACCCCGAGTCTGTAGGATGTACTATGTCTATAAAGTATTTCGCCCATTCGCTGTCATTGGTATAGTCAAAAGCTTCGGCAATTGAGCCTGCGAGATTTATTGAGGGGATCTTGTAATATGCGGCGATCTCTTCTGCGGCAAGTGCCTGATCGTACAAGGCGGTTGCATTTTCGCGTATATGCGTCTGATCGGTAGGGTAGAGCATTACTATCTCGCAGTCGGGTGAACTTTCCTTTATCTGCCTTATAATGCTTTCGTAATAAACTTTGGCATTATCGTAGGTTGTAGAAGAATATACGTCGTTTATGGAAAACTCAATAAAAACGAGGTCGGGATCAAGTGCACATACGTCGTGTACGCACCTGAAAGCACCAAGCATAGAACCGCCTGCGCTTATTGTGCTGTTAAAATGGGTAATATCAGCGTTTGGAAAGGTATCGTCAAGCCATTTGGACATTAGTGCGCGCATTGATGATTCTTCGCTGTTTTTTGAACCGTATCCGGAACTTACAGAAGAGCCGAAATATACGACGGTTAATTTGTTTTCTTTAGTTAGTTTATAGTAAGAATTGTAAAGAGGGGTTCTGTTATTTAGATATTCAGAATAGCTAAGCGGCAGAGCTTTAAGCTTGCCCGAAAATTCATCTCCGTCGTTAAGGGTTGTTTTTGTTGTAAGAAGTGTGCCCGTAAACGTGTCTATTGCTTCTTTTATCGTGTATGCGTTAGCACCGCTAAGAGTAATATCACCTGCTTTTACTTTTATAAGATAAGAGGCCGGCGCAAGAGAAGAGTCGCATCTGAGCATAACGTTAAGCGCACCGGCTTCTTCGCGCAGGCTGTACCCGGTAAGACTTGTAAAGCTTTCTGTAAAATAATCTTTGAGGTGATCGAAGGACTCGTCTGTTGCAGTTGATATTACGTTGAAGCTTCGGATATTTGTTCCTGACACCTTAAGACTTTTTATTTTGTAATCGTGCTTATAATTATAATTCTTTAAATTTGAGAGTTTATCGCTTTTAAAACAGTCTATTACATAATTTACGGCATTTGCGGTCGCTTGAGGGCTGCCGCCGCAAATTATTACCTTCTCATTTTCATATTTCACCGTATAATCAAGGCTTAACAAAGAACTTCCGGCTATCTGAGACTCTGTTCTGCCGGTATTTCCTATAAGTATTTCCTTTTTTGTTACATCCGGTGCCAACATGTCTGATGCCAGAACTATATCAGGCACATATGAATGTAATTTTTCAGCTGCTTTTGAAACGATTTCTCCGTCTTTTTCAGCATATATGATTTTATATTCGGAAATATCAATTTTCTGCGAATTACACGAGCATAAGACTAGAGATAGAAATATAAGCAGTAAAACTGCAGTTAATAGTTTTTTGTTCATGCTTTTCTCCGTTTTAAGGTTTTTACCACGAACATTTTAACATAATAGCAAAAAAAAGTCAAGTTTTGTCACTAAAGAGAAAACAGGCCCGTTGCCGAGCCTGTTTTTTATTGTACCTATTATGCTGCGTAATAATCAGCAATATCCTTAACAACGCCTTCGAAGTATTCCTCTCTTGAAGCAAACCATGAAGTAAAGGTATTAGTTTTTGATGCTACTATCTTGTTCATGTCGTAAGGTGTAAGCATTGTTTCATTCTGATAAACAGCGCTTGCAAGCACGATATCAACCATGTCGCGTGTTTCGGGATCAGATGTGGACTTAAGGTCAAGTGTTATATCGTAGTATACGGGACGGATTCTGTTGTAACCCTCGATAGCCATAGCTTCGAGTATGATACCTGTGGATTCAAGGCTCTCATTTGTAACGGGAACGTAAATACAGGAAGAGAATGAAGGACCTGAACGGCTGTAGTACTTTCCCTGATCTTCATCAAGCATAGGATATGGAACTATGCTTGCTTCAAACTCAAGTCCGCGGTTCATTTCAAGCCAGTAGAGCATCGTATCTCTCATGAGAAGTCTGCCGTCGTCAAAAGCTTTATTATGAGTTCCGTAATTGGTACCGTAAGACCATGCATTCTGACCGTCGAATAGCTCGATCATCTTATCAAGTATCTTTACAGTTCTTTCTGTTCCAATGTTAAGAACAGGCATGTTATCTTCATCAGTTATAATAGTCTGTCCGCCCATTCCAAAGTAAAGAGCGGGATACATTTCCCAATACCAACCGGCATATCCCGTGCGGTCTTCTTCTCTTTCAAACTGGGTGCTTCCGTTGAGGTCATTGTAACCCTGCTTGGAGATTTCTATAAGCTTATCGATCGTCCATGTGTAATCATAAACGTCCTGCCAGGGATATTCAATGCCAAGGTCATTGAAAAGATCTTTGTTGAACATTATAACGTTTGTTGAATTATATGTAGAAAGGCTATAGTCGCCGGCCATATAATAAACTTTTCCGCAGAAATTCATTGTTTCGGAAAGCGCTGTATTCCAATAGGGCTTTGTGTAGTCAACGTATTCAAGATCGCCCCATTCAACGAAATAGCCGTCAAGTATCATTTCGGTCATCGTTTGATCCTGTTTGCCGTGGAAAACGTCATACGTCTTGTCATCAGAAAGAATAAATCTCTTGATTTCTCCTGCAGGATTGTCGAGTGTTGAATTGTCTCTTACTATTTGTACGTTATATTTTTCTTCTATGGCAACCTTACGCTGATAGTTGGCGTCGTTCATAAGATCGCCTGTTTCATAGTCATAGTAGGTAGTACCTGAACTGTTTTTAGCTCCATATGAGCGGAATTCTTCCTTATTCATATCAAGTTCAGGAAGGCTGTCGATAGAAAATTCTGTTTCGGATACTTCCTGCTTTTTTGTTTCGCTTTCTACACTTACTTTATCCGTTTTGTCGCATGATGCGAAAATCGGAGTAAGCATAAGGATGATCGCAAGAATAAGAGCAATTTTTTTCATTGTTTTCTCCTTATTGATAAAATATGGTTCTTATCATTATTATTTATTTTAACATATAAAGCTGTAAAAATCAATAGAAAAAAGAAAAAAGCAGGCCCCGTTTATAGGCCTGCTTGTAAATTGTTAAATTATGCTCCGTAGAAAGCAGTCATTTCCTTCATCTGACGTCTGAAGGGACGCTCGTTGTTAGCATACCATGATGCAAACGAGTTGAACTGATTGCTTATAAACGTTGAGAAAGAGCTGGAATTGATGAAGTTTTCATTAATATATTCAGCAGAATCAAAGATTATGTCAACCATGTCGATAGTTTCTTCATCGGGAGCTGACTTAAGGTCAAGGTGTACGTCGTAGTAAATAGGTCTGAGTTTGTTGTAACCCTCAATTGCAAGTGCTTCAAGGATAACACCTGTTGCAGCGAGATCATTGTTTGTTGTGGGAACCCAATATGCTCCGCAGCAGTTTGCAGCACTGCGACAGATATATTCGCCCTGATCCTCGTCAAGCATCGGATAGGGGAGTATGCCTGCGTCGAATTCAAGCTCACGGTTAGTTTCAAGCCAGAATAAGAATGTGTCTCTCATAAGAAGTCTGCCTTCATTGAATGCAGTGTTATGAACACCGTATGTAGACATTTCTGTGTGTGCATTTTTCTTATCGAAGAGTTCGATCATCTTATCAATAATCTTAACTGTTCTTGTATTATTTATGTCGAGTGCGGGCATCTGGTCTTCGTCGTTAACGATAGAGTTGCCGCCCATACCCATGTAGAGAGCAAGGTTCATTTCCCAACCCCAGCCCATAAAGCCGAAGCGGTCGCTGTCTATATCCCATTCGGTGTTACCGTTAAGGTCGTTATAACCCTGCTTGGAGATCTCAATGAGCTTGTCGATAGTCCAAGTATAGTCGTAAACGTCCTGATAAGGATAATCAATGCCAAGGTCGTCAAAAAGCTTCTTGTTGAACTGAATGCAGTTGGTATAATTGTATGTACCAAGGCTGATATCTCCTGCCATGCAGTATACCTTGCCGCCGTAGTTTAAGTTTTCTGCAACACTTTTGTTCCAATAAGGCTTTGAGGGGTCAAAGTGTTCGAATTCGTACCAGTCTGTAAAGTAGCCGTCGTAAACCAACTGGAATGCCGGATCAGACGTGATCATGCTCATAACGTGGTATGTCTTATCGTCGGCGAGAATAAGATTGCGTACTGAAGCTATGTGGTTGGCACTCTCTTGTGCGGAGCTGCCGCGTAATATGCTTAGATTGTATCTGTCTTCGATCAGCACCTGACGCTGGAAGACTGCATCTTCGAAGATGTCTCCTGTTTCAGCATCAATAAATCCAAAGCTTCTGCCCGAAGTATTTTTGCCGCCGTAAAATCCAAATTTCTTTTTTTCAAAATCGATTGTGGGAAGATCGTCAAGCGAATACTCGTATTCGGAATTATCCGAGCTCTGTGCAGATGTGTTATTTTCTGCTCCATTGTCACCGTTACAAGCAACAAGCACAGGTGTCAGCACAAAGATGAGCGCAAGAATAAGTGCTATTTTTTTCATTGTTTTCTCCTTTCACGCGGTAACACTTAGAGTTACCGATAACAATTATACATAATTATACCATATAATATAATAAAAATCAAGCATAAAAGTAAAAAAACGGCAGTTATTTACTGCCGTTGTCACTGAATTTGATACGAATTATATTTTGTAATCAAATGAGAGCCTTTGTTCCATAAAAGGACGCACAAATGTATTAGCTGCTGACTGATGAAGCGGATGCCTTTGATAATTATCAAGCGCCTTTGCATCTGTAAAAGAAGAGTCCATCATAATATCGCCTGTTGATGTATCAAAGCTCTCTGTCAGGATATGCATTTCGACAAGACCGTCAATCTTGCCGACAAGGCCTTCAAGCGCGATTTTTATATCAAGTGCCGCTTGCTTTTTGTCAGAAACATCGTCCTTGAATTTCCATATTATCATATGCTTTACCATGTGTATACCCTCCGGATTGTGTTAATAAAATAATGAAATAAAATTTACATTTCAATGCTGCATGCAAATTTCATCTAAAAAAAGCACTTCGTTAGAAGTGCTTTTTTCTGGTGACCCGTACGGGAATCGAACCCATGTTACAGCCGTGAAAGGGCCGTGTCTTAACCGCTTGACCAACGGGCCATATTGCATTCCAACTTATGGTTGGAATGCGCTGGTAGCGGAAATAGGATTTGAACCTATGACCTGCCGGGTATGAACCGGATGCTCTGGCCAGCTGAGCTATTCCGCCATCTATTGGAATATGGGCGCTTCTCATCAGCGCTTGTCTATTATATCATAAAGAAATTGTCTTGTCAACACTTTTTTGAAAAAAATTTCAGCTCTTTTTTATCTTTGTTTTTATCCGAAGGATTTATAGTCAAAATATGATTAAACAAACAAAAGTGTACCGCCTGCAAGAATAAGTATTTGTACTCATTTTGCATTTATGCATTTTGGCCGGCACACTTTTAAAACCATATATTGTATGTATTTTAATAACTGCAAGGGAAATAATATTACTGCGGTAATAATCCGCAAAATCTCACTTGAGTGAGGAGCTTTATTATGAATACAAACGAGGAGATGCTGCAGTTTTTATATAAAAGCGCTTCTATGAGCGTTGATACAACTGCACGCGTTATTGCAAAGACACATGATGCTCGTCTCAGACGCGAGCTCAACGAACAGAAGGACGGATACAGGCGTTTTGCAGACGATGCCGTAAAGGGACTAAAAAGTCACGGGCTCACACCTCAGGACAACCCTCTGATGACAAAGCTTATGACGAACGTTGGTATTTCTGTTAATACTATGATAGATTCAACACCCTCGCATATAGCAGAGATAATGATAAACGGAACCAATATGGGTGTGCTTAAAATGAATAAGCACTTAAACAGAAATAAGGATATATCAGAAGAAACAAACAAGCTTTGCAGAGAGCTTATCGATTTTCAAAAAAACAGTGCGACTAAACTTGAGGCTTATCTTGCCTGATTTTTGCCCGGGATATTAAAAATTTTCTTCAGTATTCCAGAAAGAAATTTCGGAGATCTCATAACCACTATCTTCATTTTAATTCCTCCTATGAATGATATTTGGTGACATTATTATAATATGACAAAGGCTTTCTGTATGTTAATATGCATTTAATTAACATACAGAAAGCCTCTTTTATTTTTTATCCCAGTCGTGCTTATTTTTGAGAACATTCCTGATTTCTACAAAGCTTTCGTGGCGCTCTTTTGGTATATCGCCTCGATTAACAGCTTCTATGATACTGCAGCCATCTTCCTTGGTATGCGAGCATTTAGTGTACCTGCATTTGCCTATATGCTCAGCAAATTCGCGGTATGTATACACAAGCTCGTCATTTGTGAAAAAATCAAATCTTTCGAAATCAAGCAACCCAAATCCGGGAGTATCTGCTATAAATCCGTGGCCGATTGTACCCTGAGTCTTTACGCTATACAGAGAAACGCACCGTGTTGTATGCTTACCTCGTGCGATCTTGCGGCTTATTTCCCCTGTTTCAAGCATAAGATCCGGGAAAATGCGGTTTAACAGCGTCGATTTTCCTATTCCAGATGCTCCGGCAAATGCGGCAACTTTATTATCAAGATTTTTACATATATAATCGTATAGCTCATTACAGCCATAGCCTTCGCCCTGAATCATAACAGTAAAGCCGCTTTTTTTGTAAATTGCGGCAAGCTTTTCTGCTTTTTCGGGATCAAGGTCTGCTTTGGTTATAATTATAACAGGCTCTATCTTTTTGTTTTCGGCTATGGATATAAGCTTGTCTACCGTCATAAGTGACGGCTCAGGCTTTTTGACGGCAAACATCACGAAAAGCACATCAAGATTTGCCATTGGCGGACGTATAAGCGAATTTTTGCGATCATATATATCGCTTATCATCACGTTTTCTGCTGTATCAAGCCTCAGCTTTATTCTGTCTCCGACAAGAGGAGTTTCGCCGTCATGTCTGAACAAGCCGCGCGCACGGCAGGAAAGAGTATCGGTAAGCCCGCCGTTTTCGTTTTCTATAGGTGAGTCGAGCAGAATATCGTAGTTTCCGCCAACTCCCCTGATAATTCTTCCGCTAAGATATTTTTCCATTTAGTACAACCAACCGTAATCTTCGTCATCGGGTTCTGGTTCAATATTTTCTTCTTGCCCCTTGCTAACCGTGAAGTTTATGCTTGTATTTCTGGGAACGCTTGACATTGATGCCAGGCTTTGCTTGAGTATAGTACCTTTTGGGCTTGTTGATTCTATATAGGTAACCTCTCCAAGCTTTAGCTTTCCTTCAGATAGCAAGAGCTTTGCCGCTGCCTCGCTCTTTCCGAGAAAATCAGGAACGGTTACCGAGTATTCTTCTGCATTTTGCCCTTTGCTTATGGTAAGCTTGACCGTGTCGCCGTATTTAACCGTTGTACCCTCTTCAGGATTTGTTGCGACAACGTAGCTTTCGGGAATATAGTCGTGGTATACGTATTCGCGTTCGGGATACAGCCCGAGTTCTTTAAGGGCTATTTCGGCTTCATAATAGTATAAATACTTGTAATTATCAAGCTCCATCGTCTGCGCGCCTTTGCTGACGGTTATTGTTATCTTGCAGTCCTGTCTGCCGGGAATAACCTTGCGTTTTTCGCCAACCTTGGGATCCTGATCAAGTATCGTATTTGCCGATGCTGAGTCAAAGACCTGCTCAAGCGTTACGTCATAGTAATTGCCCTCAAGCTGATCAGCCAATTCCTGCGTATATATACCGCCGACAAGGTCGGGAATTTCAACTACTATTGCATCGTTGCCCGACGTGGCTTCAAGAAAGGCTGAGATTATCGTTACTGCGCTTATAGCTGCAACTATAAGAAAAGCCGACGTTATACCTGCAATGATAGGTAACATTGAACGGTTTTGAGAAAGACCTCTTTTTTTGCCTGAAGCGCTGTTATTAAAAAGATTTTCGTTATCTGCGCTGTGCTGTGTTACCTTAAATACTGCTTTGGGATTATTTTTTATCTGAAGAAGATGCCTTAACATCTGAGAAGCGCTCTGAAAGCGGTGAGCGGGATTTTTTTCCATAGCGATGAGTATTATCTGCTCAAGACCGCGTACTATACTCGGATTATGCTCACGGGGGGACGGAGGAGTAGATTTGACTTGCATAAGTGCAACCGAAACGGGACTTTCTGCCGTAAAGGGAAGCTTGCCCGTTGCCATTTCATACATAGTTGCGCCAAGTGAATACAGATCGCTTCTGTGATCTATTGTTCTTCCGCTTGCCTGCTCGGGGCTGATATAGAATACTGTGCCGATAGCCTTGTCGGTCATAGTTACCGTTTCCGCATTGGGAAGCTTTGCTATTCCGAAGTCTGCAACCTTTATAGAACCGTCGCGCAAAAGCATGATATTCTGCGGCTTGATATCTCTGTGAACGATACCCTTTGAATGAGCGTGTTCAAGAGCTCTTAATATCTGTTCTGTAATGCTTACTACTTCTTTGAAGGAGAGGGCACCCTTTTTCTGCATATAATTTTTAAGAGTTATGCCTTCGATAAGCTCCATAACGATATATTTGAGGTTGTCCTTTACCGAAACGTCGAATATACTTACGATATTCGGATGCGAGAGCATAGCGACGGCCTTGCTTTCGTTGATAAAGCGCTTTACAGCCTGCGTATCAGTGGAAATATCGTCCTTGAGCATTTTAACCGCTACGGGACGGTTTTTGAGCATATCGTATGCTTCAAATACAACGGCCATACCGCCGATACCGATTATTTTTTTGATTTTATATCTACGGTCAAAAACCTGACCTACGTATTTTTCGAAAAGATCCATTATTTTAACCTTTCTCACAGTGTATTTATACGTTATGTAATGCTTCTTACACTATTGTACATTTTCTGCAGAGATCAGAATAGCTGTAATGTTATCAGGCCCTCCTGCCTTCAGTGCCTGATCTATAAGCTTATCCACTGTTTTTTCAATGTGAGCCTGTGCAGTATCATTGCGAGAAATTGCTTTGTTTATTATTTTATGCATCACAAGGTTATCTACCTGACCGCACAGCCCGTCTGAGCATAAAAGTATCTTTGCGCCCGGATACTTGTCAAGGTCAACTGTAAAGTAATCGCAGTCTATCTCGGGTTGTATTCCGACGGCACGTGTTATGCGGTTTCTGTACGGATGCGTTTTCGCCTCCTCTGGAGTGATATCGCCAACGTCAATAAGAAACTGAACGTATGAGTGGTCCTCGGATATCTGTGTGAGCTTTTTATTAGAATCAATATATAAACGGCTGTCGCCTATATTTGCAACGTAGAGTCTGTTTTTCACTATAAGTGCTGCAACAAGCGTTGTACCCATGCCGGCAAGCTCGCTCTGACTAAGCGACTTTGCATAAACTGCCTCGTTTGCATCATAAACTGCGTGAGCAAGTGCGGCAGTTGCCTGCGTCTGATTAACAGAAGTGCATTTACTTAAATCAACAACGCTGTTGTTTTCAAAACTCTTCATAAAAAGCTCGATAGCCGTTTCGCTGGCAATATTACCGCCGCGAACGCCGCCCATGCCGTCGCATACAACTGCAAGCAGTACGTCGTCCGCGTAGCGCTTAACTGAAAAGCTGTCCTGATTTGTGGCTCTCACCTTTCCTATATTAGTCTTTCCGCAATAAATCATCTGAAGTTTTCCTTTCGATAGATAGTGATGCTTTAATCTATGCTTTATTTGTTAGTTATCAAACTTTTTTCTTTTTCGGCGCTTCTTCTCAGCTGACCGCAGGAAGCGTTGATGTCAGGTCCGAGCTTGCGTCTTACGGTTGCGTTTATCCGTCTTTTTTCAAGAGCTTCGGCAAATTTTTTAACTGCTTCAACAGAGCTTGTTTCAAAATCTCTTTCAGCAACCTCGTTAACGGGAATGAGGTTAACGTGTATCGGCAGAAGTCTGCCGTTTTCGCTGAAATATTTATAAAAGAGATCGGCAAGCTTGTTTGCCTGCAACGGTGAATCGTTTTTGCCGGCGATAAGTGTGTATTCAAAGGAAATACGCCTGCCCGTTGTTATAAAGTATTCACGGCATGCACTTAGCAGAGCCCCTATGTTCCACTTGTTGTTGATCGGCATAATAGCCGAGCGTGTTTCATCATCACAAGCATGAAGCGATATCGAGAGGGTTATACCAAACTCCTCTTTTGCAAGCTCAAGTATTTTATCGGCAAGTCCGCAGGTTGAAAGCGATATATGCCTTGCTCCTATATTGAGACCTTCGTCTGAGGTGACAAGCTTTAAGAACTGTATAACGTTATCATAGTTATCAAGGGGCTCGCCGATTCCCATCATAACTATGTTCGAAATATCAGCGCCGTCAAAGTTTGCAACCGCTACCTGACCGAGCATCTCACCCGGCAGAAGCTTTCTTGTCATACCGCCTATTGTGGACGCGCAGAATCTGCAACCCATATTGCAACCAACCTCGCTTGAAATACAAATCGTATTTCCGTGAGAGTAGTGCATAACAACGCTTTCTATATAATTTCCGTCATATAGTTTGAACAGATATTTAACAGTACCGTCTATTTTCGATACGAGCTTCTTTTCAATTTTGGGAAGCGAGCAGAACAATTCTTCAGAGAGCTTTTTCCTAAGCTCTTTTGAAAGATTTGTCATATTATCAAAGCCCGCACCCTTGCACAGCCACTTAAATATCTGATCTGCTCTGAAACGGGGAAGGCCATAATTTTCTGTAAGATAGGCTGTGAGCTCGCTTTTACTCATCGAAATTATATCGGGCTTGTCTGTCAAAGCTATGACCTCCTTTGCGTTTTATTTTCTTTTCATCTTTGCGATGAAGAAACCATCTGTATTATGAATATGTGTAAATAAGGTTAAAAATCCCTGCTTACTTTCAATTGTTTGTCCGTTTTCTGAAACAAGTGAGAATTCGCACGGCTCAAAATCGGGATTGTCGGATAAAAATTTTTTTACGTTATTCTCGTTTTCATCAGGATTTAATGTGCAGGTCGAATATACGAGCACACCGCCGGGCTTTACGTATTTTGAACAGTTGTAAAGTATTTTTCTCTGTATTTCGGGAAGCCTTTCTATATCTGACGGGTCTTTGTATCTGACCTCAGGCTTTTTAGATATTACACCAAGCCCTGAGCAGGGAACGTCACAAAGCACCCTGTCGGCACCGCATCCGTTTATACCTGCAAGCTCTTCATCAAATTTTGAAGAGTCGGCTTCTTTTGTTTTTATAATGCCGATCCCAAGCCTTGCGGCGCCTCTTTCTATAAGTGAAAGCTTACTTTGGTGAAGATCGCACGATATTATTTCACCGCGGTTTTCCATCAGAATTGCGCTCGAAAAGCTTTTGCCGCCGGGGCAAGCGCAACAGTCTATAATTTTTTCATCAGGCAGAGCGCCGAGAATAATGGAAGCAAGCTGCGACGCTTCGTCCTGAACGAATATTTTGCCCGATTCAAAAAGGTCTGAAAGCTCCGATACCGCCCCGCCGTCGCAGATTATGCCAAACGGTGAAAAGCTTGTCTTTTTTGCATTTATACCGCGCTCATTAATAATTGTGAGAACTGAATCACGGTCAGCCTTAATGGTGTTGACCCTGAAACTGGTGCTTCTGTTTTCGTTTTGCGCAGACATTATTTTTTCTGCTTCTGTATCTGAGTATGATACGGCAAAATGCTCGCACAGCCATTTCGGATATGAGTATAATACCGACATCCGTTCATATTTGCCAAGCAAATCGAGCTTGCTTTTAAACGGCTCGCAGTCTAAAATCTCAGAAAGATTTTTAATGTTTTTACCGCTTGTAGCTCTTAGAAAACTTCTCAGTATCGCATTTACAAATCCGCCGAGTCCTTTGTTTGCATGAGAAACAGAAAGCTTCACGCTCTCGTCAACCGCCGCGCTATCGGGTATCTTATCCATAAACATAAGCTGATAAAACCCGAGCCGCAGAGGTATTATAACGGCACGGTCAAGCTTGTCGACAGGGCGGATTGAAAGAGAGGAGATTATAAAATCAAGCGTGAGCCGTCTTTCGATAACACCGTAAACGAGTGATACGTAAAGTCCCTTTTCAGCGCCTTTGAGAGAATATTTTTTTGTTGTAGCGTCTATTTCAAGATTTGAATATTTCTTCTGCTTTTCGCATCTTTCAAGCGAAAGATAAGCAATTTCACGGGCGCTGTGCAAGGCATTGACCTCCGTCTTTTATCTTCTTGACGATCTGTTAACAAGCGAAATAAGTCTCAAAAGGTTTGCAAGTGATACCGCAAGCGCAGCAACGTATGTCAGCGCCGCTGCTCTCAGTACTTTGCCTGAGGCCGATATTTCCTCGCCTGTCATGCGGCCGCCCGATTTCAATGCGTCGATAGCACGGTTACTTGCATTGAATTCCACGGGAAGCGTTACAAGCTGAAAAACCGTTGAGAGGCCGAACGCCGCAATTCCGATATATGCAAGTCCCGGCTGAGATAAAAGTATACCGAGAAGCACAAGCGGAAGTGCAAGATTAGATCCGATATTGGTTATCGGTATGATAGCGCTTCTGATCTTGATGGGCGTGTAGCCGACTGCGTGCTGAACCGCATGGCCTGCTTCGTGCGCGGCAACGCCAACAGCCGCGGCGGTGTTAGCCCCGTAAACCGAGTCTGAAAGCCTTATAACGTTGGCTTTAGGGTCATAGTGGTCTGTAAGATTACCTGAAATCCTTTCAATCTTGACGTTACCAAGACCGTTTGCATCAAGAATTATTCTTGCGCTGTCGTATCCCGTCATACCGGGTACGTTTATTTTACTGTATTTTTTAAAAGTTGACTGTACGTTAGACTGCGCCCAGAAGGCAAAAATTACAGCCGGCAGTACAAGCAAAAGATAGGTTGAATCTATACCGTAAAAGAACATATTAAAAGCTCCCTTTTATTTTTCGGCGAAAAACATTCCTTCAAGCCCTTGCTTGCCGCGAATAAAATCATCGGCAGACATTCTTTTTTTGCCCTCGGGCAAAACGCCGGTTATACCGATAGAACCGCGCTTGCATGCAACAGTTATCATGCCGCCGTGCGTATCGGTTATTTTACCAACGGTATCGTCAGGATTTTCGCCGTCACTACTTACTATAACCGAAGAAGTGAATTTTATCATTTTTGAGTCAAGATAAGCAAAAGACAAAGGAATCGGTGAAAGACCTCTTATTCTGTTGTGTATCTCATTTGCGCTTTCGGCAAAGCTTATAAGGCAGTCGTCTTTTGTTATTTTTTCTGCATACGTGGCAAGAGAGTCGTCCTGCTTTTCATAAACGTCCAGACCTTGGCGTATCAATTCAACAGCCTCGGCGATAGCATCTTTTGCACATTCTGCAAGCTTGTCGTGAACGCTTTCGAAATTATCGTTTTCGAGGATGTCGACAGTTTTCTTTAAAAGCATGTTGCCTGTGTCGAGTCCCTGTTCCATTTTCATAATCGTGATGCCCGTTTGGGTCTTGCCGTCGATTATAGCTCTCTGAATAGGTGCGGCGCCTCTGTATTCGGGAAGAAGCGAGCCGTGTACGTTTATACAGCCGAATTTCGGAAAATCGAGCACGTACAACGGAAGTATCTTTCCGTAAGCCGCAACGATGATGAGCTCGGGAGTCAGCGCTTCAAGCTCGGGCAAAAATGCATTGTCCCTGAGCGTTTCGGGCTGATACACGGGTATACCTCTTTCGAGCGCAGCCTTTTTAACTGCTGACTGAGCAAGCTCGTAACCGCGGCCACGCGGCTTGTCGGGCTGGGTTACCACGCCGACTATCTCGTCATTCAAATCGCATATTTTTTCAAGAACGCTTGCCGCAAAATCGGGCGTTCCCATAAAAAGTATTTTCATTATCCGTTTCCTCGTGAAGAGCGTCTTCTTCTGCTTCTTTTAGAACCTGACTGTAATTCTTCCTCGTCTATCATCCTAATGGTGCAGTCAATAAAAAGCTTGCCGTCAAGATGATCAATCTCATGGCAGAGTGCGCGGGCAAGAAGCCCCTCGCCCGTTACAGTGAAGCTTTCGCCGTGTCTGTTCATTGCGCGAACGGTCACCTTCATCGGCCTTTCTGTTACGCCCCACTGGTGTGGAAGAGAAAGACAACCCTCAACCTCGTTCTGAGAGCCAAAGCGTTCAATTATCTCGGGATTGATAAGCTCTATTGTATTGCCTTCTTCTACCTCAACGAGAGCGATCCTGCGAAGAACGCCAACCTGTACTGCGGCAAGTCCGGCGCCCTCTGCCTTATGAAGCGTATCTCTCATATCGTCAAGCAGAGTGATTATTCTGGGTGTTATCTGGTCGACCGGACGGCTTATACGTCTGAGTATGGGATCTTCGTCGGTGACTATATTAAGAAGTGCCATTTAAAGGGCTCCTTTCATATGTTTGTAGGATTTATGTCTGCGCTGACAGACACAGACGGATATTTTTGTGTGAACTCATTAAGTAATAGAGAGATAAGCTCTCTGCATTTTTTATTAAATGCGCATTTTACAACTATACGCATACGGTATACGTTGTTAACCTTGTAAACAGGCGCTTCTATCGGTCTGAAAGCCGTTGCCGCAATATCCGAGTATTTTCCGCCGTTACCGATAAGCTCTTTTAGCCTTGCATCAAGCTCATTTGTTGCGATAAAGAGATCTTTTTCTTTTTGACTTGAAATGCTTATCAGCGCAAAATCGCAAAACGGTGGAAATACGAGCGTTCGGCGAAGCTTTATTGCGCTTTTATAAAAGCTGTCGTAGTCCTGCGATGCGGCGTATGTAAGCGTTTCATTTTCGGGATTGTAGGTTTGTATGACTGCGCGTCCCGGCTTGCTTCCGCGCCCGGCTCTGCCTATAACCTGAGTTACAAGGGAAAACGCGCGCTCTGTTGCTCTGTAATCGTCAAGATAGAGAGCAGAGTCCGCATTGACTATTCCAACGAGCGTAACGTTCGGGAAATCGTGCCCCTTTGTTACCATTTGTGTGCCAAGTAAAATGTCTGCTTTGTGTTCTCTGAAATCCTTGAGTATCTGCTCGTGGCGGAAGGTCGTATCTTCTGAATCTGATTTCCCCGATACGGTATCCGCGTCCATTCGGATGATTTTTGCATCAGGGAATTTTTCGATAAGCTCGTTTTCTGCAAGCTGTGTGCCAAAGCCCTTAAAATTAAGGTGTTTGCTTTGGCAGTTCGGGCATACTGTGGGAAGCGGCTCTCTGTGCGCGCAATAATGGCACATAAGCGTGCCGCCATTTGAATTTTTCTTTTTATGAAGTGTCAGCGATACACTGCAGTTGGGGCAGCTTATAACCTCGCCGCACATAACGCAGGATACAAAATTATTATATCCGCGGCGGTTTACAAAAAGAATACTTTGCTCGCCGCGCTCAAGATTTTTTTGTATTTCATCCCTCAGAACACTTCCGATAACCGAGGTGTTACCTGAGAGAGAATCAAGCCTTGAGTCGGCAATTATAACCTCCGGAAGCTTTGCATCTCCATAGCGCTCTGTCAGTCTGACAAGCTTGTACTTTCCGCTTTCGGCTTTGTAAAAGCTTTCAAACGAGGGCGTTGCCGACGATAAGAGCATCAGCGCTCTGTGGTGCGCCGCCCTGTATCTTGCTATATCCTTGGTATGATATTTTGGCGACATATCCGATTTGAAGGTGTGCTCCTGTTCCTCGTCGAGCACTATCATGCCGAGATTTTTGAGAGGCGCAAAAACGGCGCTTCTCGTTCCGATAACAACGTCGATGCCGCCTTGCTCTATCTTACGTCTTACGTCGAAGCGCTCGGCTTGGGTGAGAGAGGAGTGAAGCACTGCAACACGCTCTCCGTAATAAGAGCAGAACAAGTCTACCGTTTGCGGTGTCAGCGATATTTCGGGAACAAGCACGATGACCGATCTGCCGCTTTGCACGGTTTTGTCTATAAGTGCTTTTATAACGCGTGTTTTTCCGCTTCCTGTTATGCCATAGAGGAGAGCCGCACGCGCTTCGTTTGCATCAAGCTCGCGTGATAATTCATCAAACGCTTTCTGCTGCGCTTTACTCAGCTCTGCTTCTTTTGCACCCGGCGCAGTCTTGCTGTATGAATTTCTGAAGAGTTCGGTCTTCTTACAATCCAAAAGTCCCTGTTCTACCATGCCGTTAAGCTGAGATGATGTGGCAGAGCATTTCTCAACAAGCTCCTTTTTTGTCAGCGCCCCGTTTTCACTCAAAAGGGTGACGATGCGCTGACGTACACTTCCGCGCACACTTGCAAGCCGTCCTGCTTCTGTAAGAGCATAGCTATACTCGTTTATAGCCTTAAGCTTTCCTTCTGCAATCTGCTCTACCGGGCCTGCCACAGTGTGAAGCGCGTCCGTGAACGTGCAGAAGGTGCGTTCCATTAAAAATGC
This sequence comes from Oscillospiraceae bacterium, assembly GCA_015064205.1. Classification (GTDB taxonomy): domain Bacteria; phylum Bacillota; class Clostridia; order Oscillospirales; family CAG-272; genus UBA4717. The sequence continues at coordinate 129,043 of SVSR01000001.1, forward strand.
GCATAGCCCGAGCATTTCCTCATCAAGAGAAATACGGTCGGTTGCGACCGCGAGCACGGGCTTGACTTTATCATATTGACAGCTCGAGCCGACACGCACAACAACGGCAAGCCGGCTGCGGTTTCCTCTTGAAAAAGGGACCTTTACTATTGTGCCGGGCACGACCTTACCCATGAGGTCAACGGGGATAAGATAATCGTAGATCCTCTCTGCCGAAGAAGGCAGGTCGAGCACGTAAACTCCGGCGTATACGGCAGAGTTTTCTTCCCTCATAAATCTTTTGCGCTTATTCTTCGTCGAATATAAGCGACTCTTCCTTTATTCTGAATTCTCCCGAATCGAGACGGTTGATCGCCGTTTTAACAGCCTTGTCGTCGCGGAATTCGCGCTTTATCATTGCGACTAAGCTCTTTTCAGTTTCCTTGTTGGAAATGAGCTTTTCAGCAGCTTCGCGCTGACGTACGTATTCGTCTGTTACAATACGTGCGCATTTTGCCGTTGCAACAACGAGTGTGTATCTGTTGAATTTGCCTTTTGTAAGGTTGTCGATCGACGGGTAAATCATAATGGTCTCCAATCTGCCGCACTGCGGCTCTGTTTAAATGCTGTGTTTTTATTTTTGACTTGTATTATTTTCCTTATTCGTTTGCGTCTGTTTCATCAGTGTCTGCTTTTCCGTTAAGCCTTGACGAGAGCGTTTCGGGCTGGATTGCCGAAAGTATAACGTGGTCGCTGTCGGTTATGATAACCGAGCGTGTACGTCTGCCGCAACTTATATCTATTGCGCGGCCGTCGTCCTTTGCGTCCTGCACGATCCTTTTTATCGGTGCTGAATCGGGAGCGGCAAGCGCAACAATTCTGTCTAAGGCTATCATGTTATTAAAGCCTGCGTTTATAAATTTCATAAATCATACCGCCTTTTGTAGAGCTTATTATTCGATATTCTGTATCTGCTCACGTATCTTTTCTAGCTCGCTTTTAACTTCAACAACAACAGACGCAATGTCTGCATTGTTGCACTTTGATCCCGTTGTGTTTATCTCGCGGTTTATCTCCTGAAGCAGAAAATCTATCTTTCGGCCAACGGGAGTATTTTCTTCAAGAATCTTTTTAAAAGAGTCAAAATGGCAGTCGAGCCTTACCATTTCTTCGTCTATGGCAACTCTGTCGGCATATATTGCGCACTCTGTCAGTATGAGCGATTCGTTAAGCTCAACTCCCGAGTCTGCAATAGCCTGTCTGATCTTTGCTTCAAATCTTTCGCGGTAGTTTTCAATGTCCGTTTGTGAATACGCGGCTATCTTTTCTTTAAGCTTTTCGATCTTTGCAAGTTTTTGCAGAATATCAGCCTTTAGCTTTTCGCCCTCTTCTTCACGGGCGCGGATAAAGTCGGCAATAGCAGCGTCAAGTGCGGGCTTTATTTCAAGCCATGCAAATTCTGCGTCTTCTTCTTTTTTTACAACCGTGAATAACTCTCTGTTTTGAGCAACTCTCATAGTGGAGATGTCGTCAACAAGGGAAAATTTATCTCTCAGTTTTTTCAGCGCGTTTATATAGCTCTCGGCATATCCTGCATCTATATCGATAGCGGTTTCGCCGTCTTCTGTAACCTCGACGCCGATATACACGTCAAGTTTGCCGCGGCTGATACCGCATTCGGATACGTATTTGCGCACGCGGTCTTCAAGAAAAGAGAATATCCTCGATATTTTCACCGAGCAGTCGAGATATCGGTTGTTTACCGATTTAAGCTCCACGGTGATGTTTTTTGCGGGCGTGCATTGCACTTGTCTGGCAAACGCGGTCATGCTTCTTATCATGTCAACCACCCCTTTAACTGTTTAATAAAGACTTATCTGCCAATACATCAGAAAGGCATATCTGTTCAAATATACATTTTATCACAAATATGCTTATTTGTCAATGAAACTTAAACGATTTTGTACTAAAATAATTATATTAAATATATAGTTTATAATTAGAAATATGAAGACGGAAAGAAACATCAAGAGGCATGCTTCTTTTTGCTTTCTCATAAAATGGTATCATAACAACGCAGGAGCAGGGTATGAAAATTGAAAAGTTAGCGCTTAGCGACACCTGGCGTGTCGGTTCGAATTTGAACGTGACTGTAAAAATCACGTATATATATAGCGGCGAATACGAAAAGCTTGATGCAGTGAATCGGCGCATAGCAGAGAATCTGTCTGTTTACTTAAAAAACAAGCTTGATGATAATGTAAGCGGCAATATTGTCGCGCTTCTTACGCCAACGATTATGTATGTGGACGAAGAGATTATAAGCATCAAGTATGATTTTACACAAACGTCAGACAGACGTATTCTTAACCATAAGCGCTTTTGTATAAACATGTTTTATAAGCAGGGGCTTCTTCTTTTGCCGCGCTTTATTGATGGGCGCAGACATATAAAAAGCGCATCTGAACTTTATCTCAAACGGGGAGAGGACGGAGAACTTCTTTGTGTTCCCGTAGTGCAAAGCCTGCAGGTAGGAACCGTTGTCGGCCGCAGAAGCGAGATCGACGCGTATTGCGACGGTCAGGTCCAAAAGGTGAAAATAAAAATTCCGCACTTTCTTAATGATAAGAAAGTGCGGAAAAAGTAATTTTACATACTTCCTAGCCTGTGCATCTCGTCAAGCGATTTCTTTGCAAGTCTTATAGTTTCATCGTCAAGGACGACCTCACACCGTTTCTTGCCGCTGACAGCATTGTAAACGTCAACAAGAGTTGTAAGTTTCATGTTTTCGCATACGCAGTTCTTGGAAAGAGCGTAGAAAAATTTATCCGGGCACATGTACTGAAGATGCTCTATGATACTGTTTTCCGTGCCGATTATAAATTCACTGCAGTCGCTCTTTTTGGCAAAATCCATTATTTCCGTCGTGCTTCCTGCAAAATCCGCAAGCTTTGTAACCTCGCTTTTGCACTCGGGATGAACGAGCACAAGCGCGCCGGGATGAGCCGCTTTCGCTTTCTCAACGTCAGCAGGTGTGATGCGCATGTGTGTAGGGCATCCCCCGTTTATAAGCTTGATGTTTTTATCAGGCGCGCACTCTGCCACCCATGAGCCGAGATTACAGTCGGGGATAAACAGAATGTTTTTATTTTCAATATTTTTGATTATCTTAACGGCGCTTGATGAGGTCACGCATACGTCGCATTCGCATTTGAGCGCCGCCGTTGTGTTTACGTATGCGGCAACTGCATAGTCGGGATATTTGGCTTTGAGTTCTCTTAGCTCTTGAACGCTGAGCTGTTCTGCCATGGGGCATCCTGCATCCTCGTGAGAGAGAAGAACCGTCTTTTCGGGTGAGAGAATCTTAACGGTTTCCGCCATAAAGCGAACTCCGCACATAAGCACGGTCTTCTGCTTTGCTGCTGCCGCTTTTTCGCTGAGTCCGTATGAGTCTCCTATGTAATCTGCAACTTCAAATATGTCGTGATTCTGATACGCATGAACAAGTATACATATGTCGTTTTCAGCCTTGAGCCTCAGTATCTCGTCCTTCATTTGTTGTACGGTCATATTATTGTCCTTTCATAATAAAGAAAAATAATGTTTTAAAAATGCTGTCGCAAATAACAAAGTTAATTGCGACAGCATCGGGTTTTTACTTTTCTCTATTAAAGAGCGTCTTTTCTTGAAAGATTGTATCTGCCCTTTTCGTCTGTGCCGAGGAATTTAACTCTCATTGTGTCGCCCTCTTCACAAATGTCTTCAACTCTTTCTGTACGCTTGTTGTCAAGCTTAGAGATGTGAACAAGGCCTTCCTTGCCGGGAGCTATCTCAACAAAAGCACCGATCGGGATTATTCTTGTTACAACACCCTCGTATATCTCTCCAACAACGGGTTCAAATACGATAGCGTCGATGATCTGCTTTGCTGCAAGAGCGCTGTCGCGGTTGATAGCTGCGATGAATACGCTGCCGTCGTCGTTGATGTCGATCTTAGCGCCTGTATCGGCAACTATCTTCTGGATAACCTTTCCGCCGCTTCCGATAACCTCACGGATCTTTTCGGGATCTATTGTCATAGAGATCATCTTGGGAGCATATTCGGAAACCTCTTCGCGCGGCTTTTCAATAGCCTTGAGGATAATTTCGTCTATGATATAGTCACGGCCCTTGTGTGTTGTTTCAAGAGCGTTTTTGATGATTTCGGGTGTAAGACCGTCGATCTTGAGGTCCATCTGAATGGATGTGATACCCTTGTGAGTACCTGCAACCTTGAAGTCCATGTCACCGAAGAAGTCTTCAACGCCCTGAATGTCGATCATTGTCATCCAGCGTTCACCCTCGGTGATAAGACCGCAGGAGATACCTGCAACGGGAGCTTTTATCGGTACACCTGCATCCATAAGTGCGAGTGTTGAGCCGCAAACGGATGCCTGTGATGTTGAACCGTTAGAGGATACAACTTCTGATACGCATCTGATAGCGTAGGGGAATTCTTCAACAGAGGGAAGTACGGGGATGAGCGAGCGCTCTGCAAGCGCACCGTGACCAATCTCACGTCTTCCGGGGCTGCGTACTGCCTTTGCTTCACCAACTGAGTAGCCGGGCATGTTGTAGTGGTGCATATATCTCTTTGAGGTTTCTTCGTCTATACCGTCGAGCATCTGAGCGTCGCTCATTGTGCCGAGAGTTGCAACTGTGAGAACCTGAGTCTGCCCGCGTGTGAAAAGTCCGCTTCCGTGCGTTCTGGGAAGAAGGCCTGTTTCGGCCGCCAGAGGACGGATCTCGTCAAGACGTCTGCCGTCAACGCGCTTGCCGTCGTCAAGAAGCCAACGGCGAACAACGAATTTCTGAATCTTATAGATGATCTCAGCGATCTCAACCTGATTTTCGCCTTCGGGATCGAACTTTTCGTTAACCTTATCGGATACAACGAGCATACGTTCATCACGTACAGTCTTATCATCTGTATCCATAGCGTACTTAACGTCGTCTATGATATATTCCTTGATCTGTTCAAAGAGATCGTGGTCAACGTCGCAAGAGGGATAGTCAAATTTCGGCTTGCCTACTTCTGCAACGATTTCGTTTATAAACCTGATAAGGCCCTTTATTTCAGCGTGAGCTATCATGATAGCTTCATACATAGCCTCGTCGGACACCTCGTTAGCGCCTGCTTCGATCATAACGACCTTCTTTTCGCTTGCCGCAACGGTGAGCTGGAGGTCGCTCTGTGCACGTTCTTCAAGTGTGGGGTTGATAACAAACTGACCGTCTATCATACCCATAAATGCACCGCCGATAGGTCCGTTCCACGGAATGTCAGAGATAGAAAGGGCGATGGACGCGCCGATCATAGCTGTGATTTCAGGAGAACAGTCGGGATCAACAGACATAACCGTAAGGTTAAGGTTAACGTCATTTCTCAGGTCCTTAGGAAAGAGAGGACGAACAGGTCTGTCGATAACACGGGACGTAAGGATAGCCTTTTCGCTGGGCTTGCCTTCTCTCTTGAGATAACCGCCGGGAATTCTGCCAACCGAGTACATTCTTTCTTCAAAGTCAACAGACAAGGGAAGAAAGTCGATGCCGTCACGCGGCTTTGCGGACGCTGTTGCCGTTGCTAAAATAGCAGTGTCGCCATAGCGAACGAGCGCGCTTCCGTTTGCAAGGCCTGCGATCTTACCTGTTTCTACAACGAGGGGACGGCCTGCATAGGTGTAGTTAAAAACTTTGTAATTTGGAAACATTTTTTGCTCCTTAAATTTATATATTTACGGCGTATTTCCTGCTCTTTAGCACTTAAATACGCAACAAAAGCCTTTTGATGCATATTTAACTGCTAAAGCCTTGGAACATGTCCGCATTTAACGATAATAATTCAAGCCGTAACCCGAAAGAAAGCATTAGGGTTACGGCTTGGGGCATTTTACTTTCTTATACCGAGCTTTTCGATAATTGCGCGGTAACGCATGATATCTTTCTTTGCAAGGTAGCCAAGAAGACTTCTTCTGTGTCCGACCATTTTAAGAAGACCGCGACGGCTGTGATGGTCCTTCGGGTTGTTCTTAAGATGAGCGTTAAGAGAGTTGATGCGGTTTGTGAGAATAGCTATCTGAACTTCAGGGGAACCTGTGTCTGTGTCGTGAAGCTTGTTCTCTGTGATGATTTGCTGTTTTTCGTCTTTGAGTAACATGATTTCACCTCATATTAAAATTTATTTGTTACCGTATACACAGCAAGCGGCGGGTGAAACAGCATCTGCTCTTTATTCCGCAAACCGAGTAAACGGTACATTCGGAGTGTATTATACCACAGTTTTCTTCTTTTGTAAAGAGATTTTTGAAAAATATTGTAAATTTTTTAAAGCCGAAGAAAAATCAAAAAAAGGCTTGACAAGTAATAAAAGGCATGGTATAATGTTTGAGCACGAAAAAAGCGCCACTAGCTCAGTGGATAGAGTGCCCGGCTACGAACCGGTAGGTCGCAGGTTCGAATCCTGCGTGGCGCGCCAAAAAGAAAATCCTGTTGACGTATGTCTGCAGGATTTTCTTTTTGTATTATTCATTCTTCAGTATTCATCATTCATTCGACAGAATGATGAAGCCGCTTAACTGATAAATAATATAAGGTCTGGTGCATAGGCTTTAATACCATTATTACTATTAATAAATAACCCCCACTCATATGAATGGGGGATTTGTTTTGCTTTATTTATTCTGCCGATCCGTCCCAGCCTCTTGCTTCTTCTTCGGTTTCAAAGAAGCCTATCGATGAGATGTACATACGCGCATTTGGGTCATCGTTTCCCATAAAGGGATATATACGCCACTGCCTTATCGTATTATTCTGCCATTTCGTGCCGTCTGAGAACGGCAGATCCTTCAGATCAAATATTGCCTGATTCCACTCTCCGCTCTTATAATCGAGTTTTTCGTTTATCGTTGCAGTTTTAAGATCGCTTACAGAAAGAGGAAACATATCCTTTGATGCATAGAACTGTATATACTTTGGTGCATATTCGCTCTTGCGGTAAGTGTAGTTGACAACAAGATATCTGTACTTGCTTCCGTCAAGTGATGGGTTATAATGATCTGCGTTCCACTGATAATAGTTGAAATCGAGATAACCCTGTGTGTAACCGTCAAGAAGCGAGATCTTTACGCAGTCACGGTCCAGATACGTTGTTCTTTCCATGTCTATACCAAAGTACTTTTCATATTTGCCTGTGAGCGGGTTTACAATGTCAGATTTTGCAAACGCATTGTGAAACTGAGTGCCGGGGTCGCCTTCGTACATCATATCGTCAACAGAGAATAGAGCTTTTCCGCCGGGGGTTGGAGCGCTGAACGTTGCCGGAGTGTCGGGTATTACAGTGTCTGACGCCTTTGTGCCGGGATCGAATGCAACGGCTTCGCTTCTTGTGCTGAAAAATCCGAATCCTGCTATATAGCATTCAGCGTTAGCAGCCTTGTTGCCCTCAAATAAGTGTATTCTGAACTGACGCATAGTATTTTCATGCCACTTTGTTCCGTCAGAAAATACCGTGTCGCCAAGGTATATAATTGCTTCATTCCATTTGCCGTAATTGTTTTCGATCGTGTTTATGTTAGTTGCATTCTGAAGCGCTTCGCCTTGAGGGTAAACGTCCTTTGAGCCAAATACCTTCATCGTTTTTATAGAGCTTGCAGGAGCATTGTACGAATATTTTATTTTAAGCCATCTTGCCTTTGAACCGTCAAGTGATGGCTGATAGTAACCGCAGTCATACTGATAGTAGTTAAAATCAAAGTATCCCTGAGTATATCCGTCGAGAAGCGATACCTTTACGCAGTCAAGGCCCAGGTACTCTGCGCGCTCGGTCTTAACTCCGAAGAATGATTCGTATCCGCCGATTGTGGGGCTCCATACGTCGGGCTTGGCTATCGCATTATGAAATGCTGTGCCGGGGTCTCCGGGGTACATTATTTCATCGGCTGTGAACACTCTGTTTCCGCCGCCAAGGGGAGCATCATATCTTATGGGAGCAGTTTTGCTCCATATTGCATATAGAGATATATTTTCGTTCAGCTTCAAAGATGCGCCGGGCAGATATTTTATTTCGCCGCCGGGCGCCGTCGCCCATCCGAGGAAATAATGACCGTCTTTCTTTGGAACAGTATCAGGTATTTTCGGAGCCTCTCCGTATTTTTTTGTTATCTTCTTGGGAACGTTTGCGGCGCCGTCTGCTTTGAACGTAATAGTGAACTTCTGATTCATAAGCTTGTAGTTAGGCCTTAAAATCAGCACAACACTTTCTCTGTTTGCAAACGTCATATGAAGATTTACCGCTTCCTTTTGATAAACACCGCCCATTCCGCTTCCGATTTCAGGGTCATAGATATTTCCCATGATCATTTCGGTTTTATTTATCATTATACCAACGGAATATATAGTCTTGTTGTAATCACGGTAGAATATAAGGTCGCCCGGCTGAATTTCACGGGACGTTACTTTTTTTGCACCCAAATCATTTACTAAAGTTTTATAAAGAATATCAGGGCTTGCTTCATCGGGTATTATTTCTTTGGGTATTCCTGCAAGTCTTGCAGCGTCGCCCACAAAATAAGTGGTCCAGTTAACGTTATAGTAAAGATCCTTGGTTGTTTTTCCAATCTGTGCTTTTGCGGCAGCAACTATATTGCGTGAGGCAACGCTTGCTTGCTTGAAATCGGTATTATAGTATTGCAAGTGTGGCTTTATTGCATGTGCATGGCATAACATTAGTGTGAACATTATGCATATGATTGCGGCGGCAGTCAAAATTTTTGTTATGATTTTCTTCATAGTTATTGCCCTCCTCGGGAATAGATTAGTTGTTGTTTACTGTAATATATTATAGCACTCAAACTATTTTATGTCAATGTAATTGCACGCAGCAAAAGGATTTTTGTACGTTTCAACAATCATGAAACGCTAAAATTGGAAAACCGTCCAAAATATTAGGGGGAATATGTTGTTTTTATAATGTGTAATGTGCTGTTAGCTCTTGCAAAATTTATGTAAATGTAGTATCATATTAAATAGCGGCGGTCATCTGACTGCTTTTATACCTTGTTTTTGAGGAGCATATAATGAAAATTGCAATACTTGGAACGGGAAGCTGGGGCAGTGCTATTGCTCAGGTACTTGCCGACAACTCTAATGAAGTTATAATGTACGGCATTGAAAAAAGCGAGATCGACGATATAAATGCCGGATACAATAAGAAATATTTCGGCGACCTTGTTCTTGCAAAGGGAATAAGCGCAACAAGTGATCTGAGCTTTGCGCTTGATGGGGCCAAGCTTCTGGTGATAGCCGTGCCCACAAAATTTGTGTCAAGCGTACTTGAATCGGCGCGCCCTTATATAGGCAAAGACATGCTTGTTGTAAACGTGAGCAAGGGATTTGACCCGAATACCAACAACCGTATGTCAGATACGGTGCGCAGAGTTATAGGCGATATTGTAACAACCCCCGTCGTATCGGTTATAGGACCGAGCCATGCGGAGGAGGTAATACTTCGCAGGCTCACATCTCTTTGCGCGGTGTCGGTTGATGCATCTGCCGCGCGCAGAGTACAGGAGATATTCTCAAATAATTATATAAGACTGTATGTGAACACCGATGAGATCGGCGCCGAGTACGGCTCTGCCATGAAAAACGTTATTGCGCTTGCTTCGGGCATGCTCGTCGGTCAGGGCTTTGGTGATAATGCAAAAGCGGCGCTTGTAACACGCGGACTTGCCGAGATGACAAGATATACGCTTGCAAAGGGCGGAGACGCTAAAACTCTGATGGGACTTACGGGAGTGGGCGACCTTGTTGTAACCTGCTTCAGCGAGCACTCAAGGAACTATCAGGCGGGGCTTTATATAGGCAAGGAAAACGGCACTAAGGAGTTTTTCGAAAAAAATCAGAAAACGGTAGAGGGAATATATTCCTGCAAGGTAGTATATGAAGACCTTGCAAATTATGATTTTGAAATGCCCATAACGAGTGAACTCTATAAAATCCTTTATAAAAACAAACGTCCGTCAGATGCGCTTGGCGACATAATGTCGAGGCCTCTTAAGGACGAAAACTAAAAATAAAAAAGAGTGAGTGTTTTTAAATATTCATACGAATAAGGATTGGCTCGAAAAAACAAAGCCTGTCCCGATATTGTGAAAAACAGCTCTTGACATAGGAGATGAGGGTATTGGCAAGCGATAATAAAAGCAAAAAGCTTTATGAGCTTTCGTATTTAAACGTGCTTTTTTGCATTATGGTTATATGCGTGCATATACTTTCAGAGCCGATAACGGCTCTTGAGCGCACGTCGCTTCAATACTTTTCTGTATACGCGCCCTGGAAGCTTTTTCAGTTTGTAACCCAGGGGTTTGTGTTCCTAAGCGGGCTCAAGCTTTTCTTGAAAGACCGCTCTGATATAAAGATCGGATGTTTTTATATTGACAGGGCAAAGCGCGTTGTGATACCATATCTTTTATGGGTTGTCATATACTACCTTTATTTTATAGCAATAGGGTGGTATGAGTTTTCAGCCGCACACCTTTTAAGATACGTTTTAATAGGCGACCTTGTGGCGCACTTCTATTTTGTGATAATTATATGTCAGATGTATATTCTGACGCCGTTTATCGCTAAGCTTTTTAAGAAATGTTCGCCATATCTTGCGCTTATCTATTCGCTCTTTATATCCCTTTTGCTCGGGCAGTATCTGCCGCACGTGATCTCAATAATATCACCGGACTTCACTTTTGCGTATAACGACAGGCTGTTTACAACCTATATATTCTACTTTATAGGCGGAGCGGCCGTGGGTATGAATTATAAAGTTGTTATCGGGAAGCTGAGAAAAGCTAAGGCGACGGTATATACGATGTTTGCCCTCTTTGCGATATCGAATCTGGTACTGTCGTATATAAGCATATCGGGAAGAGCGTACATGCATTGGTGCGATACGCTTCACTTTGCATACTGCGTGTCTGCAATAGCAGCGTTGTTGACTTTTATGGCAGGCTTTTGTGAAAAGCATGCCGCTTTGCCGAGAGCGGTATCAAAAATAATAATATCGGCAGACAATTCGAGCTATATGCTTTATTTATCCCATATACTCGTGATCCTTCTGACAAGGAGGCAGCTTGACTATATGGTTCTTGACATTGGTCAAAGACTCATAGTAACCGCGGCTGTGCTTGCAATGTACACGGTACTGTCAAGTCTTGCATGGGACACAGCAAAGGGGAAAATCAAGCATAGACGGGCATGAATATATTATCTTAAGCCCGGAAAAAATATAAAAAAGTATCGCAAAAGCGATAATCTGCCGAAACGGCACGGAGGTAAAACAAAATGAAAAAATTACTTGCACTTGTACTTGCTCTTATTATAGTTACGGCAAGCTTCACCGGATGCTTCGGTGCAAAGGACGATCAGACAAGCGACGATACCGTTCTTGATACTACTGTTGAGAGCGAATCTGCCGATGATTCTGCGCAGAATGACGGCGCCGGCTTTACAACCGACATCGAGCTTATTGAAAGCAAGCCCACAGCTGAAACAAACGACGTTGCAATAGAGGATATTCACACAGCTATCAAGGAGCTCTTTGGGGAAAACTATCTTCCTTCAATGCCTCTTGATACTGAATACCTTGAAATGACCTACGGCGTAAAGCCCGAATGGATCGAAAGCTACGTTGCAGAGATCCCCATGATCAGCTTCCACGTTGATACACTTATTGCAATAAAGGCTGCTGACGGTCAGGCTGATAACGTCGAGAGTGCTCTTAACGATTACAGAACCTACGTTGTTGAAAACTCTCTCCAGTACCCTGCAAACGTTCCCAAGGTTAATGCTTCCAGAGTATACAGAGCAGGCGACTACGTATTCTTCCTCATGCTCGGCGTTGTAGGTGACGAATATATGGACGACGAAAACGGTGCGTACAACGTTGCTGTTGAAAACAATGAAAAGGTAGTTTCCAAGATAGAAGAGCTCCTTATCAAGTAATAAAAGTTCAAATCAAATATCCGGTTTAAAGCTTTTGCCGGTCCCGAAAGCCGGGACCGGCAAAAATTTTAGAGAAAGACGAGGCTTAATTGTGGTTTTCAGCAGCGTAGTATTTTTGTTCAGGTATCTGCCGCTTGTGCTTTTGTTGTATTTTATATCGCCAAAGCCGGCTAAAAATTTAATACTTTTTATATTCAGCCTGCTTTTTTATGCATGGGGTGAGCCTGTGTACGTGGTGCTTATGATCTTTTCAACCCTTGTTGACTATACGCACGGTCTTCTTGTGGACAAGTATAAACGAGAGGGAAAGATAAGGCTTGCAAAGGCGGCTCTTATATCGTCGGTTATCGTAAATCTTGCGCTTCTTGGATTTTTTAAGTACGCAGGATTCGGTGTAAACAATATAAACGCAATTTTCGATCTCGCGATTCCTTTTAAAGGAGTAGCTCTTCCGATCGGTATATCCTTCTATACCTTCCAGACGATGTCATATACCATAGATGTATACAGGGGAGATGCCGAGCCGCAGAAGAATATAATCTCATTTGGCGCATACGTGGCGCTTTTCCCTCAGCTTATAGCAGGACCGATAGTTCAGTATAAGACGATAGCAGAGCAGCTTATAAAGCCTATAATAAACGCGGATATGTTTTCAAGCGGCGTTATGCGCTTCACTGTGGGACTTGGCAAGAAGATACTTCTTGCAAACACCGCAGGAGAGATATTTAACAGCCTTACGGCAGGCTCGTTTGACAATCTTTCCGCACTTGGCGCATGGACTGCAATTATAGCATACACGTTCCAGATATACTTCGATTTCTCGGGATATTCTGATATGGCAATAGGCCTTGGACGTATTTTCGGCTTCAAATTTCTTGAAAATTTCAATTATCCCTATATGTCAAAGAGCATAACCGAATTCTGGCGAAGATGGCATATTTCTCTCGGAAGCTGGTTTAGGGACTACGTTTATATACCTCTTGGCGGCAACAGAACAACGAAATTCGGTCACATCAGAAACATTCTTGTCGTGTGGCTTCTGACGGGCGTCTGGCACGGCGCCAACTGGAACTTTATGTTCTGGGGACTTTACTACGGACTGCTTCTTCTGATAGAAAAATTTTTCCTCGGGAGGCTTTTGTCACGCTTGCCCTCAATAGTCGGACATATATATACGCTTGTTATCGTTGTATTTGGCTGGGTGTTCTTCGTTTTTGAATCAAACGCGGATATATTCGGCTTTTTCGGTGCACTGTTTGGCGCAAACGGTGCGTGGGATCAGACGGCGCTTTATACACTTACAAACAATATTCTTCTGTTTGTAATATTCGCGCTTGCCGCAACCGATCTGCCCTCAAGGCTTGTTAAAAAGGTATTTGACGATGAAAACAGACCTGTTCTGTGGGCAGGCGGCAGAATTGCATATATGACGGTGTTTATCATTATATCAACGGCGTTTCTTGTAAACTCAACGTATAATCCATTTTTGTATTTTAGATTCTGAGAGAAAGGCGGGTTAGTTAAATGAAAAAATATAAAATAATCGTTTCGGCGTTTTTTATAGCCGCCCTTGCCTTTTTGACTGTTGCAAGCATGGTAAATCCCGTACGCGAGAGATCTGAAAGTGAAAACCGTAATCTTGCGCAGATGCCCAAGCTTTCTGTAAAAAGTGTATTTGACGGCAGCTTTACTAAAGGCTATGAGGATTTTGTAACCGATCAGTTCGTATGGCGCGATATGTGGATACAGTTAAAATCAAGCGTTGAGCGCATGATGGGCAAAACCCTTTCAAACGGCGTGTATTTTGCAGACGATAACTATTTTATCGAGCACAAATCAAATGCGGACGTTGACTCAGAGTTGCTTGAAAGGAATATAGGATTTCTCAAAGCTTTCGTTGAGAATATGTCTGCGCAGACAGACGGTAAGGCGCTTGTTTCAATTGCGCCGACGGCTTCTGCTGTGCTTGCAGACAAGCTTCCGAAATTCAACGATGAGTATGACTGGAATGCCGCGCTTGATAATATTGCAGATATTCTGGGCGACTCTTTTGTTGATCTCAGAGAAGTCCTTAATGAGCATAAAGACGAGTATGTTTTTTACCGCACAGACCATCACTGGACGACGGACGGCGCGTATTATGCATACAGCGAGATCATAAAGGAGTTTGGCTTTGAGCCTCTTGCCAAAGAGGATTTTGCGCGTATTGTGCTAAGCGAGGATTTCCTCGGCACGGTTATTGCCAAGCTCAATATAAAAACAGAACCCGACGTTATGGTGAAATACGAGGCAATAAGCGAAAATCCCATAAGCGTAAGCTATAATCTCGGAGCAAAGGTCACGAATACGCTATATGATGGCTCAAAGCTTGATACGCGCGATAAATACGCATATTATCTTGGCGGAAACGACGCGCTTATCGAGATAAACACAACCGTTGACAATGACCGTGTACTAATGATCGCCAAGGATTCATATGCAAACTGCCTGATACCTTTTCTGACTTCTCATTTTGAAAAGATATACGTTGTTGATCTAAGATATTTCAATCTCGGTGTATCCGAATATACAAAGCAGACAGGCGACGTTACCGACGCGCTGGTGCTCTACAATGCTTCAGGGTTTGCCGCGGACAGATATGTATTCAAGCTTTCACGCTGACATGCAACTGTTAATAAAATATAAAAAATATACACGGGTACTTGTAAAAGAAATATATCTGTTGTATAATAACTGTTAGTTTATAATTGCAAACGGAGGGCATAAGATTGGGCGGACTTCATATAATCGATCATCCTATGATCCAGCATAAGCTGACTATAATGAGAAGCAAGAAAACTGGAAGTAAGGATTTCAGAGAACTTCTTGAGGAAATTGCAATGTTTATGGGCTATGAGCTCACACGTGATCTGCCGCTTAAAGATGTGGAAATAGAAACTCCGATGTCGAAAATGACTGCAAAGACCATAGCAGGTAAGAAGCTTGCGATAGTTCCGATACTAAGAGCGGGACTTGGTATGGTGGACGGGCTCTTAAGCCTTGTACCTGTTGCAAAGGTAGGTCACATAGGCTTATACAGAGATCCTGCAACCCATGCGCCGGTAGAGTATTACTGCAAGCTTCCTATGGACATAGAGGAGAGGATAGTTATCGTTGTTGACCCAATGCTTGCAACGGGCGGCAGTGCGTCTGATGCCATAAGGCTCTTAAAGGAAAAGGGTTGCACGAACTTAAGGCTTATGTCGCTTGTTGCGGCACCCGACGGAGTTGAAAAGGTGTTGTCCGATCACCCTGATGTTGATATATTTGTTGCGGCGCTTGATGAAAAGCTCGACGATCACGCGTATATTCTCCCGGGTCTTGGCGATGCAGGCGACAGACTTTTCGGAACAAAATAAAACAGTGAAGCCAAGGGTGTGTTGCATAGCAATATACCCTTGATTGGTTAAATATATGAGAATTCTTTACATAGGTAAAAACGATGCGGGGCAAAGGCTGGATAAGTTTATTACAAAAACTCTGAAGGCTTTTCCGATGCCGCTTTTATATAAATCGATACGAACAAAGAAAATAAAGGTAAACCGCAAGCGTACAGAACCGGGATACGTGCTTCTGGAGGGCGATACGGTACAGCTGTTTATCGCTGAAGAATTTTTTGAGCCTGATGCCGCAGAGAGAGCTTTTATGAAATTAAAGCCGTCTATAGACGTGGTATATGAGGACGAGAATATAATACTTGTCAACAAACAGCCCGGGCTTATAGTACATTCGGATGAAAACGAAGAGGTTAATACGCTTATAGGTCATATCAAGGCTTATCTTTATAAAAAAGGTGAATATGACCCCGATAACGAGCAGTCGTTTGCTCCCGCACTCTGCAACCGTATAGACAGAAACACGGGCGGGATCGTGCTTGCGGCAAAAACTGCGGCGGCACTCCGCTTTTTCAATGAAAAAATCAAAATGCACGAACTTGATAAATACTATCTGTGCGCTGTGCACGGCAAAATGCCAAAGCGTGAGGATACGCTTGTCGGATATCTGAAAAAGGATACGGACAAGAATATGGTAGATATTAAAGAAAAAGGCGCGGCAGGGTATAAGGAGATAATAACCAAATATAAGCTGCTTGAACAAAAAGGCGAGCTCTCGCTTCTTGAAATAGAACTTATAACGGGGAAAACCCATCAGATAAGAGCGCATATGTCATCTATCGGCCATCCGCTTCTGGGCGACGGCAAATACGGTATAAACAAAGACGACCGCAAGGCAGGATATGCATATCAGGCTCTTTATGCATATAAGCTCTGTTTCTCATATAAGAAAAGCAACTCAGAGTTTGATTATTTGTCAAATCAGAGCTTTACGTGCGATCCTTCAAAAATATATTTTCTGAAGGAGTTTGACTTATATAAAAAGGAAATGAAGGGAAAATAAATGGCACTTGCCGAAAAAAATAAAAAAACGTATAAAATATCCCTGCTTGCAAATCTGCTTGCATGGATAATATCGTCGGTTTTTTTAAACCTTGTACTTGAGGTGCTTCAGCGCCGCTCTTTATATGAAGCGTTGGTACATATGGTCAAAAGTGCGCCTATATTTTTGCTCAATACGGCTATAATCATGCTTTGCTCGTCATTTATGCTTATAGTGCGCCGAAAAATATTTGCGTTTGCGCTTCCTGCGTTTCTGTGGCTCATAGTGGGAGTAACCAATACGGTACTTCTGTCTTTAAGACCCCTGCCGATCTCGTTTTCGGATTTCAGGCTCGTTGCTGAAGCGCTGAATATGATGAAGCTTTACTTTAACATTTATGAGATATTGCTTATAGCTTTCGGAATACTTGCAGCTATATTTGTTCTCGTGTGGATCTTTGTCAAAACACCGCAGTTTGAGTGCGGGATGAAAAAGAGCCTTTCGCTTTTTATTCCTCTTTTTTCTTTGCTGTTGGCTATGACTGTAATACTCGGTATTTTTGATTTCTTCCCTAGAAAAAACGAAACTCCAAACGAGTTTTACGAACGCAACGGATTTGTATATAATTTCTTTAAAAGCGCAAGAGCTACGGGACTGTATACACCCGAGGGTTACTCGGACGATGCACTTGCCGCATTCATGGCACAACTTGACGGACAAAAAGCAGACGTTCAGGACGAAAGACCTAACGTTATTGTGCTGCAGCTTGAGTCATTCTTCGATATGACGTGGATGCACGGAGTCAGCCTTTCAGAAGACCCTGTACCAAACTTCAGAAAATTAAAGGACGAGGGCGCAAGCGGATACCTATACGTACCCTCATACGGCGGCGGAACGTCAAACGTTGAGTTTGAAATACTTACGGGTATGAATCTTGACCATTTCACAATAGGTGAGTCACCCTATTACACGCTTCTTGACAAAAACGTCCTCTGGGATACGATGCCCTTTAATATGAAGCGCCTCGGATATACCGCTCACGCGATACACAATTACAACGCTCTTTTTTACGAGCGTCCCGTTGCGTATAATAACCTTGGCTTTGATACGTTTACACCTGTTGAATATATGAACGGCGTGTCGTTTAACAGTCAGGGCTGGACGCGAGACGGTGTAATAACCGATGAGGTAATAACGGCTCTTGATTCTACTGAGAACACAGACTTTGTGTTTGCTGTTTCTGTTCAGGCTCATGGACCTTATCCGTCGAAAGTCAGAGCAGACGAGTTTTCCGACTATATTGACGTGAAAGCGGACAATCTTAACGCAGAAGCGCTTGCAGGGCTCACTTACTATGCTTGTACGATAAAGGAAATGGATAATATGCTCGGCGAGCTTGTGAGTGCTCTTGAAAATTATAAGGAAAAGTGTGTGCTCGTAGTTTACGGGGATCATCTTCCTGCGATCGACTTCAGCGTTAATTATATAAGCGCGCCGAATGCATATACAACAGAGTATGCGATATGGTCAAATTATGATATAACGGCGGAAGACAAGCATCTTGAAACATATCAGCTTATGGCGCACGTTCAGGATGTGCTTGATCTTGAAGAGGGAATACTTACCAAGTGCCATCTTAATTATGCGGACGAAGAAGAGTATCAGGAAAAACTAAAACTTATCGAGTTTTCAATGACAAGCTCGGAAAATGATATACGTGAAGACAAAATCAGTTATTCAACTCGTCCTATAAAGATAACGTCTATAAGCCAAAATGCGGGAGATATAGTTGTGTACGGCGAGAATTTCACTCAATGCAGTAAGATCATGGTGGGGGAAGAAATAGTTGATACTGTGTTTAAGAGCTCCAAATGTATAGTAGCGGATACAGATTCGCTTGATATTCTTAAGGGAATTGCCGTGTGTCAGATGTCGCGAGACGGCAGTACGGTTCTTGAAACGATAACAGAATAAAACGAAAGGCAGTTCGTCTGAACTGCCTTTTACATATGCGCTTGATTTTTGGAGAAAATAATACATATGCCGTATTTTAGTTATCATGCAATTGCTAAAAAGCTCATATCAGAGGGAAAGCTCTCGGGATACTATTTTACACAAAGATATAAGAATATCTCTCCTGCTTTAGTTTTGATATTCGATGATTACAAGCATCCCGTAATGCCTGTGAGAGAATACAGATGGGAAGAGTATTTACTGCTTTTGCCCAAGGATAAGAGAATAAAATGAAACCCTCCATCGCTGTTGCGATGGAGGGTTTGGCTGCGGCACTAGGATTCGAACCTAGGAAATGACGGAGTCAGAGTCCGTTGCCTTACCGCTTGGCGATGCCGCATTGACGAAGATTATAATAACATATTTGAAGAAAATTGTCAATAGTAATTTTTAAAAAAGTGAAATAATATTTAAAAATGTGAGTAATATCCTTTTTACTGTTTGATTTTCAGCATCCACTTACCTTCTTATTATTGCCCAAAATCAATACTTTATACATTTTTTATAAAATAGGGCAATAAAATTCGGCAAAAATGACGGTTAAGTTTTTCTTGCAATATTATCTTATTATGTTATAATGTACATAACCTTGCGTACTTGTAATAATGTGCGTAATTATTTTAATATTATTCCCGGAGGAAGTATTATGGGAAAGTTATTTTATGAAGAGGCAACAAACGAGCTTATCAAAAAGTATAATGATGAAGCAACGGCACTTGTTGAAGAAATTAAAAACTCTCCGACAAACGTTGAAGTAACCGGTACAAAGTACTATGTGTCTTCAAGCGAGGGCGATGACAGTAACGACGGTCTTTCTCCTGAAAGAGCATGGAAAAGTGTACAGAAGGTAAACAGCTTTACCTTTAGGTACGGTGACGGCGTATTCTTCAAGCGCGGCGACGACTGGAGAATAAAGGATCCCCTCAGAGTATACTCGGGCATGACCGTTTCCGCATACGGAGAGGGTAAGAAACCGAGACTTATCGGCTCGGTTGATGCATCGGGTGCAGACAAGTGGGAAAAGACCGAATATGAGAATATATGGAGATACAAGGAAAAGATAGGCGGCTTTGAATATAACGTAGGTGCGATCATATTTGACGGCGGACGTGCGTGGGGTATTCACGTTTCTCCGATGGATGACGGTTGCCGTGTTGATAACGGTACAGTATTCAACGGCTTTGAAACCTATACAATAGAAAGAGGACCGTTTGCAGGTGCCAAGGATCTTCAGGGTAACCTTGAGTTCTATCATGAGATAGCACGTGATCCGAGCGTTGATACTCTTTATCTCTATTGCAGAGAGGGTAACCCCGGCGAAGTCTTCAAGTCTATCGAACTTTTAGACCGCGGAGAGCTTATCAATATTCTCGACGGCGAACCTCAGGACTGGAATAAGACTACTTCATCTGATATTATGGTAGATAATATTGATATGTATGCGGCGTGCTTCGGCGTTGGCGCACATAACGTAAAGAACGTAACCGTACAGTACTGTACGTTCAGATGGATGGGCGGTTCCATCCAGGGTATAAATATGTTCGGCAGAAACTTTTCAACACGTTACGGTAATGCTATTGAGTCGTTCGGATATGCTGACGGCTTCATTATGAGATATAACTATGCAACACAGGTATATGACTGTTGCTGGACTGCACAGCACACGGGTGCTGTAAGATTCAATAACGTTCAGATGTACAAGAATGTTGCGGACTTTGCAAATACAGGCCCTGAAGTATGGATCGGCTCGGGAGGAAGTGTAACAAATCTTCAGATACACGACAACTATAACCGTTATATGGGCTATGGCTTCTCTCATCAGAGACCTGCTATATCTTCTCCCCATGACAAAAAGGGCTCAGGCTGGATAGGTGCGGGCGGTATATTCTACGGCGAATATGTAACACACCTTGCACCAGGTTCCGAATTCTATGGAAATGACGTTTACAATAACGTCAATATGTTTGCAGACTCAGGACTCAGCCAAGCGAGATTCGTACATCCCAAGACATATAATTTCCACGACAATATATGCATACTTGAAGAGGGTAAGCGTTTTGGCAAGTGGGCACCGTATGATGCAAAGGATAATGTGTGCATTCCCGAAGATGCCAACAAGCCCGAGATTATTGACGGAGAAGAATATCCGCCGTCAAGAATGTATATGTACAATAAAGAAGACCTTGAAGAGCTTGCCGGATACGGCATTGAACCGGGCACAAAGTTCTACTTTACAAAACCGGGAAGTCAGGGTAACCTTTTCGAATATTCGCTTCCTGACAGCGGTTATATTCTGTAATTTTTTACATAAGCACGGAAACGTTTTGTCTCCGTGCTTTTCTTTGGAAAAATCCGCAATAATTGTCTACTTTTTAAAAATGTTTTGTCTTGAAGTGCAGATTTTTATTGTGTTAAAATATTGATATAGCAAAAACGTTGGTTAATAAATTCAAGGAGATAGCATTATGGAAAAGAAGCCGGTAATTTACGAGCTTGCAAGTGATGAGCTTGTAAAAAAATATCTTGATGAATCTCAGGCGCTTGCCAAAGAGATAATCAATTCTCCCACAAATGTTGAGATCAAGGGTACAAAGTACTACGTATCTTCCAGTGAGGGTGACGATAATAATGATGGTCTCAGCCCTGCTACTGCATGGAAGAGTATTGATAAACTTAACAATACTACTTTTGTCCACGGTGATGGTGTACTCTTTAAAAGAGGTGACGAGTGGAGATATAAGGATGCGCTTCTCGGCAGAAGCGGTGTTACTTATACAGCATACGGTGAAGGTAAGAAGCCGAGACTCAACGGCTCTGTTGATGCTTCAAGTCCTGATGACTGGGAAAAGACAGAATACGAAAACGTATGGCATTACACAAAGAAAACGGGTGGTTTCCAGTATAACGTAGGTTGTATCGTATTTGACGGCGGCCGTGCGTGGGGTGTGCTTGTAACACCTACAAGAAATGGACTTACCATTGACCGTGGAGAAGTATTCAATGGTCTTGAATACTATGAAAATCCGGTTGAAGAATTTAAGGGACCTGCATCACTTAAGTGCAATCTTGAATTCCATCACAGTATTGCGAACGAGGACCCGAGTGTTGACGATCTCTGGCTTTACTGCAAGGACGGAAACCCCGGTCATGTGTTTAAAACAATAGACTTTGTAGACCGTGGTTCAACTATGTGGCTTGCTCCGGACAAAGAAACAAACTGGGCAAGCGATATAGTTGTTGATAATATTGATTTCTACGGCGCTTGCTTTGGTGTTGCTTGCGGAAATATCAGAAACACGGTTGTACAGTACTGCACATTCAGATGGATAGGCGGACCTGTTCAGGGTGTATGGATGTTCGGCGGCAATTCATGGGTGCGTTACGGAAATGCGATCGAGTCGTTTGGCCGCAGCGACGGATTTATTATGAGATATAACTATGGAACACACGTATATGACTGTTGTTGGACTGTTCAGCACACAGGCGCAGTATCGTTTAATGACGTTCAGATATACAAGAATGTTGCAGACTTCTCAAATACCGGCCCTGAAGTATGGATCGGAAACGGCGGACACGTAACAAATCTTCAGATTCACGACAACTACAACCGTTTTATCGGGTATGGCTGGTCGCATCAGCGCCCTTCTGGCCCTAACCTTAACAATAAGAAGGAGAATGGTTGGATAGGCGCGGGCGGTATCTTCTATGGTGCGTATGTAACTCATGAATCTGAAGGCTCAAAGTTTGAAAACAATGATGTTTACCACAATGTAAATCTTTTTGCAGGCTCAGGATTAAGTGAAGCAAGATTTATACATCCCAAGACATATAACTTCCATGACAATATATGTATCCTTGAAGAAGGAAAACGCTTTGGAAGATGGTTGCCCGCCCCTGCCGGAAGACTTTATAATTATAATAAAGAAGATCTTACGGAGATTGTAAAGCAGGGACTTGAAAAGGGAACAGATTTCTACTATACAAAGCCAAATCCCCTTGGTGATATGTATAAGCTTTGCTTGCCCGATAGTGAATATATGCTTTGATATGAATATAAGACTGCAGGTACATTAAAGTGCCTGCAGTTATTTATTTTGTTATGTATCCAAATCCGAAGAAAAAACATCTTTTTCATGTGAAAAGTGTCCGTTTTTCTATTGTTATTTATTCTTTTGTATGATAATATGAAGGTACAATAACTGTAAAGGAGACGACTTTATGGAAAAGAATCAGATAATTTATGAGCTTGCAAGCGATGAGCTTGTAAAAAAGTATCTTGATGAGTCTCAGGCACTTGCAAAAGAGATAATCAACTCCAAAACAAATGTCGAAATCAAGGGAACAAAGTACTACGTATCTTCGAGCGAGGGTGACGATAATAATGATGGTCTTAGCCCTGCTACTGCATGGAAGAGTATAGATAAATTAAATAACACCAAATTCGCTTGCGGTGACGGTGTGTTCTTTAAGAGAGGCGATGAGTGGAGGTATAAGGATGCGCTTAACGCACAGAGCGGTGTAACCTATTCAGCGTACGGTGAGGGTAAAAAGCCGACACTTAACGGCTCCGTTGACGCCTCAAGTCCGGATGACTGGGAAAAGACGGAGTATGAAAATGTATGGCATTATACGAAAAAAACAGGCGGTTTTACGTACAATGTAGGCTGTATCGTATTTGACGGCGGACGCGCGTGGGGTGTGCTTGTAACACCTACAAGAAACGGACTTACCATAGACCGCGGATGTGTATTCAACGGACTTGAATATTACGAAAATCCTGTGGAAGAATTCAAAGGCCCTGCATCTTTAAAGTGTAACCTCGAATTCCATCACAGTATTGATAATGAAGACCCTACTGTTGACGACCTCTGGCTTTACTGCAAAGACGGCAACCCCGGTGAAGTATTCAAGACCATCGACCTTGTAGATCGCGGTATAGCGCTGTATCTTAATCCCGACAAGGAAACAAACTGGGCAAGCGACATAGTTGTTGATAATATTGATTTCTATGGTGCGTGCTTTGGTGTCGGCGCGGCAAACGTCAGAAATTCGGTAGTACAGTACTGTACGTTCCGCTGGATAGGCGGTCCCGTTCAGGGCGTATATTTTTTTGGGGGAGATTCGTGGGTGCGTTACGGTAATGCTATCGAATCTTTCGGCTATAGTGACGGATTCATTATGAGATATAACTACGGAACTCACGTATACGACTGCTGTTGGACAGTTCAGCATTCGGGCGCAGTTTCGTTTAATGATGTTCAGATATATAAAAATGTTGCGGATTTCTCAAATACCGGTCCTGAAGTGTGGATAGGGGATGGCGGACACATTACAAATCTTCAGATACACGATAACTACAACCGTTTTATCGGTTACGGCTGGTCGCATCAGCGTCCGAGTGTGCCAAGCCTTAATGATAAAAAAGCAGATGGCTGGATAGGCGCGGGCGGTACTTTCTACGGTGCGTATGTAACTCACGAATCTGAAGGCTCCAAGTTTGAAAACAATGACGTTTATAACAATATAAATCTTTTTGCGGGCTGGGGGCTCAGTGAAGCGAAATTCGTTCATCCCGATACGTATAATTTCCACGACAATATATGTGTTATGGAAGAGGGTAAGATGTTCGGATTATGGGATCTGCCTCCTGCCGGAAGACTTTATAAGTATGATAAGGCAGACCTTACCGAGCTTGTGGAAAACGGTATTGAAAAGGGAACAGACTTCTATTATACAAAGCCTGAGCCTTTTGGGGACATGTATAAGCTTTGTCTTCCCGATTCGGAATATATGCTTTAATATTTTTCATAAACACGCAGACGTAACGATCTGCGTGTTTTTATGTGCTTGTCCAAACTCGAAGAAAAAATAGCCGTATTTTAAGAAAAGTAGCCAAAAGCCTATTGCTATTTGTTTTTTTATATGGTAATATGAAGGTACAATAACTGTAAAGGAGGCGACTTTTATGGGAAAGAAGCCGATAATTTATGAGCTTGCAAGCGATGAGCTTGTAAAAAAGTATCTTGATGAATCTCAGGCACTTGCTAAAGAGATAATAAATTCTGAGTCAAATGTTGAGATAAAGGGTACAAAATACTACGTATCTTCAAGCGAGGGTGATGACAATAATGACGGTCTTACCCCTGCTACAGCGTGGAAGAGCATTGACAAATTAAATAAGACTAAATTTGCGTATGGAGACGGAGTTCTCTTCAAACGCGGAGATGAGTGGAGATATAAAGATGCGCTCAACGGTCAGAGCGGTGTTACCTATACTGCGTACGGAGAAGGTAAAAAGCCGAGACTTAACGGCTCAGTTGACGCGTCAAGTCCCGATGACTGGGAAAAGACAGAGTTTGAGAATGTGTGGCATTATACCAAGAAGACGGGCGGTTTTACATACAACGTAGGCTGTATCGTGTTTGACGGCGGCCGTGCCTGGGGTGTTCTTGTAACTCCTGTAAAAAGCGGTGAAACTATCGACCGCGGTGTGGTATTCAACGGACTTGAATACTATGAAAATCCTGTTGAAATGTTCAAAGGTCCTGCATCGCTCAAGTGCAACCTTGAATTCCATCACAGTATCGCTAACGAAGACCCGACTGTTGACGACCTCTGGCTTTACTGCAAGGACGGTAATCCCGGTGAAGTCTTTGACACTATTGACCTTGTAGACCGTGGAACAACAATGTGGCTTGAGGCTGATCCCGAAACAAAATGGGCGCACGATATAGTTGTTGACAATATTGATTTTTACGGAGCATGCTTCGGCGTTGCCTGTGGAAATGTAAAGAATACGGTAGTTCAGAACTGCACGTTCAGATGGATAGGCGGTCCAGTTCAGGGTGTATGGATGTTTGGCGGCGATACGTGGGTACGCTACGGTAACGCTATCGAATGCTTCGGCCGCTGCGACGGATTTATTATGAGATACAATTACGCAACTCACGTGTACGACTGTTGCTGGACTGCACAGCATACGGGCAAGGTTTCCTTTAACGACGTACAGATTTACAAAAATGTTGCTGATTTCTCAAATACCGGTCCTGAAGTGTGGATAGGAGACGGCGGACATATAACGAATCTTCAGATACACGATAACTACAATCGCTTCATGGGCTACGGCTGGTCGCATCAACGCCCTGCATATCCGAATTATTTAAGCAAGAAGGAAAGCGGCTGGATAGGCGCCGGCGGTATCTTCTACGGTGCATATGTAACTCATGAATCTGAAGGCTCAAAGTTTGAAAACAATGATGTTTACCACAATGTAAATCTTTTTGCAGGCTCAGGATTAAGTGAAGCAAGATTTATACATCCCAAGACATATAACTTCCATGACAATATATGTATCCTTGAAGAAGGAAAACGCTTTGGAAGATGGTTGCCCGCCCCTGCCGGAAGACTTTATAATTATAATAAAGAAGATCTTACGGAGATTGTAAAGCAGGGACTTGAAAAGGGAACAGATTTCTACTATACAAAGCCCAATCCCCTTGGCGATATGTATAAGCTTTGTTTGCCCGATAGTGAATATATGCTTTGATTTGAGTGTTCTAAAAACACGCAGGAGTAACATTCTGCGTGTTTTTTTGTCTATTAGAAACAAAATGCTAAAAATGTTTTTGTAGATACTGACAGATGCATTCCCCCTTGAAAACAAAGGATAAATATGGTATAATACTATTGTATAGATATGCATGGTATTTATATTATCCAAATTTGATCCGGGAGGAAAAACATGAAAAGAATTTTATCAACATTACTTGCTGTTTTGATGATAGCATCATCATTAACAGTATTTACATCCGTGGGTGCTCTGAGTACTGCACCTGAGTATAGCGAAGCTTTTAATGCTATAGTTGTAGCGTCGGGCGCGACAATCGACAGTGCGGCAAAGATTACTGCACTTGCAGACCAGAATAAGGTTGACACTCTTTTAGTTATTGCAGAGGGAAAGACAAGCCTTTCTTTAAAATTATCGGGCAAGGCTGCGGCTGCACTTGGCGCAAAGGGGATGAACGTAAAGGCAACACTTGTTGGCGGAAGCCTTGTACTTAATTCAAATTGCTTGAAGGAAATAGGAAGCAAGGCAAGCGTTGATTTTGAGCTTCTTATTGATGCTGCAGACGGCTTTAAAGTATCTTACAAATGCGACGGCGCTCCGATGGTATTTGAAAGCGTACCGATGGCTTACGGTATATCAAGCGATCCGGTATACAACATTGTCAGCTCTGACAAGGGCAATATAGGCTTTTCGTATATTGAAGCACTTACATGGGGATATGCGGTTAAGGAGGATCTCACAGCTAAGCTTGCAACTGCTCCTGTTCCTGAATTTACGGATGTAAGCGCTGATTTCTGGGGACGTGCGAATATTGAATATGCAACTTCAAAGGGTTACTTCAACGGAACGGGTAACGGAACATTTACACCTAACGGCGAAATGACCAGAGGCATGGTAGTTACCGTTCTTTCACGTATAGACAGCGCTCCTGACAAGGAGATTACATATACATACACAGACGTAAACAAGAGCGCATGGTTTGCAAAGGGTGTAAACTGGGCATATGAAAATGATATCGTAGACGGCGGAGATAAGTTCAGACCCGACGACTCGATAACAAGACTTGAACTTATGGATATGCTTTACAGATATGCGCTTAAAATGGGTATTGCAGGCGATCTTGAAGGTAAGTATCTCAACTTCATGGATGCAGATATGATAACCGACGAGGGCGATAAAAAGGCGGCACTTTACTGCACGAGCACCGGTATCGTTACAGGCTACGGTTCGGGCGTAACAGTAAGACTCAGACCTGAGCGTGGTGCAACCAGAACTGAAGTTGCAACTATGATACAGAGATTCATGAAAAACGCAGTGCTTGGAGGCACAGTTATGGGTACAAGCGGAAAGTATGCTGACTTTATTACAGTCAGAAGCGATCTTAACAATCTTTACAACAAGATGAAGGAAAACTCGGCGGTAAGAGTAACGTATCTCGGCGGTTCTGTAACCGTTGGCGCAGGCTCTACAAATGCTGAGCTGAATTCGTGGAGAGGCATTACTTATCAGTGGCTTCTTGATGCTTCACCCAAAGCAGCGGTTATACAGAATAATGTGGCTATGGGAGGCACAGGCTCACACCTTGGCGCTTTCAGAACACAGGTGGACGTAGTTGACCAAAAGCCTGATCTGTTATTCATCGAATTTGCGGTTAACGATTCTTATTGCGGCACACATTCTGCAGGAAATGCCACACTTTACTATGAGCAGATAGTAAGACAGGTAAGAGAAGCGCTTCCCGAGTGCGAAATAATTGCAATCTACGTTACAGATACTTATGCATCGTCACTTGCAGACGCGGCACTTGGCAGTGTAGCTAAGGCACATGAGGTTGTATGTGAAAAGTACGGTATCACATCTATCAACGTTGGCGGAGCACTCTGGCGTGAAATAAGAGAGACGGGCAAACAGTGGGGAGACTATGTTTCAGATGTAGTACATCCCGAAGATGCAGGTTACAGAATTTATGCAGACTGTATCATTGAATACTTAGAAGAATATCTTACAGGAGCGCCTACGTATACATACTCCAATACAGAGGCTTACGGACTTCCTGCAGATTATGCAGACAAGAGAAATGAGACTATGAAGCTTGAGGTTATACAGTTAACAGATGAGTCTGTATTTGATAGCATTAAGGGCTTTGAGTTTAGCGATGGCATATCTACGTCAACAAAGCTTGAAGGTACGATATATCCGGTTGAAGCGGACAACGAGTTTACTATAACCTTTGAGGGAACAGGACTTGACTTCTTTGGCTCTGTAAGTGCGGAATACACTTTTGAGTATTCTATCGACGGCGGTGAATTCAAGGAAAAGAAGATGCTTAAGCATGATGCACCGTTTGCTTTTATAGACGGACTTGAGCCCGGAAAGCATACATTTACTTTCAGAAATAAGGGTAAAACCGGTAATGGTGACGTAAATTCCGGCATGACACTCAAAGCAATATTTGTTCATGGCCTGAAGTAATGTTCAGACTATATAACAGGCGCACATAAGTGCGCCTGTTTGTTTATTTTTTACAATGTATATTGAATTTTTTCGTAAACTTTCACATGTAAAATATGGTTGAATAAATTCTATGTTTATGATATAATATATCTACATTTCGCAATATCGAAAATATAAAATATATTAGGAGAAATAACTATGAAAAAAGTATTGGCATTATTCCTTGCAGTGCTTTTTGTTATGGCGCCCTTGGCTGTATCCGCAGAAAGCGTATACGGCGACGTAGATGAAAACGGCGCTGTAAATTCTGTTGACGTTATAAAGCTTGCAAGACATCTCGCAGGATGGGGAGGTTATGAAAGTGTTAATGAAACTTTCGCCGATGTAAACGGTGACAGTGCGCTCACACCTTTAGACAACATTGTTCTTTCGAGACACTGGGCAGGCTGGAGCGCTTATGGAATACTTCCTTTTACAGGAGAAATTGTACAGAAAGAAATCATTGATGAAAATATCACAGTAAGAAGTGATCTGAGCAACGTTTATAACAAGCTTACTTCAGACGAAGAAGTTGTTGTAACATATCTCGGCGGTTCTGTAACGTACGGTTTCGGAACAAACACACCCGAACAGACATCTTGGAGAGCACTTACATACAAGTGGCTTACAGATAACTTCCCGGATGCAAACCTCAAGCAGAACAACGTAGCTATCGGAGGTACAGGCTCGCACCTCGGTGCTTTCAGAACACAGCTTGACGTTATTGATAAGAACACAGACCTTCTTTTCGTTGAATTCTGTGTAAACGACAGCTATTGCGGTACTGCCAAGGCAGGCCTTGCAACTCTCTTCTACGAGCAGATAATCCGTCAGGTAAGAGAAGAGCTTCCCGACTGCCAGGTAATCGCAGTATTTACAAGAGATATTTACAGTGTTGCTACTCACGGCAAGACCTCTATCGCCAGAATGCACGATGCAGTATGCGAAAGATACGGTATAACATCCATTGACGTTGGACATGAGCTTTCTCAGGCGTTGAATTACAGCAGCGCTGACTGGGATCTGTATTTTGATAACGATGACGTTGTGCATCCTGCTGACGGTGGATACAAGGTATATGCAGACCTTATCATCAAGTATCTTGACAAGTACCTTGCAGATGATGATGTTGTTGCAGAATACACAAGCGAAATTGTAGAATACGCAATGCCTGAAGGTTACTCAGATGCCAGAAATGCAACTACAAAGCTTGAAACAGTACAGCTTGATTCAACAAGCGTACTTTACAGCTCAAAGGGAATTGGCGTAAATTCTACCGCTAAGTATCAGGCGTCTAATCTTACCGGTTATATTTATCCGACTGCGGCTGATAATGAAGTAGTATTCAAGTTTACGGGAACTGCAGTTGATATACTTGCAAGTTCACAGTATATTGAGTATTCAATCGACGGCGGCAAGCCTGTTACAAAGAAGTTCAATGCAGACGTTGACCCGAACCCGCCGTTCTATCTTGTTGACGGTCTTGAACCTACAGAACACACTCTTAAGATCAAGTTCTTAGGTTCAAACGGAACAGGCGACGTATCGAGCAGTAATATGATCAGAGCATTCTTTGTAAGAGGAATTAAGTAATAACTTATCACTAAAAGGCACTCCGAAAGGAGTGCCTTTTGTCATAGCCTTGATCATTTACTCATAAAGATTAAGTAAAGGATTAAGGGTGTGGTAAAATGAAAACAAGTGCAAGAGAGATATTCACGGGCGGAATAATACTGAGTTTGACGGCGCTTATTATGAGAAGCGTATCGGTTGCGTTCAATGTTTACGTATCGGGTAAGATCGGTGCGGCGGGAATGGGACTTCTTACGCTGATAATGAGCGTGTATTCCTTAGCAGTGACTTTTGCCGTATCGGGTATTTCCCTTGCCAGTACAAGATTGACCGCAGAAGCGATCGGCTCAGGAAGAAAAGAGGACGTGCGATCGGCTATGAGACGCTGCCTTATATATTCGTTTATTTTCGGCAGCGCTACGTTTATCGCTTTGTTTTTTGCGTCAGACTTTATCGCTGCATGCTGGCTTGACGATATGCGATGCAGCCGACCTATAAAGCTTTTTGCAATAAGTATGCCGTTTATATCGATGTCGTCTGCTATGCAAGGGTATTTTACGGCATTAAGGAGAGTTAACAAAAGTGCGTCAGCGCAGTTCTTTGAGCAACTTATAAGGATTTTCGCAACAACGACTCTGCTTACTTTGATAGCGCCCAAAGGTATTGAATACGCGTGTATTGCCGTCATATGCGGCGGCACGGTTTCGGAAATAATGTCATTTATTTATACCTTTGTTATGTATAAATACGATTTGTCGAAAAACTTCAGAAAGGTAAGTGGGGTATCTGCAGGACTTACAAAAAAGATGTGCCGTATAGCAATGCCGGTTGCCTTTTCAGCTTATATTCGTACCGGACTTGTGACTCTTGAGCATATGCTAATACCTTACGGACTGAAAAAATACGGGGCAACGTCTGATAGAAGCCTTGAAACATACGGTGTTCTGCAGGGAATGGTACTTCCGATAATACTGTTTCCGACAGCGTTTCTCTCTTCGTTCAATCTTTTGCTCGTCCCGGAGCTTGCCGCGGCGTCGGCAAAAGGTGAGAAGCGGCATATAAACTATATCGGCGAGCGATTTTTGCGCTTTACTATGATGTTTGCCGTTGGGGTTGCAGGTATTATGATGTGTTTTTCGCATGAGATAGGATACGTCATATATAAAAACCATGAGGCCTGCGATTTTATTAAAACGGTAGCGCCTCTTATACCTATAATGTATCTTGACAGCGCTGTGGATACCATGCTTAAAGGACTTGACGAGCAGCTGTTTAACATGAGGATCAACATTATCGACGCCGCAGTAAGCGCCGCGCTCGTTTACTTTCTATGTCCCAAAATCGGTATAATGGGATATATTATCACGATATTTGCAAGCGAGATATTTAATCTCTCATGCAGCATGGTCAGGCTTATGAACGTGACGGGATTAAATATCAGGGTAATGTCGTTTGTTATAAAACCTCTTGCATGCGTTTTTGCATCGTGTACTTTTGTAAAGTTCATGCTTGACGCGGCGCGTGCCATTGCTTGTTCATATCTGTCTTTGTTTGTACACCTCTTTCTTGCTCTTTTGTTCTACGTTTTGTTCCTTTTGCTTACATATACTCTTGACAGCGACGACAGAGCATTCATAAAACGGCTTTTTAAATCGGGAAAATAAAGAAAACTGTTTACAAAGATTATCTTTGGATATATAATATTAAAAGATAGTATCGGAGGTTTAATTATATGAAGAAAACAAAACTCAGAGAATACGCAAAGCTTATAGCAAGAGTCGGCGGCGGTATTGTACGCGGTGACGATGTTATAATCCGTGCTGAGCTTGACCAGCCTGAATTTGTCGTAATGCTTTGTGAAGAGTGCTATAAGGCGGGAGCAAAAAAGGTTGAAATAGATTGGATGCATCAGCCGCTTACAAAACTTCACGTGCGACACAGAAGTGTGAAGGTGTTGTCAACCGTTGAAAAATGGGAGACCGAAAAGCTTGAATACCGTGTTCAGACTCTGCCCGTTATGATTTATCTTTTGAGTGAAGATCCCGACGGACTTCGCGGTATAAACAGAGAAAAGCAGGCTAAGGGCGAGCAGGCTAGATACAAAGTCATAAAGCCGTACCGTGACCGTATGGAAAACAGATATAAGTGGTGTATTGCGGCAGTCCCCGGTAAAAAGTGGGCAAAAAAGGTGTTTCCTGAGCTTACTGTCAGCCGTGCTGTTGAAAAGCTTTGGGAAGCTATACTTTACACATCCCGTGCAGATACAGATCCAACAGAAGCTTGGCGCGAACATAATGCTGACCTTGCAAAGAGATGCGAATATCTTAACTCGAAAAAACTCCGCACACTCGTTTATAAATCGTCAAACGGTACGGACTTAAGAGTCGGACTTATACCCGAGGCCAAGTTTATGGGCGGTGGTGAATATACGCTGTCGGGCGAATTTTTTAATGCGAATATCCCCAGCGAGGAAGTGTTTGTAACGCCGAAGCGCGGCGAGGCAGAAGGAATAGTGTATTCAACAAAGCCGCTTTCCTATAAGGGTGAGCTTATAGAGGACTTTTACGTAAAGTTTGAGGGCGGCAAGGCCGTTGAAGTAAAGGCTGAAAAAAACGAGGAACTTTTAAAGAAGCTTATAGGCATGGACGAGGGAGCGGCGTATCTCGGCGAGTGCGCACTCGTGCCGTACGATTCACCTATAAGAAACTCGGGCATACTTTTCTATAACACGCTCTTTGATGAAAATGCTGCGTGCCACCTTGCTTTGGGCGAAGGCTTTTCAAACTGCATTGTTGACTATGACAAGTACACACTTGAAGAATGCAGAAAGCTCGGTGTAAACGACTCCATGATACACGAGGACTTCATGATAGGAAGCGAAGATCTCGATATTGTCGGCATTTGCGAAGACGGCAGCGAAATACAAGTATTTAAAAACGGAAACTGGGCGTTTTAATGAAATAAACCCGGGTCACTGTATGTGACCCGGGATTTTTTTATTTATACAAGTTTTCTTATATCTTCAAGCAGAGCGTCAACACTGTCTTCTTTTGTTGCCCAGCTTGTACAGATTCGCACTGCGCTGTGAGTGTCATCTACACGACACCAGTAGCAGAATGAATATTTCTCTGAAAGCTTTTGCAAAACTTCATCCTTGAATATCGGGAACTGCTGATTTGTGGGGGAGTCGAAAAGGACGTTTACACCCATGTCTTTGAGCGCATACTTGATTTTCAGCGCAAGGCGCATTGCGTGCTCTGATATTTCAAAATAAAGTCCGTCTTCAAAAAGAGTTTCAAACTGTATTCCGAGAAGTCTGCCCTTGGCAAGCATGCCGCCGTGGCGCTTTATCATGTATCTGAAGTTTTCGCAAAGCTTCTTGTTTGAAAACACCACCGCTTCACCGAAAAGCGCGCCGACCTTAGTACCGCCGATATAAAATACGTCAGATAGTCTTGCAAGGTCAGGAAGAAAAACGTCATTGTTTTCCGCTTTCAGACCGTAGCCGCAACGTGCGCCGTCGATAAACAGACGAAGCTTGCAATTGTCGCAAGCCTCTCTTATCGCTTCAAGCTCACTTTTTGAATATAGTGTTCCGTTTTCGGTAGGCTGTGATATGTATACCAGAGCCGGTTTTACCATATGCTCAAAAGAGGAGTCGTTTATGTGCGCGCTATATGCATTTTCTATCTGGCTTGCCGTAATCTTGCCGTCTTCGCTTGCAAGCGGCAGTACCTTATGTCCTGTGGCCTCAATTGCACCTGTTTCGTGCACGTTTATGTGCCCGCTGACGGCAGAAAGCACGCCCTCGTAAGGCCTGAGCAGAGATGCGATAACCGTTGCATTTGTCTGTGTTCCTCCAACGAGAAACTGAACGTAAGCGTCAGGCGCTCCGCAAGCTTTTTTTATAAGCTCACGTGCTCTTTCGCAGTGATCGTCCACGCCATACCCTGCAGTCTGTTCAAAATTAGTTTCAATAAGCTTTTCGAGAATTTTCGGGTGGGCACCCTCGAGATAATCCGATTCAAAACGCAGCATATCCGTTTATCCTTTTATCTGTGTTGCAACAAGACTTTCGCCGCAATAGATCTTTCTGAGCTTCGGCTTTTCTATCTTACCTGTTGGATTACGTGGTATGTCGGCAAAGATTATCTTGTGCGGTCTCTTGTATCTGGGAAGGGCCTTGCAGAATTCGGCAATCTCTTCTTCTGTTGCGCTCATACCCGGCTTTATCTCTATAATAGCTGCCGCTATTTCGCCGAGTCTCGGATCGGGAAGACCTATAACCGCAACGTCCTTTATCTTGTCATTTGCTCTAAGGAAGTCTTCGATCTGTACGGGGTAAAGGTTTTCACCGCCGCTTATGATAACGTCTTTCTTACGGTCAACAAGATAAATAAATCCGTCTTCGTCACGCATAGCCATGTCACCGGTATAAAGCCAGCCGTTATCAAGTACTTCCTTTGTTGCCTTTTCATCTTTGTAGTAGCAGGTCATAACGCCTGGGCCGAATACTGCAAGCTCACCAACGTCGCCGTCAGCAACCTCGTTTTTTTTCTCGTCAACTATCTTGACCTGCCAGCCGTAGCCGGGAACGCCGATAGCGCCGACCTTGTGTGTGTTTTCTATACCGAGATGTACGCAACCCGGTCCGATAGATTCGCTGAGACCGTAGTTGGTATCATAGTCGTGGTGAGGGAAAATAGCCTTCCAGCGCTTTATAAGGCTCGGGGGAACGGGTTGCGCACCGATATGCATAAGTCTCCACTGTGA
The DNA here is from genome assembly GCA_015064205.1 of Oscillospiraceae bacterium. Classification (GTDB taxonomy): domain Bacteria; phylum Bacillota; class Clostridia; order Oscillospirales; family CAG-272; genus UBA4717. The sequence continues at coordinate 163,892 of SVSR01000001.1, forward strand.
AAGCTGGTACTCGGATACGTTAATCTCACCGCGGTCGATAGCGTCAAGAATATCCTGCGCCCACGGCACTAACAGCCATACGATAGAGCACTTTTCCTGCGATACTGTTTCAATTATCGAGTGAGGCTTAACGCCCTTTAAAAGTATTGCCTTACTGCCTGATACGAGACTGCCGAACCAGTGCATTTTTGCACCTGTATGATAGAGAGGGGGAATACACAAAAATACGTCGTCGTGTGTCTGACCATGATGCTTCTGCTCGGTTATTGCGGCATGCATAAGGCTTTCATGATTATGTAAAATAGCCTTGGGGAAACCTGTTGTACCTGATGAGAAGTATATAGCTGCATCGTCTTTGTCTGAAATCTCAACGTTAGGCTTTGCGCTTGAGAAGTTAGCCGAAAGGTGGAGATAATTTTCAGCAAAGGACGGGCAGGAGTCGCCGACGAAGAAGAGAAGCTTTACGTTCTCGATTCTGTCGCATATCTCCTCAACACGGCCGATGAATTCGTTGCCGAAAATAAGAGCGTCTGCATCTGCAAGTTCTACGCAGTACTTGATCTCATCAGAAGTGTATCTGTAATTAAGCGGTACTGCAAGCGCGCCTGATTTGAGTATACCGAAGTATATGGGAAGCCATTCAAGGCTGTTCATTAAAAGTATAGCCACCTTGTCGCCTTTTTTGATACCGCGGCTCATGAGAAGGTTGGCGCATCTGTTAGCCTTTTCTTCAAAAACGCTCCAGGTTATCTCTCTGCGGTATGACTCTGCGTGGCCTGATTCGATAAGCTCGTATTCCTTCCAGGTAACGCGTCTTTTTTCCTTAATCTCGGGATTGATTTCAATAAGCGCAGTTTCATTTGGATAGTTGTGCGCATTCTGTTCAAGATAATTTGTAATAGGCATTTTTATAATCCTTACTTAATAAATAATACTTAATAATTATACAACAGTATATAAATGATGTCAACACCAAAAAGCAAAAGGTGACAAAAACTTACAAAATATCAAGTTTTTTGCCGTCAAGCACCGCGCTTATAAGACTGTCACCCTCATAGCATAGCTTTAGCGAGAAAAACTTATTTTGTGAGCCAAGAAGATCTAAAAACACGCGGTCGCCTTCCCACATAGGAAGATTATCAAGCTTGTTTTTGTCTATCCACTCGAGTCTGCCCTCGCTGCACGTGCTGATCTCACCGTCAAACTTGTCGGCTGTGAAAAGATGCATATACTCGGTGCCGTATTTGTCGCTTACAAACGTGACAATACCACGGTAATCGTATGATACAAGAGTTAGACCGGTTTCTTCAAGTACCTCGCGGCAAACGCAGTCCTCGGGACTTTCGCCATCTTCAAATTTTCCGCCGATACCTATCCACTTGCCGGCATTTTCATCGTTCTTTTTTGCATTTCTGTAAAGCATAAGATATTTGCCGGCATTTTCAATATAGCATAGCGATGAGATTTTCATATGTAAGATCAAGCCTTTCTGAGATTTATACGTGTTTTATACTCATATTTTAGCATAATCGGGCTAAATTATCAATATCGGGCCAAAAAAGCACTTGATATTTTTGCATTTTTCATGTTACAATATAAGTGTTGAATGAGATCTGATTTCATCAAATAGAATAAAAGGAGATGATACTTTGTCAAATATAGTATGGCTCATAATTGCCGTAATCTTTGCTGTTCTGGAAGGCGCGACTGTAGGTCTTGTGTGCATATGGTTTTCAGGCGGCGCGCTTGCGGCATGGATCTGTGCGGCCCTTGGTCTTGGCATATGGTGGCAGATCGGCGTATTTATAGCTATAACGTCGCTGCTTCTCATCTTTACAAGACCTGTGGTTAAAAAGCTTCTTTCAAAAAATGGAAGCAAAACAAATCTTGACCGTATTATCGGCAAAAGCGTTGTTATCAGCGAAAAGGTTGATAATCTTAAACAAACGGGAAGATGCGTTATTAACGGAGTTTCCTGGAGTGTTCGCTCTGATGACGGAGGAGTCCTTGAAGCAGGAGAAACTGTAACTGTAAAGGATATTGAAGGAGTTCATCTTGTAGTTAAAAAATAAATACATACAGTGCTGACAAGGCAGAAAGGAAATTTTATGGAAATAATCGCATTATTCGTACTGATTCTTATCGTTGTTGCGGCTAACATCAAGGTTGTTCCGCAGGCACATGCTTTTATCGTTGAACGTTTCGGCGCATATAACGCGACCTGGAACGTTGGTATCCATGTAAAGATACCCTTTATAGACAAAATTGCAAGCAAGGTAAATTTAAAGGAACACGTTGTTGACTTTGCTCCCCAGCCCGTTATCACAAAGGATAACGTAACTATGCATATCGACACCGTCGTATACTATCAGATAACAGACCCCAAGCTCTTCTGCTACGGTGTTGAAAGACCTATGATGGCGATCGAAAATCTTACGGCAACAACGCTTCGTAATATCATCGGTGACCTTGAGCTTGACGAAACGCTCACTTCCCGTGATACTGTAAACACCAAAATGAGAGCGATACTTGACGAGGCAACAGACCCGTGGGGTATCAAGATAAACCGCGTTGAGCTTAAGAATATCATTCCTCCGTCCGAAATACAGGACGCGATGGAAAAGCAGATGAAGGCAGAGCGTGAAAGGCGTGAAGCGATCCTTAAGGCCGAGGGTGAAAAGAAATCTGCTATCCTTATTGCCGAGGGTGAAAAGGAAGCGGCAATACTCAGAGCAGACGCTAAAAAAGAAGCGGCTATCAGAGAGGCTGAAGGCCAGGCGCAGGGTATTCTTGCAGTGCAGACGGCTATCGCCGAAGGTATCAAGCGCATCAACGATTCCGCACCCGGAGAGGGATATCTCACGATAAAAGCTCTTGAAAGCTTTGAAAAGGCGGCTGACGGCAAGGCAACAAAAATAATAATACCCTCGGAAATTCAGGGTATAGCAGGTCTTGTTTCAAGCTTAAAGGAAGTTTGTGAGGACAAAAACACAAAATAAGCTAAGACTTATGGCGCAGGGTAAAAGCCCTGCGCTGTTTTGTTCATAAATTATATTATTTTCGTTCACAAATTTTCTCTATGAATTATTGTTCGTATTTGGTAAAATCTATATGTTAGAGTGCCATAATACGTGGTGACGTTTTAAATACCTTCGCAAAGAGCAGAGAAGCTTTTTGCAAAGTAAGGATGGAATTTATGAAAAGAGATCTTGTAAAAAGTATTTATTCCGGCAGCGCGGCATTTGCCGGCAAAGAGGTAGTGCTAGGCGGTTGGGCAAGAAGCGTGCGCGACAGTAAGGCGTTTGGCTTTATCGACCTTTATGACGGAAGCTGCTTCAAGTGCGTTCAGGTAGTTTTTGAAAGAGAAAAAATTGATAATTATGACGAGATCGCAAAGCTCAACGTTGGCTCTGCGGTTGTTGTAACGGGTATAGTTGAGCTTACGCCCGAAATGAAGCAGCCCTTTGAAATAAAGGCAACGAAGGTTGAGATCGAGGGCGCATCTACGCCCGATTATCCGCTTCAGAAGAAGCGCCATACTGTTGAATATCTTCGTGAGCAGGCATATCTCAGACCAAGAACAAATCTGTTTTCCGCAGTGTTCAGAGTACGCAGCGAGGTAGCGTACGCTATCCACAGCTTCTTTAATGAACGTGGATTTGTTTACGTTCACACTCCGCTTATCACGGGCTCAGACTGTGAGGGCGCAGGAGAAATGTTCAGAGTAACAACGCTTGATCTTGAAAATCCTCCGAGAACTGAAGACGGCAAGATAGATTTTTCCAAGGATTTCTTCGGTAAGAGCGCAAACCTTACGGTATCAGGTCAGCTTGAGGGCGAAACCTACGCTATGGCGTTTGGTAATATCTACACGTTTGGTCCGACATTCAGAGCTGAAAACTCGAATACCGCAAGACACGCGGCAGAGTTCTGGATGATAGAGCCCGAGATCGCATTTGCAGACTTAAATGACAATATGCAGCTTGCGTGGGATATGATAAAGTATATCATAAACCACGTGCTTGAAAAGTGCGCGCAGGAGCTTGAATTCTTCAACAGCTTCGTTGATAAAACACTTCTTGAAAGACTCAACGCGCTTGCACAGAGCGATTATGAAAAGGTAACGTATACCGATGCAATCGAGCTTCTCAAAAAGAGCGGCGCAGACTTCAAGTATCCTGTTGAATGGGGATGCGATCTTCAGACAGAGCACGAAAGATACCTCACAGAGCAGATATTCAAAAAGCCTGTGTTTGTTATTGACTATCCGAAGGAGATAAAGTCCTTCTATATGCGACTTAACGACGACAACAAGACAGTTGCCGCTATGGACCTGCTCGTACCGGGAGTTGGTGAGATAATCGGCGGAAGCCAGAGAGAAGAGCGCCTTGAAATACTTCAGGCAAGAATGGCAGAGCTTGGCCTAAGCGAAGAGGACTATTGGTGGTATCTCAATTTACGCAAGTACGGAGGAACAAAGCACGCAGGATACGGCCTCGGCTTTGAGCGTATCATTATGTACCTCACGGGTGTATCCAACATCCGCGACGTAATTCCTTACCCCAGAACAGTAGGGAATGCTGAATATTAATAATAAAAAAGAAACACCCTCGGGTGTTTCTTTTTTATTATATAGAACAAGCAATTGCGACTATTCTTTTTGCAGACTCGGCAAGAGATGAGAGCAGGGAATGTTCATTTATTGAATGAGAACCACTGCCGTCAGTACCCAATGAGTCCATACACGGAATACCGGCGGCAGTTACCTCAGCCGCGTCAGAGCCGCCTCTTAATGCTTTTCCCTCAAGCGTCTGGATCCCGTTTTCGGCAAAAATCTCGTTAACACGCTTTAAAAGCTGTAAGTTTCTTTCATTTTTCTCCATCGAAAGACGGGAGCTTATCATTGTAACCGTGCAGCTTGTTCCTATAACATCTTCACGGTCAGCGAGCTCTTGCACGTAGTTTATTATCCACTGTCTTTGTTCCTGTGTAGCAAATCTGAAATTAACAGAGAAGGAGCAATCGCACGGAATAGTATTAACGGCGCTTCCGCCTTTGATTATACCGCAACTGCACGTTATTCCATCGTCGTCCTTTAATTTTTCAAGTTCGATTATCTTGTGTGCCGCTGCTGCAATGGCACTTGCGCCTTCGTTTGCACATCTTGATGCGTGTCCTGCCTTGCCCGTGACGTCAAATCTGAAAGACAAGATACCCTTGCGAACAAGCACCGCTCTGCCAGGCTTATATCCCTCAAGGTTGAGGAACGCAACTGCATTTTTTGCTTTTTCGCATATGTAATTGATGGTGGCTTTGTTACTTTGCATACTGCCGCATTCCTCGTCGGTCTGGAGCAAAAGCATAACCGGACGCTTTGTGAAGCCGCATTCTTTGAGTGCATGCATTGCAAAAAATCCTGCAACAACTCCGCCCTTGCAATCGTTAACTCCGGGGCCGTATATCTTTTCAGAGTCAAGGTGCACGGCAGGTGTACCAAACATTCCAACGGGATGAACTGTATCAATGTGGCCTGAAATGCAAAGAGGTGCAAGGCTTGAATCAGGATTCATTGTTATACAAACAACGTCGCCTGATACCTCTTGCCTGAAAACTTCGACTTTAAAGCCAAGCTTTTCTGCCTTAGCTATAAAATATGCGCCTACTGCGTCAACTCCTTCTTTGAAGTTTGTAGGGCTTTCAATGTTTCCAACATCTTCCCAAACTTTAATATATGTATCGTTGAGCTTGTCAACAGTTTCAAATACTTCGTTGCAAACCATAATAAATCTCCTTATCTGAAGCTTTCAATAACGTAATTTACAAGTTCTTTGTCGGCAAGCTTCCATAAACGGAAAAACGCAAGTATTCTGCCTGCCATAGTGTGCCTTCCGGCAACCTTTTTCATTTTATCAAGATCGTATTTGAAAAACCAGTCCCATTTTGTGTAGGAGCCGAATTTTTCTTTTTTCAGAAAGACACGCTTCTTTCTTTCGTTTAAGCATAAACCCTTTGCAGCAAGCGGCCACAAAAGCGCATACTGAAGTGGCGACAAATTTCTGAATATTGCAGGAGATTCGCCCTCTTGTACAGTGTTATTTTCACGGTTTATATGAACAGGCAGATTTTCCCACGACATAGTGGTTTCGGTAAACTCAAGCTTTATGAGCATACCTGTATCAGTAAACTTCTGTATCCTCTGAAAATCGGTATCGAAAATGAAATTGCCGAGAGAGTAGAAAATTATCTTGTCACAGACCTTTTCATAGCCCTGCACAACGTGCGGATGATGCGAAATAACAGCATCGGCGCCGTATTTTATGTAGTTTCTGTATCTTTTTCTTACAAAAGGCAGAGGCACGTGGGAAAACTCAGCGCCTGCATGGCATATAACGATGCACCAGCGGTATTTGGATTTCAGCTCTTCTATCTCTGCCTTGATTCTGTCATCATAATTCCACATAAGGCATCCGGGAGTTTTCTCGTCAGACACAGCGTGAGTTGAGTTTGTAACTGAGATTATTGCTATGCCGCCGTCTTTATCTATTATCACAGGCTTTGCCGCCTCGTTTATGTTTTCACCAACACCGATGGTTTGAACATTGTTTTCACGTGCGATATCAAGAGTGCTTCGCATACCCTCATCGCCGCAGTCCATTATGTGATTGTTGGCAAGATTCCATATGTTGCCGTTCATTTTTTTTATCGGGTGAACACAGTCCGCAGGATTTGCGTGTATTATCGACTTATCGCTTCTGCCCTCTGCCGTGCTGATTGCGCCTTCTACGTTAACGACGGTATAGTCGGCATCAGATAGAAAGTTTTCAACTTTTTTATCAAGCAGATCTTCTTTGAAACAGGAGTCTGAAAAGTGTCTTGTGAAAGCAATGTCTCCTGTAAAAGCTATTTTTGTCATTGAAACAATAACTCCTTGTTGTGAAAGATGTAACTTATTAACTGTATTATAAAATGAAAATATACGTTTGTAAATAACATTTCGATCTAATAAAGCAAAAAAAGCACCATCCGCAAGGATGATGCCATTTTTGTACATAAATTAGTTTTTGAGGCTGTGTATGGGTGCGGGAATACGTCCGCCTCGTGCGATGAATTTCGCAGGCGAGTAGTTGTTGACCTTGATAACGGGCGCGTGACCTAAAAGTCCACCGTAATCAACAACATCACCAACATTCATACCGTATGCCGGTATTACTCTTACCGCAGTTGTTTTGGTATTTGCTACGCCGATAGATATTTCATCAGCGATAATACCGCTTATAACATCCTCGCTTGTGTCGCCGGGTATTACGATCATGTCAAGACCGACCGAGCATACGGCCGTCATAGCTTCAAGCTTTTCGATTGAAAGCGAGCCGCATGTTACTGCGTCTATCATGCCCTGGTCCTCGGATACGGGAATAAATGCGCCCGAAAGTCCGCCAACGCTTGATGAAGCCATAACGCCGCCTTTTTTTACTGCGTCATTTAAAAGTGCAAGCGCCGCTGTCGTTCCGCAAGCACCGCAGGACTCAAGCCCCATTTCCTCAAGAATATGCGCAACAGAGTCACCGATTGCGGGAGTAGGAGCAAGAGAGAGGTCGACTATACCAAAGGGCACTCCGAGTCTCTTGGAAGCTTCAAGAGCAACGAGCTGACCCACACGTGTTATCTTGAATGCGGTCTTCTTTATAGTTTCTGCAAGTGTCTGGAAATCGCAGTTGCCTGCACGCTTGATAGCGCTTGATACAACGCCCGGGCCGGATACTCCAACGCTGAGCACGACATCTCCTTCGCCAACACCGTGGAAAGCTCCCGCCATAAAGGGGTTGTCCTCAGGTGCATTAGCGAATACCACGAATTTTGCGCAACCGATAGAGCCGTTATCACGCGTGAGATAAGCGGCACGTTTTACTATCTTTCCCATTCTTGCAACGGCGTCCATGTTAATGCCGGCTTTTGTTGTTGCAACGTTTACAGACGAGCAAACGAGCTTTGTTTCTGCAAGCGCTTCGGGTATGACAGAGAGAAGAGTGTCGTCAGCCTTGGTCATACCTTTGTGTACAAGTGCACCGAAACCGCCGATGAAGTTTATGCCGAGAGTATCAGCCGCGCGGTCGAGCGTTTTTGCAACGTTTATAAATCCGTCGGGTGAAAGGTGTCCGCCTATAAGAGAAATAGGCGTTACGGCAACTCTTTTGTTGATTATCGGAATACCGTATTCCTTTTCAATATTCTCGCCTGTTTTAACGAGGTTGCGTGCGCATGTTGTTATTTTATTATAAATATTCTCGCAAAGGCGCTTTTCATCGGAATCAGCGCAGTCGAGAAGGGAGATGCCCATCGTTGTCGTTCTGATATCGAGGTTTTCCTCGTGTATCATATTTATAGTTTCAAGAATATCTGCTGTATTTAACATATATGTATCTCCACTAATATAATCAGATGCGGTGCATCGAGTTGAAAATATCTTCGTGCATAGTCTGAATTACAAGTCCCTTGGCCGTACCGTGTTCTTTCATTTTATCAACAAATTCCGTAAAGGGCATGTTAAGAGATGTAATATCAACGAGCATGATCATTGCAAAATAATCACGCATAACGCTTTGAGATATATCAACTATGTTTGCTCCGAACTTAGAGCAGATCGCCGATACGTCTGCGATGATACCGAGCGTGTCTTTACCTGTTACCGTTATAACTGCTTTCATGATTCTATCCTTCCTTTTCGCCAAAATACACAGTAATTATACTATATATGTTCAGATATTTCAAGGCTATTGTGAAAATAATAACGGCTTTTTGAGAAAAAGTATTAAAAAACTTGTAATAATGATTATTGTATGATACAATGTATAATATATGAAATAAAAAACGGTGGTTGGTATGAACGAGTATTCAAACTATTTTGAGTATTGTGTAGAAGTAAAAAACGAAGGTGCGCTCAGACTTAAAAGATTTCTGCTTGTTTTGGCGTATATTCTTTTTCCCGTTGTGCTTTTTTCGCTTCTTTGTATGCTGAGGCTGTACGTGCTCGGATGCTTCACGGTGCTATTGACTGCTATACTCTGCTTTTTCACCTGGCGATACGTTCAGATAGAATACGAGTATATCGTAGTGAAAGGCGAGATGAGCTTTTCTAAAATATTCGGCAGGCGTTCAAGACGCGAATTCTTGAAGGTGAGAATACATGATATGTCGATGCTGGCACCTTATAAAGATGCATATAAATCACGTGCGGACTCGATCGACAAGAAGTATTATGCAGTTTCTTCAATTAAATCACCCGATATCTACGCGGCAATATTCAAAGAGGGAAAGAAGAATGAGCAGGCAGTGGTGCTTTTTGAAGCAACCTCAAAATTTGTGCGCCTCGCTAAATTTTATAATTCCGCGATAGTGGTTGAGAATCCCGAGCTAAGATACTGATTTGTCATAATGAGAGAGTACTTCAAATAAAATTATATAAGTGTAATTTTATCTGGAGGAAGGCATGAAAAAATCTGTATTTTGCTTTTTTATAATAAACTTTCTTATAGTCATGATGCTTGTTTCCTGCCGTGCGCCCTTGCAGGCTGATAAGATGCTTGTTTACCAAAACGAAAGCGAGCATGACATTGTCCTCACGCTTGGCGAATATAAATACCCTATGCATTTAAGCTTTAGTGCAGGCCGTGAGAATGTACCGAGAGACGGCAGAGCCACTATGGCGGGCGGAGTTTTAGAGGGTGTTGAATTTGAAATGCAGTCGGGTGCACTTAAAATGCAGGTTGGCGAGCTTGAATACATGCTTGATAAAAGCGACTGCGATTCGCTTTATGCTCTCTTTTCATCTTTTGCGATAAAAGAGGATGAGTTCAAAGGGGTTACCTCAGAAGAGGGAAGCGGTATTCTTGAAGCAAGATTTGACGGCTTGTATGAGTATACGTTGTTTTTGAACGAAAGCGATTATACTCCTGTAAAAATAATGGCAGAAACAGACGCAGGCTTATGTACTGTGGAGTTTGAAAATAAAGAATCAAGTCAGAAGGCTGAGTAAAATGGAAAATATAATTGACGTATTAAACGGCGAGCTTGCCGGCAGAAGCCATAAGGTTTGGACAGAGATAAACCTTGCGGCTCTTGCGCGCAATTACAAAAGAATAGAAAAGCAAGTCTGCGCAAAAAACGCAGGCTGTGCCGTTATTCCCGTTATCAAGGCTGATGCATACGGGCACGGAGCGGCAAAAGCAATAGAAACTCTTACGCTTTGCGGTGCAAAGCTTTTTGCAGTATCTGCAGTTTCTGAAGCGTTAGAGCTAGCCAAAGTATGCCCTGAAGCCGATATATTGATACTCGGATATACCGACGCGCGCGATGTTGATCTTCTTCTTAAGTATGATCTGATACAGACGGTATATTCTCCCGATTATGCAAGAGCATTAAACGAGGCTTGTAGCAGACTTGGCGGCGATCTTCGTGTACATATCAAGCTTGACTCGGGTATGAACAGACTCGGATTTGATACAAGGGATGCGGAAAAAACTGTGTCTGAGATAACACTCGTATCAAAGTATGAACACTTAAAATGCGAGGGTATATTTACTCACTTTGCGTGTGCTGACGAAAAAGAAAACGACATGACGTCACGCCAGATTTCTCTTTTTGAAAAAGTTGTCGGCATGCTTGAAGAAAGAGGCGTTTACTTCAATATAAAGCACGTATGCAACAGCGCTGGTATTCTCAGGGACGATGTACCCGTATACGATGCGGTCAGAGCAGGTATAATTCTATATGGGCTCGCACCTTCGTACGATTTTGAAGATCCGTGTCTTGAAACGGTAATGACTTTAAAAGCGAGAGTAGCGCACGTTCATGAAGTGGAACCCGGAGAGAGCATCAGCTATGGGGCAAAATTTGTTGCTGATAAGAAGATGAAGATAGCAACGCTTCCGATAGGATATGCCGACGGATTTATAAGAGCGTATGCGGCGGCCAGAGTGATGATAGGCGGCAAAAGCTGCCCTGTGGTCGGGCGCATATGCATGGATCAGTGCATGGTGGACGTAAGCGGTGTTGACGTGGGCCTTGGCGATGAAGCGGTGATCTTTGAAGATAGCAGGCAGATAGAAGAGCTTGCAAGGCTTGCTGATACGATAGGCTATGAGGTATTGTGCCTTATAGGCAAGCGCGTACCGCGAGTTTATATTAATAAATGAGCAAGGGCAGGAAATACTTCTGCCTTTGCAAATAAAGGCAGGAGTATTCTCTTGCCTTTATTTGTAAAATGCGCTTGATTTTAGTGCTTGTATATGGTATACTCTAACATGGATATAAAAAGTGAAAACGAAAGGGAAAATAATGAAAGTTCTTGTTGTTAACGCAGGCAGCTCGTCGCTCAAATATCAGCTTTTTGATACTTCAAACGGCGACGTTCTTGCAAAGGGTATATGCGAAAGAATAGGTATCGGCGGCGCTATTACGCATAAGGTACCGGGACGTGAAAATTACAGCGCTGAGATAGAAATGAAAAATCATACTGTTGCAACACGTATTCTCGTTGAAACGCTCTGCTCGCCCACTCTCGGTGTTATAAAATCTATGGACGAAATTGAAGCGGTAGGTCACAGAATCGTCCACGGCGGCGCTTACCTCAAGGAAAGCGTGCTTGTTGACGATGATGTTCTTGAAAAGCTCAAGGGTTGCCTTGATATAGCGCCTCTTCATACGGCGGCGCATCTTATGGGTATTCACGGCTGTATTGAAGCTATGCCCGGCAAGCCTCAGGTGCTTGTTATCGACACGGCGTTCCATTCAACTATGCCGCCTGAAGCGTATACGTATCCGCTTCCTAAGGATATGTGCGAAAAGTATCATATCCGCCGCTACGGCTTCCACGGTACGTCTCACAGATATGTGTCAGGTGAGATGATAAAAATCCTCGGAAAGCCCGCGGAGGCAACAAAGATAATTACCTGCCATCTTGGTAACGGCTCGTCTATATCGGCTGTAAAGGGCGGTGAGGTTATCGACACAAGCATGGGATTTACACCCCTTGACGGCTTTATTATGGGTTCACGCTGCGGTTCGATCGACCCTGCCATTGTTCCGTTTATAATGGAAAAAGAGGGGATGACACCCGATGAGATGAATAACTTTATGAATAAAAACTGCGGATTTTTGGGCGTATCGGGCGGACTTTCGAGCGACTGCCGCAATCTCGGCGAGGCCATAGCGGAAGGAAACAGTGACGCAAAGCTTGCAATAGATATTCTCACCTATCAGATAAGAAAGTATATCGGTGCGTACTCTGCGGCTATGAACGGACTGGACGCGCTCGTGTTTACTGCAGGAATCGGTGAAAACCGTACAGAGATCAGACGTGACGCTTGTCAGAATATGGACTTCTTCGGAATCGTACTTGACGAAGAAAAGAACGAGGCAACCAAGCTTCAGGGCGATAACGTATGTATTTCTAAGCCTGAGTCAAAGGTTAAGGTATACGTTATACCCACAAACGAGGAGCTTATGATCGCTCAGGATACAGAAAGAATAGTACAGGGACTTAAATAACATTAAAAGCGAAGCGGTTACGCTTCGCTTTTTTGTACGGTGCTTGAAATATTAACAAATAACGCGGTATAATATAGTCAAGTAAATATATTTAAGGATATACAAATGAAAAAAATCGGAAGAATAAATATAATAATGCTCGTCCTGTCGGCGTTTGTGCTGATATGCTATCTGCCGTATTTTTGTCTTGTTGTTTTTAACGGCGAAGCGTTTACCTCTTGTTTGATTCCGTTTACGGTAGTGGTGGCGGCAAGTCTGCCCGCTCTGCTTTTTATAAAATACAGAGACAGGCTTAACCGCTTTTTCAAATCACTGCGCATCGTTTATATTTCGGGCATGTGCTTCTATTTTGTAACCTTCCTCATCTTTGGTACGTATATCGGTATATGCGCAAGCGTTGATGCCGATACTGCCGCAGAACAGTTTATTAAAACTGACGGAAGCGGTGAAGGGGATATAGTTCTCGTGTTCGGTTGCCGAACTTACGGCTATACGCCGAGCTGGCAGCTTAAGAGCAGACTCGATACGGCATATGAGCTTCTTGAGGCTTTACCCGACTCGGTATGCATTGTGTCGGGCGGAGAGGGTGTAAACGAGGGCGTTGCCGAGGCTTATTCTATGTGTGAGTATCTTGTCGCCCGCGGTATTGACCGAGAGCGCATATACACAGAGCCTGATTCAACAAATACCTATGAAAATATAGAGTTTTCAATGGCGCTTGCCGAAAAGAAGAACCTCAGGTATGAGAGGGTAATAGGTGTGTCGTCAGATTTCCATTTACCAAGAGTCAAGTATTTGTTTGATTATTATGATGTATGGGCTGACGTTGTATCAGCGCCCTCACGTGATTTCTGGCAGTTCTTTATGAGTATTGTCAGAGAGTATATGGCTTACGTTAAACTTTTTCTTGTCACAAGCTTTTAAGAAAACTAATATACTGTAAGAAAATATATCGGGGGGATATTTATAAAAAAGCCGCTGATAATTCTTACACCGTCGCATGATGATGGCGAAGAGAAAACCTATTTGCGCTTTGCATACACCGATGCGATAATATCCGCAGGGGGGGTGCCGCTTGCAATCGGACTTTGCGAAAACGATGCGTACATATATGACACGTTAAGTGTTGCAGACGGACTGTTTCTGACGGGCGGTGACGATATTGCAACAGAGCTGTATGGTGAGAAGCGCACAGAAAAATGCGGTCCTGTTTCGCTTCTGCGCGACCGTTTTGAGATAAGAGCACTTCATATTGCTATAAAGCTTGGTTTGCCCGTGCTTGGAGTATGCCGTGGCGCACAGGTTATGAATGTTGCGCTTGGCGGAACGCTTTATGAGGACATGAGCGGGCACAGACAGACCTTGCCGCGTCATCTGCCAAGCCACACGGTAACGGTATCGGGCGCGCTTGGCGGTATTTATCCGCAAACGGCAAAGGTCAACAGCTTTCATCATCAGGCAATAAATAACGTATCACCGAAGCTTGAAATATGCGCTGTAAGTGACGATGGATACACCGAGGCAGTATATATGCCGCACCATCCGTTTTTTGTGGGGGTACAATGGCATCCCGAGCATATGATAAAAAGTGATATAAGCGCGAAAAGACTGTTTCGCGAATTTATAAATGAATGTGTAAAGTATAAAGGAGAAAAACAAAATGATCAAGGAGCTAGTACTTAAAAACAGAAGCTATCGAAGCTATGAAAGAAGCGTTAAAATTAAAAAAGACACGCTTGTTGAACTTATCGATATTGCAAGAGTAACGCCTTCGGCGATGAATCTTCAGCCGCTTTTGTACGTGCCGCTGACAGAATCTTATGCAGACAAAATACTTCCTTATACAAACTGGGCAAAGGCGCTCAAGAATATGACTCTTCCGCCTGATGGTAAGGGGCCCGGTGCATTTATACTTTTGTGTATTGATAAAGAGCGTACGCCTAATCCTGCGCCCGTTATGCGCGATGTTGGAATAGTTGCTCAGACGATGCTTTTAGCGGCAACGGAAAAAGAACTTGGCGGTCTGATGATAGGAAGCTTTGACGGGGAAAAGATAAAAGAAACGCTTGCACTTGATGATAATATTCAGGTACTTTTATGTGTTGCACTCGGAAAGCCTGATGAAAAGGTAGTGCTTGAAGAAATGGATAAGGACGGCAACATTAATTATTACAGAGATGAAAACAACACCCACCACGTACCCAAGCGCAGACTTGAAGATATTATAATTGAAGTGAAATGAAAAAAAGTGCAGTTCAAACGAACTGCGCTTTTTACTATCAATTTGCAAATGTGTTTATTTAATAAAATTCAACGTGCCCGTAGGGCGGGGGTTTACTCCCACCGATTGTTACGGATTTTGTTTATAAATGCGGCAGGAGCAAGCCCCTGCCCTACAAAAATTTAATAATATCTTAAGCACGCAATGACTTTTCCAAGTACTATAACCTCGTTTACAATGATAGGTTCCATCGTGCTGTTTTCGGGCTGAAGTCGAAAGTGACCGTTTTCTTTGTAGAATGTCTTAACTGTTGCTTCGTTATTGACGAGCGCCGCGATTATCTGTCCGTTTTCGGCATACTCGCACTTTTGAATAACGATTATATCACCGTCAAGTATACCTGCCTCAATCATACTTTCTCCTTTAACACGGAGAGCAAACAGGGAAGTGGGATCTGCGTGAATATTTGGTGAAACAAAATCAATGTACCCCTCTAAATTTTCTTCTGCAAGAATAGGCGAGCCTGCCGCTATCTGACCGAGAAGAGGAACCTTACCCTTGGGCATAGAAGCTTTATCGGAAGTATCGTTTTCAACCTTCAGCGCACGGCTTTTGTTTGATTCACGGCGAATAAGCCCCTTTTCTTCAAGGCGCTCGAGATATGCGTGAACGGTGGACGTGCTTTTCCAGCCTAGAGCCGCAGAAATATCGCGTACGCTTGGGGCAAATCCTTCTGATTTGATTTTTTTGCTTATGAATTCATACAGCGCGCGTTCCTTATCAGTAAGCTTCATATAAAACCTCCGCTAAAACAAACGTGGCGAACAAATGTTCGTATCCGTTTATAGTATAACACCCGAGATGCCGTTTGTAAAGAGGCAACACACGTTTTTACATTTTGTTAACATTTACAAAGAGAAAAACAAAGCCGCACTTATGCGGCTTTGTGCTATCAGTCAGAAAAGAGCGAGAGTGTATATTCTCCCTTTAGTATCGCACATTTTCCGATGTCACGGTATTCTCCCTTTATCTTCATTGAACCTTTAGCTATGCCTTCAAATTTCATGTTGCATTTTTCCATAACTCGGCGGCTTGCTTCGTTTCCAACGATATATTTAGCCTCGATTCGGTGAAGCTCAATCTCGTTAAATCCAAAATCAAGTATGCGGCCAACCGCCTCGCAAGCGTAACCGTTGCCGGCGTATGCGGGATTTATAACGTATCCTATCTCGGCAGAGTTATTTTCTGTATCAATAGTAGTAAAACCGCAGGTGCCTATCATTTTGTTTTCAGCTTTTAAGATAATTGCCCAGTCGTAAAAGTCACCGTCACGGTAACGCGTTTGTACGTAGTTTAAATACTGCTCTGTATAAGCAAGGCTTTCGTGAGGCGACCAAAGCAGGTATCTTGTAACTTCTTCAAGGCAGGAGTATTCATACATGTCACGCGCATCACTTTTGAGCATGCGCCTGAGTATGAGTCTGTCGCACTCCAAAGTGGGCATAGAAGAAAATATATTAAAAAGCTTATCGCGCTTTGTAAAAAATCTCATATTATGCCTCCTTTGTAAAGTTTTCAAACAATTATATTATACATATATTAAATAAAAATATCAATAGCAAAGTGAAAATAATTAAAAACGTTAAAAAAACACAATTTCTCATGAATTTTTCAAAAAAACTATTGCATTTTCCATAGAATTATGTTACAATAAAATCCGCACGAATAAAAGGCCCGTTGGTCAAGCGGCTAAGACACCGCCCTCTCAAGGCGGAAACGGGGGTTCGATTCCCCCACGGGTCACCAAAACAAAAATCCTGTCGAAAGACGGGATTTTTGTTTTGTATTATTCAATATTCATTTTTTCGGCAGGATTTTTAATGAATAATGAATCATGAAGTCGCTTCGCTGATGAATAATTAATAATTGATATATCTGTATGGCTCTGCCTTTATTATTGTTGTGAAATCCTATGAATTCTCCCTTATTTTGCAAGTGAAAAAAAGATTCCTTCATTATTGAAAAATGTATTTACAACCCCTTTTGGTTATGCTATAATTACCACGGTTTTAAATATAGCCGAAAGAGGTAGGAAGATGAAAGACTTCAAAAACTTTCTTATTATGAATTTAGGCTGTGTGGCACTTGCCATGGGCGTATACTTTTTTAAAATTCCAAACGGCTTTGCAACGGGCGGTGTTACCGGTATCGGTACTCTGCTTGCAAAGATAACTCCTCTTAGCGCCGGTATATGGATCTGGGGGCTCAATATTCTATTTTTGTTACTCGGATTTATATTCCTTGGCAAAAAGACGGGGATCAAGACTGTTTACTGCAGTATGTTTTATTCTGCGCTGACCTATCTTTTTGAAATTATCGTTCCTCTATCAAAGCCTTTGTCCGATCAGCCTTTTTTAGAGCTTGTTTACGCTATGCTTTTAACATCGATCGGTGCGGCGATGATATTTAACACGAATGGATCGTCGGGCGGCACTGATATCATTGCGCTGATCCTTAAAAAATTTACCAACATAAACATTGGCAGAGCGTTGCTTGGCGTAGATTTTGTTGTTGCGGCAACTTCATTTATAATTTTTGACGTAAAGACCGGCCTGTTTTCGCTCCTCGGACTTTTCATGAAAGCTTTCCTGGTAGACGGCGTTATTGAAAGCCTTAATTCCTGCAAATATTTTGTTGTCATAACCACAGAAAGAGAGAAAATTTCAGATTTTATAATACAGACACTGCATCACGGAGTAACGGTAAGCAATGTTATCGGCGAATACACAAAAGAAGAAAAAACGATGATACATACCGTATGCAAAAGAATAGAGGCTGTAAAGCTTCGTAATAAAATAAGGCAGATAGACCCTCATGCGTTCATTATCATCACAACGAGCAGTGAGATAATCGGGCGCGGTTTCAGAAGCGTATGATAAAAGCCTTAAGCACTAATGTTGTGCTTAAGGCTTTTCTTACAATATATTTTTTATCTCATCAAGCGAGTTTACAATATAGTCGGCGCATACGTCTTTTGGTATGCCGATCTTATCGTGATTGTACCAGCATGTTTTGATGCCGCATGCATGAGCACCGTTGATATCGGCTGTAAGCGAGTCGCCTATCATTATGATCTCGCTCTTATCAATCGGAGCAAGGTAATCAAAGCAAGCTTCAAAAAACTTTTTTGAGGGCTTTGGTTCGCCTATCTCCTCGGATATAAACAGATGCTTGAAATACCCTATAAAACCGGCTTTTGTGAGTCGGTTTTTCTGTTGATACGCCGATGCGTTGCTTGCCGTGCAGAGAATGTATTTATCTTTGAGATGATCAAGTAGATCCTTTGCTCCGTTTACGTGAACCGCGCTATGCTTGACGTGCTCTACAAACTTTTTTTCAAACTCCACGCCGTCAGCGTTAACGTTTGCTTTTTCAAATACTTTTATAAAGCGTATTCTGTGTAATTCTTCACGCGTGAGTACTCCTTTTTCAATGTCGTGCCAGAGCTCGGTATTAACTTCAAAAAACGCGCTTATTATATTGTCGGGAAGCGGTATTTTCATGTCCTGTGCCGATTTGTATATTGATTCTGTGGCGCACAGATTGAAATCAAGTAAGGTGTTGTCAACGTCAAGAAGAACAGCTTTTATCATAGTAAATTATACCATTTGAGGGGTGATCTTATCAACCCACTCAAAAGCCGCAGCTTTTTCTTCGGGCTTTACACTCTTTAAGAAGGGAAGTCCGCCCTTTATGAATAAAACGTCGTCAATTACGTTAGCTCCTGCTTTGGCAACTGTCTTTTTAAGTACTTCTGCTCCTTCTGCAGGTCCGTCTACGATGAAAGCAACGTTATTTGCACGTTCTTTTGTAAGCTCCTTTAAGAAGCGTTCAAGAGTAGTATCGATGCTCTTTGATACGCTTGCAACGATTATAACGAGTCTTTCCTTGTTGCATGAATATGCAGGGGGGATCTTGTCGTAGCTGTTTGCAACGTCGCTTGCATATTTTGCAACGATGTCGCCTGCAAGAGTGTGAAGCTTACCCTTTGATGAATAAACGAGTGCACGAAGTTTCATAATAATTACCTCTCTGTATTAAAATTATTTTTTGTTGAAATAAGATTGTTTACACCTTCAAGAAGTGTATTCAAAAATATATCTGCTTCTTCTTTTGTGTTCTCACGGCCCAGGCTTACGCGTATAGTTGAGTCTGCCTCACGCTCTGTAAGACCGAAGGATAAAAGCGTGTTTGAAATATGCCCTGAATTTGACGAGCATGCTGAGCCGCTTGATACGTATATACCGCGCGCTGAAAGGAAATGAAGCATGGTTTCGCTCTTTATGCCGCCAAGGTTTATGCTTACGATATGAGGTGCGAATACGCCTTCGGGAATATTTAATTTAACGCTTTTATAGTCGGAATTTGTTTCTATTGTATTTCGGATGTGACTCTGTATGTCCGAAATGTTCTTTATGTCAGCAATGAGGCTTTTTGAGCACTCTGCTGCCGCCGCGCCAAAGCCTGCAATACCTACCGTGTTTTCAGTTCCCGACCGAAGGCCCTTTTCCTGACCGCCGCCGTATATTATCGGAACTAGCTTTCTGGCCTTTAAAACTGCAGGGTCAACGTAAAGCGCGCCCACACCTTTAGGACCGTGTATCTTGTGCGAGGACAGCGTGATCAAGTCCGCACCGAGCGACATCGGTGTAAACTTTATTTTCATAAAACCCTGAACGGCATCGGTATGAACGAGTGCTTCGGGGTTCTTGCTTTTGACTATACGCGATATTCTTTTTATATCGTTTACAGCTCCCGTTTCGTTATTTACTAGCATGACGCTGACAATGACCGTGTTTTTATCAAGTGCCGCTTCAAGAGAATCATAGTCAAAAACGCCGTTTTTAGTGGATATTTTTGTAACCTTAATCCCGTCCTCTTCAAGCTTTTTTGCACATTCAAGAACTGCAGGATGCTCGCTGTCGGAGATAACGATATTTTTACCCGGTGTGAACTTCTTTGCATGGCACGTGCCGAAAAGCGCAAGATTATCCGCCTCTGTTCCGGATGAGGTGAAGATCAGTCTGTTATCGCCAAGCGTTGAAATGTTCTTAACTCCGAGTGAATCAAGTATTTCGCCTCTTGCGCGTGTTATTACCTTTTCTGCGTCGACACCCTTGGAGTGCATTGACGAGGGGTTGCCGTAAAGGCTGTCCATTACCTCGCACATTTTTTTCCGTGCGCTCTGACACAGTGGGGTTGTTGCGCTGTTATCAAAATATATTTCAGCCATTATTCTTCAAATACGATGTTGTCGACCATGTAGATAACGTCTTCGATATGCTCGTCATACTTCTCTGGACTTGCCGTGTAGGTGAACACGTAAACCTCGGGTTGGGAAGTGAACAGATTTGCATTGGTAACATAGCAGACTATCTGCATGAACTTGTATTCTTTGCCTGCAATACTTGCGTTGTAAATGTATTTTTTAGCATTCTTGCCGCCAAGCGTTGTATCTTCGCCTTCGCTTTCATACACCATTTCGCCGAAAACGGCATTGAATTCTTCTGAAAACTGTGTCCAATATTCTTCAGCAGACAAAGCTTGTCCTGCATCAAAGCCCATCATAGACACGTTTGATGTGTCAAAATCGCTGACCATTGCCGAGGTCATTCCGCTTTGTTCGCCAATCTGCCACGTGTCTACCATATAGAAGTTATAGCCAACACCGTCGGCTGATATTTCAATGCAGCCGGAGGGCACTGTGAGATCGTCCTCTGAGCATGAAACAAGCGAGAGTGTGAGCATGAGTATTGCAAAAACAAGTATAAGTACACGGTTATTTCTCATATCAAATCTTCCTTTTTTACCGCATAATACGGGGATTATACATATTATACCTGTTATTTTCTCCTGTGTCAACGGAGTAATTGTTAATTTAAGTAATTTTGCAAAAAATAAAACGGCCAAAAAGCCGTTTTGTATTATTTCGGTTTACCCTTGAAGATAAGCGAAGCAATAAGACCGAATGTCATAGCCGCGCATATTCCGGCGCTTGTTGCACTAAGTCCGCCTTTTAAAACTCCGTAAAGTCCCTCTCTTGCAACGCTTTCCTTAACGCCGCAGGCGAGCGCGTAGCCAAATCCCGTAAGCGGTACTGTTGCCCCGCTTCCTGCAAAGTCAACCAGCGGTTCGTAAAGTCCTATTGCTGTGAGGATAACACCGGCAACAACGTAGGAAACGAGTATTCTTGCAGGTGTCAGCATGGTCCTGTCTATAAGAACCTGAGCGATAACGCAAAACAGCCCGCCTATAACAAAAGCCCATATATAGTCCATCATGGTTATATCACCTCACTTGTTTATTTTGAAAGCATTTCTATTTTTAAAAGATGTCCGATACCCGGTATAGACAGACCCTGAAGCAAGCTTGACGGTGACATCATTGCGCCCGTTGCCATAAATAAAATACGCTTGACATCAAGATTTTTAAGCTTTTCAAGATAGTGAGAAGCAAGAACAATACCGCTGCATCCGCAGCCCGATCCGCCTGCGTGCATGTCCTGCCTTTCGCGGTCGTATATTATAAGTCCGCAGTCATAGTGGTTTCTCGAAATGTCGTATCCGTTGTTTTTCATAAAATCAACAAGGATCTTTGACCCCTCATAGCCGAGATCCCCCGTTATAATAGCGTCAAAATCTTCGGGCTCTTCGCCGCTTTCATTAAAATACTGTGTCAGCGTATTAACTGCCGCAGGCGCCATAGCCGCGCCCATGTTGCTTATATCGGTGATGCCCTTATCAACAACTGTACCCGGTAAAACTGCGGTGATTCTCGGGTGAAAACCGCTTTTTTTGCCAACGATGAATGCCGCCGCGCCCGTTACCGTCCATTGAGCGGTTGGCGTGCGCTGACCGCCGTATTCGAGAGGGAATCTGAACTGCCTTTCTGCGCTGCAGTTGTGCGATGAGCAGACCGCCGCCGCACGCGGCAGTTTATCCGAGTCAACCATGAGTGAGGAAAGAATAAGGGATTCCGCACACGTGGAGCAAGCGCCGTAAAGGCCGAAGTAGGGCGCGTCAAAGCCGGCAAGACCGTATGCCGAGCCCGTGCATTGATTTAAAAGGTCGCCTGCAAATATTGCTCCGATATCGCTTATATTGTATCCCGATCTTGTCAGTACGCCGTCGAAAGCGATTCTTTGCATTTCACTTTCAGCCTTTTCCCAGGTGTCCATTTTGAACTTATCACTTTTATCAACAAAGTCAAATTTTTTGCCTATCGGGCCCTCGCTCTCGCGTTTTCCGACAACTGAGTATGCATATTCAATAGCCGGTGCGCTTTTCAGTTCTATAATCGACATGTTTTCCCCCTTAAAGTACAGGTGTAAAAAGATTAACTATATAAAGAACTAATCCGTATATAACGCTTGCAACAGTGCCGTACAGTATTACCGGCCCTGCAATAGTGAATATCTTTGCTCCAACACCGAGAACAAAGCCTTCTGCCTTTGTATCAATGGC
Organism: Oscillospiraceae bacterium; assembly: GCA_015064205.1. GTDB lineage: Bacteria > Bacillota > Clostridia > Oscillospirales > CAG-272 > UBA4717. The sequence goes on from SVSR01000001.1 coordinate 186,182, forward strand.
AGGAGAAGCAACTGCATTTGCAAAGCCTGTTATCGGAACGAGTGTTCCTGCTCCGGCGAATTTTGCAATGTTGTCGAAAACATTAAGTCCGGTCAAAAGAACTGCAAGGAAGATAAGCGTGACCGAAACGAGTCCCGACGTATTTTTTACCCCAAGCCCGAGAGGAGTATAAAGCTTGTTTAATACCTCACCGATAAGGCATATGGTTCCGCCCGTCCAGAACGCGTTAACACAGTCAACCGCGAGATTTGATTTTGTAGCCTTGTTTTGTACGTATTTTTTGTATTCTTTATTATTCATACCCATATATCCTTTTTGATATTTCTGTAAGTAGTTTATCCCAATTGTATTCACATATACCTGAAATAGCCGTTTTGAAACATTAAGTGTAAAAAAATATTTTTGGATACTACTGTAAAATCGTTGTAATGCTCTTGCAATTTTTCTAAAATGTGGTATAATTACGGTGATAATAAATTAATATATTTTCTGAAAGGCAAAAATTATGGCAGAATTACGTTGGAATCCTATGATAAAAGACTGGGTGATGATAGCTTCTCACCGCCAGAACCGTCCTCAAATGCCTAAGGACTGGTGCCCCTTCTGTCCCGGATCGGGAAAGGTTCCGGACAGCTATGAGGTATACAAATATGATAACGATTTTCCGGCACTTTCTCAGAATCCCCCCAAGCCTGACGACGTTGCAACCGATTTTTATAAGGTCGCACCTTCTCACGGCAAATGTGAGGTAATACTTTTCTCTCCCGAGCATAACGGAAATATCCGCGATCTGTCCGATGAGCATATGAACAAGCTCGTTGACCTCTGGTGCGAGCGCTTCAATGCTATGCGCGAGGACGAAAAGATAAAGTACGTTTTCATTTTTGAAAACCGCGGTGACGTTGTTGGCGTTACAATGCCTCACCCTCACGGTCAGATGTACGGCTACTCCGTTCTTCCCAAGAAGATGGAGCTTGAGCTTGACGCAGGTCTTGAACATTATGAAAACAACTGCGAATGTATTTTCTGCCGTATGAATAAGGAAGAGGTTGCATTCAAAGAGAGGGTTATCTGCGAAAACGAAGATTTTATCGCATACATTCCTTTCTTTGCAGACTATGCATACGGTGTTTACATAACAGCAAAGAAACATAAGCAGTATATTACCGACTTTAATGAAAGCGAGAGGAGAAATCTCGGTATCATTATGCGAAACGTTGTCGGTATGTACGACAATATATTTGACTTCAACTTCCCCTACATGATGTGTATGCATAACGCTCCCGTTAACGTAGAGGATGAACAGTACAAGGATTATGAGAAGTATACTCATTTCCATATCGAATACTATCCGCCGCTTCGAGACTCTAACAAGCAGCAGTTCCAGGCTTCAAGCGAAACAGGCGTGTGGGCGCACTGCAACCCCACAGCTCCCGAAGCAAAGGCATCTGAAATGAGAGAAGCCCTCAAGCGTTATCTTGATAAAATAAACTAACAAGGGCTTGTACAGGAGGATATTATGGCTATAAGATTTCTTCTTAAAGAAGGACTTTTAAAAGTTCTTACAATGAGCTATGATGACGGAAATTTTGATGGGGATAAACGCCTTATTGAAATTTTCAACAAGTACGGTATCAAGGGTACTTTCCATCTTAACGGAATAAAGTACGTTGAAGGGCCGCACGGCAGATATGCGGATAGAGTAGAAGAAGTAAAAGAAATGTATAAAGGCCATGAAATATCTCTTCACGGATATTCTCATCCGTCTCTTGCACGTCTGCCGAAGTCCGAGATAATGCGTGAGATAGTACGCGACCGCGAGGTTCTCGAAGGCCTTGCAGGATATCCCGTCAGAGGTATGTCATATCCGTTTGGAAGCTATAATGATGAGGTTATAGAGGTTCTCAGAATTCTTGACGTGAAGTATTCAAGAGCCGTTTTGCCTTCCAATGATTTTTCCTTCCCCAAGGACTTTTTAGACTGGCATCCTACGGGTCACCACGGCGAGCTGCAGGATCAGAGGCTTGAAAAGTTTGCAAAAGCATCGCCCGACAGTCCCATTCTGTTCTATGTATGGGGACATTCGTATGAGTTTAACGAGGAAAACACCGAATATACGTGGGATAAGATGGAAGCCTTCTGTGAAAAGGCAAGCAGAATAGACGGAGTGTGGTATGCGACCAATATTGAGATATATGATTATATCACGGCAACCAAGCGAATTGAAATTTCAAATGACAGAAAGATGTTCTTTAATCCGAGTGCAATTTCAGTATGGGCAAGCGTTGACGGCGCTGTCGTTGAGCTGAAGCCTGGTGTGACTAAGATATAAAATAAAAAAGCTTTCCGCAAGGAAAGCTTTTTTATTTCCACTGAAACAGTCTGTCAAACTCAAACAGCCTTTTTACAAGCACTGAGAGATTGTCTTTTGTTTTCTTATCAACGTTGGTGAGAGATTTCATTATAATTCCTATGTTTTTAAGTTTGGCCGCGTTAATATCAGAGAGCGTTTTTGCTCCCGTGGACTCAAGGATACTAAAAAGCACGTCAGTTGCGTGACGTCTTTCGTCGGGAGAGAGCGAGCCTATCCAATCGCTGATCGCTCGGTCTGTATGCTTGCTGAAGTTTGAAAGAGAAGCGGCTTTTATAAATTCGCTGCCCTTTATTTCCCATGAAAACGGATCGTGCTGCCATAGCGCTGTCTGCGAGCTTTTTACGATCTGATATGCTTCCGTATGCTCAAGCAGGAGACCGACTACCGAGGACTCGGGAATAAAGGTGAAAAGTCTATCTGCTATCTCCCTGTATTCGGGCAGATCGGTTATGCGCTTTTCAAATCCCGGCCCATCGTTGTTATATGCCGCAATTATTCGCCTTTGAAGCCTTGAGGGCGCGTTGACTGCCGCCCATATAGCGAGATTGCCGCCTTTTGAGTGACCGCCGAGCCGTATTTTTCCGCGCTTTGCATAAGCAATATCAATAAGGTAGTCAAGCGCTGATACTTGCGCCGGTACGGGGGAGGCAAAGCTCATATTGAAGTTTTCCTTCCAGCCGACAAGTGTGTCGTCTGTGCCCCTGTATGAGATAAACAGAGTCTTATCGGGAAGACTGAATGTTATTGCGGAAAACTGTATGCCGATGTCCGCATCTATCTTGTCAACGTATGAGTAGAGAAGCACGTTTGAAAAGCGCTTTGTGCGTGCCGCTTGCTTAACGAAGTCAGACGTCTGGTCGGGAATTATAAGTCCGAGATCCTGACGGTCGCGGTCAAGCTCGGCAAGACGTCTTTCGGCCTCGGCAAGCGTTATACCACCGCACATCGGCTCGGGCGGTATAACGTTACTGAAATCCATATAGGATATGATTGAGAGGATAAGGTTATCAACCTCGCTAAAGCCGTCAAGGTCAAAGCCTATATCGCCTCTCCAATCAAGATAATCGAAAACATTATTATTCATACAAATACCACATTAACAAAAAGTTTATTACAGTATATGCAAAAGTCTGTACTCAGTTCTGTTACTTTATCTCTTCAAGCACAACGGCGCTTCTTGGGGGAAGGGCAAAGGTGCCGGTGTTTACAAAACGGCTCGGCATGTCGTGCTTGCCTTCAAATTCACTTGAAGCGGAGTTGAGCAGCACCTTATATTTTGAGCCCTTTGAGTCAAGCGGGATATCGTGGGTTATCCATGTGTGAAGGTTGAATAAGAAGACAAGTCCGCCGCGCCTGAAAGCGATGATCTTATTATCGTTGTGTATCATAAGAAGCTCGGACACACCCGATAAAACGGGGTATTTTGTCAGCAGATTTATCATTTTGTTATCAAACTTGTTTAGATATTGATATTTGAGATCGGGCGAATCAACAAGGCTCCACTGGCGTCTTGCGTACTTGCCCGAATCACCGTTACCCTCTCTCGGAAAATCTATCCATTCGGGATGCCCGAATTCGTTACCCATGAAATTAAGATATCCCTCGCCTGCAAGAGATGACGTTAAAAGCCTGAATACTTTATGATAGTCCATCGCGCGTTCAATTATCGGACTATCATTATCCTTGTTCATGCAGGTGTACATTTCCGCATCAGCAAGGTGGAAGATTATAGTCTTATCACCCACAAGCGCCTGATCGTGGGATTCACAGTATCCGATATTCTTTTCCATAGGACGGCGCGTGGTAAGCTCATACCAGAGTGCATCCATGTTCCAGTCCTCGTCGCGCTGCTTTGTGAGCATTTTTATAAAGTGGTCGGGAACGCCCATTGAAAGACGGTAGTCAAAGCCGATACCGCCGTCCTTTACAGGTATGCACATACCCGGCATTCCGCTCATATCCTCGGCTATGGTAATAGCCATAGGATTTACTTCGTGGATCAGCTCGTTTGCAAGCTGAAGATAGGTTACCGATTCGGTGTCGGTGTTCATGCTGAAATACTTTTCGTATCTGTCAAACACACCGCCGAGCCCGTGGTCATGATATAGCATAGACGTAACTCCGTCAAAGCGGAAGCCGTCAAAATGGAATTCTTCTATCCAGTATTTGATATTTGAAAGCAGGAAGTGAAGAACTTCGTTCTTGTCGTAGTTGAAAAGCCTTGTTCCCCATGCACTGTGATAACCGCGCTCGCCCTCGTGGAAATACTGATAATTCGTTCCGTCAAATTCCGAGAGTCCTTCAACGCTGTTGATAGCCGCATGCGAATGTATGATATCAAGAAGCACGGAAATACCGCTTTTGTGTGCGGTGTTTATGAGATTTTTCAGCTCCTCGGGAGTGCCGAAGCGTGAAGACGGGGCAAAAAAGTTTGCAACCTGATAGCCGAATGATGCATAGTAGGGATGCTCCATAACAGCCATTATCTGAATGCAGTTATAACCGTTTGCTTTGATGCGGGGAAGTACCTTTTCGCAGAATTCGTTGTACGTTCCGATATTCTCCTCTTCGTTTGCCATACCTATGTGACACTCGTATATAAGAGGATTTTCAGGCTTTTTCTTTTTGAAAAAGCGCGAGTCTGTCCACTTGAATTTTGTGTCGGGGTCCCATACCTGACCGCAGAAGCTGCCGTCGGTCCAGCTTTGAACAACTCTGTTCATGTATGCAGGTATTCTGTCGATAACTCTGCCGTGTGATACGAATTTTACACGTATGTTCTGACCGTGCTTGAGGCTGTCAAGCGGCAGTCTTATCTCAAAATTGCCGTTGCCGAGATTTTCCATCATCCCGTAATGCTCGTCCCAGTTATTGAAGTCGCCAACAAGCGCAGCTTCGCTTGCCGCAGGAGCCCATTCTCTGTATATCCATTCGTTTTTTGTTTTATGAAGCCCGTAATACATATAACCGTTTGCAAAATCGGAGAGGGTGGGAGCCGCTTTTAAAAGCTGCTTCTTTTTGCGCTCAAAGCTTTGCATTCTTAGCCTGAGATCTCCTTCGAACGGAGCAAGACCTTTATCTATATTTAAAAGGGCGATTTTCTTTCTTGCCATAATATGCCTTTCCTTTTCTTTAAACTATCTGTATTAGTATACTTCAATATAACGGCGAAAAATACATAATATTGTCACTTTTCTTTCCTGTATAAATTTTATCACAAATGTTTTTATAAATCAAGTGCTTGAAAATGACCTTGAAACTGTGATATAATAAAAACATTATAGTAATAAGGATAGACAAGACAATGAACAATAGTGAAGCAAAGCCGAAAAACACTAGACTTTTAAAAAGATTTGTTCCGTATTATAAAAAGTATTCAAAAACGCTGATACTTGATTTGTTGTGTGCGGCGCTGACGACCGTTTGTGAGCTCGTTTTACCACAGATAGTAAAAAGCATAACGGGTGCTGCAACAACGGATCTTGCGTCTCTTACCGTGTCGTTTATAATAAAATGCACACTCGTGTATCTTGTTTTGCGTATAATAGACGCTCTTGCATATAACTATATGGCAACGGTCGGTCATGTTATGGGAACAAGGATCGAAACTGATATGAGACGCGACTTTTTTGACCATCTTCAAAAGCTTTCCTTTTCATATTTTGACAATACCAAGGTAGGCTCACTTATGTCAAGACTGACAAGCGATCTTTTTGACGTTACCGAGTTTGCACACCATTGTCCCGAAGAATTTTTTATAGCCGGTATAAAGATCATAGGCTCGTTTATTATACTTTGTATGACCAATATACCGCTGACGCTTATAACATTTTCAATAATACCGGTAATGATAGTCGTGCTCGTTCCTGTAAACCACAAAATGCGCGCAGGCTTCAAGGAGTCGAGAAAGACGATAGCCATACTTAATTCTCAGATCGAGGACAGCCTTTTGGGTATCCATGAGGTAAAATCGTATGCGAATGAAAATATCGAAAAGGGAAAATTCGAAGAGGGTAATTTAAGCTTTCTGAGCATAAAAAAGCAGGTATACAGATATATGGGAACGTTCCAGTCGTCAACGCGCTTTTTTGACGGACTCTCCTATATCGTTGTAGTTTGCGCAGGCGCGCTATTTATGAAAAGCGGTGCTATAACCCCCGCTGATTTTGTTGCTTATCTCTTGTACGTTACAACGCTTCTTACAAGCGTACGCAGGATAGTTGAGTTTGCCGAGCAGTTCCAGAGAGGAATGACGGGCATTGAAAGATTTTGTGAGATAATGGATATCGAGCCTGATATCAAGGATATAAAGGGCGCAAAGGTGCTTGAAAACGTTCGCGGCGAGATCGTTATGGACGATATTACCTTCGGTTACGGTGACGATGACACAAAGGTCATATCAAACCTCACGCTTAATATAAAAGCGGGCGAGAATATAGCGCTTGTAGGCCCGTCCGGCGGCGGAAAAACAACGCTTTGCTCGCTTCTGCCGCGCTTTTACGATCTTGACTCAGGCAGGATAACAATTGACGGCGAGGATATAACGAAGCTTACGCTTGAATCCCTGAGGCGCAATATCGGCGTTGTAAACCAGAACGTATACCTTTTCTCTTCAACTGTAAGAGAAAATATCGCATACGGCAAACCGGGTGCAACAGATGAAGAGATACGCGCGGCGGCAAAGCTTGCAGGAGCAGACGAGTTTATAGAAAAGCTTCCCGAGGGCTATGATACGTACGTTGGTGAGCGAGGAGTCAAGCTGTCGGGCGGTCAGAAGCAGAGAATATCTATCGCAAGAGTATTTCTGAAAAATCCGCCGATACTCATTCTTGACGAAGCAACGAGTGCGCTTGATAACGAAAGCGAGCGCCTGGTTCAGAGCTCTCTTGAAAAGCTTGCACGCGGCAGAACGGTTATCACAATAGCACACAGACTTACCACTATAAAGAACGCAGACCGCATAATCGTGCTTGACGAAAGCGGAATCGTTGAAGAAGGAGCCCATGATGAGCTTGTAGCCGACGGCGGCATGTACAGCGAGCTTTATAAGCTTTATTCTTGCTAAAACAAGTCAAAGTATTTTTTACACAAGTTATTGAAATTATTACACATATTCAGTATAATTAAAACAATAAGTATTTATGGAAAGGAAGGTATTACTTATGAAAAAAACTGTTAAACTTATCTGTATCGTTCTTGCTGTTATTATGACAGTGTTGCCGCTGACGGGTTGTTCAGAGGCTGAACTCGGCCTCTTGGATATGATGGGGAAGCTTGTGTGTAACGGCGGAAGTGTGGATATTAAAGAAGAGTTTGTTATAGACTTAAGCGATATAGTAAGCGCCGGAGTGTATGCTTCTGTTTTCGACGATGAGCTTGCGCCTGAAAACTATCCTGATAAGCTGACTGTTACAATGACGGGAAAACAGGATATTGACAATATGGCTATAGACAGTATCATTGAAATTAAGCTTGGCGAGCTTTTTAAATTAAGCTTTAAATACATAGTTGTTGATCAGACAATGTACTGGGGTGATTTTGCTTTTGAATATGATGAAGAAGCATTAAGTCCTGCGCTTTTTGACAAAACTGCAAACGAGGATAACTTTTTGTTTTTAAGCATGCTTGAGAAGCTTGACGGTGTGGATTATTTTACATTTAATCCCGTGGAAATGTTAGAAAGTCTTTACTCAAGTTATGACATGTATGAAACAGAAGCAGGGACAAATGAAGAGCTTGCTGAAATAGATGCGCTTATTGGACTGTATGATCAGCTTATGCAGTTAATATATGATAACATGAGCGAGGTGTATCCTATAAGTATAGACTTTATTAAAAATGCATTCTCAGGATATACTACGGGCGCTGTAACTAAGATAGAAAATGGCTATAAAATCAGCGCTGATGTAGAAGATATAGTTAATATGTTATTTAACTATGTAGAGTACTTTTTTGAAAACTTAGATGTAGTTATTGAGTCTTATGTACGCTACTATGAAGAATTAGCAGAGATTGCCGGTGAAAATGGTATGGAAGAGCTTGAAGAACTGATGGTTCTTCTCGGCGATGAAATGAGAGCTTCAATAGACCAAATTCCTGCAGAAGCAGAAGAATTTTCTCTTGATGAAATAGTTGATACTGAATCTGTTGAAGAATTCTGCCGCATGCTTGAAGGTACTGAAGCTGAGCTTGAGTATACTGAAGTTGATGGCGTGTTAACACAAATAATGAATATGAACATAGTTGTGGAAGATATAATCGTTGCAAAGGTTGAGATGTTAAGCGAAGCGAAGCCTTGCGATGATTTTGAAGTAGTAGTGCCGTCTGATGCAACCACGATGACTTTATTTGAATCGGTTGCTTATTTAGCTTCTGCAAGCCAGATAGCTGAGTATTCTTATATTGAAGAAATGAGCATTACCTGGAACGGAACTGAAGGCACAGCGCAGGTTTACGGTACGCTCCTTGGCGACGAGAGCGGAGATAAATACGCACTTGGCCTTTACGATTTCCACAATATTGACGGAAGTATGTATCTGCCCATGCGCCGTATTTGCGAGCGCTTCGGCGAAGTAGTAGATTGGGATGCTGTAAACGGCAAGGCGTACGTTGTGCGGGGAGAAGAAAAGATAGATATGACAGGTGTTATTATTGGTGATAAGACCTTTATCAAGATCCGCGATTTTGAAAAGCTCGGATACCTCGTTGATTATCAAGTTGATGAAAACGGAGCTCCATGGGCGCTGATAAACGTAAATATAGATATGATGTTCTGATAAAAAATGGGCTGCAGTTTTCTGCAGCCCTTATTTTTTTAGTTTTTATAAAACGCAGCTCAGGAAATCCTTTGTACGCTGATTTTTGGGATTGTTGAATATCTCTTCCGGCGTGCCCTCTTCGGCGATAACACCGTCTGCGATAAATACAACTCTGTCGGCAACGTCGCGCGCAAATCCCATTTCGTGAGTAACAACAACCATCGTCATTCCGGCATTTGCAAGCTCTCTCATAACAACCAGCACCTCGCCTACCATTTCAGGGTCAAGTGCACTTGTGGGCTCGTCAAAGAGCATGATATCGGGGTTCATTGCAAGCGCACGTGCTATGGCAACACGCTGTTGCTGACCTCCGGACAGCTGATGCGGATACGCGTCAGCCTTATCTTCAAGACCAACACGCTTAAGCAGTTCCATCGCTTTCTTTTCTGCTTCATCGTTTGACATGATCTTCAGATCGGTTGGTGCAAGCATAATGTTTTTCTTGACCGTGAGGTGAGCGAAAAGATTGAAATTCTGGAACACCATGCCTATATTGCGGCGTACTTTATTAATGTCAACTTTTTTGTCTGTTATTTTAGTGCCGTCAATGTAGATTTCCCCGCCTGTCGGCTCCTCAAGACGGTTAAGACAACGCAAAAAAGTGGATTTTCCGCCGCCGGACGGACCGATCACACAAACAACCTCGCCCTCTTTTATCTCAATGTCGATTCCTTTTAAAACTTCGAGGTGCTTGAAATTTTTTACTAAGTTTTTAACTGTTATTTTTGCGTTCATAATTAAGTCTCTTTTCCACAAAGTTTGAGAGGAGCATAAGTATTGACGTTACGATAAGATAGAATATCGCAACAGTGAAGTAAGTGGCGAAAAACTCGTATGATGAGCCAACGTATACCTTGGCTTTGTTAACTATTTCCGCCATACCTATTGCGGAAAGGATAGAAGTATCCTTAACTGTTATAATAAATTGGTTAACCATAGAGGGAATGGCAACCTTGAGCGCCTGAGGCAGTACCACCTTGAACATCGTGTGAACAGGTGTCATACCAAGGCTTCTTGCGGCTTCTGTCTGACCCTTGCTCACGGCACTAAGCCCGCCTCTGAATATTTCGGAAAGGTATGCGCCTGCATTAAGGCTGAGCGTTATGATACCTGCGGTTGTTGCTGTAAGCCTGAAGCCTGGATCGAAAAACTCCTGTATAAGCTGAGGCATACCGAAATAAACGATAAATGCCTGAACTATCATAGGCGTGCCGCGTATTATCCATATGTAAAAGCCCGATATAAATCTGAATATCCAGAATTTCGATCTGCTGAGTAAACAGGATATAAATCCGATAACTACACCAAGCACGAGCGAAACTAGCGATATTACCACGGTAAGCCTGATTCCCTCAAATAAAAGAGGGAGCGCTTCACTTAAAACTCTTTCAAAATTCATATTACTTTCCATTCCGCTTATGCGGATACACTTATTTGTAAAAATCGTTCAGCATGGGTATTTTCCCATGCTGAATACTGTTTTTTTAGCTTTTATCAATAGCCGTACTTAGCAAGTATTTCATCGTACTTGCCGTTTGCCTTGATGCTTGCAAGCCCTGCATTGAACTTTTCAATAAGTTCGGGATTTGTGCCCTTCTTAACTGCAAAACCGTAGTAACCGGGGTTGATAACTTCACCGATAGTGGTAAGCTCAAGGCTTTCTTCCTTGATAGCCCAGCCTACAACAGAACGGTCTTCGATGCAGGCATCGTTTGTGCCGTTAATAACTGCTGTGTACATTGTGGGTGAATCTTCGTAGAATACAACAGTAAATCCGTATTCATTTGCCATGGACTGCGCATATTCAGCACCCTGTGTGCTTGTTTTTGCGGCAACAGTTTTGCCTGCGAGGTCTTCAAAAGAAGCGATGTCGGAACCTGCTTTAACAACGAGGATCTGACCGTCTGCAAAATAGCCTTCTGAGAAATCGAATGTTTCTGCTCTCTTTTCTGTTATAGTCATACCTGCAATCATTCCGTCAGCCTGACCTGACTGAACCGCACCCATAGAAGCGTCGAAGCCTTCGTTCTTAACTTCATAAGTGAAGCCCTGATCTGCGGCAACAGCAGCAAGGATATCCATATCAACGCCGATATATGCCTTTGTTTCTTCATCATAAAACTCGAAAGGCGGGAATGAGTTATCCGAGTAGATTATGTAGTCCACAGCGTCGCCGTCTTTTGAACAAGCGATCATGCAGGAAAATGCGCAAACAAGAACGAGCGCAAGTGCAAGGATTCTGAATGTTGTTTTCATTGTTATTTCCTCCGAATGAATAATTTTTATAAATACTTTCATAGTATATCATAAAAACACCCCTATGTCAACCGCCTTTATATCAAAAAATGCAGGATTTACCATAAATCCTGCATTTTTATTCCTCTAAAACATATCCCATACACCTTTCGGTGGGCTTTTTTCAAAAAGCATCAGCTCATTTGTCTGCGGATGAGTAAAAGCGAGGCGATATGACCAAAGTGCGATTGAGTTCCCTGCTTTCGCTCCGTATTTTCTGTCGCCGTAAAGCGGAGTTTTGCGGGAGGAGAACTGAACGCGTATCTGATGCGATCTTCCGGTATGAAGACGGATTCTTACAAGAGAAAGAGTCAGAGTGTCTTTTTCTGCCGTTTTTATAACCTCATAATCTAAAGAAGCTTCGCGAACCCCCGAGCGCTTTCTTTGTACAACAAAAGATTTATTTTTCTTTGAGTCCTTAAACAAAAGATCCCTGTAAGTGCCAAAGTTTTTTTCAGGCTTTCCGATAACAACGGCTAAGTAATGCTTGTCAAGTTTGCCTTTTTGTATCAGCTCTGACATTTTTGCGGCGGCATCCCTGCTTTTAGCGAATACCATAACGCCGCCAACGCCGAAATCAAGCCTGTGAAGAGGATAAGCTGTTGCATTTTGCCTGCTTTCCGCATAGTATTTGTCAAGGTGCGAGAGGATATCGTTTCCGTCGGGGCTTTTTTCTGAGAGCATAAGAGGTTCTTTTACGCAAACGGTTATATAATTATCGTCATAAAGTATTTCCATAATTTTTCCTGAAATTATATTTACATTCTGTGTGCTTGACTTATTTTCTGTTTTGTGTTAATATAACTTTGTTATATAACATGGAGGTGAACTCTTGTGAAAATAAAAAACGTATTTGTAAAACGCGAGGTTGCAGGCAACAATGTTGTTGTTGCAATAGGCGAGGCGGCCGAAAAATTCAACGGTATGATGAAGCTTAACGATACGGGAAGCTTTATCTGGTCAAAGCTTGAAGAGGGCCTCGACAGAGATGATGTTGTCAAAAGCGTTGTTGAAGCTTACGACGTTGATGAAGCAACCGCCTCAAAGGGTGTAGATTCTTTTATTGCCGAGCTTGAAAAAATCGGCTGCATCGAATAATATAATTAAAAAGTATGCCGCGCTCTATGGCGCGGCATACGCTTTTTTCAGAGCGAATCAATATATCTGCAGGCATTAACGGCGGCAATGGCACCGTCGCCCGTTGCAGTGGTTATCTGGCGGACCGCCTTTGTACGGCAGTCTCCGGCAACGAATATGCCCGGAGTTTTCAATTTTAGGCTTTCATCGGAAACGATATATCCGTATTTGTCAAGCTCACATATATTTTCAAACGGCTTGTTTTCGGGAGCCTGACCGATTGCAACGAAAACCGTGTCGGCAACAATCTCGGTCTTTTTGTCTGTTACTGTATTCTTTATTATGAGTGACTCAAGCTTGTCTTTTCCGACAAGCTCGCAAACTGTATGATTTAAGATGATTTTTACGTTATCTTTTTTCTCGAGAATATCTGCAAGGCGCTTTTCGCCTGTGAGTGTGCTGAGATTTTGTATGATAGTTACGCTTTCGCAAATGTCGGAGAGCATTACGGCTTCCTGAAGCGCCGTGTTTCCGCCTCCGACAACGGCAACCTTCTGACCCTTGCAGAATGCGCCGTCGCAGACTGCGCAGTATGATACACCGTTGCCCACAAGCTCGTTTTCGCCCTCAAGTCCAAGCTGCCTGTGCTTGCTTCCTGCGGCGATTATAACTGCCTTAGACTCAAACTCCTTGCCGCTTTTGCACTTCACCTTTATATTATCACCGGGAGTAACTGATACTACCTTTTCAAGCTCTATTTCACCGCCAAGCGAAATTGTCTGATCAATGAGCTTATCTGCAAATTCAGTTCCGCTCATTTCCTTGAATCCGGGATAGTTTTCAACCTTTGGCGAATGTGTTATCTGACCGCCGAAGGTCTCTTTTTCTATAATGAGAACGCTCTTGCCGAAGCGGAGCGCGTATATTGCCGCAGTCAGTCCCGCCGGGCCTGCGCCGATTACGATTATATCATGCATGGGTCTTTTCCTTTCATATACCTAAATAAAAGCGGGACGGCTTAAGTCCCGCTTTTATCATTTTGTATTAAAGCAATTAAGCGTTGAATTCTTCAGCAAACTTGATTATGTTTGAAAGATTTACGATCTTTTCTGCATCGTTGCCCTGTACTAAAACGAGAGTGGGGGCGGTGCGGATACCGTACTTTTCGGTGCTTGCTATATCTTCATCTGCATATACGGTAGTATAGGGAACGCCTGCTTTGTCGAGATAAGTTTTAGCTACCTTGCAGTTGGGGCATACCTTGTTGGCAAAGAGGATGATGGAATCTGCTTTTGCATTTGCAGAAACAACCGTTTCGGGAATCTCTTTTCCTGCTATGATGTTTTCACCCTTCTTAGCCATAGAGCTTGCCGCATTGTAAACAACTCTGTGCTTGAATTCCTGGCTCTTACCGTCGTTCCAGTTCTGAACGGGGCGGTAGTAACCTGTGATACGGCTGTAAACTTCTGTTTTTGAACCGCACTCGGGGCACTCGTATACTTCGCCGCTGATATATCCGTGATTCTTACATACGGAATATGTGGGCGAGAGTGTGTAATAAGGAAGCTTGTAGTTTTCAGCTATCTTCTTAACGAGAGCCGCTGCGCTCTTCCAGTCGGGAAGCTTTTCACCGAGGAATGCGTGGAATACTGTACCTGATGTGTAAAGTGTCTGGATCTCGTCTTGAATATCAAGAGCTGCGAAGATATCGTCGGTATAGCCAACGGGGAGATGAGATGAGTTTGTGTAGTAAGGTGTTTCGTCTGCGCTCTTTGCAGCAGTCTTGAGTCCCGGGAATCTCTTTACGTCGTGCTTTGCAAGACGGAAGGAAGTTGATTCAGCAGGAGTTGCTTCAAGGTTGTAAAGGTCGCCGTACTGCTCCTGATAGTCGGAAAGTCTCTCGCGCATGTGGTTGAGAACTTCCTTTGTAAATTCCTGAGTTTCGGGGTCTGTCATATCCTTGCCGAGCCACTTTGCGTTAAGACCAACCTCGTTCATACCGACAAGGCCGATAGTTGAGAAGTGGTTAGCAAACGTGCCGAGGTATCTCTTTGTGTACGGATAAAGACCTTCGTCAAGAAGCTTTGAGATAACGTTTCTCTTTATCTTGAGCGAACGGGCTGAAATATCCATCATGTGGTCAAGGCGCTTATAGAAGTCTGCCTTGTCTTCGGCAAGATATGCGATACGCGGCATGTTTATCGTTACAACGCCAACGGAACCTGTGCTCTCGCCGCTTCCGAAGAAGCCGCCCGACTTCTTACGAAGCTCTCTGAGGTCGAGGCGCAGACGGCAGCACATACTGCGGATGTCGCTGGGCTCCATGTCGCTGTTGATGTAGTTTGAGAAATAAGGAGTACCGTACTTTGAGGTCATTTCAAAGAGAAGCTTGTTGTTCTCGGTTTCAGACCAGTCGAAATCACGTGTAATAGAATATGTGGGGATAGGATACTGGAAGCCGCGGCCGTTAGCGTCACCCTCGATCATCGTTTCGATGAACGCGCGGTTTACAAGGTCCATTTCGGCCTTACAATCCTTGTATTTGAAGTCCATTTCCTTGCCGCCTACGATTGCAGGAAGCTCAGCTAAGTCATTAGGTACCGTCCAGTCGAGCGTGATGTTCGAGAAGGGAGCCTGAGTACCCCATCTTGACGGAGTGTTAACGCCGTAAATGAAGGATTCTATGCACTTCTTAACCTGATCGTAGCTTAAATTGTCAACCTTAACGAAAGGAGCAAGATAAGTATCGAATGAAGAGAACGCCTGAGCGCCAGCCCATTCATTCTGCATGATACCTAAAAAGTTTACCATCTGGTTGCAGAGCGTTGCAAGATGCTTTGCAGGAGCAGAGGTGATCTTGCCTGTAACGCCGCCAAGACCTTCCTTGATAAGCTGCTTGAGCGACCAGCCTGCGCAGTAACCTGTAAGCATGGAGAGGTCGTGCAGGTGGATGTCAGCATTTCTGTGAGCATTAGCTATCTCGTCGTCATATATCTCGGAGAGCCAGTAGTTAGCTGTGATGGCGCCCGAGTTTGAAAGAATAAGACCGCCGACAGAGTAGGTAACTGTGGAGTTTTCCTTAACTCTCCAGTCGTTGTCCTTAACGTAGTCGTCAACTATCTTCTTATAGTCAAGGATAGTGGACTTCATGTTACGGAGTTTTTCGCGCTGCTTTCTGTAAAGGATGTAGGCCTTTGCAACTTCTGCATATCCTGCCTTTACAAGAACAGATTCAACGCTGTCCTGAATATCCTCAACGGCAACGAGACCTTCCTTTACCTTGGGGGCAAATTCAGCGGTAACCTTGAGTGCGAGAAAATCTATTATGCTGGGATGGAATTCGACTTCCTGTGCTTCAAAAGCGTGGGTAATTGCATCGGAAATTTTCGAAAGGTTGAAGTCGATAACCTTTCCGTCTCTTTTTAATACCTGATACATTTTATATCTCCTTAAAATAATTTACTTTTTATGTGTCTATATCGCGAAGCCTTGCGTCGGGGATATACTTTTTAACAATAGAAAGAAACCTCTTCATATCTCCCTCTGTTGCGGCTGAATTTCCGGTACTTAAAATGTCGCCCGAATCCTTGAAGGACTGCAGATAATATTTCTTCGCACCCGAGATCCAATTTCCTATCTCGTGAAAATCTTTGTCTGTGTGAAGCTCTGCAGTAACCGTTGTGCGAAACTCAAAGTCGATATTACCTTGCATGAGAATATCAACGCTTTTGCGCACCCGGTCAAGCATATCACTGCAACCGCACGTGAGCGCGTATTTATCAGGCGAATTTTTTATATCCATAGCAACGTAGTCAATAAGCCCGTCGTCTATAAGACTTTTCAGTACTTCAGGATTTGAGCCGTTTGTGTCAAGCTTGACACAAAGGCCAAGCTCCTTTATTCTTTTGATAAATTCTCTTATGTCAGAATTTATCGTTGGCTCGCCGCCCGATACGCAAACGCCGTCGAGTATTTTGCGTCTTGAATTCAGAAATTCAAAGAAGTCTTCCTCGCTCATAAGCTCATCGCCCTCAATAACGAGAGAGGCGTTATGGCAAAAAGGACATCTGAAATTGCAGTGCGGTGTGAACACCGTGCAGGCAACCTTGGTGGGATAGTCAAGAAGCGTGAGCTTCATGAGACCGCCTATCTTCATAAATGTGTCTCCGTATTTGTATTGTGCTTTTTCAAAGACACGATATTTTGTGTCTGCGAGACTATTTTACACTATATCTTGTGTTTTGTCAATAGAATTTTTCTATTTTGACACAATTTGTTAGATATGCATAAACGCAGATTTTGAGACTTTGGAAAAGCCTTGTAAAATGGGGATTTCTGCTTTTATAAGAAAAAATCATTTGTATATTTTTCATAATAAAGTGCCCGTTAAGGTAAATTATGGGGCAGAAGGATCTGTTAAAAAACAAAGCCTGAACACAACATATAGTGTGTTTATTCTGTTTTTTATTATCTGCTATTGAAAAGAAACAATGCTTGTGCTATTATAAATATATAAATGTAAAAAAGAGAGGGAAACTATAATGATAAATCACACAGAGAGAGCACGCGAGCTGTTTGAGAGCGGATACAACTGTGCTCAGGCAGTCTTTGGCGCATATACTGACCTTACAGGCCTTGATATAGACACAGCCGCAAAAATAGCATCATCTTTTGGCGGAGGTATGGGCAGAATGAGGGAAGTCTGCGGAGCTGTCAGCGGAATGTTTTTAGTGCTCGGATACGTGTACGGTTACAATGATCCATGTAACAGTGAAGTCAAAATGGAACACTATAAAAGGGTGCAAAAGCTTGCAGAGGACTTTAAGGCGATACATACAAGCATCATATGCCGTGAGCTTTTAGATGAAAAAAAGGGAGAGGCAGGTTATGTTCCTGCAGACAGAACTCCCGAGTATTATGCGTCTCGTCCTTGTACGAGAATATGTATGGATGCTGCAGCGGTGCTTGATAAGTTTATTGAAGAAAATCCCGTGTGAATAAAAAGCCCGAAACTTTCGGGCTTTTTATTTTTTTGCTGAATTTTCACCTTTAGCAGAAGAAATACTAAAAAGGATAATAATTCACAAGGGGATTTGTATGGAGATAAACAAGCTTTCAATGATTTCGGATTTCTATGAGTTTCTGATGTGCCGCGGTTATTTTAAAAGCGGCAAAAGCATGAGATACGCTTATTTCGACCTGTTTTTCAGGCGCGTACCCGATAAGGGCGGCTTTGCCGTTGCGGCAGGGCTTGAACAGATCTGCGAGTATATAGATAATCTTCATTTTGAAAGTGATGATATTGATTTTTTGCGTGAGCGCGGTATCGACGACGAGGATTTTTTAAACTATCTTTCGAATTTCAGATTTTCGGGAGATATTTTTGCCGTGCCTGAGGGAACGGTTGTTTTTCCAAACGAGCCGATTCTCACCGTAAGAGCCCCCATTATAGAAGCACAGCTTATAGAAACGGCTCTGCTTCTTATTATCAATCACCAGTCGCTTATAGCAACTAAGGCAAGCCGTATGTCGTACGCGGCAGGCACAAAGCCCGTGCTTGAGATGGGCGCAAGACGCGCACATTCCCCCGACGCCGCTGTTTACGGCGCGCGTGCGGCATATATCGGCGGAAGCCATGCTACGTCATGTACACTTGCGGTAAAAAAGTATAACATACCGCACGTCGGAACTATGGCACATTCGTGGGTGCAGATGTTTGACTGCGAATATGAGGCTTTTTGCGCTTATCTTAGGCAGAATCCCTATAATGCAACGCTGCTTGTTGATACCTACGACACACTTGGCAGCGGGATCCCCGCGGCAAGTGAAGCTATACGTGATATACTGTTACCCCGCGGTATAACCAAAGCAGGGGTGAGGCTTGATTCGGGAGATATTGAGTATCTTTCAAAGAAATCGCGTGCGATGCTTGATATGTCCGGACTCAGGGAATGTACAATTACCGTTTCAAATTCTCTTGACGAATACAAGATAAAGAGCCTTCGCGCATCAGGGGCACCGATAGACTCATACGGTGTTGGGGAGAGCCTTATATGCGCCAAAAGCGAGCCCGTTTTCGGCGGCGTATATAAGCTTGCGGCAGTAGAAGAGGGCGGAGTGTGCGTGCCTAAAATCAAATTGAGCGAAAGCGTCAGCAAGATATCCGTACCGGGCGCAAAAAAGGTGCTCAGGTATTATGACACAGACGGCAAAGCGCTGGCGGACGAAATATTGCTTTCAGACGAAACAGTTCCGTACGGCGCGCATACGATATTTGATCCGGAGGCGACCTGGAAGACCAAAACCCTTATAAACTATAACGTGCGAGAGCTTCTTGTACCTATATATATAAATGGGGAAAGAATATACGAGCTTCCCGACATTTCAAGTATAAAAAGCTATTGCGAGAAAGAAAAATCGAGCCTGTGGAGCGAGATAAGACGGCTTGACTCTCCGCATATATATTACGTTGATCTGTCCGAGAGGCTCTGGACGCTCAAAAGAAGAATGACGGGCCAGCGCAGAAGCGAGTTCTTTATATGACAAAAGCCTTACAAGTCGGGCAAAGCTATTGACAATCGGGTAGGCTTTTGGTATAATATAACTCGAACATTTGTTCGAAACTCACGAAAAAGAGGGATTGTTGTGGATAAATTCAAGCTTGTATCATCCTATGAGCCGACGGGAGACCAGCCCGAGGCGATAGAAAAGATCTGCGACGGTATTAACAGCGGTATGAAGGCGCAAACGCTTCTTGGCGTAACGGGTTCGGGTAAGACCTTTACGATGGCAAACATTATTGCGAAATGTAACAGACCCACCCTTGTGCTTGCTCACAATAAAACCCTCGCCGCTCAGCTTTGCTCTGAGTTCCGTGAGTTCTTTCCCGAAAATGCGGTTGAATTTTTCGTCTCATATTACGATTACTATCAGCCTGAGGCATACGTGCCGGGCAAGGATATGTATATTGAAAAGGATAGCTCTATAAATGATGAAATAGATATGCTAAGGCATAGCGCGACGAGCTCTCTTTTTGAAAGACGCGACGTGATAATCGTTTCGAGCGTATCGTGTATATATTCGCTTGGTGACCCGTCAGAATACAGTAAAATGGTAATTTCGCTTCGCCCGGGTATGCTTATGGACAGAAACGAGTTTATAAGACAGCTTATCTCGATGAGCTATGAGCGCAACGACCTTAATTTTGTCAGAGATAAGTTCAGAGTACGCGGCGACGTTGTTGAGGTATTCCCGGCGTCAAGCTCACAGAAGGCTATAAGGGTTGAGTTTTTCGGCGATGAGATAGAGAGAGTAAGTGAGATAAACACCCTTACGGGAGAGCTTATCCGTGTGCTTTCCTTTGCGATGCTTTTCCCTGCAACGCACTATGCTGTAACCGACGAGAGAAGAGAAGCCGCGATCAAGGAGATAGAAGCAGAGCTTGAGGAGCGAATAGCATTCTTTAAAAATAACGGCAAATTTCTTGAAGCGCAGAGAATAGAAGAGCGAACGAGATACGATATAGAGATGCTTCGCGAGATAGGCTTTTGCTCGGGAGTTGAAAATTATTCAAGAGTAATGTCGGGAAGAGCGCCCGGCTCAACGCCGTATACACTTCTTGACTTTTTCCCGAAGGATTTTCTTTTGTTTGTTGACGAGTCTCACGTTACGCTTCCTCAGGTCAAGGGTATGAGCAGAGGCGACCGCGCAAGAAAGGAAAATCTCGTAGAATACGGCTTCAGACTTGAATCTGCATACGATAACAGACCTCTTTTCTTTGATGAGTTTGAATCAAAAATAGGGCAGACTGTGTTTGTAAGCGCAACACCTCAGGATTATGAAAAAGAGCACTCCACTCAGATAGCAGAGCAGATAATAAGACCGACGGGACTCGTTGACCCTGAGGTTGAAGTGCGCCCTGTAAAGGGTCAGATAGACGATCTTATAGGCGAGATACATCAGCGGGAGGCGAGAGGAGAGAGAGTACTCGTTACAACGCTGACCAAAAAGATGGCAGAGGACCTGACCGAGTATCTTGAAGATAATCAGATAAAGGTAAAGTATATTCACCATAATATAGATACGATGGAGCGAATGGAGATAATCCGCGACCTCAGACTTGGTAAATTCGACGTGCTTGTCGGAATCAACCTGCTTCGAGAGGGACTTGACATACCCGAGGTGTCGCTCGTTGCGATAATAGACGCAGATAAAGAGGGCTTTTTAAGGAGCGAAACCTCGCTTGTGCAAACTATAGGACGAGCGGCTCGTAATGCCGAAGGCAAGGTTATAATGTATGCCGATACAATAACCGGCTCTATGCAAAGGGCGATAGACGAAACGAACCGCCGCCGCAAGATACAGATAGCATATAATGAGGCTCACGGAATAACGCCGCAGACTATAAAGAAGAGCGTGCGCGATCTTATAGAAATAGGAATTTCGCAGGAAAAGGATTCTGTTAACGAAAAGATACGAGAAATCGGCAGATCAAAGAAAAAGCTTTCTCGTGCCGAGTGCGAGAAGCTTATTGCGGCGCTGACAGGCGAGATGAAGCTTGCGGCCAAAACTCTTGATTTTGAGCGTGCCGCAGTTCTCAGAGATAAGATCGCATACTTAAAAGGCGATAAAAGAGAGGAGGATGAAAAATGGCAGAGCTTAGCCTCAGAGGAGTCAGAGTAAATAATTTAAAGAATATCGACATAAAGATACCGAGAGACAAGCTTGTCGTATTCACGGGTCTTTCGGGCTCGGGAAAATCCTCGCTTGCTTTTGATACAATATACGCCGAGGGCCACAGGCGATTCGTTGAATCCCTCTCGTCGTATGCAAGAATGTTTATAGGCCAGCTTGACAAGCCGGATATTGATTCTGTTGAGGGGCTTTCCCCCGCAATCTCTATAGATCAGAAGACTACGTCTAAAAACCCCCGTTCAACCGTTGGAACGGTTACCGAAATATACGATTATCTCAGGCTTTTGTACGCGCGTATTGGTATACCTCACTGTCCTATATGCCGCAGAGAGATAAAGATGCAGACGACGGACGAGATAATCGAGCGCATACTTAAAATCGAAGAGGGAAGCCGTTTTTTAGTGCTTGCTCCAGTTGTCAAGGCTCAGAAGGGACGTCACGAAAAGGTTTTTGCAGATGCCAAAAAGAAGGGTTACGTGCGCGTTCGTGTTGACTCTAACATGTATGAGCTTGAGGAAGAAATAATCCTTGATAAAAACAAAAAGCATAATATAGAAATTGTTGTTGACCGTCTTGTTATGCGCGATGACATGCGCTCGCGCCTTGCCGACTCTGTTGAGGCAGCTCTGTCTATTGCAGACGGAAACGTACTTATATCAGTTCTTGCACGTGACGGCGGCGAGGGCGAGGAGCTTTCATTCTCGCAAAGCTATGCCTGCCCAGAGCACGGAATAAGTCTCGGCGAGCTTTCTCCACGTATGTTTTCCTTCAACAATCCGCAGGGAGCATGCCCCGACTGTGCGGGACTTGGCGAAATGAGCGTTATTTCTCCGTATAAGATAATACCCGATAAGAATCTCACGCTTCGAGAGGGAGCGATACAGGTAAACGGCTTTAAAACGATAGACGAGTTTACGTGGAACGGACCTGTTATAATTGCGGCAGGCAAAAAGCACGGCTTTGATATTGATACGCCAATAAAGGAGCTTGCAGACGAAGCCTATAACAAGCTTTTGTACGGCACGGGCAGTGAAACATATTTTGTCACGAGATATTTTGACGGTGTAGCGCATGAAAAAAGCGTTACTTATGACGGTATTGTCAACATAATACAACAACGCTTTAACGCCTCCGGTCAAGAATACTATCAAGATTTCGTGGAGTTTGTGGAGTGCCCCAGATGTAAAGGAAGCAGACTTAACGATAATTCCTTATCGGTTACGGTGGGTTCAAAGAATATAGATGAATTCTGCCGCCAGTCTGTCAGCACGGCGCTTGATTTTGTGGAAAATCTTACGCTCACGCCAACAGAAGAGATAATAGCAAAAGAGATAATAAAGGAAATAAAATCAAGACTCGGATTTTTAAAGAGCGTCGGACTTGAATATCTCACTCTTTCAAGAAAGGCGGGTACGCTTTCGGGCGGAGAGGCGCAGAGGATCAGGCTTGCAACGCAGATAGGCTCGGCACTTATGGGTGTGTTGTATATACTTGACGAGCCGAGCATAGGACTTCACCAGAGGGATAACAGCAAGCTTATTGCGACTCTCAAAAGGCTCAGAGATATAGGGAACAGTCTTATCGTAGTTGAGCATGACGAGGAGACTATTGAGGCGTCAGACTATGTTGTTGATATAGGTCCCGGCGCCGGTATACACGGCGGCGAGGTGATAGCTGCAGGAACGCCTGATGAGATCAAAAACAACCCGGCATCAATAACGGGCGCATTTCTTTCAGGGCGCGACAGCATTTCTGTACCCAAGGAGCGCCGTGCGGGTAACGGTAACAAGCTTAAAATTGTCGGAGCCGCGCAGAATAACCTTAAAAACATAAACGTGGAAATACCGCTTGGCATGTTCGTATGTGTAACGGGTGTATCGGGCTCGGGCAAGTCATCGCTTATAAATTCAATACTTTTAAACAAGCTTGCACATGATTTAAACCGTGCGGTAACATACCCCGGCAAGCACGAGAGCATAGAGGGCATCGAGCATCTCGATAAGGTCATAGCAATAGACCAGAGCCCTATCGGACGCACACCGCGTTCAAATCCGGCAACGTATACCGGACTTTTTACAGATATACGTGAGCTTTTCGCAAAAACGGCAGATGCAAAAATGCGCGGATACACATCGGGAAGATTCTCCTTTAACGTAAAGGGCGGAAGGTGCGAGGCGTGCGAGGGCGATGGTGTTAAGAGGATAGAAATGCACTTCTTGCCAGATGTTTTCGTAACGTGTGACGTATGTAAGGGAAAGAGATACAATCACGACACGCTTGAGGTAAAGTATAAGGGCAAGAGTATATTTGACGTTCTCGATATGACTGTGGACGAGGGAGTAGACTTTTTCTCAAGTCTGCCGAGAATATCAAGAAAACTTAAAACGCTTCAGGACGTAGGGCTTGGCTATATCAAGATAGGTCAGTCGTCAACAACTTTGTCGGGCGGAGAAGCGCAGAGAGTAAAGCTTTCAACAGAGCTTTCAAAACGCTCAACGGGCAAGACGGTATATATTCTTGACGAGCCTACAACAGGACTGCATATGGCAGATGTAAAGAAGCTTCTTGAGGTTCTTCAGCGACTTGTCGATGCAGGAAACAGCATTATAGTCATCGAGCATAATCTTGACGTTATCAAGAGCGCCGACTATATAATAGACCTCGGACCCGAGGGCGGAGATGGGGGCGGGACGCTTGTGGCATCGGGAACACCCGAAGAGGTAGCCAAGTGTAAAAAATCATATACGGGCCAATATATCAAGACCTGCCTTGAAAAGGGTAAAAAGAAATAAAGAAAAGCACCACAAACGTGGTGCTTTTTGTATGATGCTTACGCATTAAATAGAGCGAGAATAGCCTTATGAGCCATATAAACGTCGAGCTTTGCAATAACTTCAGCAGGCGCGTGCATTGAAAGTACTGGTACACCAAGGTCGATAACGTCAATATTGAGGTTGGCAATATATGCTGCAACAGTTCCGCCCCCGCCCTGGTCTATTTTGCCAAGCTCGGCTATCTGCCAGCATACGCCCCTGTCTTCAAATATGCTTCTTATATAGCCGAGGAATTCAGCCGAAGCATCGGAAGTGCCGCTTTTACCGCGTGCGCCCGTGTACTTTGATATTACAACGCCGTGGTTTATAAACGCAGAGTTTCTCTTTTCAAATACTTCGGGGTAATTTGGGTCAAAAGCAACGTTAACGTCTGCAGAAAGGCACTTGGAATTTGCTCTGACAACAACGGGATCTCCGCCGAGCTCCTTTGCGATGCTTTCTATAAGATCGCGCAAAATTGCCGATTTCATACCCGTGTTACCGTCGCTGCCCGTTTCTTCTTTATCGGCAAGTATTGTCATTACGGTATGCTTGCCTGTGCAGCTATCATCAAAAATAGCCGTAAGAGCAGGATATGCGCAAACTCTGTCGTCGTGTCCGTATGCGGCGATCATGGATCTGTCAAGTCCGCAGTCGCGTGCCTTTAAGGCAGGAACAGCCGAAAGCTCTGCCGAGATAAGATCGGCTTCGCAAATGCCGTATTTTTCATTGAGTATCGAAAGAATATTAAGCTTTATTTTGTCTGCAACCTCTTTGTCGGGGTAGGGCTTGCTTCCTGCAAGCAGATTGAGGGATTCGCCCTCAACACCGAGAGCAAGCGTTTTCTGATTCTGAGTTTGTGCAAGGTGAGGCGGAAGATCGTTTATATAGAAAACGGGATCGTTCTCATCTTCGCCTATTGTGATATCAACAACGCTGTTATCGCGAAGAATAACGCTTCCGTGAAGAGCAAGAGGCGTTGCCGTCCACTGATACTTTTTGATACCGCCGTAATAGTGTGTCTTTAAAAAGCCCATCTCAGCGTCCTCGTAAACTGGGCGCGGCTTTAGATCAAGTCTTGGAGAATCTATATGCGCCGCGGCGATACGGATACCGTTTTCAATATCCTCGCTTCCTACTTTGAAGAGAAAAAGGCTCTTTCCTCGGTTGTTATAATAGTATTTACCGCCAACCTCAAGCTTTGTTTTGTGAGTGTATTCAACAAAGCCGTTATCTTTTGCCATTGATACTGCAAGTGTTACTGCCTTGCGCTCTGTCTTTGCTTTGTCAAGAAAGCTCTTGTAGCCCTCAGAATAAGAATGGGCCTTGTCTTCTTCGCTTTTCTCAATTTTGTCAAAGGTGTTTTCCGATTTGTAGGTAAGCTTTTCAGCAAGCAGCTGTCCCTTTGTTTTTTCGCTCATTTTTGTTACTCCTCGTTGTATATTTGTTTATATTTGATTATAGTGTTTCCAACTTTATCTACGTAATTTCTCGTTTCCGAAAAAGGAATATACGTAAGCGTTATACCGTCTGAATACGCCGGGTCTTCAAGCCAACCCGAAACGCGGTTCATTCCTGCGTTGTATGCGGCAAATACAGTATCCCAGTTTCCGAATTTTTTATAAAGGTAAGATAGAAAATACGTTCCGAAATCAATGTTTGTTCTAATATCGTCAAGTTCACGCGTTTTTTCTTCGCCGCGCAGATATAAAAGCCAATCGTACGTGTCGGGAGTTATCTGCATAAGGCCGATGGCACCTGCAGAAGACCTGGCTTGAGGGTCAAATCCGCTTTCGGTGTGTATGACCGAATAAATTATATTACAATCTATGCCGTATTTTTCCGAATACATTTCAACGTACTGTTCGTATTTTTTAGGATACATAAGCTTGCTTTGCCGCTCTATAAGCTCCCCCGCAATAAAGTATATTGCCGCAGAAATAATTATAAACAGTATGAGCGTGACGATAAACGGACGCTTATTTTTCGATTTTTTTGATTTAGCCATATACTATGCCTTTATATCATGACGTTGGAATGATGCCTTCTGCAAGAGCTTTTATACAGTCAAGGGAGAGTTCTTCAAGAGCTTGCCTGTCACCGTTGTTCGAAAAAACAACAGAGCAGTGCTTTTTTAAATACTCATCGTCCTTCTGAAGCCCTGCGCGCTTTTTTGCAAGCTCTGTGTCTATATTATCGCGCTGTATTATGCGCCTGATACGAAGCTCTTTGTCTGCGGTCACGCCGATTATATAGTCGCATTTCTTATCATATCCCGATTCAAATAAAACGGGCGCGTCTATAACGGCGGCTTTTGCGCCTGATGCACGCTGATCTTCAAGCCACTTATCCGCATATGCAAGTATATATTTGTGCGTTATAGCATTAAGCTTTTCAAGCAAAGCATCGTTTTTTTCTATACTAAACACTTTTTTGGCAAGAGCCTTGCGGTCAAGCGAGCCGTCCTTAAGAAGTATATCCTCGCCGAACTCTTTTGCAAGCTCGAGAGTACACGGCATGCCCGGCTTGCACACGAGGCGCGATACGAGATCGGTATCAAGACAGTGTATGCCATATTTTTCAAATATTTCGCAAAGTGCGCCTTTGCCTGCGCCGGTTGCTCCCGTTAATCCTACCGTTAACATAGATCTGTACTGCCTTATATGCTGACGGGGTGCTTCACTCTGTCAGACTCATAGGCAGCCTCCATAACTTTCTGTATGTGATATGCGTCCCACATATTCGGGTGAGCGCACGTGTCGTTTTTATAAACCGCGTCAAGAAATGCGTACATGCTTCCGAGATGCCCTCTGAGCCAGCCTGACGGTGCTGATACTCCCGGAAAGATCCCTGCGGGGCATGGGTATCTGCCAACACATTCTATCTTTTTAAAGCCTCTCTCTGCGCCAAGCTCACCGGGTGATAGTGTGTTATCGTAAAAATAAAGGAAATTCGGGTCCATAAGTGAAAACTTAATGCTGCCCTTTGTTCCGTACACTTCAAGAGTGAAATCATCGTTTGAGCCTGCGGCTATTTTGCTGACTTCGATCGTGCCGACAGCACCGCATTCAAGCTCGGCTATCATATAAAAAGCTTCGTCTGCATTCGTTTTCCATGGCTTTAAGTCAGGCCCGAGTCTTGTTTCAAATGCTATCTGCGATTTGCCGCTTACTTCCTTGAATCTTCCGCATATGTGATATACAAGGTCAATAGCGTGAGATCCGAGATCAAATAAAACACCGCCTCCGCAGATATCGCGGTTCTGCTTCCATTTTGAAGGCTTGCTTATATCGGTTGCGCTGGAATGAAGAAACGAGGATCTGAAGCTGAGTATTCTGCCAAGCTTTCCTTCGTCAGCAAGCTGCTTTGCGCGAAGCATCGGAGCCAAATAGCGAGTATTGAATACTATCTTGCCAACAACGCCCTTCTTTTCTGCAAGTTCTGCGATCTCAAGCGCCTGCGCTTCTGTTACGCACAGCGGCTTTTCACAGTACACGTGCTTACCTGCACATATCGCTTTTTTCAAGGTTTCATAATGGCTTATGTTCGGCGTGCATATATCGATAACGTCAATATCGTCATTGTAAATGAGCTCATCTTCGCTTTTTGCCGCTATAGGAAAACAAAAGGCGGCTGAAGCCGACTTTGCCGTTTCGAAGGTGCGCGTATACACCCCTTCAATTCCGGCATCAAAGGGCAGATCTTTGTAAAAGTATTTCAAATTGTCGACAGCCCATGCGTGTGTGCGCCCCATTGAGCCGAAGCCGAGAAGACCTATTTTCATAAAGCCATTTCCTTTCAAGCGTGTTTCTACTTTATATTATACTTACAATTTGAGAAAAAAACAATACTTTAATAAAATTATATTTTATCTTTGTTTTTAACTATAAGATCGAAAGCCAAAGCTCCGGCGATTATAATAATAAGCGTAATCAGCGTGTGCTCAAGCATCAGGCGTGCAAGCGGCGCGGCTTCAAAAAATCTCATGCTTTCTTCGCTAGCCGAAGATATAGTAAGATCGTATTTGAGCCATGTTGCTCCGAGCATCGAGAGTATAAGAAACAGCCCACACTTTAATATGTAAAAAGAGTGCCTGCAAACAGCAGGCACGGTAAAGTTATTCTTCATTTTAAGACCTCCGTGTTTACATTATAATTTTAACATAAACCGTGAAAGATGTCATCTATAAAAAAATACAAAAGCAGGAATAAAACGGACCGGACCTGTAAGCCGGGTTTTGTTATAGACAATCATCTATCTTGACTGCACGTTGCCGTGCAGCTCCGAACAATGTTCGTGCCACCAGAGATATTACGTCGGGCAAACGTTACTGAAAGTAAATCTCAGGTGTTGCTTCGGATAGGGTTTACAGCGAACCTATGTTACCATAGATTCGGGTGAGCTCTTACCTCGCCTTTCCATCCTTACCGCAAAATGCGGCGGTCTATTTCTGTTGCACTTTCCCGGGAGTCGCCTCCGGCGGACGTTATCCGTTATCCTGCCCTGTGAAGCCCGGACTTTCCTCACGGTAATACCTTTCGGCAACATACCGCGCGATTGTCCGGTCCGGTCCGTTTTATTCCTGCTTTTTAGCATATCGTAACACAAAGAAATAGTTTTGTCAAGAACACAACATCTTAAACGGTAAAAAATTCCGTCTATAAACGGGCAAAGTGACGGAAAAACTACCATTGTATAAAAAATAAAATAAAACAGATTGGAAAAATATTATGGATAACCGGAGAATGCCCGATGAGATCCCGATGGGATTTGCTATGAGCCTTGCTCAAAACAAGACAGCACTTGAAAAATACGCGCGCTTAGAAGAAGCTGAAAGACAGAGTTATAACGAGCGTGCCGCACACGCGCAGTCGAAAAGCGAAATGCGCGGACTTGTCAGCGAGATAGCGTCTAAAAACGACATAGGATAAAATAGGACCCGTAAGGGGCATACTGTGCCGCTTCCGGGTCAGGTTTTATTTGTTGAGATTTATAATTTCGCATCCTAAAAGTTTTACGTCGTCCGGATTGTGGGTTATAAGTATAAGCGTTCTGCCATCAAGCTTATCAAGAATGTATTCAGCCGCAGCCTGACGTGTTTCTGAGTCAAGACCGTTAAAAGGCTCGTCGAGTACCAGCGTATCAAACTCGGCAAGCATTGCGCGGATAATAGAGGCACGTCGCTTCATACCGCCGCTGAGCAAACTTACGGGCTTGTTTTCAAATCCGCCGAGTCCGAGCGCTTGAATATCGCTTATTATCTGAGCCTTGCCTACACTCTTTGAAACTACAAGCTTTATGTTTGCATAAAGCGAAAGATTTTCGCAAAGCCTGTCGTCCTGAAAAACGGCAGAGAAGCGCATATCTTCTGAGCGTACTATTTCTCCAAAGTCGGGAGAGATAAGCCCTGCGACGAGCAGAAAAAGCGTTGTTTTACCGCATCCCGAGGGACCCATTATCGCAGTACGGCTGCCTTTCTCAAATGAGAGGCTCAGATTTTCAAGAACGTTATGCTCCCCAAAGCTCTTTGTTACATTTTCAAGCTTTATCATATCAAGATCCTTAATTTAAAATTTTTGAATAAGCCGCCAGGAAAGATCTGTCAGCTTTCTGAAAGCAAGCTCAGTCAAGTACGACATAAGAATTAGGACTAAAGTCCATGCGAAAAGGTCCACCATTTCAAAGCTTACCTTAGCTTCATAAAGCCTTTCTCCAATAGAGCCTGCGGCTATAACGATAAGCTCGGCCGCAATTCCGGATTTCCAGCTAAGCCCCGAAGCCGTGGCCGAAGCAGCCTTGAAGTAGGGAAGAACCTGAGAAAAATATACGTAAACAGTTTTCTTTAAGGGTGTAACACCGAAAAGCCTTGCCGCTTCAAGAAGCTTCTTGTCTGCAGAATCAATGCCCGTGAGTATGTTCGAATAAACGATAGGCAGAGCGATAAGAAAGGTAACAAGAACAGAAAGATTCTTTGATGATATAAGAAAGAGCGCAAGAATCGTGAACGATGCAACGGGAACAGCCTTTATCGCCGCCATAAACGGCGAAAGGAAATCGCGGATCATATTGAATCTCGCTGAAAGAACGGCAAGCATAGTTCCTATGCTCATGCCAAGAAGATATCCGCACAGAATGCGCAGAGCTGAAACGAGAACGCTACTGTAAAAATAAGCGTTTGGCAAAAGGCTGAATAATCTGACTATAACCCGAAAGGGCGAAACAAGTATGAGAGGTTCGTTTATTATCATCGCAAGCGCCTGCCAGATAGCGATCCATGCAATTGCGATGACCATATTCTTGACGGCTTTGTTTTTTTTCATCTTCATAACCTTCATATAAAACATTTCATATAAATCATAGCATAAAAAAGCAATTTTTGCAATACGGACGTTACTGTTTGCGTCAAAATAAACAGAATTAGCACCTAAATTTTTGCGATAAATGTATTATCAGAAAAAAATTTGATTTTTTTGGTCGAAATAGAAAAAATACTATTGAAAAAATGATAAAAAAGTGATATAATATATGTCGTTAAAAAATCAATGATAAGAAGAGGGAATATTTATGTCTGATAAAGAAAGAAGAGTGGGTACGGTATCAAGAGGTATCCGCTGCCCTATCATAAGAGAGGGAGACGACCTTGCGGCAATTGTAAGCGAGAGCGTTCTCGAAGCGGCAGAAGCTGAGGACTTTGAGCTTCGCGACCGTGACGTTATCTCGATAACAGAATCTATCGTGGCACGCGCACAGGGCAACTACGCATCTGTTGACGACATTGCTGCAGACGTTAGGGCTAAGCTTGGCGGCGGCACGGTAGGCGTCATTTTCCCCATACTTTCCCGTAACCGCTTTGCTATATGCCTTCGCGGTATAGCAAAGGGCGCAAAGAAGATAGTGCTTATGTTAAGCTATCCGTCCGACGAGGTGGGTAACGAGCTTGTAAGCCTTGATAAGATCGACGCGGCGGGAATCAATCCCTACTCCGACGTTCTTTCGCTTGAAGATTACAGACGTCATTTCGGCGTAAATAAGCACGAGTTCACAGGCGTTGATTACGTTGAGTATTACGGCAATCTCGTTCGTGAGTCGGGAGCAGAGGTAGAGATAATCTTCGCAAATCAGGCAAAGGCTATTCTTGACTATACAGACTGTGTTATCAACTGCGATATCCATACCCGTGCGCGTACAAAGAGAATACTCAAGGCGGCAGGTGCTAAGGTAGTTTGCGGACTTGATGAAATACTCACAGCCCCTGTAAACGGAAGCGGCTGTAACGAAAAGTACGGACTTCTCGGATCTAATAAATCAACAGAGGATAAGATAAAGCTCTTCCCAAGAGAGTGCAAGGACCTTGTTCTCGACATTCAGACGCGTATCTTCAAGGCATGCGGTAAGCACGTAGAAGTAATGGTATACGGCGACGGCGCGTTCAAGGATCCCCAGGGTAAAATATGGGAGCTTGCAGACCCGGTAGTTTCGCCTGCATTCACAGACGGACTCATCGGTACACCCAACGAGCTCAAGCTCAAGTACCTCGCGGATAACGACTTCAAGGATCTTTCGGGCGATGCACTCAAGGCGGCAATTTCCGAAAGTATCCGTACAAAGGATAATAACCTCGTTGGTAATATGGCTTCGCAGGGAACAACCCCCCGCCAGCTTACCGACCTTATCGGCTCGCTCTGCGACCTTACAAGCGGCTCGGGCGACAAGGGTACTCCCGTAGTTTTGGTACAGGGCTATTTCGATAACTATACAAACTGATTTCGTTTTTCAAACTGAAAGGAGCGCTAATATATGCTCAGTAATAAAAGACCTGATAATATGGAAAGAATTACAACACAAGCTTTAGCTGATGCTTTTATCGAAGAACAGGTAAAAGAGGTACGCGCTCAGGTAGGAGATAAAAAGGTACTGCTTGCTCTCTCGGGCGGCGTTGACTCCTCTGTTGTTGCCGCACTTCTTATAAAGGCGATCGGTAAGCAGCTTGTTTGCGTGCACGTAAATCACGGACTTATGCGTAAGGGCGAAAGCGAGCAGGTTATAGAAGTATTCCGCAATCAGCTTGATGCTAACCTGATATATATAGACGCAACAGACCGCTTCCTTGATAAGCTTGCAGGAGTTGCAGAGCCTGAAAAGAAGCGTAAAATAATCGGCGGCGAGTTTATCGAAGTATTCAATGAAGAAGCTCGTAAGCTTGAAAATATCGAATTTCTCGCACAGGGAACAATATATCCCGATATCCTTGAAAGCGACGGCGTAAAAGCGCACCATAACGTAGGCGGACTTCCTGAAGATATGCACTTCGAGCTCGTTGAGCCCGTACGTCTGCTATATAAGGACGAAGTAAGAGTAGTAGGTAAAGCTCTCGGACTTCCTGCATCAATGGTAGACCGTCAGCCCTTCCCGGGACCCGGACTCGGCGTGCGTTGCCTTGGCGCGATCACACGCGACAGACTCCACGCGCTCAGAGAAGCAGATGCAATACTCAGAGAAGAATTCGATAATTGCGGACTTGCAACGAAGGTATGGCAGTATTTCATCGCAGTACCGGATATGAAGAGTGTCGGCGTAAAGGATAATAAAAGATACGAAGGTTGGCCTGCAATTATCCGCGCGGTAAATACAACTGACGCAATGACGGCAACGATCGAAGAGATCCCGTATACAGTACTCCATAAGATCACAGACCGTATAACACACGAAGTAGAGGGCATCAACAGAGTGCTCTTCGACCTCACACCCAAGCCTATCGGCACGATAGAGTGGGAATAAGAACCAAAAAGCCGTAACCCCTTGAAAATAAAGGGATTACGGCTTTATTTTTTTACCCAGCGTACCAAAAACGTAACACTTTACTGCAAGTCCTCGATTTTTTTCTCGAACT
>SVSR01000031.1 GCA_015064205.1 Oscillospiraceae bacterium
AAAAAAAATGGAGCGGATTACGGGGCTCGAACCCGCCACCTCGACCTTGGCAAGGTCGCGCTCTACCAAATGAGCTAAATCCGCGTTTTTTATGGTGCCTCCGGTCGGAATCGAACCAACGACACGGGGATTTTCAGTCCCCTGCTCTACCAACTGAGCTACAGAGGCAAATATGGCGACCTGAAGGGGACTCGAACCCCTGACCTCTAGCGTGACAGGCTAGCGTTCTAACCAACTGAACTACCAGGCCGGATTTGGTGGGAACAATAGGGCTCGAACCTATGACCCTCTGCTTGTAAGGCAGATGCTCTCCCAGCTGAGCTATGCTCCCATTTGCCACAAGTTTTCCTGCGACTCGTTTATTATAGCATAACAGAATTGTTTTGTCAACCGTTTTTTTGAAAAAAACAAAAATATTTTTAGAGTTTTTTCCGAAAACATATTTTAGCCTGTTTTTCCTTTATCTAAGGCAAATTTCTTACTTTATTTTATTTAAAATCAGCATTTTAACAAATTTTAAATATAATCGTGATACGATTGACAAAATCTTCAATTTATTGTACAATATTCGTATCAGTTTATAAGACTTGGCATAAAATAGTATTTGACCGGGTCTTTGATATATTATATAACAAATAAAGGAGAATGTTAAATGAAATCTGTAAATATTAAACTTTCAACTATTGAAGACGTAAAGAAATTTGTAAACGCTGTTACGCTTTATAACGGCGACGCCGATCTTTCAAGCGGCAGATACGTTGTAGACGCAAAATCCATAATGGGTATATTCAGCCTCGACCTTTCAAGTCCTATTAAGCTTACAGTTGAGTCTGATAATGCTGACGAGCTTTTAAATAACATTAAAGCTTTTATTGTAGAATAAAAGTTAAAAAGCGAAGAACCGTACGTTCTTCGCTTTTTATATAATAAGTCCCCCGAAAGATGCAATTGCTCTTTCGGGGGTTTTCGTTTTGCGGGATTATTCGTATCTAACTCCTGTGCTGTATGTAACTAATTCCTCTACTTCTTCATCGGTTTCGATATCATATGCATAGTGGGTTACTTTGAGCTGATATGTATAGCCGCGGTCTACGTAATAGTATTTTTCAATTATTGCCCATGCATTTCCGGTTGCCTGCCATGTTTTGATCGTATCCCAACCGCCGTCATATTGCTGAAGTTCAACTTTTACTCCGACGGTGTAGTTTGTTGGGTCTGCCTGCGTTTCACCGTAACAGTAAAGTCTTCCTAAAGCGCCAAGCTGAAGATCGTTTGCTGTTAATGCAATTGCAATGTTTCTTGCATTTGCCGCTTGTGCAACTAATGGAGTGCAAAAATTTGCGATAAGTACAAGTGCGATGAAAAAAATGGTGATTTTTTGTTTGAATGATTTAGTCATATTCAAACCTCCTTTTAATTTCGTCGTATATAATAACGAAATTATAAGACAAAAATAGACAAAATTTTAAAAATTATTTTATTATTCCGTTGGCAATATTAATTAGCTCTTGTTTTTCAATATTACTTAACAGTAAAAAATGTATATTTTTTTTGCTCCAAATAACAATGTTTTGATTGCCTTTTTCAATATATTTGCCGGGCATTTCGCCGATTATTATATCTTCTGTATTAGAATCCTCGGTATCAACAGCAAAAGATCCTTCAACATTGCTAATTGATAA
Source organism: Oscillospiraceae bacterium (assembly GCA_015064205.1). Classification (GTDB taxonomy): domain Bacteria; phylum Bacillota; class Clostridia; order Oscillospirales; family CAG-272; genus UBA4717. Next base: position 1,683 of record SVSR01000031.1, read on the forward strand.
TGTTATGTATTCTTGACTATGCGTGAAATAATATCTGCTTTTTTCATCAGATATATATTTTTCAGTAAGTACAAATTTATCCGGTAAATAATTGAATTCAATATTATCATCTTTATACGAATTGTCAATACCGTCTGAATATGAAAATTCAGAATTGGGCGCATCCAGGTCAAGGAAAAAGTTCAAAACACTGTTTCTCCATGCGCTTACGCCGAAAACTACTGCTCCCGACGCTAACAAAAGCGCGCATGCAATGTAAACTGCTATCCTGGCTTTGCGCTTATAACTTACCCTGCGGCTTTGTTTGTTCAGGATCTTCTTCATTTCATCTTCGTGCCTTTTGGAAAATACGTGCTCTTCCATAGCCTCGTATTCGTCAAGCTCCTCGTTTAAATCAGCCTCTAAAGCCTCATCCACAAGAAGATCAAGAACCTTGTCATAATAATTATTTTCATTACTCATGATCTAAAACCCCCTTTGCTATAAGCTTTCTGTCAAGCATTTTCTTAGCGCGATGAGTTTGTTTTACAACAGTATCAGGTTTGAGCTTTAATGAACTTGCTATTTGTTCAACGCTTAGTTTTTGTACTCTTTTCATCAAAAGCACGATTCTGTATTTCTCGGGAAGCTCATGGATAGCTTCCATGATTATAGCAAACGTTTCTTTGCTGATATAAATTTCCTGTGGGTTGCCGCGCTTCGCCTTTTGCTCCCTGAAATCTTCCGCGTCGATAGAAATTTGACTGTTATCCTTGTCTCTAACAAAATCATCAGCAATATGTTTGCAAATAAGCGCAAGATAATTTCTTGTGCGTTTTTCATTGTTTGGGTCGATATTATGTAGGTTTTCGATTGCGCGCACTATCGTTTCCATAACTATGTCTTCTGCAGATGCTTCGTTATTAACAATTTTGTTTGCAACGTAAAACAGGAGATTTCTGTATTTCAAATACAGTGAAGATACAAATTCGCTTTCTTCGTTGGTGTTAATAATCAAAAAGAACATAATCTGATCGGTCCTTATAATAAAGTAATATTTGCTTTACTAATTATATTTTACACGATTTTCTTCTATAAATCAACAATTATTTTAATTGCAAACGAAAAAATAAACAATAATTTTTATTTTTTTAAAATATTTGTCCATTTTTGTGCTTTTAAACCGTTATTAAACTATTAGCCTAATTTTTTTTATTCGTTAAGGGATTATTTTTAATTTGGTACTACTTACGGATAGGCGATCGGCTTTTCCACAAAATAAATGGACGGATACTATACCCAAAACCAAAATTCTTGTTTGGAGATCAGTTATTCATCCGCAGAATTTAATTGAGTAAAATTCAGTCTGATCTATTTATAAGTAAACACGGATTTTATACTATTGACTTCTTTGCAAAGCTGTATACTTATATTTTGAAAACAAGGGGGTGTTAATATATGTAGTATATTCTTTTGAAGCAATTTAATATATATGGTAGTGTGTGGATTTGAAAAAACTTTAAATTCATGAAATTTTTTTGAAAATTTTGCTCAATATGGATTAGGGTCGATTTACAACTATCGGTTAAAGTGGTATAATAATATCAGTTGGAGACAAGCTATGTCAGAACTATTTATACTATCTAAAAATATCAAAAATATTCGCAGAACAAAAGGCGAAACGCAGGAAGTTTTTGCTTCACATTGCGGACTTTCAACAGACGTTATCAACCAATTAGAAAATGAGAAAACAGATCCGAAGCTAAGTACTTTGAAATCTATTGCAGATTATTTAAACGTATCTGTTTCGGATTTGTTAAAGTGACAGGAGAGTATTATTTTGCAACATACATATTATCTCAGAACAGATAATGTTTTTGATGAATACGGTGATATACATACAGTTTACGGAATAGATGCTGTAAATGAAAACGGCATTGTTGAAATGTCTGTAAAAGACGTGTTTTTCGAATTTGAGCGTGCTAAAAAGTTCATAGACACGTGTAACCGTTTGGATCTGAGCATTGTTCATCTTATGGATGTTGTAGAAGATATACTTGGCTGATAATGACGCCCAAAGCAAAAGCACCGAACAGAAGGTAACGTATTCTTAAGGACAGTTTTTGAAATCTAATAGAATACGTTACCTAACGGCAAGAAAAGGACGAAGAGCTGTTAAAACTCCTCGTCCCCTTTTCTTTTGCAAACGCCGGCTTAATTAAAGACACAAAAGCAATAATATAACTAATATTTTCAAATTCCAAGCTTTATTGACAAATCGGCAAAAATGTTGTAAAATATACTCGTCACACGAATTGAATATTTTTATCCCCAAAACGGGAAAATACTTTGGTAAAAAGTGTTTTCTCTCTTTTCTCATTCCGTTATTGGGGAGCAATTCGTGTGACAACAATTGAGGGGGAAGCATTTTTTCGGTGCGTTCCTTTTGGGGCGCACTTTTTATATGCGGATATGGTGTATATATGAACAATGATATTCCAAGAAAGATAATAGACATTACCGGCGTAGAGCTTACGCCCGGAGAGCCTGCCGTTTGTTTTGGTAACACAGAGCAGGGCTTTGAATGTTGTTGCGACGAATGCGACTACTTTTTGCTTTGTTTCCCCGAATTTGATCCCAAAAACAATTAACGAAACAAAACTCCCACACATCCTAAAATTTTTGAAAGATAAAAGGCATGGTCAATAGCCAAAAACAGCATCGCAATCAGCGATGCTGTTTCTATTTATATTTTCGGATAGCTCGGATATGAAAAGTGGCCCGCTTCTTCAAGCGCCTTCATTGACGCTAATGCGCAGCTAAGCTTGTCCTTATCTGCACCTTCATTCAAAGCGGCGCAAACGTAAGGCTCGTTGCAAACAAGGGCAGATAACACTCTTTCGTGTCCGTCTATAATAAAGTTGTAATTATGCATACATACAACGCTCACACATGCGCTCTCATTAGGCTTCATTGCCCGTATAACGTCCGCTTCTTCTGTGGGATAAAGCGACTTTGGAGAAAAATACATCTTTCTGCCGTAATCTTTTGGAGATGAGCAGAATTTTTCATACTCATCATATATAAGCTTGCAGATATTATCCGGAGTCTCATATGAAGTATCAACTATAAGATCGTAATTGGCATAGTTTAAGTTGTCTGTGCCGTATATTTCCTTAAAACGCTCGTTTTCAACCATACTGCGAAGTATAAGCTTCTCACGCGCATCGTCAACGTCCGCATAAGTTTCCTCAGCTCCTCTCGGGTCTTTCATTACTCTGAGCGCGGCTATCTGAGGGTCTATTGTAAAGAATACTTTAAAGGTATTCTTAGCAAAGTGCCATGCCATACGAGAATCAAAAAGCAGCTTATCGTCGGCGCGGTCTATCGATATCCTCGTAACTTCGTCGTCGATCATATGGTCGTACTTCGTATCCTTAGACATCATCTGATTCATTTCAAGCGTACTTACGCCGAACTGCCTTGCAAGCTCGCGCTGTATTTTGCCTGTTGAATATATTTCAAATCCGTGTCTTTCGTTAAGCAGGCGCGCAATAGTTGATTTCCCGCTGCCAAGCTTTCCTGCCATGGTAATATGCATTATTTTTCTCCTGATCCTGCTGTGTATTGTAGATTATTGTATCACAAAACCTCGCGCAATGCAAGTACATACGTATATTTTAAGCCCAATAAATTCAGGGAGCAGCCGGATAGCTGCTCCCTTATTATATTTACATTAGTTCTTTGCAAACCTGCGCTGGAAGAACTTAACTGTTTCAACAATCGGGATAACGATTATCGCAAGACCCATTGCAATGCCGTATTCAACAAATCCAACAGGTGTGAAGCCGAAAGCATTTGCTATAAACGGAACTTCAAGAACTGCTGTTGTTAACAAGAGTGAGCCGATCATAGCAAGCCATAATATCTTGTTATGAGACTTCAGGCTGAATATCGACTTGCGCTGTGAGCGCAGGTTGAATGAGTGGAAGATTTCACACATAGACATTGTCAAAAATGCCATTGTCATACCGTGCTCTGAAACGCCAACTGGCATAGCAAGGTGCCCAACTTCAAACGAGTTACCGATAATGTATGACATAACCGTCAGAACTGTAACTAAAATACCCTGATAAATAATATCGCCAAACAAACCGCCTGCGAAAATGCCTTCCTTGGAATTACGGGGAGGACGGTTCATTGTATCAGGTTCTGCTTCTTCCATTCCAAGCGCCAATGCCGGGAAACAGTCAGTAACTAAGTTGATAAACAACAAGTGAACGGGATTTAAAAGTGTAAAGCCCATGAGTGTTGCAGAGAATACGCCGAGAACTTCCGACATATTCGATGCAAGCAAGAACTGAATAGCCTTACGGATATTGTCGTAGATACGGCGTCCCTCGCCAACAGCAGATACGATAGTTGCAAAGTTGTCGTCTGCGAGAACCATATCCGCAACGTTCTTTGTAACGTCTGTACCTGTAATACCCATACCAACGCCTATGTCAGCCGTCTTGATAGAAGGAGCGTCGTTAACGCCGTCTCCCGTCATAGCCGTGATAGCGTCGTTTGCTTTCCATGCAGTAACGATACGGGTCTTGTGTTCGGGCTGAACACGGGCATAAACGCCATACTTCTTAACAGCTTCAAGAATTTCATCGTCGGAAATCTTATCAAGCTCTGCGCCGGTTATAGCCTGCGATGCGTCTGTGATAATACCGAGCTCCTTAGCGATAGCAACCGCTGTATCCTTGTGGTCTCCTGTAATCATAACAGCGCGGATACCTGCACTTCGGCATTCTTCGATTGCCGCCTTAACTTCCGGGCGAACGGGGTCGATCATGCCTGTAAGGCCGAGGAAAACAAGTTCTTTTTCCAAAAATTCAGGTGTGTTGTCAGTCGGTTTTTCGTTCCAATCGCGCTTAGCCGCAGCAAGTACGCGGAGTGCTTTATCTGCCATAGCCTTATTTGCAGCTATGATCTCAGCGCGCTTTTCTTCGCTCATCGGCTTAATCTCGCCGTTTTCAGAATAATGTGTGCAAAGCGAAAGAACAACGTCGGGTGCGCCCTTTGTATACTGAACGAAAGAGCCGCCGATATCGTGAATCGTGGACATCATCTTTCTTGAGGAGTCAAACGGCGCTTCATCAACGCGTGGTGTTGTTTTTTCAAGCTCATGCTTTTTAAGGCCGATAGAATTTGCAAAATTAACAAGCGCACATTCAGTAGGCTCGCCTTGTGCCTGATCTTCCTCGTTAAGCTCGGCGTCAGAGCAAAGCGCCATTGCAGTTGCAACCAGATTTGTATCACCAACATGATCGACAACCGTCATCTTATTCTGTGTAAGTGTACCTGTCTTATCCGAGCAGATAACCTGTGTACATCCGAGAGTTTCAACGGCTGTAAGACGGCGGATAACTGCATTTCGCTGGCTCATTTTTGTAACGCCGATAGATAAAACAACCGTAACAACTGTTGCAAGACCTTCGGGAATCGCGGCAACTGCAAGAGATACGGCTACCATGAAAGTTTCTAATATAACAGAAATAGTATGCCCCGGAACTGCGAGCTCGCCTCTTGCCATAAACAAGTTGAAAGCAAAGATAAACACGCATATGCCAAGAACCATCTTTGAAAGGAGCTTGCCAAGCTCGTCGAGCTTACGCTGAAGAGGAGTTTCTTCCTCCTCTGTTGCCGCAAGAGCGCCTGCGATCTTGCCCATCTCGGTATCCATACCTGTTTCGGTAATAACTGCTTTACCGCGGCCGTAAACAACCGTCGAGCCCATATAGCACATATTCTTACGGTCACCGAGCGGTACGTCTGCACTGCTATCGTTAAGATATAGGGCGTCGATCATCTTATTAACCGGAACAGATTCACCGGTCAAAGCCGCTTCTTCGATCTTAAGCGAAGCATTTTCAATAATACGGCCGTCTGCAGGAACGGCATCTCCGGCCTCAAGTACAACGATATCGCCGGGAACGAGTTCATCAGAGTGAAGAGCTATCTGCTTGCCGTCACGAATAACTTTACACGTGGCTGCCGTCATGGTTTGCAGGGCTTCAATAGCCGCTTCTGCTTTGCTTTCCTGAATTACGCCAAGAACAGCATTCAATAAAACAACGATAAGAATGATAATAACTTCTGCCCATTCGTTTTCGCCGGACAACATACCGGTGAGTGCGCTGACGCCCGCCGCGATCAGAAGGATTATGAGCATCGGATCTTTAAGCTGTGCTAAAAATCTCTGAAGCAGAGTGGGCTTTTTGCCTTCCTTGAGTTTGTTGGGGCCATATTTTTCAAGGCGCTTATTTGCCTCTGCCAAAGTAAGGCCTTCGGGCGTAACATCAAGCTTATCAAGTACCTCTTCGGCAGAACAGGTATAATTCTTTTCCATTAGTTTTTAATCTCCTTTATTGTCAATAAAACTTATTAGCATTTACTACATTGAAAACAGCACGCCTATTACGGCCGATGCCGCAATAAAAATAATCGGGTGCAGCTTTTTGGTCTTACTAACTTTATTTGTGAATATCCAAAGAAGAACGGCAAGTACCAAGCCTTTGAAGTTAACGCCTTCGAGAAACGCGCCTTCTTTGAGTGCATCTGCATAAAATAAATTACTTACTGCAACGCTGAGTCCTGCAGCCGCTATTAGTCCCGTTGAAGTAGGTCTTAGCCCGTAAAACGCTCCGTTAACATATCGGTTATCACGGAAGCTTTTCAAAAACATTGCCACGATAAGAATCACGATAACAGACGGGGTTATAAGTCCGAGTGTTGCAATTACCGCTCCAAGCAATGCTCCGAAAACACCGTAATCACTCATACCTGTAATATAGCCAACGTACGTTGCCATATTAACACCGATAGGGCCCGGAGTTGATTCGCCAACGGCTATCATATTTGTAAGCTCATTATAACTGAACCAACCTGTGGCGTCGGATAATTTATATAGAAACGGCACGGTTGCCATGCCGCCGCCGACTGCAAACAATCCGATCTTGAAAAATTCGAAAAACAGTCTGATATAAAGCGTCATAACGGCTTGCCTCCCTTCACACTCAGGGCGATACCGATAATTGCCGCAATAACGACAAAAACAACCGGGCTGATAGTCGTAAAGAAGGCAAGCAGCGTGACAGCGATAAAAATTACCGCCGTTATCTTGTCAACAACAGACTTTTTTAAAAGTTTAACAACGGCATTCAATATCAGAACGCACACGCAGATACGTATACCTCCGAAAGCATGCTGTACCCACTCTAAATGAGAGAACGCTTCAATAGCCCCTGCCAATAATGAAATAATGATAAGCGAGGGGAAAACTACTCCAAGCGTTGCCATAACAGCGCCGAATGTTCCGGCTTTCTTCTGGCCAACAAAGGTTGCCGTATTTACGGCAATAACGCCGGGTGTACACTGACCGATAGCAAAATAGTCAACAAGTTCTTCATCCGTTACCCATTTATGTTTTTCTACCACCTCGCGCTGAAGTATCGGAAGCATGGCATAGCCGCCGCCGAACGTCATAACGCCTACTTTAGCAAAAGTTAAAAACAATTTAATATAAATATTCGTAAGCTCTCCCCCTTATTTGTAAGAGTTGCATATTGTTACAATTATAGCATGAAAATATAAAAAAATCCATAGATACAGTAATTTTTTTGATTATTGTTTCATAATAATCAAAGCGATATCAAATAAGATTGAAAAAATGGAAAAATTGTGTTATTATAAATAGTAGTAATACCATATCGGAGGCAATATGATACGAATAATGTTCGTCTGCCACGGCAATATCTGCCGAAGCCCTATGGCGGAGTTTATATTCAAAAAAATGATAGCGGAACAGGGGCTTTCTGATAAATTCGTTATCTCATCAAGCGCAACAAGTACTGAAGAAATAATCGGCGGTATCGGCAACCCCGTTTATCCGCCTGCCAGGGCAGAGCTTTTGCGCCACGGACTTTCCTGCGAGGGTAAGCGAGCCGTGCAGCTAAAGCCGGGCGATTATGATAAATACGATCTTTTTATTGCGATGGATCAAAACAACATAAGAAATATCGCGCGCATCTTCAAAAGCGATCCTGACAACAAGATTAAAAAGCTTATGGACTACGTCGGGGGCGGAGACGTTGCCGACCCATGGTATACCGGTAACTTTGATATAACCTACCGCGATATTTACATAGGGTGCGCGGCACTTTTGGAGCAATTCCAAAGCGTTAATTGAGCACTTTAGCCTCCCCTTCCGTGGGAGGTAGCAAAACCGCAGGTTTGACGGAGAGGGTACTTTCAGCGTGATTGACCTCTCAGTGAGCTCCGCTGACAGTCTCTCCAAAGAACACGCATAGCGTGTTCTAATGAGGGAGAGCCTTAACTTAGTCTACACGGTTTTATCATAAAAAAACAGAGCAACAAAATGTTGCTCTGTTTTTTTATACGCGGACTTGCCGCGGTCGTGGCAAATTTGTTATCTGGATTTGCGCTTTCTTGCAGCTTCAGATTTCTTCTTGCGCTTTACGCTGGGCTTTTCATAATGCTCTCTCTTGCGAAGCTCGGAAAGAACACCGCTTCTTGCACACTGTCTCTTAAATCTGCGAAGTGCGCTGTCTATAGATTCATTATCCTTAACAATGATTTCTGCCATCTGGTAATCCCTCCCTCCGTAATGGAAAAGAAGATAAAATATCTCTTGACTATTATACTACAAATATTATCCTGTTGTCAATACTTATTTTGCAATTATTATTTTTTATTTGACAACTATGTTGATTATTTTTCCGGGAACGCAGATTTCCTTAACGATAGTCTTACCGTCAAGATACTGTGCCATGCGCTCGTCTGCCTTAGCGGCCGCGATAGCCGCGTCTTTATCAGCATCTGCAGGAATAGCTATTGTAAAGCGCATCTTTCCGCTTATCTGTACGGGTACTTCTATCGTTGCGTCAACCGTCTTTGCTTCGTCCCATTCGGGCCATTTTGCAAGCGAGCAAAGTCCTTTTCCGCCAAGGCTTTCCCATATCTCCTCACAGATGTGAGGAGCAAACGGTGAAAGCATTCTGACAAAGCTATTAAGCTCATCGCTTGTAAGCGAGCCGTGAGCATAGATATCGTTAATAAGTGTCATCATAGCCGCAATAGCGGTGTTGAACTTCATGTCTTCAATATCAAGCGACACTTTCTTTATCGTCTTATTAAACGCAGTTTCAAGCTCGGGTGTTACACCGCTTCCCTTTACCATATCAGAAAGCCCTGCAACACGGTCAAGAAAACGCTTGCATCCCATAACGCTGCTTTCGCTCCACGGTGCGGCAGAAGCGTAGTCGCCCATAAAGAGAACGTATACTCTGAGAACGTCTGCACCAACCTCGTTAACAACGTCGTTAGGGTCAACAACATTTCCGCGAGATTTACTCATTTTAACCCCGTCAGGGCCGAGAATGAGTCCCTGAGCAGTTCTCTTTGCATAAGGTTCCTTTGTGGGAACAACGCCGATATCGTAGAGGAACTTATGCCAGAATCTTGAATAGATAAGGTGTCGTGTTACGTGCTCCATACCGCCGTTGTACCAGTCAACGGGAAGCCAGTATTTAAGCTTATCATCGTCTGCTAAGCACTTATCATTCTTCGGGTCAATATAGCGCAGATAATACCATGATGAGCCTGCCCACTGAGGCATCGTATCCGTTTCTCTCTTTGCATCAGCACCGCACTTCGGGCACTTGCAGTTTACAAACGAGTCTATCTTGGCAAGCGGGCTTTCGCCGCCCTCGCCGGGTTCAAAGTTATCAACAGGCGGAAGTGTCAGCGGAAGTTCTTCGTAGGGAACGCCAACAGTACCGCACTTTTCGCAGTGTACGATCGGAATAGGCTCGCCCCAATATCTCTGACGGTTGAACGCCCAATCCTTCATCTTGTACTGTACGCCCTTTTCGCCAACTCCCTTTTCTCCGAGGTACTCAAACATCTTTTCGATTGCTTCGGCCTTGGTCTTGATACCGTTAAGGAAGCCTGAGTTTACCATTTCTCCGTCGCCTGTATAAGCTTCCTTGGATATGTCTCCGCCGCTTATTACCTCGATTATATCAATGCCGAATTTCTTTGCAAATTCGTAGTCACGCTGGTCATGAGCAGGAACGGCCATGATAGCGCCCGTACCGTAACCCATCATAACGTAATCGGAAATGTATATCGGTATTTCCTTGCCGTTTGCAGGGTTTACCGCCGCAAGGCCTTCGATCTTAACACCCGTTTTATCCTTGATAAGCTGTGTGCGCTCAAACTCTGTTTTCTTTGCGCACTCGTCCTTATACGCGTCAAGGTCTGCTATATTTGTTATTCTCTCTCTGTACTTTTCAATAATGGGATGCTCGGGTGCTATTACCATAAAGGTTACGCCGAACATTGTGTCGCATCTCGTTGTGTAGATCCTGAGCAAGTCATCAGTGCCGGCAAGCTTAAAGTTTGCAAATGCGCCCGTTGATCTGCCGATCCAGTTTTCCTGCTGGAACTTAATGTTGGGAAGGTAGTCTACCTCTTCAAGTCCGTCAAGAAGCTTATCAGCATACTCAGTTATTCTCAGATACCATACGGACTTAGCCTTCTGAATTATATCGCTGTGGCATATAATTCAGAAGGCTA
>SVSR01000005.1 GCA_015064205.1 Oscillospiraceae bacterium
GGATATACTACCAACCAAGTACAGCTTGCACTTGACGTTGCTTCAAGCGAATGGTACTCTGAAGGCATGTATAAACAACCTAAATCGGGAAAGCAATACAGTGCTGATGAGCTTATTAGCTATTATACGAAGCTGACAGAAGATTATCCCATCGTATCGATTGAAGACCCTCTTGCTGAGGATGATTTCGACTACTGGGTCAGGATAACGAAAAATCTTGGAGATAAGATAACTCTTGTTGGAGATGATCTTTTCGTTACCAACACAAAGAGGCTTTCGCACGGTATAAGTATAGGTGCGGCCAATGCTATACTCATAAAGCCGAATCAGATAGGCACTCTTACAGAAACACTAGATGCAATCAAAACAGCTCAAAAGGCAGGATACAGAGCCATAATCTCTCACCGCTCAGGCGACGTTGACGACACTTTTATTGCCGACCTTTCGGTTGCCACAAGCGCCGGATATATCAAAACGGGAGCGCCCTGCCGCATGGAGAGAGTTTGTAAGTACAACAGGCTTTTACGCATACAATCAGGCATTTAAAAAAAGGGGGAGCAGCTGCTCTCCCTTTTTCCGACTTAGCAATTTGCAGGGTTTCTGCATTCAAATGATTCGCAATCGGTACACTTGTTTTCGGTAGGATTTGATTCGTGTGTTCCCACCTTTATTGCATTGAGTGAACAGTAATTTACACTCTCGCAATGGTTTTTGCACTGTGTTACAGTGCATTCAATGCTCTTGTTAGCCTTATCGTTCATAACAGACTCACCTTTCTCACTATTTTGTGCTTGGCACAAGTCTATTTTGCCCAGATAGCTGTTTATTTATTCAATTTGATACATACTCTTCTCTTATCATATATGCAATTCCTTTTGATATAAATACTTCAGATGCTTCAAGGTCCACGATATTGCACTCAAAATTATCTGCAAGCTCATGTGTTGACTCTATGTAGGTTTCATCTGCATTAAAAAAATTTGTCAGCGCTACTATATCACCTTTTATTTTTTCAGTCTGTGAAAGCTTACCGCAGATAAGCTTTTCTGCGTTTTTTATAAATATGCCTTCAAAGCCTGTGCTATCTTTTGCAAAATAAAGAATTTTTTCATCGTCAGAACCAATAGATGCACCTATCGCCGCAGCAGTCGTCCTATGTGCAAGCACGCACGTTTTAAGAGATAACTGCTGACTTACACTAAAAGCAAGCTCATTTGCAAAGCTTTCATCTTTGGCATCACAAGCAGCTCCGAGACCAATACACTGACCGATCATATTATTTTCAAAAAGCCTTGCCATTATCTCTCCCATTAAATCAGGAAGAAGTATCTGGACTTGCTTGTTTTCACATGCAATTGTAAACTCATCACACTTATTAAGATGAAAGTCAAATATTGCTACCATTATATGTGCGTGGGATATAACAAGAGAGATTTCATAAAGCTTATCAGACAAGGTTATGTATTCAGCTTTTCTTCCAACATTAAGATCCTCCGATTTTTCATATATTACAGCCCTCTTGTCTAAAAGAAGATCGGTTATTTTCCCTACGGTCATAAGGCTAAGGCCCGTTTTTTCGGCAATTTTGTGTCTTGTTATCTTCTTAGCTTTTGATATGACGGAGAAAATGCGTTTTATACTGTCACGTCTCATGCCGCTAAGTGTATACTTATCCACAGTCTTCTCTCCTTTATCAAACGTTACTTTAATTATATATGATATTTTTATTAAATGCAAGTATTTATGAAATATGCTTATATTGTCCGGTATTAACTATTTTCTGACAGACTGTTTTTTATAATAGTCAAGAACTCCGTCAACAATTGCCTGTGCCGTCTTTTCAATTCCCTGCGCCGAGCTTGTTTTTTCATATTCTTCAACGCTCGTCATAAATCCAACCTCTATCAAAGTTGACGGATAGCGCTCGCATCTTACCATTGCAAGTCTTTGCGTAGATGCTCCTCGGTTTATACGCCCGAGAGCGTGGGATAATGATTCTGACATGCTTTCAGACAATGATTTTCCGGCATACTCCCAATACAGCGCCATAACCCCGCGCACGCGCGTTGTGTCTACGTTATATTCCATCGAATTCTGATGCACGGATATGAGTATATCGGGCGAAATACTTTCTGCATGATTCATTCGATCGGCAAGGGCAACATATGAGTCGTCCTCTCTTGTAAGAATAACCTTGGCCCCCAGCTTTTCAAGCTTATCACGAAGTAAAAGTATTATATTTAAATTAAGAGACGATTCCGGGTGCTTGGCATTTGCTCCAAGTGCGCCCGCATCGCTGCCTCCATGCCCTGCATCAAGCACAATAAGACGATCCGACAGGGGCTTATCTCCTGCTTTAAGAGTGACAGGATTTCTAAGGCTCACTATCGTCTTCCCGTCTGAATAAGAAAATTCAAAACCAAAAAAATTATCCGGGTCTTTGAGCTTAAAATGATATCTGAAGCAATTCTTCTTCGTGCTTAATTGATACTCATCCGACTCAAACAGGGGATTTTCAGAAAACATCGGAGCTTTAGCCGTTGTTATATCAACGTTATAAAGGTTAAGAATGAAGTATCCGTCCTCGACTCTGCCGTTCATCGGAATATTCTCGTCTGCGCTTATATATATACGCGTATACTCGCCGTCATCTTTTATAGTGGCAGACTCAACAGATGCGATTTTCACCTCACTATCAAGCTCCGTAACGTCGCTTTCAGCAACGTATCCGCCAACACGCAAACGGTAAAATCCGCCCTCAAGCCGTGTTGCATTGTCGCGCATACCCTTTGCCTGAGATGTAAAATCATCATAATAGTAACTGTCGGGCGAGATTTTGAGTCCTGTACGCTCGGCGCTTACCTCAATTGGTATAACGGCGTCTTTTCCTCCGACACGAACGTCTGCAAGCTCTGCATAAGCCACACTATCACCCAAAACAGCTTTGACTCTTATATTGCCGAGTTCTTTTATCTCTCCGGATTCACATTCGGGAAGAACTAAAGTACCCGAATATGTCATTTCATATAACTTATCCTTGCCGGGCGACTTTTTTTGCGGCATAAGCTTCACGGTGTTATCGCCAAGATAAGCCGTTACTTCTGAATTTGCCGGCGCCGTTACTGTTACAGTAACCGCCTCTCCTGAAGTAGCAAAAATATCGCTTCTCGGTAAAACTGGTAATACTTCATAGTTATCCATAACTTTTACGCTGTTTTGCTGTATTTGTGAGGGAGAAGTATTATTTTGATTTGCCGTGTTATAAACCGTATATATGTAATCCTTCCCATTTTGGGTAAATATAAATTCGTTTTTCCCCTTTTTAAGATCAAGCATCAACGAAAAATATCCGCTTTTTGTTCTTGAAATTTTTCTTCCGTTATAATACACAGGGTATGCAGGATCACTTGACCCAAGTACGTAAGTTTGCTCAAGTCCCGAAAGCGTTGAGCCGTCTTGCGGACTGTTAATACAAATCCCGGCACCTGTGCTGACAGGGTCTGTATATATATAATCGTCCGAAAATGCCGTAAGCAGTTCGTCTGCTATACCGCTTTTGTTTTTGGCGATCTCTCCGTATCCGTAAAAGATACTTCCCTTATAAGATATCTCGCTTCTTGCAAACTCTATCTGATTTAGCATTTCAAAATCAGACTCTGCCCACTCATCGGCATATCTGTATGCCGCATGGCTTATAAGAAGGTCAACTCCTGTATTATCGCACACAGAGTTCCACCAACGCACAAGTGTATCATAACGTGCGGCATTATTGTTAAAGCTCCAGTATATCTGAGGTGCAATATAGTCAACGTATCCTCCCTCGATCCATGAGAGAGCGTCACAGTAGAGCTCATTATATGCTTCAAGTCCACTCGTTTCACTTCCGCCGTTTTCGCCGTTATCATTCTGCCATATGCCAAACGGAGATATACCAAACTGCATCTCGGGATCTGCCGCCTTTACCGCTTCATAGCACTCGCGGACAAGCGTATTTATGCTACTGCGGCGAAATTCTTCAAGACTTTCTCCTGTTGAATATTTTTCAAAAGCGTCTGAGTCGTCGAAAGCAGCCTTTTTGCCGTTTACGTATACCGTGTACGGATAAAAATAATCATCAAACACGATAGAATCAACGTCATACTTTTTTGCTATCTCATAAACACCGTCGCGAACAAGTTCTCTCACCTCAGGAATACCCGCGTTAAAGTAAAGCTTACCGTCAGCGTAGGGTACGGTAAATTCCGAGTTTTCACGTGCAGGATGACCGTCTGCAAGCTTAGTCAGATCATGTGCCGGTGCGCTTTGCGTTCCATAAGTCACCCTTAAGGGATTGACCCACGCGTGCACTTTTACACCGTTTTTATGACCTTCTCGTACAAGGTAGTCAAGCACGTCAAAGTTTGAGCCGCTATTCTTCCCCTGCTCTCCGGTCAGATATTTGGAAACGGGAAAGATATCTGATTCATAAAAAGCATCGGCAAGAGGTCTGACCTGAAAATATATTGCGTTGAGTCCATATTCCTTACATGTTGAAATAATACCGTCTATCTCAGCTTTAAGCTCATTGGCAGAAAGGCCCGGCTTACTCGGAAAATTTATATTATTTACAGTTGCTATCCAAACGCCTCTTGTCTCAGCGCTTGGATCGATTATATGTTCCGTTACATCGGAGAGAGTATTATTAACGGACTCAATTGCAATATATTCCTCACTTCCGCTTTGAGAAATAGTAAGATCCGTATCTTCTTTTATACCAAATAAGCAAAGCGGCAGAAGAACAGAAAAGCAAATTATAGCACATAAAGCAAATATAATGCCTGTATGCGGATTATTCATATCAAAAAAACTGTCGGATATGCGTCTCATCCCCATGCCGCCTTTCTTTATTCTTATATTATATTTAGTATAACAAAACAGCGCAAAGTATGCAACAGTCAACTTCTTACTAAACAGTAAATTCTTGAAATGAAAAACAGGCAAAAGTATTTTATCTTTTTGCCTGTTTTTTTGCACAGATATAACATCAGCAAACTTTATGCAGAAAACGAGAAAAGCATATTGCAAAATGCAATATGCCAAAACTCATATTAAATATACCTTTCAACTTGAAGAATTAATTCTCCCAGGGATTGAATCCACCGCCAAAATCGTATTCATCATCAGGTAATTCAGGGCTTGCTGTAATTACATCTTCAACATCAAGAAGCATTACCTCAACCGTGGGATCTTCATAGAACATCTTCATTGGGTTATCTCCTTTCAAAATAATAAGAGAAATAGGATTCATGAAATTGCTTTACATGGTATATGATACCACACTTCAGTTCCCTTGTCAATAGTTTTTATTCATTTTTTTTAATTCGTTTTTCTTTTGTTAAAACGGTACAAAATACTCGCAAAAAAATGTGTAATATTACTACTGTTACCAGCTTTGCGCTCATTTTCAATTAAACCAATTAGTTTGTTTTATAAAAATACGCAAGATCAAAATTGCGAGATATTAAAAGAAAACACGAGTATTTGAAAGAAAAATACACATTCATCTTGTTTATTGAACCAAATTTGACCTTGTCTGACTTTGACTTTGTTTGACTTTCGTTTTATAATAAAACCGTAAAGGTAATATACGGTCAAAAAGGAGACTTTAAAATGCTTATTTCAGACGTTATTGCTCAAATGATCGAAGACATGTTAAAATCAAGCGGAGGTTCTCTAGATATTAAAAGAAATGAGCTTGCGCAGAAGGTAGGATGCGCGCCAAGCCAGATAAACTACGTTATCACATCCCGCTTTACTCCCGAACGCGGATATATTATAGAAAGCAGACGAGGCGGCGGAGGATATGTTCGCATAATAAAAAAGGAAATGGGGCGTGATGCATATCTTATGCACTGCGTCTATGCGCTCGGCCAAGAAATTGATGAGCGCAGCGCCGTTGCATTTCTGGTTAATCTTGCAGACCGCGGATTTATTGACGAAAGCGTTTTAAGAAGCGCTTGTGCAACAGTTTCAAACGCCGCTATCGGCCGTGTTGCCCAGCCATACCGCAACACGGTGAGAGCCGATATTATTCGACAGTTTATATTATCACTTATGAAGTAAAATGTTATATGATTTATTGAAAGGAATGATAAACTATGCTATGTACGGATTGCAACAAAAACATGGCTTCTGTATTTTACGAACATACAGTCAACGGTAAAACGAATTCACTCTCACTTTGCTCCGAATGTGCAAAAAAAAGAGGTATACTTTCAAGCGATATGCTCTTTTCGGAAATTTTAAGTATACCTTTTAAGGTTAAGAGCACGCCAACATCTCACAAAGTATGCAGTCTTTGCGGATCAGACGAGACAAATTTTATAAGAGACGGAAAAGTCAGCTGCCCCGTTTGCTACGAAACATTTGAAACAGAGCTTGAGAGTCCTATAAAGCGCATTCACTCCAACGTGAGTCATATTGGGCGCGCACCGGCCAAATATAAAAAACAAAGCGATAAGAAACGCGTGCTTGAGGGCCTTAAACGTCAATTAGAACAAGCCGTAAAAAATCAGGAATACGAAAATGCGGCGGTCCTTCGTGACAAAATACGTGAAATAGAAGCATGCGAATAGGGAGGATAGCAGAATGGCATGGTATAATACTAAAGCAAATGACAGCGACGTTGTTCTCAGCACACGTATCAGACTTGCGAGAAACGTTAAGGATTACCCATTCTCTCCTCTTCTTGACGAGACGGGTGCCGGAGAGATAATTGAAAAGGTCAAATCCTCTCTTTCCGGCTTTGAGCTTATTGATATAAATGCAAAATCATACATTGAGCGCCGCTCGCTTGTTGAAAAGCACATTATCAGTCCTCTTTTTGAAAAGACGAAAACGCCCGGAGCTCTTTTTGTAGATAAAGACGAAAAAAATGCCGTCATGGTTTGTGAAGAGGATCATTTGAGGATACAGTCGATATATCCGGGGCACTCTCTTAATGAGGCTTTTAAATCGGCTTGCGCTATTGATGACACTTTAGATTCAGGCTTATGCTATGCTTACAGCGAAAAACTCGGCTATCTTACGCACTGCCCCACCAATCTCGGAACAGGTATGCGCGCCTCAGTGATGATGTTTCTCCCTGCTCTAACAGGCACGAAAATGCTTGCAGGATACGCGTCTCAGCTTGAAAAGATAGGCCTTACCATGCGGGGAACATATGGAGAAGGTTCAGGTTCTAAAGCATACATTTATCAGATTTCAAACAGTGTTACCATGGGTATTACAGAGGAAGAAACGATCTTAAAGCTTGAGGGAGTTGTTAAACAGCTTATTGAAAGCGAAAGAAAAACACGTGAAAGAATATTCACATCCGACCCGGATTCTATGTGCGATAAGGTTTTTCGCTCATACGGAACACTCAAATGGGCCTATATGATATCAAGCGACGAGTTTTTAAAGCTCTGGGCTGATATAAAACTTGGTGCTGATCTCGGAATAATAAAAGACATTGATGATAAAAAACTTAATCAGGTTTTTGTTGGAGCAATGCCGGCAACTCTCATGCTTGATTCCGGTGAAGGAGACTCGAGTGATACACAAAGAGATAAACTAAGAGCTGATTATTTGAAGAGGCAATTATAATAAAGGAGATTAAAATATGGATATAAGACTAACTAAAAAAGCGGAGCTTGCAGTTAACTCATCCATGAACTCAGCCGTAAGCTTCGGGCACTCATATATAGGATCAGAGCATTTGCTTTTAGGTCTTCTTTCGGTTGAAGACAGTGTTGCAAAGAAATATCTTGCAAGTTTCGACGCAACTTACGAAAAAGTAAGCGCGGCCATAGAAAGCATCGCAGGAAAAGGCGAAAGCACTGCGCTAACAAGCGCGAGCATGACACCGAGATTCAAAAGAATACTTGAAAAATCGGGTTTGTATGCTCATCGTTTTTCACAGAGATATATTGGTACTGAGCATATTCTGCTTGCACTTTTAAACGAAAACGACTGCGTTGCCGTAAGGCTTCTTGCAAATCTCGGCGTTCGTGTAAACGATCTGATACGCGAGATAACAGACTATCTTAACAATAACAAAGATGGGCTTGATCCCGCAAATGCTGAATCAGCATCTTTTTCAGATTCAGATATACGCTCATCAAGAAGCTCAGGCGCAAAAGATGCAGGAAAATCAAAGTTTCTTTTAAAATACGGCCGCGACCTCGTTAAGCTTGCTCGCGACGGCAAAACAGATCCGGTTATAGGCCGTGACAAAGAAACGGAGCGCGTTATACAGATACTTTCAAGGCGCACGAAAAACAACCCGTGCCTCATCGGCGAGCCCGGAGTTGGCAAAACAGCAGTTGCGGAGGGACTTGCGCGTCGTATTGCAGAAGCAAACGTTCCCGAATCCTTGAAGGATAAGACTATAATTTCTCTTGACATC
The DNA here is from genome assembly GCA_015064205.1 of Oscillospiraceae bacterium. Classification (GTDB taxonomy): domain Bacteria; phylum Bacillota; class Clostridia; order Oscillospirales; family CAG-272; genus UBA4717. The sequence continues at coordinate 8,429 of SVSR01000005.1, forward strand.
ACCTCTATGCTTGCAGGAAGCAAATACAGAGGAGATTTTGAAGAAAGGATAAAAGGCGTTATCGACGAGGCTATGAATAACAAAAACGTTATCCTTTTCATAGACGAGATACACACGCTTATAGGCGCAGGAGCATCGAGCGATGATGCACTTGACGCCGCAAATATGATAAAGCCTGTGCTTGCGCGAGGTGAAATACAGATAATCGGCGCTACTACGATAAAAGAATACAGACGTCACATTGAAAAAGACGCGGCTTTAGAGCGCAGATTCCAATCTGTAATGGTATCAGAGCCAAGCGAAGAAGATTCGGTGCTTATACTCAAAGGCCTGCGTGACAAATACGAGGCACATCATAAAGTAAGAATATCTGATGAAGCGATAGATGCCGCAGTAAAGCTTTCAAAGAGATATATTAACGACAGATATCTTCCCGATAAGGCTATCGACCTTATCGATGAGGCTGCATCTAAAAAAAGACTTAGTGCACAGACACCGACTCCCGATATAAAGGAAGCCGAAGAAAAGAAAAATGTAACCTTAGCAGAGCTTGAAGAAGCTGTAAAGGCACAGGAATTTGAAAAAGCGGCAAAGCTCAGGGATACGATCCGCGAGCTTGATGACGATATTGAAAAAATGCGCGCAAAACGTACAGACTCTGCCGAGCTTTCGCTTTCTATCGATGCAGAAGATATTGCTGATATTATCACTTCTTGGACGGGTATACCTGTAAAGAAGCTTATGGGCGAGGAATCCGAGCGTTTAACAAAACTTGAAGAGATACTTTCAAAGCGTGTTATCGGTCAGGATGAAGCAGTAAAAACCATATCCGCAGCTATACGTCGCGGCAGAACGGGGCTTAAGGATCCGAAAAGACCTGTTGGTTCATTTATTTTCTTAGGACCGACGGGTGTTGGTAAAACAGAGCTTGCGAAAGCAGTTGCCGAGGTTATGTTCGGTGATGAAAATGCAATGATACGAATAGATATGTCTGAATATATGGAAAAGCACAACGTATCCAAGCTTATCGGCTCTCCTCCCGGCTACGTTGGCTACGACGAGGGCGGACAACTCACAGACAAGGTGAGAAGCAGACCTTATTCGGTCGTTCTTTTTGACGAGATAGAAAAAGCTCATCCCGATGTATTCAACATCATGCTCCAAATGCTCGACGACGGAATCCTGACAGATTCCCAGGGACGTGTTGTCGACTTCAAGAACACGATTATTATCATGACGTCAAATCTTGGAGCAAGTTCAATAGTCGAACCGAAATCGCTTGGATTTGCCCCCGTATCAAGCGACAAAGACAACATGCGCGAAACCATAATGAAAAAACTCAAGGATGCTTTCAGACCCGAATTTCTCAACAGGCTTGACGATATTATTATATTCAATAAGTTAGATGAGGAGAATATTGAGCGCATCACCTCAATAATGCTCAACGAGCTTGTTTGCCGCATCTCTGCTCTTGAAATAAATGCAGAATTTGACTGTGAAGTTGTAAAAATGCTTGCACGCGAAGGATTCGATCCCGTGTACGGTGCACGTCCTCTTCGCCGCGCAATAACACGCAAAGTTGAGGATAGTTTCTCAAACGCGATGCTTTCGGGAAATATAAAGGCAGGCGACTCTGTCAGGGCTATACTTGGAGAAAACAGCGAAATTGTCTGGGAAAAGACAGAAAACTGAAAACAAATTAAGCCATCGGTAAAACCGGTGGCTTTCATATATAAAAAATACCCGGAAGATAGTCAAGCATGACCACTCCCGGGTTTCACTATTACATAACTATTCCGCCGTTTACTCCGATTATCTGTCCCGTTATAAACGAAGACGCGTCAGAGGCTAAAAACATCACGGCATCTGCAATCTCAGCCGGCTTGCCCAGCCTTGAAAGAGGTGTTTCGTCAGAAAGCTGTCTCAGTATTTTTTTATCAAGATCCTTATTCATCTGAGTATCTATAACACCGGGCGTAATGCAATTTACGTTTATATTGGAAGGACCAAGTTCTTTTGCAAGTGCTTTTGTGAATCCGATAAGAGCCGCCTTTGATGCAGAATAAACAACCTCGCAGGATGCTCCGACTTCCCCCCACATCGATGAAATATTTATGATTTTACCCGACTTCTGACGTATCATATCAGAGATAACAGCCTGAGTACAGTAAATTGCGGCATCAAAGTTTGTTCCCATAATAAACCTGTATTCTTCTTCGCTCATATCGCTAAACAGTCCTATGTGAGATACCCCTGCATTATTAACAAGAACGTCAACGCCGCCAAGCATCTCTTTAGCCGTCTCTATTGCTTCAAATGCTTCTTTTCTAACAGAAATGTCAGCCTTAATACTCGTCGCCGAGGTTTCCATTGAAAGAGCGGCTGCAGCGTCGTCAGAATTTTTATATATAAAAACCACTTTATCCCCTGATTTAGCAAATGCTCTGACACACTCTGCCCCAATAGATCTTGAGCCCCCCGTTATTATTACTTTCCTGCTTGTCATAGGCCTTATATCCTCTCATATTAACGTTTTCAGAAGCATTTATCATACTACAACTATATTATAATATATCCTAATAACAAAAGCAATAAAATCTCTTGCAAAAATATAAATAATGTGATATAATTGTTAATAATGTTCAAATTCGGGTCGATCGATCAGCCTAAATAAAACAGAAATGAACAAAACGCCCGTTCATTTCAAGAAAGAAGGCATAATGTCAAAACAAATTAACAGTAAAAAATCAGTTGTGTCACCGCGTCTTAACCAGGCAATCGTTGCACTTTGGGATGTTCTGTTGATAGTTTTCTCTATGATTTTGTCAGTTCTGGTAGACTCCCAGAGCAATTTTATAGGTAATTTAGTTAAATATTCAATTACCATAGCCATTTGGTTTGGTATCACGTGCGTTTTTTATTTAATGATGTATTATGTCGCAGGTATGCACAGAGTGCTCTGGAAATTCGCAGGTGGAAATGAATACATTAAGCTTTCATTTGTAATTGTTTCATCATCTCTCTTTTCTCTTGCTGCTCATTCGGCAATAACAAGAGCGGTTTTGCAGAAAATTTCTGTCGGCGCTTATTTTATAGAGATTCTTCTTGCTCTTTTCCTTATTCTAATGTCTCATGCCATGATAAGATATAACCACAGAAACCACAGGCAAAGAAACGATAACTGCAAAAACGTAATGATAATTGGTTGCGGTTCATCGGGTAACATGGTTGCAAACGAGTTTTTCCGTGCCGCCGATTCGGAACATAGAGTGGTCTGCTTTATAGACGACAACCCTTCGCTGACAGGCAGAATCATGAATAATATTCCGATCGTAGGAACAAGAGACAGCATACAGAAGAACGCTCTAAAATACAATATCTCTCTCATTATCTTCGCTATTCCCTCCCTCAATTCGTCCGAAAAAGCAAAAATACTTGAGCTATGCGTAAAGACAGGTTGCGAAGTTAAAACAGTACCGTCAATTTCTCAGATACTCAGCGGTGAGTCTTCTCCGTATGAAACGCGCAGTATTGATATTGACGACCTGCTCGGCCGCGACCCGATAAAAGTTGACCTTAAAAAGGTAATGGATTACGTTTCCGGAAAGACCATACTTGTAACAGGAGGCGGCGGTTCTATCGGAAGCGAGCTTTGCCGTCAGATCGCGTCACACAATCCTAAAAAATTAATCATCTTCGATATTTATGAAAATAGCGCCTATGAGATACAAAACGAACTAAAAAACTTGCACCCTGAGCTTGATCTCATAACTCTTATAGGCAGCGTGCGCGATTCTTCCCGAGTTGATCTTATGCTTGACAAATACAAGCCGGATATAATCTATCATGCTGCAGCACACAAGCACGTTCCGCTTATGGAAGATTCTCCTAATGAAGCCATAAAAAATAATGTTCTTGGAACATACAAACTTGTACGTGCGGCAGACAAGCACGATGTAAAGAGATTTGTAATGATCTCAACAGACAAGGCTGTTAATCCCACAAACATAATGGGTGCAACCAAGCGTATCTGCGAAATGATAATACAATCCTTTAACAAGCATTCCAAGTGCGAATATGTTGCGGTAAGATTCGGAAACGTGCTCGGAAGTAACGGAAGCGTAATTCCTCTGTTCAAAAAGCAGATCGAAAACGGCGGTCCTGTTACAGTCACACACCCTGATATTATCAGATATTTCATGACCATACCGGAGGCTGTTTCGCTCGTATTACAGGCAGGAGCTTTTGCACGCGGCGGAGAAATATTTGTTCTTGACATGGGGCAGCCCGTCAAGATAGTGGACCTTGCGAGAAATCTGATAACCCTTATGGGGCATGTGCCCGATGGTGACATCAAAATAGAGTTTACAGGCCTCAGACCCGGCGAAAAGCTGTATGAAGAGCTTCTAATGGCAGAAGAAGGGCTGACTCAAACAGAAAACGAAAGAATACATATCGGGCATCCGCTTGAAATTGACGAGAACGAACTCGTTGAAGTTATCGACAAGCTTGTTGAAGTTATGTATGATGATTTTGCAGATGTTCGAAGTCTTGTAAAAAGGCTTGTTCCCACATATCACTACGAAGAATAACTATGTAATAAATGTCGGTTTTTGATAAAAAAACGAAAAAAAGCGCTTGCATAAATTTTAAGACGGTGGTATACTGTAATCAGTAAAGTATAACTTGAAAAGGATTGCGGTATATCACCGCTTTTTGTATTATGAACAATAAAAATGATATAATAAAAAATATAAAGGATGCTTTATTAAAGATACTTTCCTTTCTTTTATCCAAAACAGGTATTGCGTTAACCGGCATATTTCTTATGCTTCTTATTGCTTCGCTTATAATAGGAGCACTTACAAATGACGGTGGCAAAATTGCAAATGAAAGCGAAAGCGATTCTTCAAGTATTGAAACAAGCGCACCGGAAAGTGAAATAGTAACACCTCAGATCGACCTTGAGCCGGAAGAACCGGTAAGTACCGCGCTAAGTACAGGCGAAAAGAGACTTACTCTTTCGCAGATGGAGATACCCGATACGTCATGGGCATATTTTCTTATTAACCGTTCAAACTCCTTACCTTCCGGATACGAGGACTCTCTTGAGTTTAAGAGCGTATGGTCAAACGGAGCAAACTATTATTTTGATTCGCGCGTTGCCGACTTTGCACAGTGTATGATAAACGATGCCGAGGATGAGGGCGTTACTCTTCTCATATGCTCTGCTTACCGTTCGCTTTCACGGCAGACCACGAACTTTGAAAACAGGCTTCGTTCATACGCATATGCAAAATATAGCTTTTCACGTGCATATGAGCTTACGTCGGGCTATATTGCAATTCCCGGAACAAGCGAGCATCAGACGGGCCTTGCCGTTGATTTTATAACTCCCGGATATATGTATCTTGACGATGGATTCGAAGATACGGATGCATATAAATGGCTTGTTGAAAATTCATACAAATATGGCTTCATACTTCGTTATCCGTCCGACAAATCAGAGCTTACGGGCATAAACTATGAGCCGTGGCATTTCAGATTTATCGGATTTGAACACGCAGAAAAAATATACGAAAGCGGGCTCTGCCTTGAAGAATATATGGAACGGGAAAGCGAAAACCACCCGAATGTAACGTTTAACAAATTAGGCGCTCTTCAAATACCCGCTAAGCCTGCGTGGTATGATCTGATACTCAATCCGCCTGTAACAGAAAGTGAAAGCAATAGCGAAACAGAAAGTGATTCTACATACGACTCTGACAGCGATGAGACCGATTCAGACAATGAAGATGAGCTTCCCGAATGGCTGAGGCCAACCGAACCTGACCCTGAATCTGATACAGAAAGCGAAAACACTGATAACGAATACGACAGCGGACTTGATGAAGGCGCCGATACTGACAGTGATATTGACACAGATGTTGAAAGCGGCAGTACAGACGAATCTGAGTCGGGCTTTGAATATGATTCAGCTATATATGAGGCAGAAACAAAAGAGGATATTCAAGAAACTGACTCTGATTCATATTCCGAAGATCTTACAGAAGATGAATCAGAGACTGAAACCGATACAACATACGAAACAACAGAGCAAACAGAATCTGAAGCTGAGATTATAAACGAAGCCGAAAGCGAACACGAGGAAATAATATGAGTTTTATAAAAAAAATCTCAAAGCTGTTATCAACTAAACAGCATAAGTTTACCTCAGCAGTAATATTAGCCGGCGGTACAGGCAGCAGAGTTGGAGCAGAGATCCCAAAACAACACCTGATCATAGACGGAATCGAGGTTGTTGTTCGCTCTATGCTTGCATTTGAAAAAAGCGCACTTGTTGATGAAATAGTTATCGTTTGTCTTAATGGCGAAAGCGAACTATACTCGCAGTATAAATCAAAATACGGTATCTCCAAGCTTACCGCGATCACAACAGGCGGAAATAGCAGGAATGAATCTGCGTTAAAAGGTTTTGAGTCAATATCAAAAAAGGCAAAATACGTGGCAATTCACGATGCCGCACGGTGTCTTACAGAACCCGATGAAATAGATGCCGTAATCAGAGAAGCATATAAACACAGATGTGCGACTGCTGCTATGAAGTGCACAGATACCGTTAAAATTGCCGACACGAACAGGTTTATATCAGAAACTCCCGATAGAAGCAAACTTTATCTTGCCGCAACACCTCAGGTGTTCGATACTAAAATATATATGACGGCGGCATATTCAGCAAAAAAGGACAAAGTATCTGTTACGGACGACAATTCTATGGCAGAGCGCCTCGGATTTAGAATAAAGCTTGTGGAAACAAGATCTACACGAATGAAGATAACCCACCCTGACGATATTATAATTGCAGAAGCAATAATAAAAAACAACCTCTCATAAAGAGGTTGTTTTTATTTACAGGCAGATCAGCGAACTTTAAATTTCTTTTTATTTTTCGGCCTTGCAACATATCCGCCAAGCAGAGAGATCAGAGGAAAAGCTAGGAACAAAAGCGTATGTACACCCGAATCGGCACCGCCTTTTGTAAATATCAAGTGAAGCGAAAAAGAAAAAAGCGTATACATTACCCCGGTAAATATTGAGGCAAGCATATTGCCGCATGAAACGCGTGAGCTGACAACTCCTGAAAAAAACAGGCTTACTGAGATTGTAAGATAAGAGAAAAGCGTGGTTAAAGAGTCAGGATCCTTAGCTAAAAGAAGTAAAGCTGAGCCTATAAACAAAAGTGCGAAGCTCAAAGCAAGACCAACTGCAAAACCTATAAGGGACGATACTATAAATCTTTCGTTTTCATTCTTTTCACCTTTTCGGGTAAACTTAGGATTTGTTTTTTTACTCATCGTTACAGACTATCCTTTCGTATTCGGTTTTATTTAATATATATGTGAACGAATGGTTTTTATGAGCCAGCCCATAAATAAAAGCCCACCTGCCTTGGTGAGCTTTTATTTGTAATTATTATTCAGCGTCTTCAGCCTTTACGTCTACGTTTCTCACCGCAGACTTAAGAAGCCTGATTTTCGTTCTGTCGCCGCTTGTTTCGATAAGAATAGTTTCTTCCTTAATGCTTATGATCTTACCGATTATACCGCCTATCGTCGTGATCTCATCACCAACAGAAAGGCTGTTTCTCATATTTGCAGTTTCCTTCTCCTGCTTTTTCTGCGGGCGGATCATAAAGAAATAAAATACCACGAGCATAAGAACAAGCATTATAATTGTTGAAAATCCGCTGACACCTGCAGCAGGCGTTTCAGCTCCTGCAGCTGCTTCAAGCAAATAAAACATTGTCTTTCTCCTTTAAATTCACAAGTTTCTCGGGAAAATACTCCCTACTTTAAATATTATATACCATATTTATCCGTTTTTCAATAGCTTTACCAAATTCTTAATCATTTCTTTACATGAGTATCGTGTCATACGCTCAAATCCTTTCGCATAAAAATATATAACGGCAGGAAAGGATCGGTTACAATCATGACATATTACGCAAATCTTGAAAAAATACTCGCTTTACTACCAAGCCGCGCAGCAAATATAATAAGATCCGAAATAGACAAAACGGACTTTCCGGTAAGCGAAATAAGACTTCGCGCAGACCGTCCTGCCTCTTTAACTGTTGACAATAAAAATATCATATTACCGCTTCGTTGTACAGACTCAGAGATCCGCGGCACGCTTCTCTCTCTTTGCGACGGCTCTCCGTATGCGTACAGTGAAACGATATCACGCGGATACATACCTCAAAAAAACGGCGTCAGATGTACTGTTTGCCCCACAAAAGGAGCCGGAGGTTCTGTTGACAGTATTTCATCTATATGTCTAAGGCTTCCGTGCGAATTTGATGTGCCTGATAATCTTTATGAACTCTGTGTTGATAACCAAAGAATTATCCCCACTCTTTTCTATTCACCGCCCGGAGTTGGCAAAACTACCATTCTCCGCTTTCTTATAAAGAGACTTTCGTGTTCCCAAAATGCATTCCGTGCATCCGTTATTGATTCGCGCCGCGAATTATATACTCGCACATCTTCCGCTGACACGCTGACAGATTACCTCTTCGGGTATGAAAAGGGCGAAGGAATAGAGCTTGCAGTACGTTCGCTATCCCCACAGGTTATCTTCTGCGACGAGATCGGATTAAAGGAAGATGCCGAGTCGATCCTCGCGGCAGAAAACACAGGTGTACCGCTTATTGCAAGCGCGCATGCAGACTCTCTTGAGGCGCTCTTCAAAAGGCCTCAGATCGCAAAGCTTCGTGACTTCGGAGTGTTTGAAAGATACATCGGCATCAAGAGAGAGAAATACAAATACGAGTTTGATATTTACGATATAACCAAAAAGTAAAAACCATGGAGTAAAAACAGATGCACAAGCTTTTAGGAATTCTGCTTATAGTTCTTTCGGGAAGTACACTTGGTTCACAGTGCGCCGCTATTCTGAAGCGGCGCGTACGCGCTCTCGAGGCAATTATAAAAATGCTTGATTCCCTTGAACTTAAGATAAACACGTTTTCAACTCCCCTTGACGAGTTTTTCGATTGTTATAAAGACGAGTTGTTGGAGTCGTGCGGATTTTTGCAGGAAGTACGCGAAAACGGCTTCTCATGTGCACTGAAATCAAATGCTGATGAGATGTATCTGACAGAAGATGACGTTCGCCTTTTATCAGAGTTTGCTGATGACTCCCTTCATTTTTCTGCCGCAGAACAAGCACGTCGGTGTCATTATTATAAATGCGAGTGTCAAAAGCTTGCAGATCAGGCTAAAGAGTCTCTTCCGCTATATACCAGGCTTCTCGGTTCTCTCGGAATCATGAGCGGAATACTCGCATCAGTTTTGATCATATGATAAAGTATGTTTATAAAAACGGAGAGAAATATGGATGTAGCTTTCATTTTAAAAATTGCAGGAATTGGATTGGTTGTCAGTGTTGCTTGTCAAATTCTTTCAAAATCGGGGCGGGATGAGCAGGCGACCTTTGTTTCAATAGCCGGTATCATTGTCGTGCTTGTTATGCTTGTTAGCGAGCTTAAAGAACTTTTTTCACTCATCAGATCTGTTTTTGGACTTTCATGAATATTATAAGATATTGCGGTCTTGCACTTTTGTCTCTTTCGGTTATAATGATACTTTCCGAACTCAGGCCAAAGCTTGCAAAGCTTGTTGCAACAGCAATTGGGGTATGTATGATAACAGCGGCAGGTACAAGCATATACCCCGCATTTAAGTTAATCAGCGAATATATATCAGGCACACCGCTTTCCGCGTATGCTTCAACTCTGCTCAAAGCGCTCGGAGTAGCGTTAGCCGTTGAGATCACCGCAGATATATGCAGAGATGCGGGAGAAGGCTCTTTAGCATCGCGTATAGAAATAGTTGGAAAAGTAGAACTTTTGATTCTGGCATTACCTTTGATTAGCGAACTCATAAAAATAGCAAGAGGTATGTTTTCATGAAAAGACGTATGATCACAGTATTACTCATATCTATGATTCTTTTCATTAACATGCCTGAACATATTATGGCGCTTGAACAAACCGATCTTTCCGAAATTGAAGATCACATACCGGACGATATAAGGGACAAGCTTCCCGAAAACGTATTTAATAATACACCCGGAGATAAATCAAGTTCCTTCTCATTTTCTTATTTTGCAAAGCTCATTGCGGACACCTTTAAGGCGGCGCTTGGCGACTCATCTAAAGCTCTCATATCTCTCATCGGAATGGTGCTCTTATCTTCTCTTTTTTACTCGCTTTCAGGCTGTGCAGGTAATAGCGGAGAACTATCACGAGGTTTTTCTTCTATAAGCGGACTTTGCGTATGTGTTTATATATTTACAAGCGTAGCGTCCCTCTTTGATATTGTATATACATATCTTAACTCGCTTGCCTCATTTGCAAACGCGTTAACGCCGTTTATAACTATCGCATATGCGGCAGGCGGAAATATAAATGCCGCAAGCGTCAGCTCAACCGGATTGCTTTTATGTATTACCGTTATCGAAAACATGAACGCGTATCTTCTTTTTCCCGTGCTTCGTTTATCAGCCGTGATGACTATTGCAAGCTCTGCCGCCCCAAGTCTTAAGACAGGAGTACTAGGGCGATTTTTACGTGGTTTTCTCATGCTTCTTATCGGTCTTACCGTTGCGGCTATATCGGCAATTATGAGCTTTCAGCAGACGCTTGCCGCCTCTGCCGACTCGCTTACGGCAAGAGCTGTCAGATTTGCCGCGTCAAGCTTTATTCCGATCGTAGGCTCGGCTGTCAGTGATGCAATACGGACTGTTTCGGGGAGCATATCATATATACGAACAAGCGTTGGCGGTATCGGTATAATCGTAATCGTGATAATGACTCTTCCTTTGTTTGCAACTCTCATGCTGTCACGCATAAATCTTGCGCTGTGCGCTTCTCTTTCAGACATGCTCGGGTGTGAGCGGGAGTGTAAAACGCTTAAAGAGGCAGGCGGACTTGTAAATTTTCTCATTGCGCTCGTATCTCTTACAGCCGTCATGTTTATATACGCTCTGACTCTTCTTGTCAGATGCACGGTTTCTTACGGAGCTTAACATGAATAATTACGTTTTTTCATCAATAATAGGTGCGGCAGTTATCGAATTTGTCAGCGACTTTCTGCCGATATCTCAAAAAAGTCCGCTTCGCAAATATATTAGATATATTATATCGCTTATAATTGCGCTTACGATAGTTTCGCCGATTGCTTCGCTTATCTCAGAGCCTGACGTAAATGTATTTTCAAAGCTATCGGGATTTGAATATGACTCACAAGTACTATTGTCAGAAGAACCGTATCTGCTGGTTGCCGAGAGTGCTGTGTATGCCATAGACAAGTCGGGAAATAAAAAAAGTGACACCCCCGTGCTTTGCGACATGTATATTGCAGAGTGTGCAAGAGGCATAGCATACAAGGCTAAGGATATACTTAAAGAAAAATTCTCGCTTGATAAAAATAAAATAAACATTGAGATTGCTATTAACGTTACAGATATAGAAAATATTGAACTTATGTGTGTAAACATTAAGATTCAAGGTGCGAGCAAATATATTATAAGCGATGTTTGCGATTATCTTTCCGATATACTTGACTGTAACGTATCCGTTATATAAAGGAGGGTATGTACTGTGTTGTCTTCAATACAGGTATGGATGAACCGTCTATCCAAAACCAAAAATATATGGCTTATAATCAGCATACTCGTGTTTGGCATACTTCTCTGCCTTTACGACGGTATGCCAACTAATAATAATCACGATAGCGAATACGAAAAAGAAATAGCAGAATTATGTAAGCGCGTTACGGGAAACAAACCGTACGTAAGCATAAACGGTAATACTATAGAGCCTATACAGGGAGTTGTTATAATATTTGATTTTAATACGTCATCAAACGTATGCCTCAAAATAACAGAAATGCTATCCGCACTATATTCTGTTCCGAGCTCGAGAATTTATATAACAGGACAGATAAAATAAAGTCATATACGAAGAAAGAAGCGAATATAATCTAAGTAAGAAACAAAAAGCCGCAGTATGCGGCAGAAAGTGAGATCGTTTATGAAAAATCAAAATTATGAAAAGTACGATGAAAAGCTTGATAGTCAGACAAATGAAAGCGCAGCTCTGCCCGTTGAAAGCAAAAAGGTATCACAGCGCATAAAAAGCGCTGCCTGTAAAGTTAAAAGCGCTGCAGTTACGGTTGGAACGCGCACAATTGTTGTTGTTTGCTCAGTGCTTCTTATAGGCCTTGCGGTAATACTTAATTACGTGCTTGCAGATTCTGAGAATATAGTTGAAAACTTTGAAAGTGTTAACTACTCTGAGGATGATTCAGATATGTATGTTGAGGATACATACTTTGCTTCTTCCATTCTCAGCCGTGAGCAGGCACGCGATGAAGCCATTGAGGTTCTCAAAACAGTAGTTAACAATGAAGCCGCACTCGACAGTGCCAAGGAAGCTGCTCTTTCGGATATCGCACGTATAGCTGATGATATCGAAGCTGAAGCTAATATTGAAACTCTTATCAAGAGCAAGGGATTTGAGGAATGTATTGCCGTTGTGACCGGAACGAGCGCCAACATTGTTGTAAAGTCTGACGGACTTTTACAAAACGAGCTTTCTCAGATAAAGGAGATTGTTTACGAGCAAGCCGGAATTGATCCCGTGAATATAAAAATAGTTGAGAAAAACTAAAAAAATGCTCCCTCTTTCGAGGGAGCATTTTTACTTTTATCAGATGTTATCTTTTCCGTATTTTTTTGCCATTATCTGCTTCATAACAAAGAGGAATGCTACTGTAAGTATAATTCCAAGAGGAAGCACGATATATACGTTCTGTACAAATCCGGAGATTATAAACATTACAAACGAGATCCCCGCAACGCTTAATGCATACGGAATCTGTGTTGATACGTGATTGATGTGGTTGCACTGACCGCCTGCCGAGGACATAATCGTCGTATCGGAAATAGGTGAGCAGTGGTCGCCGCATACAGCGCCTGCAAGGCAAGCAGAGATACCTATTGTACCAAGCTCGCTGCCTATGGGGAAGATAGCAACTACTATCGGGATAAGGATACCGAATGTTCCCCATGAAGTACCTGTTGCAAATGCAAGTCCGCAAGCAACGAGGAAGATTATTGCAGGAAGGAAATTAGCAAATCCTGCAGCTGTGTTTTCCATAACGCCTTCAACAAATGCTGTTGCGCCAAGCTCGCCTGTCATATTCTTAAGTGCTGTTGCGAATGTAAGAATAAGAATTGCAGGAACCATTGCTATAAATCCCTGAGGTATGCAAGACATTGCTTCTTTGAATGTGAGAACTCTTCTTGCAAGAACGTAGATTATAATAGCAACGAGTGCAATAAGTCCGCCCCACGGGAGACCGATGGTAGCATCTGTATTACCAAATGATCCGATAAAGTCGCCTGCATAGTCTGTTCCGCCCCAAGCGTCTGTGCCAAAGAAACCGCCAACGTAGATAAGGCCGACAACGCAGATCACAACAAGAAGAACTATCGGAATAACAAGGTCGTAAATTCTTCCCTTTGCGCTGGGTGTTACCTCTGCGGATTCATTCTTTTCACCGCATGTATAAAGGTCGCCGGCACGAGCGTTAACTTCATGAAGTCTCATTGAGCCGTAGTCGAACTTCATTATTGAAAGTGCGATTACGTAAACGATCGTAAGAAGCGAATAGAAGTTATAAGGAATTGCCTGAATAAAGAGGTCAAGTCCGTTAACTCCCGCGTCTTCTGCATACTTTGAAACTGCCGCCGCCCATGATGAGATAGGAGCTATCATACAAATAGGCGCTGCAGTAGCGTCAATAATATACGAGAGCTTTGCACGGGAAATTTTATGTACGTCTGTTACAGGTCTCATAACCGAGCCGACTGTAAGGCAGTTGAAGTAGTCGTCAACAAAGATAAGAACACCGAGAGCAAACGTTGCAAGAAGTGCGCCTGTTTTGGACTTAATATTCTTTTCTGCCCATTTACCGAATGCGTACGAACCGCCAGCCTTATTCATAATAGCAACTATTATGCCAAGCACAACGAGGAACACAAAGATTCCGGCAGTACCTTCAACCGCAGATACAATACCTGCCTTGAGGGCGGTGTCTATCATACCGATAGGGCTGAAATCAGATGCCATAAGGCCGCCGACTAAGATGCCGATAAAGAGAGATGAATAAACTTCCTTAGTTATAAGTGCGAGGGCAATAGCGATTACAGGGGGAAGCAGCGATACGATAGTACCGTAAAGCTTCGGGCCTGCAGCTTCGGCAACTTCAGCATCTGCAGATACGCAAAGCGCAAAGGCAGAAATAAGAAGCGCCACGATCATCACGATTGATAAGAGCTTTCTTGATTTTGTCATGTGGATTCCTCCATATAAATTTTAGAAAAAGGAAAGAGTACCATGATCCACGGTACTCTGACTTTTATCGTCTGATATTACCGTAGCTCTCCACAATAGTGACAGTCCATGACATATTATGCCATGGCCCAGCAAAAAGCACCGGAAAGTTACTTTTCACTTCGGCAAAAGCTCCTTTTGTCGGCGATGTTTCCGCACCGTAATACCGATTACTCTTAGCTTTCGCACCTCTACTCTTTTTCTATATTCCGATTATACAACAAAATTTACCATTTGTCAATATATTATTCAAACAGATGAACCCATAACAGCTTATCAGAGCTAAACCATATTTGTATAGAGGGGGGAACGCTTACTTTATTAAATCGCTTATCTGTGGGTAAGTCGTTAGCTGTGGAATTTTAAATGGTAACTCCGAGAACAAAATAAACATATACTAAGACTTTAGAAAAGTCAAGAGAGGGATATATAAGGGGGAGAATCAGCGATTTGCCGCCGTTAAAACTTATAAAGTAAATGCTACGGGTATAGATGATTAAGTTGTAAAACTTCACGCGTAATGAAAAAGACAGGGGAAGGCAAATTGCCTCCCCCTTATACGCACCTTTGGTTACTTTCCGTGCGCACGGAAAGTAACACCCCCGAACCTACTAACAATTTATCAGACTTAATTACCGTCTCTCTCAATTGCTTCATTTATAGCACGGTTTATAAATCCGTTTAAACTTTCTTTATTTTTTTCAGCATGCTTTTGCAGTTCTTCTTTCTTCCCTTTCGGTAATGTTAAGTTTACACGGTCGTACTTTTCAGATATAAATTTATTTTTATATGCTGTATTGCTAAATTTTTGCTTTTTCAATTTCTCGTACCTCCGTTTATGTATTTAATTTTATATACAAAATACACAACTTTCTTGCGCAAGATTGTTCGTTTCAACGATCGGTATCTTGCGCAAGATATGATATGCTATAATTGTGAGAAGAGAAAACACCTTTTCATGGTTGCGACACAATTTCACGCAAGAAGGCATCATTGCTGATGCCTTCTTGTAGTGAAAAAATTAGTTACCGTCTCTGTAATAATTGATAAGACATCCCGACAGGATTATCTTGCGTTCATCATCTGTAAGCTCACCAAGTGTCACACTTATCTCACGGATACTATCACCAACAACATATGCCTTTATAACATCAACATGATTTTCTATCGCTTCTCTGATTCCCTTTACAAAGACACAATCGCCCACATTAAAGCTGTCATACGGCTCGCTTGTTACAAAAGGCAGCATGCCCCAGTTGATAAGATTACTTCTGTATCTCTTGGTCGCATACTCGCCCGCAATATTTGCAAGTCCGCCAAGCACCTTCTGGCATGATGCCGCCTGCTCACGCGCAGAGCCGTCACCCGGCTTGAGCGCATATATGGTTGAGCCTATCGCTGTCTTTTCTGGAGTAACTGAAACTCCTGCAGATGCAAGCTTCTCATATGCCGCTACTATTGCCGCATCGCTTATTCCGTTTTCCCTATCCGCTTCAACTCTCTGAACAGCCTTTGCCTTTGCAACGTACTCAGGATCCTTTCTTGAGAGCGTGAACTCGGCAAGCTTAAGGGGATTTGAACGGTATGATGACGTTTCACCAGAAGGAATAAGCTCGTCTGTTGTTGTTACAGGGTCATTTATCACAGATACGACCTTGAGCATCACGTCATCAGTAAGCGCCCCCATCTTCGGCCAGTCTGTGATATTAGGACCAAATTTAAGCTCTGCTGATACATCTGCCTTGCCAAAACCGTTGTATATACGGCTGACGTACGGTGAATCGTCAAACTTATATTCATGATCTCTGTCTCTGTATTCAATTTCTGTTGCAGGAGTAAGTATACCGCCCATTTTTGCCGTTGCGGCAATACTTCTTGCGTCCATAAGTGCAACCGATGAAAGCTGGCCGTTTGCCGGCTTTGAGCCCTCGCGGTTCGGGAAATTACGCGTTGAGTGACGTATCGAGAGACCGCCGTTTGCCGGAACGTCTCCTGCACCGAAGCAGGGACCGCAGAATGCACTTCTTATAGTAGCACCCGCACTCATAAGTTCGCTTGCCGCGCCGTCACGCATAAGCTCTAAAAATACAGGCTGGCTTGCAGGGTAAACTGAAAGCGCGAACTCACCGTTTCCGATATTTTCTCCGCGAAGAATATCAGCAGCAGCTACAAGGTTATCGTACGTACCGCCGGCGCATCCTGCGATAACGCCCTGGTCTACTCTTATACCCTCTTTGGTTATCTTGTCTGCAAGACCAAGCTTGAGTTCCGGTGTTTCAAGCTGTTTAAGAGCTTTTGCTTCAACATCATTAAGTATATCTGCGGCATTTTCAATAAGCTCACGGATAGTGTATGTATTACTCGGATGGAACGGAAGTGCTATCATCGGCTCAATTTTTGAGAGATCAACTTCAACAAGTCCATCGTAATAAGCAACTTCACCGGGAACAAGTCTTTTATACTCGTCTGCTCTTTTGTGATTTTCAAAATAAGCGCGTGTTATATCATCAGTCATCCAGATTGATGAAAGACACGTGGTTTCGGTTGTCATCACGTCAATGCCGTTTCTGTATTCAATAGGCAGATTTGCAACTCCTCCCCCTATGAATTCAAGTACACGGTTCTTAACGTATCCGTTTTTAAAGACAGCTCCTATTATCGCAAGAGCAACGTCCTGAGGGCCTACTCCGTGCTTAGGTGCGCCGTCAAGCTTTACAGCCACTACTCCCGGCATCTTTACGTCATATGTACGTGAAAGAAGCTGTTTTACAAGCTCTCCTCCGCCCTCGCCTATTGCCATTGTACCGAGTGCGCCGTAACGGGTGTGGCTGTCTGATCCAAGTATCATCTTGCCACAGCCGCTCATCATTTCGCGCATAAACGAGTGTATTACCGCCTGGTGTGCGGGAACATATATTCCGCCATACTTCTTTGCAGCTGATAGCCCGAAAACGTGGTCGTCCTCGTTTATCGTTCCGCCAACGGCGCAAAGGCTGTTGTGGCAGTTTGTGAGCACGTAGGGGATCGGGAACTTCTCAAGCCCCGATGCACGCGAGGTCTGTATAATACCAACGTATGTGATGTCGTGTGATGCGATCGCATCGAACTTTATCTTAAGATCCTTATCGTCACCTGACGTATTATGAGAAGTAAGTATACCGTATGCGATCGTGTTCTTTCTTGCTTCTTCTCTATCCAAGTCATGGCCAAAGCAGCCAAGACGAACTATTGCATCGCGGTCATCCTTTATTACTTCAAAATTTCTATCGGGGAGTACATACACTCCTGTGTCATATAATTTTATCATTTTTTATACCTGTATGTGTTTTTAATTTTTGCAAGGAGCGGCATTCTCGCCGCTCCCAGTCATTTATCACCCTATATTACGGACGAAAGCTGTCCTTCAAGGGCACTATTCTGTTGAATGTATTGGGGTATTTAGTATCAACGCAGAAATATGCGTTGCGTACAAACTGGAATTTTTCGCCCGGCTTTGCATCAGCAAGAGAAGGCTCTATCTTACACTTTTCAAGTTTAACAAGAGAATCGGGGTTGAGATAATCGTTATACGTTTTATCCTCGGGAATATCGCCAACGTTCTCTATTGTAAAGAGCTTGTCGTAAAGCATCATGTCCGCGTCAAGTGCATGGGAAGCACTAAGCCAATGCACTGTTCCCTTTATCTTTCTGCCGTCTGCGGGATTGCCGTTTCTTGTTTCAAGGTCGGCATTTACGTGGATAGCCACGATATTACCGTCACTATCCTTTTCAACGTGAGAATACTTTACTATATACGCTCCCATGAGTCTTACCTCTCCGTCAGGCTTGAGTCTGAAGAACTTAGACGGGGGTTCCTCTGCAAAGTCGCTTCTTTCGATATAAAGCTCACGTGTAAACGGCACACTTCTCTTTCCTGCATTTTCGTCATTAGGATTGTTCGTTACTTCAAAGTATTCAGTCTGATCTTCGGGATAGTTATCAACAATAACCTTGACAGGATCAAGTACTGCAATACGGCGGCTTGCCGTCATATTTAGTTCTTCACGGATACAGTGTTCAAGTAAGTTGATATCAACAATACTGTCTGCCTTTGAAATACCCGCACGCTTAACAAAGTCAAATATTGACGCAGGAGTATATCCGCGGCGGCGAAGTCCGCAAAGAGTTGGCATTCTCGGGTCGTCCCAACCATCAGCAAGTCCCGTTTCAACGAGCGCACGAAGATAACGCTTGCTCATCACTGTATAAGTTACGTTGAGGCGCGCGAACTCTCTTTGCTTTGGTTTCTTTTCAAAGTCGATATTATTTACAACCCAATCGTAAAGCGGACGGTGGTTTTCAAATTCAAGCGAGCAGAGCGAATGTGTTATTCCCTCAAGTGCGTCCTGTATTGGATGAGCAAAGTCGTAAAGCGGATATATACACCACTTGTCGCCCTGTCTGTGGTGCGAACAGTGCACGATTCTGTATATCGCAGGGTCGCGCATGTTCATGTTCGGGCTTGCCATGTCGATCTTAGCGCGGAGCGTGTGTGTACCGTCGGCAAACTCACCGTTCTTCATTCTTTCGAAAAGCTCGAGGTTTTCTTCAACGCTCCTGTCTCTGTACGGGCTGTTTTTACCCGGCTGTGTGAGAGTACCTCTGTACTCACGCATTTCTTCGGCTGTAAGATCGCAAACGTAAGCCTTACCGTCACGGATAAGCTTTATTGCATACTCATAGCACTTGTCGAAATAGTCTGATCCGTAGAAAATACCGCCGTTTGGCTCAGCGCCGAGCCACTTAAGGTCATTAAGTATGCTTTCAACGTATTCGTTATCTTCTTTTGCGGGATTAGTATCGTCATAGCGGAGATTGAATTTGCCTCCGTACTTCTTTGCCGTTGACCAGTTTATATAGATAGCCTTGGCACTTCCGATATGAAGATATCCGTTAGGCTCGGGCGGAAAACGTGTATGGATCTTGTCAACAACTCCCGCTTCAAGGTCAGCGTCGATTATATCGTGTATAAAATTCGATTCGATTACTTCTTTTAATTCTTCATTCATTTTTTCGTCCTCTTACTTTACGCTTGTTGCTCTTGCTCGAACTCTCTCTTCACCTAAAAGCTTGCATATCGTGCAAAGGTCAGGTGAATTTGCTCTGCCCGTTATAGCTATTCTGATAAGGTTGGATACATCTGTTACAGAGCCTTTGAATGCAGACGGGTCTGCCTTGTACGCTTTCATATCTGATGTGTAGCCGTACTTTTCGCTTATAGCCTTTACCTTTTCAAACCATGAGTTGTTGTCGTCCTCACTCGAGTAGGATTCTGCATAGTCGGCAAGTATCTGCGTCCTTTCGCCTTCGGGTATATTTTCGGGATAAGCGTCGGTCACCTTGTAGTAGTCATCATAGAAGAAGCCCATATAGTCCTTGACCTCACTCCATATCATGATGTCCTTACGAGGCTTCTTGCCGCCACGTCCTATTGCAAGTATGCTCTTAGCGTACTCCGGATCTGCTGCAAGCTTGTCTGCAAAACCGACATCATACTCACGCGCCCAGTCAAGCACCTTTGTATAAACTTCTTCAGCGCTCATTCTTGCAACCGTATTCTTTGCAACGTCATTTAATTTGTCAAAGTCAAATAGACAACCAGATGCGCTCATTTTCTTTATTGAAAACGGGAATTCTGTATAATCCTTCTCGGGATTAGCCGCTCTCCATTCCTCGTAGTTTGAGTTGAGAAGCGTCATTACGTACTCAACAACTGCTTCGGGGCAGTAACCCTTTTCCTTGTAAAAGCGCATATCAACGCCTGCATCACGCTTCGAAAGCTTCTTCTTTGAACCGTTCTCATCAAGCTTCATAAGCTGCGATATATGCAGATATTTCGGAAGTTTGAAACCAAGCGCTGTAAAAAGCTGTACGTGGAAGGGTAAGCTCGGAAGCCACTCCTCGCCTCGTACTACGTGGGTTGTTCCCATAAGGTGATCGTCAACCGCATGCGCAAAGTGGTAGGTCGGGATTCCGTCGCTCTTTAAAAGCACGTGGTCCTTGTCGTTTTCGGTGATCTCAATATCGCCCTTTACAAGGTCTGTAAACTTTATCTTGCGTTCAACGGATCCATTGCTTCTGAGTCTTAGAACGAACGGTGCGCCCTCTTTTATTTTTTCTTCTATCTTTTCTATCGGTGAGTCACGCCATACAGCCCACTTGCCGTAGTAGCCGGGGTCTGCCTTTTCTGATTCTTGTTCTGCTCTTATTGAATTAAGTTCTTCTTCGGTGCAGAAGCAGGGATAAGCCATTCCCTCGCGGATAAGCTTTTTTGCAAAGGTCTGATATATCTCTGCTCTCTCGCTCTGACGGTAAGGTCCGTATATTCCGTTGCTTTTTCCGCCGGCTACTGCTCCCTCATCAAACTTAACTCCATAGTAAGCAAGAGTTTCGATAAGATTTTCTTCTGCGCCCTCTACCTCACGCTTGGAGTCAGTATCCTCAATTCTGAGATAAAGTATACCGCCGTTCTGATGAGCAAGGCGCTCGCTTACTCGTGTGGGGAAAAGTCCGCCGAAGTGAACAAATCCCGTCGGGCTCGGTGCAAAGCGCGTTACCTTGGCACCCTCGGGAAGCTCGCGCTTAGGAAAGCGTGCTTCAATATCCTCAGGCATTGTCTTTATGCCCGGATAAAGTAGATCGGCAAGATAGTTAAGATCCATGATGTATACCTCTTTCAATTTATAGCTATTTATTCTTTTACAAACGGATTATACAGTCGCTCGTGGGAAAGTGTTGTAACACCCCCGTGACCCGGGTAGACTTTTGCATCTCCCTCTATGGAATAAAGTCGGTGTATCGACTCATCTATAGTATCAAAGTCGCCGCCCGGAAAATCGGTGCGCCCGATACTCTCAAGAAATAGCGTGTCACCCGATATTATTCCCGCGTCTGTGATAAAGCAGACAGAGCCTGCGGTGTGTCCCGGTGTGTGCATAACGCTTATAGTTGAGTTGCCGATTTTTATTTCATCGCCGTCTTCAAGCATTACGTCAGCGTCGTCAAACGTGTCGTCACGCCCGATGTGACTCATAAGACTGAAATTCAAGTTGCCAAGACATATATTGTCAAGTGTGTGGATATAAACCTTGGCATTCGTATATTCTTTAACTTTGTCAAGTGCAAGGATATGGTCAAAATGCCCGTGAGTAAGTAGTATAGCAGTTATGCAAACACCATACTCATCAATTTTCGATATGATTTGCCGGGCATCGCCGCCGGGATCAACGAGTGCGGCATTATTCGTCTCTTTGTCTATAAGAAGATACGAGTTTGCCGCCGTAAATCCCGATGTTATATTCACGATTTCCATACAGTTGAGCCTACCATCCCATAATAATATAATATTATATCATAGTTTACATCGTTTGTCTACCATTTATAGCAATTTTCATTGACTTTTTCGCACTTTGAAGCTATAATTATTCTATAAGTATGAAAGGCAAAAAGTTATGGATAAGAAAAAGAAAAAAGCTAAAGAGCCACAGCCCACCAACTGCGAGATGTGCGTATATTTTGACACCGATCCCGACACAGGCGAGGACTATTGCTCAGTAAGTCTTGATGAGGATGAAATGGTAAGCTTTCTTACCGGTGATAACAGCCGTTGCCCTCATTTTTATTTACACGATGAATATAAGACTGTAAGACGGCAGAATTGAAAATTCAAAATTTATTCTACTAATTTCATTAAACAATATTGCATGGGTCGAGACTTTAAATCCCCTCAGACCTCACGCGCGCCTTGGCCGTCCGTCCTTACAAACCAAAAAAGCCTCCACTTTCGTGAAGGCTTTTTTCTTATATTATTCCAAATAACAGATCTGCATAAACCGGATACGGCCAGTACTTAGCCGCCGTTATGCTCTCCGCTTCATCTGCTGCTTTTCTGAGCGCCGCCATAGCCGTTACTACTTTATCCTTATACGCCATTGAACGCTCGCATATATCAGGATATAGCGACTTCTTCACGCTTTTCAGCGCATCGGCAAGATCGTCCGTGCACTTATCTATTTCATATGCAAGCTCGGATAAGCGCTTTACAAGCTTCTCTTCATAGCTGCAGTCGATACCGTCTATAAGCTTACGCTTTGCATTAGCAGCCTTTGCCGTGGCAAGCATGTATTCTTCAACCGCAGGCAATATTTCACGGCGCGACATTTCTATCATTGTACGGGCTTCTATCTTTATCTCGTTGCAGTAGTTTTCAAGCTTTATCTTACGTCTCGAATATACTTCCGCTTCGGTAAATATCTTATGTTTTCCGAAAAGCTCAACGTTTTTAGGTAATGTATAGAGCGCAACAGCATCGGGAGTCGTTCTTAAATTAAGAAGTCCGCGCTCTTCGGTTGCTTCCCTTATCCATTCATCGTCATATCCGTTTCCGTTAAAAATGATTCTCTTATGCTTCTTTATAACGTCGCGTATCAGATCATGAAGCGCGCTTGTAAAATCCACGGCACTTTCAAGAATATCTGCATATTGGCAGAGCGACTCTGCAACCGCCGTATTAAGCACTATATTGCAGCCTGCAATAGAGTTTGACGAACCGAGCATTCTGAACTCAAATTTGTTACCGGTGAAAGCAAACGGAGACGTTCTGTTTCTGTCTGTCGTATCCTTCGGGAACTTTGGAAGCACGTGTACGCCGAGCTTGAGTCTTTCTTTTTCAGCCGCGCAGTACGCGCTGCCATTTTCAATAGCATCAAGAATAGCTGTAAGCTCATCTCCGAGGAACATTGAAACAACCGCCGGAGGAGCTTCCGCAGCGCCGAGTCTGTGATCGTTTCCTGCGGATGCAACCGTTATGCGAAGGAGATCCTGATAGTCATCAACTGCCTGAATAACCGCACAAAGGAACAAAAGGAACTGTGCGTTTTCAAACGGCGTTGCACCAGGGTTAAGCAAATTGACACCTGTGTTTGTGGAAAGCGACCAGTTGTTATGCTTGCCCGAGCCATTTACGCCGGCAAAGGGCTTTTCGTGCAAGAGACACACGAGTCCGTGCTTCTTTGCCACTCTCTGCATAAGCTCCATCGTTATCTGGTTATGGTCTGTTGCTATATTAGTTGTTGTAAATATCGGCGCAAGCTCGTGCTGTGCAGGCGCGCCCTCGTTATGCTGAGTTTTCGCAAGAACTCCAAGCTTCCAGAGCTCTTCGTTAAGCTCCGCCATATAGTTGGCAACACGTGTCTTGATAGTACCGTAATAGTGGTCGTCAAGCTCCTGCCCCTTTGGCGGCATCGCACCGAAAAGTGTACGTCCCGTGAATATAAGGTCCTTGCGCTTTTCATACATTTCCACAGGAATAAGGAAGTACTCCTGTTCAGGACCAACGGTCGTTTTTACCGCAGTTACGTTGTCATTACCAAAAAGCTTAAGCACACGCAAAGCCTGCTTGTTTATAGCCTGCATTGAGCGAAGCAAGGGCGTTTTCTTGTCTAACGCCTCTCCGCCGTACGAGCAGAATGCCGTGGGAATACAAAGAGTCTTACCCTTTATAAAAGCATACGACGTGGGGTCCCAGGCAGTATATCCTCTTGCTTCAAAGGTTGCACGCAGACCGCCGGACGGAAAGCTTGACGCATCAGATTCGCCCATTATAAGCTCGCTGCCCGAAAACTCCATTATTACCTTGCCGTCTTGCGCGGGAGATATAAAGCTATCGTGCTTTTCGGCGGTAATACCCGTCATAGGCTGGAACCAGTGAGTAAAATGGGTAGCGCCCTTTTCAATAGCCCAATCCTTCATTGCACCCGCAACAACGTTTGCAACAGTTATATCGAGAGATTTGCCCTCATCCATAGTCTTTTTCAGAGCATTATACGTTTGTTCGGGCAAGCGCTCTTTCATAGCGGCATCGCCGAATACAAGTTCTCCGAAATACTCGGGTAGAGTCTTCATAAATATCCTCCGTTAATTAAATCGCGATCTGCTTTTAAATAAAAGCGGCAAAGGCATTGAAAGAAGCGCTTTCCTCAGGCCTTTGCCGTTACAGACATTATAAACTATACACACTTTTTTGTCAATAGTTTATTATTATTTTATTATACACCTAAACAGCTATATATCGCGTCGTCCCTCTATGGCTCTGAACAGAGTAACCTCGTCTGAATACTCAAGATCTCCGCCAACCGGAACACCGTAAGCAAGACGTGTTGTTTTTACGCCAAGCGGCTTTATCAGCCTTGATATATACATTGCCGTAGTTTCTCCCTCTATTGTAGGGTTAGTGGCAATTATAACTTCGTCAACACCCTCAAGTCTTGAGATCAGGCTTTTTATATTAAGCTGTTCGGGACCGATACCGTCCATAGGAGATATAGTTCCGCCAAGCACGTGATAAAGCCCCTTGAACTCACGAACCTTTTCAAGTGCCAAAACTGCGCGCGAATCCTCAACAACGCAGATAATACTTTTATCACGCCTTGAATCAGAGCATATTTCGCAAATACCTCCCTCGGATATATTTCCGCATACCGTACAGGGCGTTATTCTCTCTTTTGCAGAAACGATAGCCGCTGCAAAATCAGCTGCCTCCTCATTTGTGAAATCAAGAACAGAAAACGCCATTCTGACAGCCGTTTTATGCCCGATACCCGGAAGCCTTTTGAAATTGGATATCAGCTCTTCAAGAACGGGTAAATATTCCTGCGCCATGATTAAAAGAGCCCCGGCAGGCCGAGATTACCCATGCCGCCCGTGATCTGTCCCATTTTTTCGGAAGCATCGCTTTCAACTCTCTTTACCGCCTCATTAACTGCCGCAGTAATAACGTCGCAGAGTGTTTCTATATCATCAGGGTCAACTATATCAGGAGAAATTTCCAGAGAAGTAACCTCTTTTTTGCCGTTCATCTTTATAGTTACAGCTCCGCCGCCGGCTTTTACCTCATATTCGGTTTGTTCAAGCTCAGTCTGAAGATTTGCCATATCCTCCTGCATTTTCTGCGCCTGTTTGAGCATAGCCTGCATATTGGACGGTCCGCCGCCCATACCCTGTGGTAATCTTGCTTTCATTGTCTTTATCCTTTCAGTTTATGTTTTATTCTATGATCTCATCGATATACGAGTTTTTCTTTGCTGCAGCCGCGGTTTCTATAAGAAGCGTATTCTTATCAAGTCTGCCACCCTCATATGAATTAAATATTTTGAGAAGCGAATCAAAAACCTCGCGGCCCGTTAACATCATAACAGCTAAATCTGATTCCACTCTTATCCGTATTGCTCCGTTATCCTCCGCATATGCGCTTGCCGTTTCAAGAAAGGCGCTTTCAGGAGGGTACATTGCTCCAAAGCTTCTTATTGCTTCGGCAAAATATGCAATTGGCTTCAGGCAACGCTTTTCTCTGGTCTGGCCAAAGTTCTGAGCGCTTACAGGCGCAGGCTCCGGCTTTGGCTTATCTTCATTCTTCTTTACATTAATAACAGGCGGCTCAGGCGCAGGCTCATACTTACGCACTTTCGGCTCACTTCCAGGTTTTGCTTGCGTTTGAGCTTGTTTTTGCTGATTATTTTCTGTTGTAAGCGCGCCTACATCAGTACCCTCAAGAATTCTCTCCAAAGCCGACACACGCATGTTAAGCGCATCTGTACTTACCGACAGCTTTTCATCACACATGCGAACGAGCGCGCATTGCGCCAGAAGTCTTTTGTCGGCACTTGTTCTCTGCATTGAAACAAACGTTTCGTCAAGTATCTTAGTATGATATAGTATAGTCTCCATGGTAAACTTTTTCGAAAGCTCTTTAAGCGCTTCAAATCTCCCCTCGGAAAGATCAAGATAATCCATGGCATTCGGTGTAGATTTTATAACGAGCATATCGCGGTAAAGCGATGTAAGTGCCTGCCAATATACCGACATATCCCTTGATGACATATATATTTTTGTTGTGATCTCAAAAACAGTTTTAAAATCACGCTCGGCAACGGCATAAGCAGTCTTTTCAACGGCATCTCTGTCGCCGACTCCGACAAGCTCTGCAATCGTTTTTTCGTCAACTATCTTTCCGCCCGCTCCGTTTGCACAAAGTTCAAGCAAGCTTATCGCGTCGCGCATACCGCCCTGAGCAATAGCTGCAAGTGAAAATGCAGCTTCTCTCTCAAGCTCAAAGCCTTCGTTTTTCGCTATATATTCAAGCCTGTCTGCTATTACAGAAGATGTTATACGCTTGAAATCAAAGCGCTGACACCTTGATATTATTGTTGACGGTAGCTTCTGAAGCTCTGTTGTTGCAAGTATGAATATTACATGCGCAGGTGGCTCCTCAAGCGTTTTCAAAAGCGCGTTGAATGCACTTGTTGAGAGCATATGTACCTCGTCGATAATGTAAACACGGTACTTAAGCTCTGCCGGGAGATAACTCACTTCATCACGTATATCGCGTATATTGGACACACCGTTGTTGCTGGCCGCGTCCATTTCAATAATATCTGCGGCAGTTCCCTCGTCTGCACTAAGGCATGCCGGGCATTTACCGCAAACCTTACCGTTTTTATAATCGAGGCAGTTTACAGCCTTTGCAAGTATCTTGGCACAGCTCGTCTTACCTGTTCCTCTGCTTCCGCAAAACAGATAAGCATGGTTTATGCGGCCTGTCTCTATTTCATTTTTAAGTATTGACGTTACATGGTCCTGTCCGCACACATCGTCAAAATCGCGCGGTCTCCATTTCCTGTACAGAGCCTGATGCATAAACTATACTCCTCTTTTTCTTTAAGCTTCGGGGGATTTTGGTATAACGATTGCCGCAATTATGTATGCAAGTATTCCGGCTCCGGCAAAAATTACCGCAAGCACCCACAAAAGTCTTATAAGTGTAGGATCAATTTCAAAATACTCTGCTAAACCTCCGCAAACGCCGCAAAGCTTTTTGTCATTTTTAGATAAATACAACTTTTTCATAATTACCTCCTATATCGTATAAAAAGCCGCAAAAGAAGACCATACACCTAAAATTCGAGACGCACCTACATACGCCGCCGCAGGCTTAGCTCAGGACAGGCGACCTCGCGGCACATAGAAAATAACCGCTTAATGCTGCTTGGTTCCCCACCTGACATGGTTCGCGGTTTTCTATTGCGCAAGACCCATCCGTCAACACCTTACACTGCGGTGCAGACTACACAGATCCGACCCTCTTAAAAGGATACCACCCCTGCTGGAGCGGATTGCAGGTACAAGGCTCCGCTAAGTCCCCGGCTGGTATGGCCTTCTTTCACGGCTTTTACACACGTGAAAAAACGCTTCTTTTTTCATAGTGCTTTTACTGAAATAGTATACCACTTTTTTATCACTATTTCAAGTACTATTATAAAAGTTAATATATTTTTTATTTTTTAGTCTAAGCAGGCTCTTAGCTGGACTAAATTATGTTTATTGGAAATGTTTGCAACAAGTAAATTAAAAGGCACCCGAGAGGGCGCCTTTTAATTTACTTAATAATAACTCTGCATTTATCTATGCCGTAATAATCAAAGCATTTTACAGCATCACCGTCAATACGCTCACCGCATACTACTATCGGTACCGCCGGCGGACACGCTACATTTGCCACGGCAAGTACGCGCCCTATGCTATCACTGACAGGTATCAGCTCACTTTCGCAAAACATCGCTTCCCTGATACCCTTTACCCTCTCGGGCATCTTCATTTGCGGCGGCATATCAGAAATCGGCTCTCTGATTACGATTTTGGCAAAAACGTCCAACAACCTCTTGAGTCCCTCATCTCCTGTCTCAGGTGTTATCATCATCACCAGATAATCGGGATCTGAAAATTCGCATACAATATTTTCTTTTTTTAAAATCCGCGCAAGCTCATAGCCGGTGTAGCCCACCCTTTTAGCACATACCGTAAGCTTCAAGGGCTCGTCGCCTATAAAACACCAGCCTTTTGCTGACAAACACTCTTTAAGCTCTTTGATTTTAAAAGCTGTATATGCAAGCTTTTCCCTGTAAGTGTCATCAAGATATGCACTGCATTTATCAAGCGAACAAAGTATCAGATAAGACGGACTAGTTGAGCCAAACAGTGCCATCGCGTCACGTGCCCTTTCTCTTACCGCTCGGGGTGCCGATACCGATATATGCAGATATGCACCGCCCGTAAGAACAGGCAGAGTTTTGTGAGCAGAATCACAGCATACGTCTGCGCCAAGCGCCATTGGATGCTGACTCTTCTCAAGAAAGTTAAGATATGCGCCGTGCGCATTATCTACAATAAGTAACATACCGTATTTGTCACAAATACGGCGCAAGTTACCTATATCGCACAAATTCCCTAGATAGTCGGGTGAAGTCACATACAATGCATCGGGAATATACTCAAGCTCCAAAAGACTTGCATCAAGCTCATCTGCATCAATATTACAGCTGAGATACGAGTCGCCTGTAATCCACATTACGTCGCAGTCAACAAGCGCACATGCGCTCACAAAGCTTTTGTGTGCATTACGTCCTGCCGCTATAAGCGGCCGCTTACCCTTGGCACGAGCCGATAGCGCGGCAAGGTATATCATCGCCCGTATGCATTGCGATGAGCCCTCTGTTGAATAAAGGGTGTCACCGCTTCCAAACAGCCGCGAGGTATTTCTTTCGCTTTCCCTTATAATACCTGCCGCTTCATACAGGCTGTCTGCGCCTGCAATTTCCGTTATATCAAACTTCTCTGCACCGGTAAAGCGCTTTCCCTTATGACCGGGCATGTGAAGCCTGAGCGCATTCGAATTTGCATACCTGCTTATAAAGTCGCATATCGGCGTATTCATTCGTCATCTTCCTCAAGTTCTTTTACTGCCGCAAGCATGATCGCGCACTCCATACGCTTTTTAAACAGCTCACAGCCCGGCTTATATACGCCTTTTACAGAGCCTGTGGCATGGTATGCATTCGCCGCGCATCCGCCCGAGCAGTAAAGCTTTGCCCAACAGTCGGCGCACTCTTCTCGTGCGTATACGTTGCAGTCTGCAAACTCCTTCTGCACATCGGGGTTTGTTACACCGTCATATATATTTCCGAGCTTGTATTTCTCTTCTCCAACAAACTGGTGACACGGATAAAGATCTCCCCACGGCGTTACAGCCATATATTCCGTACCCGAACCGCATCCCGAGATGCGCTTGTAAATACACGGTCCGTCAGAAAGATCGAGCATATAGTGATAGAAAGTAAACGGTTTGCCCTCGCGTCTTTTCTCAAGCATAAGCTCCGCAAGTTTCTCATACTGTTCTTTTACGATTTCAAGGTCGCTCTCTGTAAGCTCTGCTTTATCTCCCGGAGCTGACACTACCGGTTCCATACTGAGTTCGTCAAAGCCAAGCTCAAGCATGGTCTTTATATCCTCAAGAAAATCGGGGTTCTCATGAGTAAACGTGCCGCGCATATAATAATTCTTTCCGCCGCGCGCCTTTACAAGCTTCTGAAATTTCGGTACTATTGTATCAAAGCTTCCCTTTCCGGCATAGTCCACGCGGTATTTGTCGTGTACTTCTTTTCTTCCGTCAAGAGAAAGCACAACGTTGCTCATTTCTTTATTTGCAAAATCAATAGCGTCATCATCAATGAGCATACCGTTTGTCGTAAGCGTAAAGCGGAAATTTTTATTGTGCTCTTTTTCAATACTTCTCGCATACTTAACAAGCTCTTTGACAACGTCAAAATTCATAAGCGGTTCGCCGCCGAAAAAATCCACCTCGAGGTTAGTGCGGTTTCCCGAATTTTCAACAAGAAAATCAAGCGCGCGCTTGCCTACCTCAAGACTCATAACGGCACGCTCACCGTGATACTTACCCTGACTTGCAAAGCAATACTCACAGTTTAAATTACATGTGTGGGCAACGTGCAAGCACAGCGCCTTTACAACGCCCGACGTACGTGCTTTTAGCTCTCCCGCCATAGGCGCAAACACGTCAGGCGCAAAAAGCCGGCCGTCATGTTTAAGTTCTTCTATCTGTTCAAAGCATTCTATAATATCCGCTTCGGTTATAACTGTGCCTTCACCGCCATCACATCCAACGTATTTTTCATTCATCAGGGCAATTATATTGTCCTTGCTCTCATGCTCATAAAGCGCAATTATATCATACGCTACGTCGTCTACAACGTGAACAGCACCGGAGCATACGTCTATTACGATATTATATGTACCAAGTTTATACTGATGTATCATTTTTTCTCCTACAAAGAATGCCGCCTGTATGGCGGCATTCTCATCTGACATATTAAATTACTTCTTTTTGTTTTCGCACTTCTGATTTGCGATACCGCAGCTTGTCTTGCATGCAGACTGGCATGATGTCTGGCATTCGCCGCATCCGCCCTTCTTAGCGCTTTCGCAAAGATTACGTGTCTTTAATGTCTTGATATGCTTCATCTTCCTGTCCTCCGGATAATGATTAGTTTTACGGTTTTGATTATACCACATTTAACAGATAAAGTCAATAGCTGTTTTAACTCTTTTCAGCTTATATGCTGTATTTCTTTTCGTACTGTTCGAAAAGCTCATTGAAGTCGTCGGAATTATGCTTGATTTCGTTAAGGTAAGCGTGCGAGTCATAATTCTTGTTCTTGATATCAATAACGCTTACGGCTATATTTGAAGAATGGTCTGCAATACGCTCAAAGTTTGTAAGCAGGTCGGTAAGAACGAATCCAAGCTCTATTGTACAATCACCGGATTTAAGTCTTTCTATATGACGCGTTCTGATGCTTGTTTTAAGTTTGTCAACAACCTGCTCGATTGGTTCAACAAGCGCTGCTGTTGCAGCGTCTCCGCTTTCATATGCCTTTACCGCAAGCTTGATTGCTTCTCCTGCTGCTCCTCTCAGAGCCGTGAGCTCCTTCATAGCCTCATCAGAGA
The DNA here is from genome assembly GCA_015064205.1 of Oscillospiraceae bacterium. Lineage (GTDB taxonomy): Bacteria > Bacillota > Clostridia > Oscillospirales > CAG-272 > UBA4717. The sequence continues at coordinate 39,789 of SVSR01000005.1, forward strand.
AAGCAAGCTTCTTTTCGTGAAGCTCTACACAGGACTCTGCTATATTCTTTGCGTGGTCGCTTATACGTTCAAAGTCGCCTATTACGTGAAGCATGGTTGATGTTTCTGCCGCATCTTCGGGTGTGAGGTCAAGGCTCGAAAGCTTCAGAAGATAAGAGCCGAGCGCGTCCTCATATTTGTCTACATCCTTTTCGCCCTTGGATATAACGTCCACCTCAGCTTCGTCATATTTATCAAGAAGTTTGAACGAACGCTTTACAAGATCAAGAGAAAGCTCGCTCATTGTAAGCGCACTTGAACGGCAAGCGCCGACCGCAACGGCAGGCGTTGTGAAAAGACGTTCGTCAGGAATATTGAGTTCGTTCGATTTCTGCCCGTCGCGAACAAGCTTACGTGAAATATTTTCAAGGAAATTCGGGAAAGGAATAAAAATAATAACCGATAAAACAGTAAACGTTGTATTAATTATAGCGATTCCTAGAGGAGATGCAATATCGTTTACAAAATCAAATTTTACAAACCAATTTATGATTGTAAATGCAGGAAGTATTATAGCAGTAGACAATACGTTGAACACAAGATGTATATATGCTGCACGGCGCGCGTCTTTGGACGTACCCGTTGAAGAGATCATCGCTGTAACGCACGTACCTATTTTCATACCCATTACTATCGGAATAACAGAGCCGTAGGTGATAACACCCGTAAGAGAAAGCGCTTGAAGTATACCGATAGATGCTGAAGAAGACTGGATTATTGCTGTCAGAACCGCACCTACTATTACACCGAGCACAGGATTTGAGAATAACAAAAGTACGCTCTTGAAGGCTTCCGATTCCTTGAGGGGATCAACAGCACCCGACATAAATTCCATACCGTACATAAGAACCGCAAAGCCCAGAAGAACATGCGAAATATCGCGGATCTTCTGACGCTTGCAGAACATGAACATTACTATTCCTATAAATGCAAGAACAGGAGTAAAGGAGTCGGGTTTTAAAAGCCTGAGTATCATAGTATCGCCTTCAATACCAGAAAGTGAAAGTATCCATGAGGTTACAGACGTACCGACGTTTGCCCCCAGTATTACTCCAACAGACTGTCTGAGCGTCATAACACCCGAGTTAACAAAACCGACAACCATAACAGTTGTTGCTGATGATGACTGGATTATAGCCGTTACGCCAAGTCCGAGTAAAAAGCCTGAAAACGTGTTTTTGGTCAGCCTTGCAAGAATATCCTTGAGTCTGTTGCCTGCACTCTTTTCAAGCGCGTTACCCATGATATTCATTCCGTACAAGAACATCGCAAGACCGCCAAGCAGTGCAATAACGTTAAAAATACTGAATTGCGTTTCCATTAAGTAACCTTTCCTTTCAATAGCCGCACATGTGTTTGTTTTCTTATAATTTCAACACCGATTTATATATTTGGAATAATATTCCCAAATTTCGGCATTTTAATACTACCATTTTTTCATGAACGTCTTTTTGCGTGTAGGTTAACAAAATGTTAACGAACCAAAAATATAGCCGGGTGCTGGTAAGCACACCCGGCTGTTTATTACATTTTCACTTTGAGAGCACGCACGGCATTAAGTATCGCTATAACGCAAACTCCAACGTCAGCAAATATTGCCGCAGGCATATTTGTAAGCCCGCATATTGTAAGTATCAGCACTGCAAGCTTGATACCAATAGTCATCACCATATTTTGCTTAACGAGGCGCACAGTATATTTAGATGCCTCTGCGGCCTGCGCTATTTTCCTCAGCTCACCGTTCATTATAACAACGTCCGCCGCTTCAAGTGCCGCATCCGAGCCGATATCGCCCATTGCAATGCCAACGTTTGCTATTCCGAGCGTCGGCGCGTCGTTTATGCCGTCTCCTGCAAAAATAACTTTGTTCCCTGCTTCCTTAAGTCTTTTCACAAGATCAAGCTTGTCTTCAGGTGTAAGCTCTGATTCGCACATATCAAGACCAAGCTCACCGGCAACCTCTTCTGCTATAACACGGCGGTCTCCGCTGAACATACCGATAAGAGTTATTCCCGCATCCCTTACCGCAGATACGGCAAGATCGGCATCGGGCTTTATTTTATCGCAAAGAGCTATGTATCCTACATATTTTTTATCAAGCGCAAAATGCACTCTCTTCTCTTTTTCATTTTCTTCAATATCAGCCTCAACGCCAAGGTCATAAAGAAAGCTCGCTTCACCTGCCGCAAATACGTGACCGTCAAGAAGTGCCGCCGTACCGCGTCCGGGAACTTCCGTAAAGCTTTCGCTTTCACGCGCATCTATTCCTTTTAACTTCACATATTCAACTATTGCTTTGGCAAGGGGGTGGTTTGACTCACCCTCGCTTATAGCGGCAACTGTAAGAAGTATATTCTCGTTCGCTGAGTTTGAAGGGCACACATCCGTCACATAAAGCTTTCCCGTTGTAAGAGTTCCCGTTTTATCAAGTATGAGCGTATTACAATCACAAAGCTCATCTATAACGTTTGCCCCCTTAACAAGAATTCCAAGCGATGATGCTCCGCCGATCCCGCTGAAATATGTAAGCGGAACGGATATCACAAGCGCGCACGGACATGATATCACAAGTAGTGAAAGCGCGCGGTATATCCACAGTCTTATATCACCCGTTATGATCGAACCGAGTATTGCCACTAATAAAGTAATACCGAATACCGCAGGAGTATAATATTTTGCAAATCTAGTAACGAGACGTTCGTTTTCAGACTTGTTTTCACTTTGTTCCTCAACGATTTTAAGTATACGCGATACCATAGAATCTGCGTCTGACGAAGTTGCTCTGATGCGAACTACGTTTGTAAGATTTATGCAGCCGCTGATAACGGCTTCTCCCTCGTGTATTGTAACAGGCAGGCTTTCTCCCGTTATCGCGGAAGTGTCCGCTTCGAGAACACCGCCGGTAACAACTCCGTCAACAGGCACTCTTTCGCCGGGGCGTACAAGAATTATATCGCCAACTGTAATAGTTGAAGTATCAACGTCAACAACTTCTCCTATAACGACCTTATGCGCTGTTTCAGGACGTATCTCCATCATAGCCTTGATAGAACGGCGGGAGCGATTCACGGCAACAGACTGGAAAAGCTCACCTATCTGATAAAGTATCATAACTGCGCACGCTTCGGTAAACTCGCCTATTGCAAATGCGCCTATTGAAGCAACGCTCATAAGCATATGCTCCTCAAAAACATTGCCGCGTACGGCACGCTTTATCGCCGTAAGGATAACGTTATATGCACATATCGCATAAGAAACAAGACATATTATAAGCTGTGCTGCCCATACCTTTGAGAAAAAGAGCGCAACTACCAGCAAAACAAGCGACGCGCCAATTTTATAAAGATCATTCTTCTGAGAATACGTAAGCTTTACAGATGATATACGGTCTATTATCATATAAAAAACATTTTTTATCTTCTCCATAAGTACCCCCCCGCTTTATTTAGAAACAATACTGTCAGGCTCTATTCTTGCAACTATAACCTTTACATTATTGAAAACAGTCTCTTCATCAAGCTCACTTACAACCGTGATCTTTTCACTAAGATAATTGACGTTCGCCTTTTCAACAGCATCAAGCTTATTTATTTCGGTTTCAATCTTTGCTGCACAGTGGGCACAGTCGAGATTCTCAATCTTAAAATTGTATTTCATATCATTCTCCTCATTCGTGAATATGGTCAAGCCCCATATTTATAATAGTTCTTACGTGATCGTCTGCAAGAGCGTACGTAACAAGCCTGCCGTCTCTCTCTCCGCTCACGAGATTAGAGTATTTTAATATTTTCAGTTGATGCGAAACCGCCGATTGACTCACCCCTGTATCCGATACTATATCGCTGACACATTTCTTTCCCTGCGCCAGAGATATCATTATTTTAACACGGGTCTCATCGCCAAAGACCTTATAAAGCTCAGAAAGCTTTGCCGCATCGTTTATGTTCCGTTTTTCTTCCATGAAACAACTCCTCCGCCTTTCATATATGAACATATGAACAAGTGTTCATGTATCGATTATACATCAACATACATTTCTTGTCAATAGGGATATAAGATTTTATTCATTTTTTAGTGCCTTCGGCTATAATGCATAAAAGTAACTATGCGCGCATAATTTAGAAGTAAAGATATTACGCAGGAGGAAAAATCAATGTCAGGAATATACAGCGACATAGCACAAAGGTGCGGCGGCAACATTTATATAGGTGTTGTCGGCCCTGTGCGGACAGGCAAAAGCACGTTTATCAAAAAATTCATGGAATCTTTAGTTCTTCCAAATATAAGCGATGAGAACACTAAGCAACGTGCGCTTGACGAAATGCCTCAAAGTGCGCAAGGTAAAACAGTTATGACAACCGAGCCTAAGTTTGTTCCGGATGAACCGGTACGTATTTCGTTTGACAACAATGTATCTATGAACGTTAAGATGGTCGACTGTGTCGGTTACATAGTACCCGACGTTATGGGTCTTGTTGAAGAGGGTGCACCGCGTATGGTTCACACCCCTTGGTCAGACTTGCCGATGCCGTTTGAAGAAGCAGCCGAGCTTGGTACACGTAAGGTTATTAAAGAGCACTCGACAATAGGCATGGTCGTTACCACAGACGGCAGCATTACCGACATCGCCAGAGAAAGCTATGTTGACGCAGAAAGACGCGTTATCGGAGAAGTCAAAGCGCAGAAACTGCCTTTTGTTATAATTCTCAATTCCGCTCACCCGGACAGTCCCGAAACAATAGCGCTGGCACAAGAGCTTGAAAGCACTTATCTGGCTCCCGTTGCACTTGTAAACTGCTTAGAGCTTGATGCAGACGATATACGCGCTATACTTTCACTAACGTTGTCCGAATTTCCAATAAAAGAGATACGCGTGGAAATGCCGTCATGGACACGAGCTCTTGATTCTGAGCATGCTATCAGACGCAGTATAAGAGAATATATAAGCGCCAAATCGAAATCCGCACGAAAAATAAACGATCTTAGTGACATGTTTGCAGATGCCGACAAATGCGAATATGTCAAGTCAATGTCTATATCCGAAATCAGCCTCGGCGTTGGCGAAGCGCACGTATGCGTTACACTTGATGACGGCTTGTACTATAAGACAGTTAGCGAAATGACAGGCCTTGACATTTCAAGCGAAGAAGAAATGATAAGAACACTTGCCACTCTTGCACAGACCAAGAAGAAATATGACCGTATAGCCGAAGCGCTTGAAGCAGCAGAAACCCGCGGTTACGGCATCGTCATGCCTGAGGTGTCAGACCTCAAGCTTGAAGAACCCGAAATAGTAAAGCAACCGGGAGGCTACGGAGTAAAACTTCGAGCAAGCGCGCCGAGCATACATATGATAAAGGCAGGTATTGAAACAGAGATATCGCCCGTTGTCGGCACAGAGCAACAGTCTGAAGACCTTGTTAAATATCTGCTTGCCGAATTTGAGGAAAATCCATCAAAAATATGGGAATCAAATATGTTCGGCAGAACACTCTACGAGCTTGTTAACGACGGTCTTCATTCCAAACTTGAAAATATGCCCGACGACGCACGCGATAAGCTCTCAGAAACCCTCGGCAGAATCATCAACGAAGGCAGCGGCGGCCTTATTTGTATTATATTATAGTTGTTTTTTCTGTGGGAGGGGCGCTTTTAGAAAAGCGCCCCTCCCGCTCCCTCCCCGCAAAAACTTTTAAATATGGGTTATGTAGACCGTTTGTCTAAAAACTAATGAAATCATATTATAACATAGTATGAAAAAACCTGTCCGTTTTAGGGACAGGTTTTAGTGTTTTTTACTTGTCTTTTTTATTACTGAGCTTTCTGCCGATGAAATTAAGCAGATATATCGAGGCTATAAGAATTATCGTTACGATAAATATTCCAAGCATTCCTTTACCCATAATTCCGAGCGAAAGCATAAAGTTTGCTATATCTATATTCATTTCTCTGCCTCCTTACATCTGACTTAAAATACTGAGTATAAGACCGCCGGCAATAACCGATGCGATCTGACCTGACACGTTCGCACCTGCAGAATGCATCAGAAGGAAGTTTTGAGGATCTTCCTTTAGTCCCATTTTATGGACAACACGCGATGACATCGGGAAAGCCGATATACCGGCGCCGCCTATCATCGGGTTTATCTTCTTTTTTGAGAAGATGTTCATTATCTTACCAAGAAGCACGCCTGCTGCTGTGTCGAAGATAAACGCAAACAAGCCAAGACCTAAAATGATAAGCGTATCAACAGTCAAGAATTGTTCGCCCTTCATTGTGAATGCAACGGTTATACCGAGAAGAAGCGTTATAAGCTTGGAAAGCATATTCTGCGCCGCTTCCGAAAGCGAATCAAGTACACCGCACTCACGGATAAGGTTACCGAACATCAAAAAGCCAACAAGTGCAACTGCGCTCGGTGCAAAAAGTCCGGTGATGATCGTTACAACGATCGGGAAGCAGATGCGTGTAAGCTTCGGTACTTCCTTGCCCTCGTAGGTCATCTTTATCTGACGTTCCTTTTTGGTCGTCATAAGTCTGATAACAGGCGGCTGTACAATTGGAACAAGCGCCATATAAGAATATGCTGCAACGATTATAGCAGAAGTAAAGTTACTGTTAAGAGTTTGAGCAACGAATATCGAAGTAGGGCCGTCGGCCGCACCAATGATACCGATCGAAGCCGCGTCTTTTATATCATAACCGAAAAGCGCCGCAAGGCTTAATGTCATGAATATACCGAACTGTGCCGCGGCTCCGAAAAGCATAAGTTTCGGGTTGGTAAGAAGCGGTCCGAAGTCGATCATTGCACCTATACCTATAAAGAGAAGCAGGGGAAAGAGCTCGCCGTATTCAAGGCCAAACTCAAACAGAACTTCTATCGCGCCATGCGCTTCTCCCTGAGTAAGTACTCCCGAAAAGGGTATGTTTACAAGTATTGCGCCAAAGCCCATCGGCAAAAGGAGAGTCGGCTCCATATCCTTTGCTATTGCAAGATAGATAAGAAGCGCACCGATAACCCACATTACAATATGGTACCATTCGATAGCACCAAAGTATTCAAAAAGAACTGATATGCTGTCAATTAAAGATGTCATAGTTAAACCTCTATGTTTTTAAAATTATATAATTTTTCCAAGGAACTCTCGGCCGTGCTTGATTGCTTCAATGCAGTCCTCGGGGCCTTCATATTCAACAGTAATATATCCGTCATATCCTGCCTTTTTTAGTATCTTTACGCACTGTGCAACAGGTACGTCACCATCTCCGAGAGGACAAGCAATAGCATAGTTGCAACCGCGTGTTTCAAAATAACCCTCAAGCGGACCTTCTTTGAAACTTCTGATATGAAAGTCCTTTGCATGAGCGTGAATTGCATAGGGCGCAAGACGGGACACTCCTCTGACAGGATCGTCGTCTGCACAAATAAGGTTGCCCATATCCACAAGAATACCGTAGTTATCGTGGTTTACTGCCGAGAAAAGTCTTTCAATACGGTCGCTGTCTTGCGCAACAAAACCGTGGTTTTCGGAGCACGTACGGATACCCATTTCCTGTGCGATGTCAGCAATCGCTCTTACGTTCTTTGCAATTGTGGGAAGCATAATGTCAAAGCTTCTGCCAACAAGCTCGAAAACAACGTCGTGTCTCATAATGGGAGCTCCCATTATCTTTGCAAGCTCAAGCTGGCCTGCAACACGCTCGATCTCACGCTTATCGCCGTCTTCATTATCTGAATAAAGTCTTGCGTTTATAGCATAAGCATTAATGTCAATGCCAACTCTGTCTGCTTCTTCTCTGTATCTTTTTGCGCATTCCTTCTGCTCTTCAAAAGTAGCTCCGGGCAGATCGATAAATTCGATAGCATCAAAGCCGATATCTTTTGACATTGCTATTGCATCAAAAGACGTCATCTTTTTTTGCCTTGTATACTGAGCAAAAGAATAATTCGAAACTGATATTTTCATAATCTTATAACCATCTCCTTTCTTTTTTACTTTTTGTTTTTATATGTATCTGAGAGATATCTCAGAAAGTATACCTATATGGTGTTCATCGTCCAAGAGGATTCTTTTAAGCAACTCAGACATAACGCTGTTATATACCTGAGAGAGGACAAGCTTTGTATCACTTACAAGTGCTCGTTCCCTCTCTACACTCTCGTTTATAATAACACCGGGGTCAGGTTCTCCCGTGAAGCTTGTGCGGCGAAGACGGCGGCAAGAGCCTGCCAAGGTGTGCACGTCCCACCTTGCCCCCGAAAGAAGCAACAGCTTCCCGAGCAGTTTGAAGTGCTTTGATTCGCTAACAGCTATACAATCTATAATATCTGCAAGGTGAGGATACTCAGGCGCCAGTATAACGCTCTGAGTTATATACTCATTAACAGAGCAAAGCTTATTTGCAAGCAAATTATACAACATTTGCTTATCATATCTGTTAAGCTCTGTTTCAACTATTTGGGGATATTCGAAAGGAAGGCTGCAATTAAGGTTATATTCGGCCATAAAAACCTCCGTTTTATGTTTTTATTGCCATTATATTTTACCTTAATGATTTTTGTTAAAAAATTTAGTTTTTATATTAAAGTCGGATTATTCGTCCTTTTTGTCTGAACCTTTTTTGAAAATCGCTCCAATAATCATTATTACAGAAAAAACTATAAGATAGAAAAGTACGGGGAATGAAAACTCTCCGTTTGCCGCAGCGCTCAGATAAGGTGTGATACCGTGCGCATAAACTGCCGCAAAAACCATAAACAGACATGCAACTATTGAGATAAGAGGCAAAATAAAGCGTTTGATTACTCCCTCGTCCTTTTCCTTTATCATCCATGCTATAAATATCGGAATATACATTGCGTATATTGTAACGATAGGTAGTTCAGACGAGTCGAAATTAAAAACGCCAAACCAGCCGCTCGTCAGATTAGCACCGTAGAAATATATGAGCCATGCTGCACAAACAAACACACCCCATATTGCTGAGTTCGTAGTCGTATTGGTAGATTTATCTATCTGAGAAAACATTTTTGATGATGGTCCCATACCGCGCGCCGCAATAGCGTACATACCGCGCGTTGAACCTACCATAAGACCGTTAAGCGTACCAAGGCAAGATATAACTATGCAAATATTCAAAAATGTTCCGCCAATGTTGCCGAAAATATTTTTAAAAGCAGTTGTTGCACCTTCCTCCATCAGAACAGCGTTACTTGCACCGCCCGCTACACCTATATAATAGAAAACGTATGCGCTTACAACTATTATAGAACCTATAACAAGCGCAATAGGAAGATTTTTCTTGGGGTTTTTAAGCTCAGCATTTATAGAAGTTGCAACTATCCATCCTTCATAAGCAAACACGGTTGCAACTATGGCCGCAAAAAGTCCGCTACTGTTTGACGCACCTATTGCCTCGCTTACAACATTTGTAAAATTATCTGTAAGCGTTCCGTTTGCAAAGCCAACTATTGTGCCTACTATTGCCATAAGCACGATAGGTATAAGTTTAATAACAGTTGCGCCTATCTGGAACTTACCTGCAAGCCTGGGCGATAGCGCATTTATCGTATATGACCCTACAAGAAAAAAACCTGCAAGCGTCAACACCTCGGCTCCAACCATATCCCAGCCGAAAAGAACTCCGAAATATCTTGCCGATACCCACGCCAGAACAGACGTCATACCCGGATAGTATATATTGGCCATGAACCATGCAAGATAATATCCATAACCTTCCGAGCACGTTGCTTCCGCATAGTCAACGACACCGCTTACTTTTTCATATTTAGTTGCCATAACGGCAAACTGCGCTGAACATACAAGCATAAGTATACCCGTTATTACCCATGCCGCTATTCCAAGAGGCATATTCCCTCCGGTAGCATTAAGCACGTTCTGGGCTTTAAAGAATACGCCGGATCCGATTACAGTTCCAACCACCATACAAATTGCGGTTAAAAGGCCGTATTTTTTCGTAAGTTTTTCCATAATTTTCTCCTGTTCGGTAAATCGTCTATTATAGTTTTACCACTGCCATTATATCATATTTCAGACAGCATGTAAATAAACGCTTTGCCGAACAACAATATTTACGGATATTAGCATTTTGTTTTGATGTTTCGCTATGTTTTTTGCTATGAGCGGTTCATTATCTTATTTTTTATTCTAATGACCGTTAGATTATATCATATTTTTAACATAATTTCAATAGAATTACAAAAACTTAAAAGTAAAAAAACAAGCCTCCGCTTTGCGAAGGCTTGTTTTATCAGAAAACGTATCCGTTTGCTATATTTTCGTTCATTGTAACGCCGGCGTAGAATGTTGTGGCATCAGCCACGATCTTATCATACTCACCCGCGTCCTTTAAGAATCTGAGAACACATCGATTATTTATTTCAAATCTGCTCTCGCGCCACGTTGCGCAAAAATAATAATAGTCGTCAGGAAGAACGCTGACTCCGTCGCCAAACACCTCGTCAACCGCAGCATAAGCAAGCTCACTGGGGGTGGTACTCTTTATATACGGCGAAGTTGAAAACTGATATACTTTCCCGCTTGATGTGGTCTTGCTGTCGTAAAGTATAGTCTTTATGTCGTCAGGGAAATTCTCACTTTCAAGTCGATTGCGAACTATCTGTGCTACCGCAAGAAGCTCGTAATACTTAAGATCGGGATTTTCAAACTGGTCTGCCCTTGAGTATTTTCCAAGCACCTCAAGCTGTGCCGCTGCCGCTATCATTTCCCTCTCTGCATTTGTTATTTCTATACGGCTTCCCTCTTTTGTTGCTATTCCGTATGTAGTACTCCACGATACGTCTGACAGAGGCTTGCATAAGTCTCCCGCAACTGCCGGCGATGATACTGACGGCGCGCCCTTTGCCACAATACCGTGAATACCATTTGCACTTGACGAAACGGGAACATCAGATGCATGACTTGACGTTATCATAACGCCTGACACAAGAGTTTGTTTAACTACCGTGTTATCAGAATTTATATTACCAACAACTCTTGCGGAATTATAAAGAGGAAACAATAATAGTATAGCGGTAAATGCTATCAGAATATAAAACGAGCGTTTTATCTCTGTCATTATTCCATCCTTTCCGTCTGAAAAAGACTGTTTTATTTTGATGAATTCTGTGTGAAAAAATTTCTTTTGTATTGACTTTGAATTTATGTTAAGGTATAATTATTTCATACCGTAATTATCACTTTTTGATGTTTTGCGGACTAAGTTGGGCGTAATGCCCGGGAAGGACTATAAAATGTTTAATCTTAATCTAAAAAAAGTCCTCGCACTCGTTCTTGCGTCAGTCTGTCTCTTTTCTCTTTCGGCATGCTCCAAGGACGACGAATCATTCGAGGCTCCGAGTTACAATGATACCGTGCTCACAATAGCCGGTCAGGACATCGATTACGAAACCTACAGGTATTTCTACCTCAATTTCAAGTACAGCTCTGATTCAGGCGACGACTCCTATTGGGAAACAAACCCCGAAGCTGAAGAAACCCTAAAAAATGATGTTCTTTTCTCGCTGACTCAGTTTGCTACTATTCATAAGCTTGCTGAGGAAATGGGCATTACCGTTTCAGATACAGACAAACAAGGAATTGAAGATACGATCAACAGCTACATTGAAATGTACGGATCCGAAGAAGAGCTTGAAAATGCGCTCGCTCAGAGTTACATGTCGATCGATCTTTTCAGAAAGTTCAATCTTGCAACTGTACTTGAAAACAATATTTTCTTGAACATGCTTAACGATGATACCAAGTTTGCAGCGGAAAAGCAGGTTGCTAAAGAGCTTCTCATGAGTGATGAATACATTCGTGCCATGCACATTCTTTACGCAGACAAAGCAACTGCCGAGGCTGTGCTTGAAGAAGCACAAAATGCAACAGACGAAGAGTTCTATACCCTAACCCAAAGCGCCGAAGACCCCGGAATGATAGATAACCCTACCGGTTACGTGTTCTCTACAGGCGAAATGGTGCAAGAATTTGAAGACGCCGCATTTGCTTTAGATGAAGGTCAGACGAGCGGACTTGTTGAGACCTCTTACGGATACCATATAATCCGCAGACTTGAAAAAAGTGAAGCTTTCATTGATGAAAATTTCGATACCCTTGCCAGCCAACTTCTTGTTGATGCGTACTATCTATACGTAGATGATTACGCGATGAGCTTTGAAGACAGTATAATATACTCTGACATATACGACAAGCTTAATAATTCTACAGTAGCTTAAATTAAATCTTTTTAAGCAGGGGAGCGTAAGCTTCCCTGTTTTTTTATATAATCTCTACGTCAGAATATGCAAGCGAAAACAGTTCTTTTATCCTCTCGCTTTGCCCCGAGAGATACAGATATCCAAACATAGCTTCAAATCCCGTTGCGCGTCTGTACTCGATCGCACTTGCGCTTTTTGGTGTTTTTGCTGTATGCGTATTTCTGCCGCGCTTATAATAAGACAGTTCTTCTTCTGTAAGAGTCGGCTCTATCTTTTCAAACGCTGCACTCTGAGCGCTTGCTTTTACAAACGAAAGAGCGTTTCTATTAAGCGTGGCGCTGTCATATATTTTTTTGGATAAAAGAAAAGTTCTTACCTCAAGTTCAATAACACAGTCTCCAATATAAGCCAGTGCTATGCCGTTCATATTTTTGTAGTCTGTGACATCAGCCATAGGCACTTCTTTTCTCCCCAAAATTTATATATTAAAATGCACAAAACGTCTCGAAATCCTCTAAAATAGGCATTTTTTGTGACGGTCGAGTCCATTGTAACAAATATTGAAACTCATTTCAACAATCATTATTAACAAACATTCGTGACAAAAGCCAGGGTTATTTGTGAACATTCAACAAACGCAAGCCCTGCAAATTCGAATCGTTTTTCCCACAAATTAACATTTTTGTGCATTTATTATAACATCTATTTTTCATTCTAAATATGATATTAGAAAAATTATATTTAAGTAAAATCTCCGTTGTTTTTATTTAATTCTATCATGGTAAAAAGACGAATTCCGTCATAATATAAGAGTAAACAAAAAACCTCTCGTTTTAAGAGAGGCTTTAATTTTATTTGTCTGAAATATTACTTTGACTTCCCGCCGCACTTATGTTCAAATGCATCTGTAAGGTCTATAAAAAACCTTCCTTCCGAGTCCCTTATAAAACCGACAGCCTTTACAATGGGCTTTTCCTCTCCCATATAATAGGCTTTTTTTATACCGCAAAGATCTATAAAATTAAGGGTTGCTCTGGCCATAATGAACATAGCTTCAAAATCATCTGTACCGGGAGCATACACAAGCTCCTTTATGTATCCTGCCTCATCCTTCATAACGAACTGGCATATACCGAGAAGCTCTCCGGTTTCGGTCGTTGCAGAATATGCAAGCATATCAGCATCGTATTCTGTATTGCAAAGAGCACATATACGCTCCTGGTCAACTTTTGTCTGAACCGGTTTTATCTGAAACATAACATCAATTCCTTTCATCGCTCTCTACAAGCGATCTTAAATATTTCACTTCTTCGCGGGTAAGATAACGCCACATGCCCGTCTGAAGCTTGCCAAGCATTATCTGACCCTCACTAATCCTTTTAAGGCTGATAACCGTAAGCTCACACAGTTCGCACATCTTGCGTATCTGCCTGTTCCTGCCCTCGCAAAGCTCCATTTTAAGAAGCGTTGAATCTTCGCTTTCGCTCATCTTTGTAACCTTAACAGGCTTTATTATGTAGCCGTCGATCTCTAGCGGAGATGACAGCTTTTTTATTATTTCTTTGCTTACAGTTCCCTTTACTCTGACGAGATAAACCTTTACTATCTCGTGGCTGGGATGCGTAAGCGTATTTGTAAGCTCACCGTCATCCGTACAAAGCAATAGGCCTTCTGAATACATATCAAGTCTGCCAACTGGGTACACGCGCGAATCAACGTCAGAAAGCAGTTCCGAAACACATTTGCGCCCGCGTTCGTCCGACATTGTAGTAACGTAACCGCGCGGCTTGTTTAGCATAATGTAGGTCTTATGCGCCTTTTTGGCACGAACCTTTCTTCCTTTATATGTTACAATGTCACGTTCGGGGTCTATTTTCTGACCGATAAGCGCTGTCTCTCCGTTGATTTTTCTATTGCCAATCTCGATCTCTTTTTCGGCGGCGCGGCGGCTCATAAGTCCGCAGTCTGATATATATTTCTGTATTCTCATCTATTTTAAAAGTCTTTCCTTTCAACAACCTCGCTTATTATAAGCGGTAGGCTACTAACAACTTTTCCGTCAATCGAAAAATCAACTCTGCCAACGCATTCGCCAACTTTTTTCGGCGCGTATACAAATCTTGGCAGGTATACCGTTTGCGTAACACCATTACCTTGCTTGCTCATACAGTAGCTTGCCTCACCCACGCTTTTTACCTTTATATGTGACGTATTTTTGCCAACGCACTCAAGAGTGAACTCAAGCTCACCGTCTTCGGCAAGCACTCGTTTTTCATAGTTTTCAAAGCCGTAGTCTAGCATTGCCGTATGGTCGCGCCAGTCGTCAGGCGCCGATAATGTTACGCAAATAAGTCTCATGCCGTCGCGCTCGGCGGCGCTTACAAGGCAGCGTCCGCTTTTCTTTGTAAAGCCTGTCTTTACCCCGATAGCACCGTCATAAAGCCTAAGCATCTTATTATGATTCATCAGATATCTGTATCCGCCGTTATCCATTGGTATACGGTGTTTATAGGTGGATACCATTTCTGCAAAATCCTTGTTTTCAAGCGCCTTTGCCGCGATCAAAGCAAGCTCATGCGCAGTAGTGTAGTGATTTTCGGCATCAAGTCCGTGAGGATTTGCAAACGACGTATCAACAAGCCCAAGGGCCATTGCTTTTTCGTTCATCATAACCGCAAAATCCTCGATACTTCCACCCACCGTTATGGCAATAGCCGCAGCTGCATCGTTTGCGCTTTCCAAAAGCATAGCATAAAGAAGTTCCTCGAGGCTCATCGATTCTCCTGCTTTAAGACAAACAGACGAGCCCTCAACCCCAACGGCTTCAAGCGGAACACTCACCATCTCGTTTATATCTGCACTTTCCAGCGCCACCAGAGCTGTCATTATCTTAGTAGTGCTTGCCATAGGCATGCGTGTATCTGAATTTTTCTCATATATCACCCTGCCCGACTCTGCTTCAATTATAACAGCAGAGTGCGCTGAGGTATCAAGTGCGCATAGTGAATATGTCAAAGCGGCGCAGACAGCCGCGGTAAAGACTAACATAAAAATTCTTTTCATGGATGATCTCCTGATGTGTTTTTATGCTATTATTTTACCGCAGACTTGCAGTTATTATTTCTGTAAATTTTTTGTTTGATTATTCGCTGTCTTTTTTAAATACGTCTTTTAGCTTTGCAACTATGTCTGGGGATTTTTCAATAAGTCCTGTAACAGATCCAATATAGTCGGGAGCTTCGGGGGGATTAGCAACGTTAAGCATCGTAACCTTTCCATCTGATGAAACAACGAGGAATGCAACGGGTGTAACCGAAACGCCCGTTCCTCCGCCTCCGCTGAAGGTAAGCAGCTTTTTAGCACTTGACTGCTCCTTATCCGCAAAATCCACTCCGCCGGACGCAAAGCCCATCGATACCTTTGAAACGGGGATTATAACCGTACCAGAGGGTGTGCTTATAGGTTCACCAATAATTGTGTTTGCCTCAACTACCTTTTTAATTTCAGCAAGAGAAGTGGAAATTATCTCACCAAGCTTGTTTTCTGCCATTGTTGTATATTCCTTTCATATTATTATATTATTTTGTAAGATGTGCAATTGCAGCACTTATAAACGAATATAATATCCCGCCAAGTGTGACGGAAAGCTTAATATCTATCTGTGCAACAGTTTTATCCGCCGTGAAATCTGGGGATATGTCTATTACAGCACCTTTTTGAGGAAAAAATCTTGTTTTTCGCTTTAAGATCTCAGTCAGGTAAGCAACAGACTGTATTACTGCTCCGTATCTGACTGCGGTGGAAGCAGGATCGTCAGAACCTACTCTGATAACAATATGAGCAAGTTTTACACGTACGTGACCAAAAAACCTTGTTATAAACTTACTTACTATACTGATTATATCCCCAAGAGAATCGAGAATAGGCTTTTTCTCTTTCTTTTCGTCTTTTTTCTCTGCTCCGGGCTCTTTTTTGGGTCTTTTTTTCTTTTTCACAAAGCTTAAAAGCTTATCAAGTCGCACACCGCCAATACGCAGATCAACCTTGAGCGAGTCATAATAACTAACTCTCATGCTTATTCTGACAAGGCACAGTCCGGCAACAATTAGTATTATCGCCAAAAGTATTATTATGAAAAGCTTCATATATAATTTATAATCCATGCCTTCCTTCGTATTTGTTTATGGTTATTCTCTACTCCTCTGAGGGCTCAGTTTCTTCAGCGTCCGCTAATTGCGGCAGATCTGATGACTCAGCAAGAGCGGAAAAAGCTGCCGCTTCGGGTAGCTCTTTGATACTCTCAAGTCCGAAGCATCTTAAAAAGTCATCAGTGGTTGCATAAAGCGACGGCCTTCCGGGAGCTTCAAGCTTACCGCAGCATTCTATAAGCCCCTTTTCGCAAAGCGCACCTATTGAGTACGAGCTGTCTATCCCTCTGACCTGTTCTATAAACGCACGGGTAACAGGCTGGTGATAAGCTATTATCGATAAAACTTCAAGCGATGAATTCGAGAGATTCCCACCGCGTCTGATACCAAGAGCCGCACGTATGTAATCTATATATTCTTCTTTAGTGCAAAGCTGACAGCTGTCTTCGTACGTTATAAGCTGAATTCCCCGATCAGGTATACTGTTATATTCCTCTGCATACCCCTTGATAAATTCCTTTGTATGCTTTTCACTCATCTCAAGCAAAAGCGAAAGCCTTTCGTAACTCAGCGCGTGTCCTGCAGCAAAAAGCACCGCTTCGCAAATTCTCTTCATTTCTATTCTTTCCATTTCAGGCTGATTATTCCTTTCAACGGTTATCTTTTTATAATATACGTAAATTTTTTATTATTCCTGCGCTTCTGTCAGCTTTTCGCGTTCACGGGGCGCTAAGTACATTTCAAAATCCTCACCGTCGGGTGAGTCTATCGGTTCTAGCCTTATACGGCTGTTTTTGATAAGTTCGAGAACCGACATAAATATCGCAATAAGTTCGCTTTTCGACGTTGCTGTTGCAAGCATGCCCGTATAGCTTACGTGTCCCCTTCTCTTTATTGTACGAAGAACGCTGTATATCTTCACGGAAACCGGAACTATCGGAGCTCTGAGGATCTTTTCAAAAGGCACTTCAACTTCCTTTGATTCCTGCTCGGCGCTCTGCAGGCGCTTGAACATCTTTGCTATTGCATTTCCAAGAAGCTCTGCATCATGCTCTGCAACGTATCCCGTATCAGGCTTTATCTCGTCGGTGTCTTTAACAAACCGGCGGCTGTAGGTAACGTACCTGTCTGCAAGAATGTGAGAAGCCTCCTTTATACGCTTATATTCCTCAAGTGCCGCGGCAAGGCTTGCTCGCGGGTCTTCCTCTTCTTCATCTTCTCTCGGCAGGAGCATACGGCTCTTTATAAGCATAAGCTCTGAAGCCATAACTATAAACTCACCGGCTATCTCCATATCGAGCTTCTGCATTATTTCGATCTGCTCCATATACTGATCAAATATCAGAGATATAGGTATATCGCATATTTCAACCTTATTCTTTGATATAAGAACAAGAAGGAGATCAAGAGGTCCCTCGAATTTTTCAAGTTTAAACGATAATTCCATCGTCTTTTTTCTCTTTCGTTTTAATTACTTAATATCGCTATTGGATTATAGACCCGGTATAAGAGAAATTATAAAATTCATTCCGTCAAAGACCGCATCGAAGGCGGCCCCAAGAGGTCTTCTTATAACTCCCATATAAAGAAGCAATATCAGTGCAATCTGAATATATCTTTCATATTTCATTAATCCGAAATAATACTTATCGGGAAGAATTACGAAAAGTATTCGTGAGCCGTCAAGCGGCGGAACGGGTATGAGATTAAATAACCCGAGATATAAGTTCAGCGTTGAAAAGTTTATAAGAAAATCAAATATAAGAACAATCAGATTAAATACAAATTCGCTCTTGATCATATCGTAATTTGCCATTATTACCGCAAGAAATATTCTGTATACAAGAAGTGCGGCAAACGACATAAGTACGTTTGAAAGCGGGCCTGCAAGCGCGCATATAGCCATATCGCGCCTCGGCTTTTTAAAATATCTCGTGTTTATCGGCACGGGCTTTGCCCATCCGAATCTGAACAAAAGCATACATATAAATCCTATAAGATCAAGATGCCTTATAGGATTTAACGACAGCCTTCCGAAAGCACGCGCCGTCGGATCACCAAGCTTATAAGCCGCATATCCGTGCGCAACCTCATGAACAGTCAGAGCAAAAAGTACGATTATTACGTTTAATATAAGTCCTGGAATATCCGAAAGAATTGATTGTATATAGTTCATTTAAGGCCTTTCCGACTTTATTTTTCGTCAATAAATCTGAGTATATTTCCAAGAAGATCCTCACGCCCGAGCTTCTTTGTTGACGAGAACGGTATTATGGGTGTTCCCTCCAAAAGAAGCGGATACTCCGCCAAAAGTGCAAGATTGCGCTCGCCGTCCGTGCGGTTGAGCTTATCTATCTTGGTTGCAGCAATAATATAGGGTATCTTCTCGCGGTTGAGCCACTCAAGCATCATATCATCATCTGCAGTCGGGCCAACCTTTATATCGATAAGCTGAACTACTAAGCGAAGAACGTTTCTGTCTGATTTTGCAAAATAATCATTACAAAGCTTAGACCATTTTTCCTTATCGGCAGGCGGTCTTTTTGCAAAGCCGTATCCCGGCAGGTCAACAAGATAAAACTTTTTATCAACATCATAAAAATTTATCGTTATAGTCTTACCGGGCTGAGAACTGACACGTGCAAGCGATTTGCGCATTAAAAGCGAGTTGATAAGCGAGCTTTTACCAACGTTTGAACGCCCCGAAAATGCTATCTGCACCCTGTTGTCAGTCGGGAACTGACTTTTTAGTCCTGCAGTTATTGCAAGATTTGAGTTTTGTATATTTAATTTCATTTTTAACCCTTTCTGCCCTGCATTAACGCAATTTAAAACTTATTTTTCAGACTTGCCTCTGAGCGGAGTGCGCGTTATCTTTGCAGACGGCACACGGCTACGCCTTGTCTGTTTCTTTTCCTTAGACTGACGCTGTGTACTGTGTACTGATGAAGCCGTGCGTTTAAGGGCTATACCAAGCACCTCATCCGCATGCTTTACAGGGATAAATTCAAGCGACTCACGAACGATAGGATCAATCTCTTCAAGATCTCCTTCGTTATCGGCAGGGATTATCACTCGCTTTACTCCGGCATTGTATGCAGCAAGCGTTTTCTCCTTAAGCCCACCGATAGCAAGCACATTCCCGCGAAGCGTGATCTCTCCTGTCATCGCAACGTCGCGGCAGATCTCGTGTGAGCCAAGCGCCGATGCTATAACCGTTGCAAGAGTTATACCTGCGCTCGGTCCGTCTTTGGGAACAGCACCCTCAGGTGCATGTATATGTATATCACATTTTTTGTAAAACTCGGGATCTATTCCAAGCTCTGCTGCGCGCGAACGCACGAAGCTGAGCGCTATTTTTGCCGACTCCTTCATAACGTCTCCAAGCGAGCCCGTAAGCTCAAGCTTGCCCGTACCGTCAAGCACGCTTGCTTCAAGCTTTAAGAGGTCTCCGCCAACCTCGGTATACGCAAGACCGTTAACAACGCCTATTTCATCATAAGCCGAAATCTTTTCCGGGCGTGTTTTTCTGTTGCCGAGAAGTTCTTTTATCCCGTCCGCACGTACTGTGAGCTTGGTAATATCGCCGTCTGCACGTCTGAGTGCCGCCTTACGGCAGATTTCGCCTATCTTACGCTCCAAGCTTCTTACTCCGGCCTCGGCGGTATAATAGTCGCATATTTCAAGTATTGCCGAATCGGCAATCGAAAGCACCTTCTTATCAAGCCCGTAACGTTTAAGCTGTTTGGGTACAAGATGACGGCGCGCTATCTCGAGCTTTTCATGGCGCGTATACGTTTTAAGCTCGATCACCTCCATACGGTCGACAAGCGGCCTGTCTACGGTTTCAAGAGTATTTGCAGTTGCGATAAAAATACAGTCTGACAGATCAAACTCTATCTCTGTATAATGATCTCTGAAGCGCTTGTTCTGCTCAGGGTCAAGGACCTCAAGAAGCGCCGCCGCAGGATTACCGTTTCCGCTGTGAGATATCTTATCTATTTCATCAAGAAGTATGACCGGATTGTTTACTCCTGCTTTTATAAGCGCTTCCGTTATTCTTCCCGGCATTGAGCCAATGTACGTCTTTCTGTGCCCGCGTATGTCCGCTTCATCACGTACACCGCCGAGGGACAGGCGCACAAACGCTCTCTTCATCGAGCGTGCTATCGACGATGCGATAGACGTCTTTCCCACACCGGGAGGTCCTACAAGGCATATTATCTGCGATTTTAGCTCAGGGGAAAGCTCTTTTACCGCAACGTATTCAAGTATACGCTCCTTAACCTTTTCAAGACCGTAGTGGTCCTGATTTAATACCTTTCTCGTTGCACCAACGCTCACCTTCGTTTTGGACGCGCTGTTCCACGGCAGCGACAGGCACGTATCAAGATACGTTCGTATAATTGCATTCTCGGGAGAACCGTATGCATTATGCTCCATGCGTCCTGCCTCGCGAAGCAGCTTTTCCTCGGTCGCGGCAGGAAGCTTTGCATCGAGTATCTTTTTAGTATATTCCTCGCACTCGCATTCATCGCCAAGCTCGCGTCGGATCTCCTTTATCTGCTCTCTGAGATAATACTCGTGCTGAGATTTGTCAAGCGCTCTGTTTACTCTAAGCTTTATATCATGCTCTGTTGCAAGTATTCTTTCTTCTTCAAGCAAAAGGATTATGGTATGCTCTGCTCTTTTAACAGGATCAAATATTTCAAGGATCTCCTGCCTCTTTGCAAATGAATCTATCGTCTGAGAAGCAATAAAGTCGCTTAAAAATCCTATATCGGTTATGCTCTTTGCCGCAAGCTCGGTATTCGGAGCCTGGCTGGGCATAAATTTCAAAACTCCTTTAAGTGCTTTAACGGCCTCCCGGCGCAGAGCCTCAACATGAACGTCTTCGTTATCCGTAAGATTTATGGTCTTTTGTAAAACAGTCGCATAAGTAATTTCGCCGTGCACTTCGTATTTCATTATCTTGGCACGGCACAAAGGCTCTGCGATTATGCGCATAGTTGAAGCATCGCTCATGCTCGACTGCTTGATTTTTGCAACAACACCTACTGCATAAAGAGTGTTATGCCCGTAAGGCTTTTGCTCATTAGTTTTAGTAAGTGCGAAATATATAAGTCTGCCTGTTTCTTCAGCCATCTGGCAAGCCTTGACATCTCTCTCTGTTTCCACTTCAAGTGCAAACGGTATTGACGGAAAGGGTACTATACCCGAAAGTCCCACCACCGGCAGCTTTATCTTCTCTATTTTTTCTACGTAACCTGGCATTATTTTTTCCTTTCAAGGGGCTGGTAACTTTAATACAAATATTATCCCATAATAATTTAATATATATTATATCATAAAGTTTAAAACAATTCAAGTATACCCAACACATTTATATTTTTTATATAATAAGCTCCTGAAGATTCCCATTTTTGACAAAATCGTTGCAAATTTGAGAATTTTAGTCAAACTGCCTTGACTTTTTTAAGAAATCATCTTATACTGTAAACAAGATAAGAGAAAGTTCAATTCCTTAATTTACATTTTATTCCATATAGGAGGTATGCGTATGAACGTAAGAGCATTGATGATAAAGCTGACACAGAACGACTGTACTATGTCAGACCTTGCAAAAATTCTGGGTATAAGCAAATCGAGCGTATACCGAAAAATGTCGGGAATTACAGAATTTACCCGTCTTGAAATAGCCACAATCAAAAGCGCGTTCAAGCTTAATGACGATGATCTTGTTGAAATATTTTTCGACTGTAAGAGTGTATAAGACTTATATAAAAATTTAATTTGTACATAGAAAAAGCACCACTGGAGGGTGCTTTTCTTATCTTTCAACAATCTGTGTGATAAGATTGTAATCGTTTGTAAGTATGGTATCTATGCCCATCTCAAGATATTTTCCCGTTTCATCTGCATCATCAGACCAGAATACATTACATATAATGCCGTGTGCATGTGCTTTATCTATCATCTCCTGATTAAAGAAGGGTTTATAAAGCTGTACCTTTTGTGCTCCGAGCACTATTGCACGATCTACTATTTCATACGGTCTGTCATCGTCATGGCCGACGCAGATATGTATATCGGGCGCATACCCAATGAACATTTAGGTGTGTGTTTTATTTCTGTTTGTATGTATCAAGAAATGTACCCATTCTTATCATCGCATCTTTTAGTACATCAGCCTCGGGTAACATCACTATTCTGAAGTGATCGGGCTTGTGCCAGTCAAACCCGCTTCCGGGTACTATAAGTATATTTGTAGCATGTAAAAGGTCACGGGCAAACACCTTGTCGTCTACAATACCAAACTTGTTTGTATCAAGCTTTGCAAACAGATAAAAAGCCGCATTGTTTTTTACAAACGAAATGCCGTCTATGTAGTGAAGAACATTTACCGCTGCTTCTCTTTGCTCGTATATCCGTCCGCCTTTGCTTACCATTGAAGCAGGAGTCTGCTCATCGGCAAGTGCGGCAGGTATAACTATTTGCGATAATGTGTTTGCACAAAGTCTCATAGATGTCAGCTTTATTATTCCCTGTCTGTATTCTTCGCTCTGCTTTCTCGGTCCGCTTATAACCATCCAGCCGCACCTGTAGCCACACAAGCAGTGCGACTTTGAAAGGCCGTTCATCGTGACCACTGTCAGATCGGGAGCAAGTTCAGCCGTGGGTGTATGCTTTAGTCCGTCCATTACAAGTCTGTCATATATCTCATCCGAAAACACCACGAGTCTTTTTTCTCTTGCTATAGCAAGGATCTCTTTAAGTACCTCGTCAGAATATAAAACGCCTGTAGGATTATTTGGATTTATAAGCACTATGGCCTTAGTTCTGTTTGTTATCTTTGAACGGATATCATCACAATCAGGCTGCCAGTTTGCTTTTTCATCACATAAGTAAAACACCGGCTTCCCGCCTGCAAGATACACGCTGTTACCCCATAGCGAGTAGCTCGGTGAGGGTACAAGCACCTCGTCGCCATCATTTAAAAGCGGCGTAAGTGCAAATGATACTACCTCGCTTACTCCGTTTCCTATAAACACATCATCCTCATTTATGCCCGCTATCCCCCGCTTTTTGTGATACTCGCATATCGCATGCCTAGCATCAGCCATTCCTCTGAAATCACAATAACCGAGTCCTCTTTCTATCTGCCCTGCAAGGGCATTTTTTATACTTTCAGGAGTTTCAAAGCCAAAGGTTGCCGGGTTTCCTGTATTAAGCTTTAAAATATCAACTCCGCGTTTTTCCATCTCGATCGCCTCAAAAT
Source organism: Oscillospiraceae bacterium (assembly GCA_015064205.1). Lineage (GTDB taxonomy): Bacteria > Bacillota > Clostridia > Oscillospirales > CAG-272 > UBA4717. Next base: position 63,496 of record SVSR01000005.1, read on the forward strand.
ACAAGGGTCCTCTTATATCCGAATGAACTTTTTTCATCCGCTCTGCACATTTTATCATATCCATAACCATTCTCCCCCAAAACATATTGACATCATTATAGCAAAGAGCTATAATATAATCAAATACTTATAATCGTATATTTATTATATGTTTTTGTTTATAAGGAGACTGCTATGTTCAGATATAAAAACTATGTTCTTGAAATATATAAAGAAAAAAGTTTTTCAAAAGCGGCTCAAAACTTGTACATTAGCCAGCCGTCACTAAGCGCAACGGTAAAAAAGCTTGAAGAAAGGCTCAGTTCGCCGATATTTGACAGAAGCACGAGTCCTATAAGGCTTACTTCAATGGGAGAAGTATATGTGCAAGCGGCAGAAGAAATAGTTAAAATAGAAAAGGGTATGGAAAACTATATCAATGATATAAACACGCTCCATTCGGGAAATCTCTCGATTGGCGCAAGCAACGTCTTTGCTGCTTATGCACTGCCCTCTATCATCACAGAATTTAAAAATCGATTCCCGGGTGTAAATATTTCGCTGTACGAGGGCAATACCGCAACACTTGAAGAAATGCTTTCATCAAACAGGCTTGATCTCGTAATAGACAACAATCATTACGATTCCGCTCTTTATGATAAGGAGCTTTATGCAAAAGAGCTTTTACTTCTTGCCGTACCCAATAATTTTGAAGTATGTGAAAAAACAAAAGAATATCAGATAAGTGAAAAAGCGCTTATAAACGAGGAATATATAAAAAATGATTTTCCCTGTGTACCTCTTGAAAAATTTTCGGATATACCGTTTATAATGTTGACTCCAAATAATGATACAAGAATGCGTGCAGATAAACTATGCAAAGAAGCAGGCTTTCGTGCCAAAACAATACTTGAACTAAACCAACAGGCAACTGCATATATGACCGCTTCAACAAGAATGGGGGCTGTATTCGTAAGCGATATGCTTGTTTCTAAATTAACAGCTTACGACAATTTAGTATACTATAAACTCTCGGGTGATGCTTCAAAAAGAACAGTATACTTTTATTATAAAAAACGCAAATACAAAGCCCGTGCTATGGAAGAATTTATAAAACTTATACATGAGTATTAAGATAGTAAAAAACGCTCGCTTGCCAGTGCAAACGAGCGTTTTTATTTTATCCTGTTTTTTCTGCTTCAGCAAGCATATTTTCAATAAATATCCCGTATCCCCGTGTAGGGTCATTGACAAGCACGTGTGTTACTGCACCAACAAGCTTACCGTCCTGAATTATAGGCGAGCCTGACAGGAGTGATGTCAATGACGAACAACAGTTTTTACTAAAAATATAAATTTAAAGTTAATTCTCTCTCTTTTCTGTATTTTGAAGGTGTTAAGCCGCATTTGTTTTTGAAAAACCGCGTTAGCGAGGCAGACGCGGAAAAACCGCATAAAAATGATATCTGTTCGACAGAATAAGTTGTATTTTCCAGAAGTTTACAGCTTTTTTCAAATATTTTATCAGAGAGATATGAAGAAAGTGTTGTTCCTGTTTTTTGCTTAAATAAATGACATAAATAATACTTGTCCATATGTAAAATTCTGCTGATTTCATCAAGAGATGTAAGACCTTCTTTTTCGTTTATGATGTTTAATATTTTCTGAATAGTATTTTTATTTTCATTCGTTTTCTTTGTTTCAGAGTTTGAATATATCCAATGAACAAGTTCGGTTATATACCCGTGTGCAAACCCGATGTTTTCCGGTTTTTTAGAATTACATAATTCAAAAATTGTTTTATAAATTTTATTAATTTCAGGATTTTCTACAGTTGAAATGGGAGCTGCATTGAAAAGCTCTTCCACTACTTTTTTCATACCAATACTCGTATAAAAATTCATAAAAGAGTCTGCGTTGACAACAATTTTATTTCTGATGTAATTATTACAATCATCCGGCTGAGGATATACAATATGTGCGTTTCTTGCATCAATAACATAGATATGATGACTTTGCAAAAGAAACGTTTTATCATTTTTCAGGACTAATCCATTCCCCTCTATAACTTGTATAAATTCAATTTCGTTGTGGGAATGATTTTTCTGCACAAACAAATCCTTGCCCTGCAAATGATAAAAATACTCATTTATTTGCAACATATAATCACCTCAAGAATCATTATACAGCAATATAAGTATAAAATCAAGCAATTCGTGTTATTGAAATTTCTTAAATTGCTAGTATAAAATATTATTGTACGATTCATTAAATGATTAAAATCGCAAAGGAGAGAAGCGGATGAAAAAAATTAACAATCATGAGAAAACAGGAATACTTCCGGTTATAAACATTCCAAATGTTTCCTTGGCAATTCCTGTCGCAGAGGCACTGCGACAGGGCGGCGTAAACGCAATAGAGGTAACACTGCGTTCTTCCGATTCATTAGAATCAATAAAAAGCATCAAATCAGCTTTCCCTGATATGACAGTCGGGGCGGGCACAGTGCTAAACGTACAAGCGGTAGATAGTGCCATAAAAAATGGCGCTGATTTTATTGTTTCTCCCGGATATGACGATGAAGTAGTTAACTATTGCATAAGCCGTGGAATAAAGATTGTCCCCGGGTGCACCACACCATCAGAAATACAAAAAGCAGTAAAGCTTGGACTGGGGGTTTTAAAATTCTTCCCGGCAGAGCTGAACGGAGGAATTGATGCTATAAATCTTCTTTCAGGACCTTTCCCGGATGTCAAATTCATCCCTACGGGCGGAATAAATTTCAACAACCTTGGGACTTATCTATCCAACAAAAAAGTTCTCGCCTGCGGCGGAAGTTATATGGCAACATCAGAGCAGATTAAAAACGGAGATTTTGATTCAATTGCCGAAGCGTGCAAAAAGGCTCTTGATATTTCACTCGGCTTTGAACTGGCTCATATCGGAATTAACTGTAACAGTAATGACGAGGCATCATTTACTGCACAAACGATTTCAAAAATATTCCGACTTACTCCACGTGACTTAAACAGCGCAGTGTTTGCCGGAAATGCCGTTGAAGCTGTAAAATATCAAGGAAGAGGTGCAAATGGGCATATAGGCTTTTACACAAATTCAATCCGGCGTGCTGCGGCATACTTTGAGTCTCAGGGCTTTGAACTAGATGAAGCAAATACAAAGTACAAAAACAACCAAGCTATCTGTATTTACTTAAAAGATGAAATTGGTGGATTTGCATTACACGCAGTAGAAAGGTAGGTTTAAATATGAAAAAAGTAATTGGTTTCGGTGATTATATTCTGCGCCTTAATCCGGCAGGGTATTTAAAGTTTATTCAGGCAAATAATTTTGAGATTTTTTATACAGGTGCTGAGGCAAATGTCTGCTCTTCGCTTTCGTATATGGGCGTTCCGACACAATTCGTTACAAAGCTTCCTGACAATATGATTTCAGAGTGTGCAATATCGACATTAAAAAGATTTTCTGTAGGAACAGATCACATTGCGTTCGGCGGGGACAGAATCGGTCTGTTTTATCTTGAAAAAGGGGCATCCCAAAGACCTTCAAAAATTGTTTATGACCGTAAGAATTCTGCTTTTTGTGATTCCAAGCCCAGCGATTATAATTGGAAAACCATTATGCAGGATGCAGGACATTTTCATTTTACAGGCATAACACCTGCTCTTGGCGGTAATCTTCCTGAAATTTGTCTTGAGGCGTGCAAGACCGCGAAAGAATTAGGCCTTTTAGTAAGCTGCGACCTTAACTATCGTAAAAACCTCTGGACGCGCAGCGAAGCAAAATCCACCATGGAAAAACTGCTTGCATATGTAGATGTCTTAATCGCAAACGAAGAAGACGCCGCCGATGTACTGGATATCCATGCATCGAATACGGACATTATTTCCGGCAAGCTAAACAAAGAAGGATATATAGAGGTTGCAGATGAAATTTCCAAAAAATACAATATCGACACAGTAGCCATTACCTTACGCAAAAGCATCAGTGCTTCTGATAACGATTGGTCTGCTCTTCTTTACCGCAACGGCAAAGCATATTTCTCGAAAGAGTATCATATTCACATTGTTGACCGCGTGGGCGGAGGCGATTCGTTTGGTGCAGGCTTAATTTACGCATTGCATAACGACTTTGACGAACAACAAATCATTGAATATGCCACAGCGGCATCCTGTCTTAAACAGACAATTGAATTGGATGTCAATCTTTCCAAACCAAGCGATATTTTAGCCCTTGTTGGAGGGGATGGATCAGGCAGAGTGCAGCGGTAAGCTGTCATTTTCTGTGCAAAAACGCATATCAGTATAGTCAAAACGCGCATCTGACAAATACAGATGCGCGTTTTTTATTTCATTTTTTCTGTTTCCGAGAGCATATTCTCAATGAATATCCCGTATCCCCGTGTAGGGTCATTGACAAGCACATGGTTCACACAATGATTCCGACAAATTTCGGCAATGATTCGCCCAAATCACCTCAAACAATTCTGACAAATTCAGCCTTATCCCAATCCTGTCCATGGAATTTTGCCAAAAAGTTCAGTACTCGTTCCAATTTTTCAACATCCTCCTCGGCACCGTTGAACCAGATTGATAGTACAGTATAAATGCGGTTATTGACATCTTTATTGAGAATTTTCATCGTTACATCATCCAATGCAGCATCCGAAGCATGGAGATTTTCCACTGCTCCGTTGCGAAATATAAGAAGTGTGAACGCTTTGGACAGCGCCTGTAATGTCCGTTCATCCATGACTTACCCGGCCGCCTCCAGCATGTTTTCGATAAATATCCCATACCCTCTCGTTGGATCATTTACCAAAACGTGTGTTACTGCACCAACAAGCTTACCGTCCTGAATTATAGGCGAGCCTGACATTCCCTGAATTATTCCGCCTGTCTTTTCAAGCAGCGCTTTGTCTGTTACGCACACAATGAAATTCTTGCTGTCTCTTCCGCATCTTTCAATTGAAGTTAGCATCACATCGTACTCTTTTGCACCCTCATTATCAAGCGTGCATATGATCTTTGCTTCACCCTCGTGCAAATCATCTCTTGTGCCTATCTCAATAGGTTCTATCCCCGATGGAATTGACGTCATTACACCGTAAACGCCCGTATTGCTGTTTTTTGTAAGAACCCCGAGTTTATCTGCACCAAGACTTCCGCGCAATTCACCGGGAGCACCTGAAAGTCCGCGTTTTATTCCGTTTATGCTTACGTTCATTACGCTTCCGCGTAAAAGAGGAAGCAATCTGCCTGTGTCGCAGTCGCATATACCGTGGCCAAGTCCTGCAAATTCTCCCGTATCAGGATTTATATACGTTACAGTTCCGACTCCTGCCGTGTTATCCCGCAGCCACAATCCTGCTTTGTATTTCCCGTCAGGCGACTTTGCAGGTGTAAGTGTCAGCGACAACGTCTGATCTCCCCTTTGAACTGTGATCACAATCGGACTGCCGCCGCTTTTGGCAACTGCATCTGACACGGCCGTTGCCGTTGCAACCTTTTTGTTATTTACATGAGTTATTATATCCTTTATATTTATACCGGCGCTTTCTGCAGGAGACACGGTGCCCGACTCACACACGATCTCCTCTATTGCCGAAACTATAACGCCGTCTGTATAAAATTTAACGCCGAACGGCATACCGCCCGGACACACCTTTGTATTTTCCGCCGCACTTACTCCGAAAGCAGAGCTTGCTATGATTATCAGGGCAAGTATCAGCGAAACTATCCTTTTATTATATATTTTCGTCATTTTTACACCGTTTCTCCGACAAGTTTTTCGCACCAAACCATGTGCTCTATTATTTTTGCTTGCAGAGATTTTTTTATGTAAGACAAAATCCGTCAAAATGGCAAAATTCACACTCGTATATTTTCAAAATTTTTCCATTATTAAAGAAAATAATCATACCTACTTGAATATGTATAAGCTTTGTGCTACAATAAAATTATAACAGAGTAGAGAGAACAGCGTAAAGTGCGCAGAGGACGGGGAGTTGCCGCTGCGACGAAAACGCAAAAGCGTTGCGGTTGTGCTCTCGCATCCCGCTGTACATATATGAGTTATTATCTCCTGTATGTAAACGGTGAAAGCTGTATATAGGAGGTATTTTTATGCAAAAAAACGCTTCTCTTCGCAAGCTTGTGCTTGCATCGATCCTTGTTGCGATGCAAATCGTGCTCTCACGTTATATCGGTGTGCAGTCGCAGTTTTTTCAATCAAGCTTCGGATTTGTTCCGATAGCATGTGCAAGCGCGCTGCTCGGGCCTCTCTGGGGATCAGTTGTTGCATTTATTGCCGATTTTATCGGAGTGACTATTGCCGGAACGGGCGCCTATTTCCCTCTTTTTGGGGTAAATGAGATATTATATGCGCTTATATTTGCGGCGTTTTTATACAAACGCAAGCCATCGGCAATAAAAGCCGCGCTTTGCGTTGTTGTTCAGACGGTATTTGTTGCAATACCTTTAACACCGCTTTGGCTTTATATTTATTTCAGTATGCTCGGTACAACAAAAGCGTTTTCGGTAATATTCATGTCTAAAATAACAGCAAGCCTTATTGAGCTTCCGATAAAAGCGGCGGTACTCATACCGCTTTCGTTATTTGTTTTCCCTAAGCTTGAAAAAATATTTATTAAAAGATCACACTGATTTCACCATGTTGAAAATAATAAAATCCTTATTTCCCATATTTAAAGTTTTTTGAAGGGAGCGCGAGGGAGACTTTTTAGAGTTCACAAGCGAACTCTTGAAAAACTTTCCTCTTGTGAAATAAAAAAGCAATATTATGAAATATGATAAACACGGCTTTAACAACGTAATAAGGCTTGGACTTGAGCGGATCGAGGCGATGCTTGAGCATCTTGGCAGACCTGACAGAGAGCTTAAATTCGTACACGTTGCAGGCACCAACGGCAAAGGCTCGACATGCGCTATGATAGAGGCGGCGCTTATAAGCGATGGCAAGCGCGTTGGCAAGTACACTTCCCCGAATCTGGTACGCGTCAACGAGCGCATATGCGTAAACGGTGAAATGATAAACGATAATGACCTTGATGAAGTTCTCACCCGTGCAGGTGAGGCGGCTGATTCGGTCAGAGAAAAGCTTGGCGAAGAACCTACTCAGTTTGAAATATGGACAGCGGCGGCAATGCTTCATTTTGCAAACTGTAAGTGTGATATAGTTGTACTTGAAGTCGGTCTTGGCGGTGAGTTCGATGCGACAAATATTATTGAAAAGTGCGAGCTTGCAGTTATATGCAAAATTGAGCTTGACCATACCGCATACCTTGGAGATACTATTGCAAAAATCGCTTCTGCAAAGTGCGGTATAATAAAGGATAATATCACAACGGGAAAGGTTGTAACAACAGCCCAGTTGCCCGAGGCGCTTGAAGTAGTGCGCAAATATACTGAATATCACGGGCATGAACTTATCCAAGCAAAAATCCCCTCAGCCGATGCTTTTGACGGTATTCACGAGTACTTCATATACAAAGGCAAAAAAGTCCGTCTTTCGCTTGGCGGTGTATATCAGCTTGAAAATGCGGCTGTTGCGGTAAGTGCCCTTGAAGCGCTCGGAGTTAGTGAAAAATCCATATGTCACGGCCTTGAAAATGCCGTCCATCATGCACGCTTTGAGGAGATAACAGACGGCGTTATATTTGACGGCGGTCATAATCCGGACGGTGTTCGTGCGCTGAATTCAGCGCTTGACAGATATTTTACTGACTGCGAAATGAATATTATATACGCATGCATGGCAGACAAGGACGTAAAGAGCGTTCTTGATATACTGAAAAATGAAAAACGCAGTTTTATTTTCACAACTGTCAGCGATAATCCCCGTGCAATGGGCGCAGAGGCTCTGTGCGAGCTTGCAAAAGCAGAGTGCGGTATATCCGGAAAATACTCGCCCACTCTTTCCGGTGCGCTTGAATTAGCAAAAGGGTTAACTATAATATGCGGTTCTCTTTATTTATACTCCGATCTTCCAAAGGATAAAATAAATATCATATAATAAGTCCTGCTTTTCGGACAGTTAACATACTCTTTGCATTCAGATTATATGCTTCTAAAATAATTTATTTTTATTTTTTGGAAAAAGGTATTGACAAAACTATTTATATGTGGTATCATTACTTCATCACTTCACTGCGATAAAGTAATCGCTTTGAAATAATTATCCACAAGGAGACTAATTATGAAAAAGATTCTTTCAGTTTTACTCGCACTTTTAATGCTTTCACTCTCGCTCGTTGCATGCGGTCCCGCTGCAGTTGACTCAGAGTCGGAAAGTGAAACAGAAACCGAAGAGATCGTTGACAATTCCAACGATGCGGCATACATCGAAGGCAAAGAAGAAATGATCATCGGTATTACATACTTCGAACCTATGAACTATTTTGACAAAGACGGCAAGCTCGTTGGATTTGAAACAGAGTTTGCTAAGGCTGTTTGCGAAAAGCTCGGCGTTCTCCCCGTTTTCCAGGAAATCGACTGGAGCACAAAGGAAATCGAACTTAATGCAAAGACAATCGACTGCATCTGGAACGGTATGACTATTACAGATGAAAGAAAAGCAAATATGGAAATATCCGTTCCTTATATGAGCAACGAACAGGTTATCATCACAAAGGCTGACGTTGCCGCTAACTACAAAGAAGCAGGCTCACTCAAGGGTAAGATCGTAGTTGCTGAAGCAGGCTCCGCAGGTGAAGAACTTGCAACAAGCGATGCTTTCTTCGAGGGTGCTGACTTCACAGCTGTTGATACAATGGCTAAGGCAATCATGGAAGTTGCTGCAGGTACTGCTGACGCATGTGTTGTTGACTACATCACAGCTCTCGGCATGATCGGAAGCGGCACAGATTACGAAGACCTCATTAAGGTTGACGGTGTTGAGTTTGCAAAGGAAGAATACGGTATCGCATTCAGAAAGGGTAGCGACATGGCGGCCAAGGTTAATGCGGCTATCGCTGAACTTTATAACGACGGTACTATCACCGACATCGCTGAATGGTACTCACTCGAAACACAGATCATCGCTCAGTAACAGGTCAAACATCTCGCAAATAAAAAGGATTCGGTTAAAGCCGAATCCTTTTGCTTGCATAAAGGTACGGTATACATATGAATCCTGATTTTTCAACCATAACTCTTAATCTTCTTGAGAGCTTCGGTCAGAATCTTTTGCTATTCTTTATAACACTTGCGCTTGCAATACCGATCGGACTTATGATATGCTTTGGTTCCATGTCAAAGTTCCGCCCGTTTGCGTGGCTTATGCGCACGGAGAAAGTTGCGGAAATAATTGAAAAGCGAGAGCGCAAAATAGCCGCATGGATACTTAAAGTAATCGTTGACTTCAAGCCTATCGCGCTGATAACACGTCTTTTCGTATGGGTGATCCGCGGCACTCCCCTGCTTTTACAGTTATTTATCGTTTTTTACGTTCCCGGTCTTGTTTTCGGAATACCAATGAGGCAGAGAATGATAGCCGCTGTTGTGGCTTTCGTTATAAACTACGCCGCATACTTTTCGGAAATATACCGCGGAGGTATAGAGAGCATGCCGCGCGGTCAGTATGAGGCGGCACAGGTGCTCGGCATGACGAAAACGCAGGTTTTCTTCAAGGTTATACTCATGCAGGTGGTAAAGCGA
>SVSR01000032.1 GCA_015064205.1 Oscillospiraceae bacterium
GTGAGCCGTGGCAAGGGCAGTCCCACGAGTGTTCGTCGGGGTTATATTTCAAAGCGCAACCGAGATGTGGGCATCTTGGCGCAGTAGGTGTTAACAGCCCGACCAGTGATTCAAATGCATTTACCGCAAGCTGGGGTCTAAGGATACTGCGTGAAGGTGAAAAAACTTCTGAGTATTCATTGTCTTTTTCTTGCACTAAATCTGACAGTATCATTGCCGATACCATAGACGATGACATACCCCATTTATTAAATCCTGTGGCAACATACATGTCTGTGGTATTTTTTGAATACTTACCAATATAGGGAACAGAATCTAATGTTATGCAGTCCTGCGTTGCCCATCTGTTTGTGATTTTTGCTGACGGATAATATTTTGCTGCAAATTCTTCAAGCTCATGCCAATTTCCCCCATTTTTTCCTGTACGGTGACCGCCGCCGCCGAGTAGTAATAGATTTCCGTAATTTCGAAATGACAGTCCCGTATCTTTTTCATCAACGTACATACCATCATAAAACTTGGCGCCGTCAAGCGCGATAACGTAAGAGCGGTGTTGATACATTTTCAGAAAATAACTTCCGTGTTTATTAAGCATAGGGAAGTGCGTTGCAATAATTATTTTTTTGAATTTTATATCACCGTGTTTTGTAACTGCTTTATCCGGCATAAGTTGGAGTACCTTAGTGTTTTCATATATGGGAAGGTCTTTTGAAATTTCAAAGGCAAATTTAAGAGGATGAAACTGTGCCTGATTCTTTATCTTTACAGCACCTGCGACATTAAATGGCAGATCGGTTTTTTTACAAAACTCAGCTTTGGATCCGAGCCTGTTTATTGCTTTAACTTCATTTTCAATTTTTCTTGCATTATCAAGCGAATAAACAAAGGAGTCTTTTGTTACGTAATCACAGTCGATGTTTTGACATAAGCGGGCGTATTCTTCGCAGGCTTTTTTCTGTGCTTTGAGATAAAGCCTTGCTTTGTCTTGGCCGAACTCACGTATCAGTTTGCCGTATATAAGTCCGTGCCCGAGTGTTATCTTGGCAGTTGTATTCTTTGTAATACCTTCGCATATCCGCTTTGCTTCAACTAAAATACAGTCAACGCCGGATTTTTTCAACATATATGCGCAAAGTATTCCTGCCATACCTCCGCCAACGATGAGTACGTCGGTTTTTATATTATCTTTAAGCGGATCACGGAATATATGCTTTACATCTTCTACCCAGACAGAATTCATTTTATCACTTCCTTGCCTGTATATTATCTGCCTGTGTAATTTATGTTATTCGTTTAACTATTAAGCAGTATAATTTTTCCGAAAAGTAAATATACTTTTACAAATACTATTTATGTGAGGCAATAAATGAAAAGATCAATTCCACTCTGGCAGCTTATGGGTTTTGCAATAACCTCGCTTGGAGGAACTATACTTCATTATCTGTATGACCTGACAGGGCAGAGCGTATATGCGGCACCTTTTTCGGGAGTTAATGAATCAACGTGGGAACATATGAAGCTATTGTTCTTTCCGATGTTTGTTTTTGCTCTTATACAAAGCTTATTCTTCAAGGACTATGATAATTTTTGGTGTGTCAAGTTAAAAGGAATATTACTTGGGCTTGTACTTATTCCTGTGATATTTTATACGTATAACGGAGTATTTGGAAAATCGCCCGACTGGTTTAATATCGCAATATTTTTTATATCGGCAGCAGTAGTGTATCTTTATGAAACGCGTCTGCTTAATAACGGATACAACTGTATTTTGCCCAAATGGCTATCGTTTGCACTGATCTGTATTATAGGCCTTTTGTTTATTGTTTTTACTTTTGCACCTCCCGAAATCCCGATATTCCTTGACCCGATCACAGGTACTTACGGAATTGATTAAGCAAAAAACAGTGCAAGTTAAAGCTTGCACTGTTTTTTGCTTAATTGTTTCGGTCAGACATTACTGCCATTGGAGAAAACAAAGATCCTGTGAGGTATAACAGGACGGTTAGCATATGCTAACTTGCGTATAGTGTACCATAAATTCTGAAGATTGTCAACACCTAAATAAAAAAACGCGTAAAATTTTTACGCGTTTTTGTTTCTGTACCATCTTGCATGATCACAGTTCTTGCAAAGGTCTTCTACTGCACGGTGCGCTGTGAATCCGTCATAGATGGCACGCGCACGTTTTCCGGAAAGTATCGTATCAATATCACTTTCAAATATATTTCCAAGGCAAATCTCGCCTTCGTGGTCGAGACAGCAGGGAACGACGCTTCCGTCAACGAGAATACCGAACTGGTCGCGAAGAGCATAGCAAAATAGATCTTCTTCGCAGTCATTAATGTTGTTATTTGAGGTTGGCCAGTCAAATTTGTTTCCAAATTCTATAAAGAGCTTATTGCCGAGCCTCTCGCCGCTTCTGTTTGAAGTTACAACAGATCCGTTTTCGGTTGCAAATTTGTGCAGTCTGTTTATTATCTGCCTGTTAAGCGTATCTTCTCCGCCGTTATTCCAAAGTCTGAATACCGTGATAATACCATGCTCAGCTGACACTTTTGCAAAGCTTATAGCTTTATCAATATACTTATCAATATCCGTTATCCCGTTTGATTCATAGGCATGAAGGCTTATGCTGATCTTGTAAAGCTTTTGGCAATTAAGCAAAAGCTCTTTTTTGTTATCAAGAAGTGTGCCGTTAGTTGTCAGCATAACACGAAAATCAAACTTGTCGGCAATTTTAAGTATCTGTTCAAGCTGCGGATGAGTTGTAGGCTCGCCCATTAAGTGAAGATAAAGATACTTAACCTTACGATCAAGCTTTTCTAGTATATGTCTGAATTTCTCGGGCGGCATATATTCTTGTTTTCTTTTGTGCCCTATGCAGAAGGAGCAGTTAAGATTACATATATTCGTTATTTCAACGAATGCTTTATCAATCATATTTACCTTTTATCTTTATTTATAAAATATTGATATAGATTGCATGGTATCATACCGTTGTATAGCTTGCGTATCTTGTCTGCGCGCTTGCCGTAGAGCTTCTCAAAACCCTCGTGTGACGTTAGCACGTAAACCTGCCAGGGTGCAAATGAACGGAACTTTTCACCGATATCACGGTAGAGGATCTCAACGTCTGATATTTCCATAAGACGCTCGCCATACGGGGGATTACATACGATAGTTCCTCTTCTGTCGGGGCGGTTTATGCTTTTTGCATCTGCTTCAAAGAATTTGACAGAGTCCGAAACTCCTGCGCGGTTTGCATTTTCTTTTGCGATTCCAAGAACCGACCTGTCGATATCCGATCCCCATGCTTCAAAGCCTGTTTTACAAATTTTGCTTTGTGCTTCATCTCTTGCATCGTCCCATATCCTTTTATAAATAAAGGGGAAGGACTCTGCAGAAAAGCTGCGGTTTGCGCCGGGAGCGATATTGTTCATCATCATTGCCGCCTCTATAACTATTGTACCTGAACCGCAGAACGGATCCCACATAAGCACGTCTTCTCTCGGACGCGATGTTGCTGCAACGGCGGCTGCAAGCGTTTCGCGAAGCGGTGCCGCACCCGAGGCAGGGCGGTATCCGCGCTTGTGAAGCGCTATACCCGACGTGTCTATCATAAGTCTGGCAATATCTTTGAAAATGAAAAATTCCACCTGATACTTTACGCCTGTTTCGGCAAACCACTTCACACCGTATTTGTTACAAAGTCTGCTGACAATCGCTTTCTTTACGATGCTCTGGCAATCAGGAACTGAAAAAAGAGTGCTCTTTATAGCGTGTCCTTTAACGGGGAATGCATCGTCTTTAGTGATGAAGTTTTCCCAAGGCAAAAGCGTGGTATTATCAAAAAGCTCAGAAAATGAGCGCGCATTGAACTGGCCGAGAAGTATGAACACTCTCTCGGCAAATCTGAGGTTAATATTCGCTCTTGCAATGGCCGACTCATCGCCTTCAAAGGTGATTCTGCCGTCCATAGTATCAAGTCTTTTGTATCCGAGCGCATCAATCTCATTTCCAAGCAGCTTCTCAAGACCGAATAGGCAGGTGGCAACATATTTTAAGGTCATTATTCTTTATTCCTGTTCTTGTTTTTATCTGCCAGAGGCTCTACTGTTCCGTCGGGGCGCTTTATAACTGTATTGTCTAGTATTCCTGTCATTGACGCGCGAAAACCCCTTATATATTCTTCACGCAAAGCCTTTTGTTCTTCTGCTTCTTCTGCTGTTAGCTCGCGCTCGCGCTTTATCCTCGCAAGCTCGTTTATTCTGTCTATTTTCTTTTGTTCCATATAATGTCCTTTCGTATTATAAGCGGATGCGTTTAATAAACTTAATAAGTACAAATGCTGAAAATACTGTTAAACTCACTATACATGTAAGTATGAAATACTCTGAGTGCGTATAAGCCTTTAACTGGTCATGAGAAGTTGTTTGCAGGGAAGTTACTGAATTTACAGCTGTTGTTTTTTCCTGTTTAGTCTCACTTACCATACTGACTGATGAAACACAAGGAATTATCGGCATTATGCCGCTCATTATATCATTGCTTGCCTTATCAAACTCTGTTTCGCTTTTGTATAATCCGAAGCGACGGCAGTCGTTTGTTCCGCTTTTCGTCACTTCGAGATCATCCCATTTGTGCTGAGATACGTGGCATTCGTATGCCGCTTTTGCGGTTTCAAAGGGTGTTTTGTGTGTAAGCGATCCATAAACCTTGTCTACGTCTAAAACTATCGGGTTTTCTTCATACAGATGCAGATAAGTTTTCTTTGGAGAATGAACCCCGTACTTTTCTGCTGAATCGCTGTAAGAATTATGGTCTGAGCATACGTTCACCGCTTCACGCGTAAGCTTTGAAACAAGCTTGTGCGCGCCGTGGCCGTATTCGCCGTTAACATCGTGGGTTACGACTACAGACGGGTGAGTTCGCCTTATAGATTCAACCATGAAGCCTCTCATAGCCTCTATATCGTACTGTGACTCGGCAAGCTCAAGTTGCATAGAGTAGAGATCGGGAAAATTTCCGATTATAGGATACGCGGTTACTCCAAGAGTCCATTGACCGTCAAGAAGTTCATTTAATCTGTGGGACTCTTTTCGGTGGTCACAAATAAACATTGTTTGTACAAGCCTGTTTTTAGCAGTATTTTCGGCAATAAGAGCTCCGAAAAAGAGAGTATCGTCATCGGAGTGCGTTGATATAACGAGAATATCGCATACGGAAAATGAATCCTCCCAACGCTGAACGTTTTCGGGCAAATTTCCTTGCAAATATAACTCGATTTCAGCAATGGCCATTTGTTGATTTGATGTGATCTCTATTATTTCCGATGGGGTATCAAATTTCGTTAAATCGTGTAAAAAGCCTTTTTGACCAAGCTTTAATTCTTTATTTTCTGTGTCTGCATTAGGGTTTATAAGCTTTACATTGTAAGACTCAGGCGCACTTGCATAAAACTTTATATAAAGATATGCAATATTTTCTGCATGCAAGCGCAATGTATCGCCGGGTTCTAAAACAAGCTTTGTTTTGTAGTTATTATCGCTAAGTACAGTTGGATTTGATATTTTACTGCTTATAAGCTCACAATCATAATCAATCTTCTGAGCTACAATGTCTGCGGCAGACGCGTGAATTGCCCCAAAAAGCATACACGATAGGATCAGACAAGATATTATAAGCCTTTTCATTTATCTGAATGGACCCTTTCCATAGAAGTTACGTACCACTGTCCGTTTTCTTTTGCGAGATATATATCAAAATTGAAATCGAACTCGCGTTTTGTGTTGTAATATTTGATGATCTGATATATGACATCTGCACGGCAGGAAGCTTTTGTATCGGTATAGTATTTAAAATCGCTTATTTCAAACTTTAAGAATTCGTCTGATGTTTTGCTGTTACTCCAGGTGTTATCAAAGCGCTGAACATTTTTGTAAAGTGCGGCCTTCGGATGAATGTACGGAAGAACGGTCGACACGGGAATAGAATGCAGAGTGGTGTAGTATACGTATGCTTCCACAGCTTTGTGAGTACGCGCTTCTATTTCCGCCTTCATTTCTTCGGGCATTATCTTATTTACAGTATAGTTTACTTCAAAATCAAGATCATCGCCGTCGTTAACTATTTCAAATACCGTTTTGCTGTCAAATTCTGCTCGTACATTGGTGATGTAATTTAGATTGTCAATGTTATATCTGACAAGACTTGTTACATATCCGTCGAAATCTTCATAAACGTCGTTTTTGCTTATTACCTCAATCGTAGCGTTATCGGCATTTATTTCAATATCATTTATGAATATTTTGCAATCGTCAGGTGCGGTTATTGTATACTTGAAAACAGGATACCACTTTATATGATCGATTTCGTATATATCAAAGCCGCGTTTGCTTTTTTCGTTTGTTTTTGACAGTAACAGAGAGGCTATTTTTTTATTATTGCTTATGTAGTCGTATATAAGAGTCTGATCGCTTGACGAGGATTTATAACAGAATAAGTTTTCTTCGTTAACGATCCTTTTTATGTATTGTGGGAAAACAGGCGCCAAAACAGTTTCGCCTTCGGCGGGAATGAGCGATAATTGAGCGCTGTTTTTGGCGCTGAAATAGTCTTTGACCTCGTTTGCGATAGTAGAGGGCTGATATTTTTCATATTCCTCAAGATAAGAGGAAAGAGCGCTCATTAAAATTACGGTTGCTATAGCAAAAATGATGAGAAAATATATAACAAATGCGCCAAAAGATAAAAATTTATTTTTGTTTTTCATAACACGACCGACCTTAACATAAAGAATACAATATATTATATCCCCTAGGTGAGATTTTGTCAATATGGGCCTTTGGGGTTGATTTAAAAAATGTTTTATTTTAATATCTCTTGACAAATTTTAGGTTATGTGGTATTATACATTTGTCCGATAGTATCGGGCGTACAACCGCATAAAAACAGGGGTGCTGACAGCAGTTGGCTGAGATGGGAGTGACGCTCTCCCGGACTCTACACCTGATACGGATAATGCCGGCGTAGGGAGATTTTTTTGAGGACTATAGCTTCAGATTCATCAAACCGCACGGAGTTTTCGTGCGGTTGATTTTTTATCTGAGGAGGTTTCTTTGATATGAGAAACAAAAGAACAAATCACCTTTTAGCTATGCTTGAGGGATCTTTGATGATAGCTTTGAGCGTAGTGCTTGACCTTCTGCCTTTGCCGTCATGGCCGCAGGGCGGGTCAATTACAGTTGCCATGATCCCTGTTATATATTTTTCCTATCGCAGAGGATATAAATGGGGACTTATGGCAGGGCTGGTGCACGCGGCCGTACAGATGCTTCTCGGCTGGTATGCACCGCCGGCGGGCACTGTAAGCGCGATGATTTTATGCGTATTACTTGATTACGTGCTTGCATTCGCTCTGCTTGGAGGAGCAGATATAATAGCAGGTATGTTTGGTTCAAAATTGCGTTTGGTAGGCTATACCGTTGGTGCTCTTACAGTAACGCTGATTCGCTTTTTGTGCAGCTTTTTGTCAGGCGTTTTGCTTTGGGGCTCGTATGCGCCCGAGGGTGTTAACGTGTGGATCTATTCGCTTACGTACAATGCAAGCTATATGATACCTAACGCTATATTAACATCAGTACTTATTGCAATAATGTGTGTTGCACTGGATCCCATTACGCTTAAACCAATGAAGCGTAATGAAAAATGAAATATCGGGCAGGTCTTGACTGAGACCTGCCCGATATGTTATACTTGCCACAACACTATATCTGAGTATCACCATATGGAGAACTTACACAATGAGTATTAAACAAAATGCAGTTATAATTGCGGCGGGCGAGCTTGGTAAAATAGAATATATGCCGCATGAAAGTGATTATATTATAGCGGCAGACAGAGGATATCTTTATGCAGAGAACTTAGGAGTGAAACCCGATTGTGTTATCGGGGATTTTGACTCGCTCGGCAGGATACCAAACCACGATAATTTGACAGTACTTCCGTGCGAAAAGGACGATACAGACACGTCATTTGCTGTAAAGCGAGCTCTTGAAATGGGGTTTAAGAAGATATTCATTTTAGGCGGCCTCGGCGGCAGATTTGACCATACTTTTGCTAATGTTCAACTGCTTGCATATATTGCAAGAAATAACGCAGTCGGTTTTCTTGTTGGCGAGAGGGAAGTTATGACTGTTATTAAAGACTCAACTGTTACGCTCTACGGGGAGAGTGGACAAATACTGAGCTTGTTCTCACTTACCGAGAAAAGCTATGGCGTGTGTGAGAAAGGATTTAAGTATGAGCTTGAAAATGCTGAACTTGAAAGCTGCTCTGTGCTCGGTACGAGTAATGAGCTCTTGGAAAAAAAGGCAGAGATAAGTGTTAAAAAAGGCGAGCTTCTTATATGTGCCAAATCTTTGAAGTCTGATTTTATATATCAAAACAGAGACCGCAAAGAAGATATTAACGAAAAGTTAAACGTTTATTTTTAGTGCGTTTATAGTGCGAAAGTAAAATGAAGTTTGAATAAATAAAATAAGGAATTACAGGAAAATGAAGGATTTAAAGAAGTTTTCTGTTGCATATTTTTTTATAGTCTTTTTTGAAGCTATGTTTATAGGTATCGGCGGTATACTTCCGGGAATAAGCGGCGGCGTACTATGCGTTATATTCGGATTTTATAAGCCGCTCGTTGATACGCTTGCAGACCCCATCCACAGGCTTGTACCAAATCTATACATAATACTTCCGTTGGCGCTTGGCTCGGCGGCGGGATTTTTATGCCTTGCGAGGTTCGTTGCAGACTTCATGGAAGCAAACAGTACTCTTGCAACGTGTGTATTTGTAGGACTTATAATCGGAACGATTCCCGATATGTGGCATGATGCAGGAAAGACAAAACGTACTAAAGCGTCATGGTCGGCACTTATATTAACTACCGTACTATTTTTAAGCCTGTTTATGTATCTGAAGTTCGGAAGCAAAATAAGCATTGAGCCGAATATTATCTGGTATTTTATGTGCGGTGTTATCTGGGGAATAAGTATAGTTGTGCCGGGACTCAGCTCGTCTTCAACGCTGATTTTCCTAGGATTATATCAGCCAATGGTAGACGGTGTATCACAACTCAGACTTGATGTGCTTCTGCCGATACTGGTAGGAATAGTTTTGACTATAATACTTCTTTCACGGTTCGTTAAAAATCTGTATGAGCGCCACCACTCTGTTGCAAGTCATATTATAATCGGTATTGTAATAGCAACAACGGTACCTATTATACCATATGACTTTGCAAGTGTTGGCGAAGGGGTTCTTGCCGTATTGTGTCTTGCAGGCGGAGCCGGTATTGCAGGAGCGATAAACGTTATCTGCCCAAAGCTTGCAGCGGCAAGAGGAGAATAAGAGAAAAAGCGGCTTTTAAAGTCGCTTTTTTAGCATCTTTTTTCAAATATAGCAACTATTCTTTTAACAAAAGCTTCTTTTGTCAGTGGAAATTTTGCAAGCAAAGAAAGTGAGGTGCGAAGCGGGATTTCCTTGTAATAGATACATCTAAGTTTTGTTTTTTTGCAAATGGTGTTAAAGCGCTTAATGCTCATTTTGTTTATATAAGAAAAGTATTCTGTGCCGTCCTCGTTGAAAGATATGCGGAAGTTTATACGGTCTTTGCCGTCTGGCAGGGTGCAGACAAGGTCTTTGTATGCGCAGATCAGAGTCTGCTCATCAAAAAACAGATGCACCCACGGCATATATATTGCATCGGATAAGTGTGCGCCGTACGGGTGATAGTAGGGAGGAAAATTAACGTACAGTCTGCCGTGCGGCACAAGTACTCTGTATATTTCATCAAGAACAGCATCGGGGCAGTTTACGTGCTCTATGGAATCGTTCATAATAACAGCATCAAATGAATTGTCGCTAAAAGGCATTTTTACAGCGTCAGCGACTGTGTAGGTAAAATTGTCTTTAACTCCAAGACGGACAGCGAGAGCTTCGGCTTTAGACTTATAGCTGTCAATAACGTCGAGTGCGGTCACACTTTTTACGCCGCGTGTAAGGTAGTAGACGGATTTACCGCCCTCTCCCGCACCAACGTCTAAAAGATTTACACCTCTTAGCATGGTGTCAACATCGGGGACAATTTTGTTTCCGATATAATCATTCAGCGTATCTTCGCCGCGTTCAAATTCCCATTCGCAATAGCTTTTGACGCCTTCGTTTTGTAAATTGAACGGATGAGAAACGGGAGGGAACAGTTTGTTGATTTTGATAAGGGTATCGCTTTTCATTTCATTTTCTCCGAATTTAATGTCGTGAAGATTTTTATTATTTTTAACACATTATATTAGTGATATTCTCTATATCAACTCAAAATGATGGATTAGACTTCAAAACAGAACAAATTATCGTCATTAAGCATAATAAAAATTTCGGCAATTTGTGTAAGTTGCCGAAAGGTTTAGTTTTTTGTATAAAAATGTCGATTACATTTTATGTAGTTATTGACAAATAAAGGCAGGCTATGCTAAAATGTTATCGACATGACAATGGCGGAATATAATTTAAAATGCAGTATGTTTTAGCTGTTCTGTCGTGAATAATCGAAATTTTATTTTGCGGTGTTTCCGCAGAAAAGGAAGGTCTTAGTTATGAGTTTTAAGAATCAGTATCTCGCAGACCTCATGGAGAGAGTCGAAAAAAGAAACGCAGGTGAGCCTGAGTTCCATCAGGCAGTACGTGAAGTTCTTGAGTCAATCGAGCCCGTTATCGAAAAGCGCCCGGAATTTATTGAAAAGGGCGTTCTTGAAAGTATGGTAGAGCCTGAAAGAATCATCAAGTTCAGAGTACCGTGGGTTGACGACAACGGTAAGGCGCAGGTAAACCGCGGTTTCAGAATCCAGTTCAACAGCGCAATCGGTCCTTACAAGGGAGGTCTGCGTTTCCATCCTTCTGTTTATGAAGGTATTATCAAGTTCCTCGGATTTGAACAGACATTCAAGAACTCGCTTACAGGTCTTCCTATGGGCGGCGGTAAAGGCGGTTCGGACTTCGACCCCAGAGGTAAGTCTGACGGAGAGATCATGCGTTTCTGCCAGAGCTTTATGACAGAGCTTTACAGACACATTGGTCCTAACACAGACGTTCCTGCAGGCGATATTGGTGTCGGTGCACGTGAAGTTGGCTATATGTTTGGTCAGTACAAGAGACTTTGCAACGAATTCACAGGTGTTCTTACAGGAAAGGGAATCCCGTTCGGCGGTTCACTTATCCGTCCTGAAGCAACAGGCTTTGGTGCAGTTTACTATGCAGTAGAAATGCTCAAGTCCTTTGGCGATGACATAAAGGGTAAGACATTTGCAGTATCCGGTTTCGGTAATGTTGCATGGGGTACGGTTAAGAAGGTAACAGAGCTTGGCGGTAAGGTAGTAACAATCTCCGGCCCTGACGGTTACATATACGATAAAGACGGTATCTGCACAGAAGAAAAGATAAACTTTATGCTTGAAATGCGTGCATCCGGACGTGATAAGGTTCAGGATTATGCAGACAAGTTCGGAGTTCCTTTCTATGCAGGCAAGCGTCCGTGGGAACAGAAGGTTGATATTATAATGCCTTGTGCAACACAGAACGAAGTTGGCATTGACGACGCTAAGAATATCGTTGCTAACGGTATCAAGTACTACGTTGAAGTATCCAACATGCCTACAACAGAAGAAGCATTCGCATACCTCAGAAGCAATGGCGTTGTAGTTGCTCCTTCAAAGGCCGTAAACGCAGGCGGTGTTGCAGTATCAGGTCTTGAAATGAGTCAGAACTCTATGCGTTACTCATGGACCGCAGAAGAAGTTGACGAAAAGCTCAAGCAGATCATGAAGGACATCTTCAAGAATT